>CAKNJS010000001.1 GCA_930986645.1 uncultured Lachnoclostridium sp.
GGGTCTGCAACACCCTGATTCACCGGTTCAAATCCGGTCTGCGCCTCTCGAAAAATCCCGGAAAATCAATATTTTCCGGGATTTTTTACTGCCCGGATATATAAAAAACAGGATAAAAATAAGGTGGAAATAAGGCGGCTGGAATTTCTGCTTTTATGAAATGGTATTATGCAGGGAAACCGGATGACTCAGAGCCTCCCTTATGATAAAATAATAATCGTCTAAAAAATGAGATTGGAGGGAAACTATGTTTGATCCGAACAGTACTTTTCTATTTATCCTTGCAGGACTGGTTATTGTTTTTGTAATCGCCCAGTCGGTATTTTTCCTTGTCAGAGCGTGGCGCAGGGGCAGGACACTGGGAATGGACATGAAGCAGATTAAGAAGACGATTCTTTCTACTGCGGTCTTCACCTTTGCCCCGGCAGTGTCGATCCTGCTGGGAGTGATCACACTTTCCAAGTTTCTGGGACTTCCGCTTCCGTGGCTGCGCTTAAGTGTGATCGGCGCTATTACCTATGAACTGCCTGCTGCAACGACCACGGCGAATGCACTGGGTATTACGGCTCTGTCCGAGACGATCACTGATCCTCAGGTCTACACGGCGATCGCATGGGTGATGACTCTGGGAATCTTTCCGGGACTGATCTGGGTTCCGCTTTTTATTCGAAAGATACAGGGCGGACTGATGAAGATCAAGAACAAAGACAGCAAGTGGGGCGATATTTTGATGACCGCTCTTTTCCTCGGCATGATTTCCGCTTTCCTCGGGATGGTATTTGCGGATATCCGTTCGGGACTTGCGGGATGGATTCCGATTTTCGTCCTGCTGTTCTCCGCATTTGTCATGGGAGTCTGTGGACTTCTTGTTAAGAAATGCGGCATGAAATGGCTGGAAAACTATGCACTTCCCATCAGTATGCTGTGCGCTATGGCATTTGCCGCGGTGATTACGCCGCTGATCGTATGAGCTTGAAGGAGGTATGAGCGAAATGAAAGAAAAAAATACAAAAACATCAAATCCTGCAGGCGGACGAAGCTACGAAGATATGACGCACCTGTACGGAAGAATCTGGATCTTGAGTGCGCTGGGCATGATTTTTGCTTATCCGATTGCGGCCTGCATTTATTATGATGCGTGGCCGGGAATTGTTCCTGTACTTAAAGGACTGATCGGCGTGGCGCCGATCTTCTGGACAGTTGGTCTCATTGAGGTGCTGACATTTGTGCCCATGCTGGGAACGGCAGGTTCTTATCTTGCATTTGTCACAGGAAATCTGACCAATCTGAAAGTGCCGGCAGCATTGACGGCTATGGAAAATGCCCGGGTGAAGCCGGGAACGGAAGAAGGAGAGGTCATTTCTACGATTGCGGTGGCCACATCCTCTATTGTGACGACAGTGATCATCGCCATAGGAGTGGCTCTGCTTGTACCGCTGACTCCGATTCTGAACTCCCCGACGCTTAAGCCGGCCTTCGACAATATCCTGCCGGCGCTGTTTGGAGGGCTTGCGGTCGTATATGTAAGCAAGAACTGGAAAATCTCAATTGCACCGCTCGTATTTATGGTAGTGCTGTTCCTGTGTGTTCCGTCTCTGTCAGGCTCGGTGGGCGTGCTTGTTCCGGTAGGTGCGATCATTGCAATCGGGGCAGCGAGAATTCTGTATAATAAAGGAAAACTGTGAAAGGAGTTGCAGGAACGTGATCATATTATATATTTTACTTGCAGTTATCGTGCTTTTCTTCGCAGTGCTTCTGATCCGTGCGGCGATGTTCCGGCCGCACACAGAGCTGAGGCCTTCGGAGGAGAAAGTAGAGCTTGACGAGAAGAAGATTGTAAACGATATGGTGGAAATGATCCGCTGCAAAACAGTCTCTTATAATGATGAAAGCCTGATTGACAAGGCAGAGTTTAAGAAGTTTCAGGATCTCCTTCCGAAGCTTTATCCGAAAGTGCATGAGACCTGCCCGCGCGAGTTCGCGGGAGTCAACGGAATGCTTTACCGCTGGAAGGGAAAAACTTCGGATGATCCGGTTGTACTGATGGCTCACTATGACGTGGTTCCAATCGAAGAATCCCTGTGGGACAAGCCTGCATTTGAAGGAATTGTAGAAGACGGGATGATCTGGGGGCGGGGAACTCTTGATACGAAGGGGACTTTCTGCGGTATTATGGAGGCGGCGGAGAAGCTGATCGGGGAAGGATTTGTGCCGGAACATGATATCTATCTGGCATTTTCCGGACAGGAGGAGATCAACGGGCCGACCTGCCCTGCGATTGTGGATCTGTTTGAAGAGAGAGGCATCAAGCCGGCTTTGGTAGTTGACGAGGGCGGAGCTGTTGTGGAAAATGCTTTCCCGGGGGTTCCGGGGGAATGCGCTCTGATCGGGATTGCTGAAAAAGGACTCACAAATATTGAATTTAAAGCAAAAAGCAGAGGCGGCCATGCCTCCATGCCGCCGGTGCATACGATTGTGGGAGAGCTTGCTCAGGCGGTAGTGGATGTAGAGAAGCATCCGTTCCCGCGGCAGCTGACCAGACCGGTGAAAGAGATGCTTGATATTCTTGGGCGGCATTCCGGATTCGGCTATAAAATACTCTTTGCAAATATGTGGTGCATGAAGCCACTGTTCGATCTGGTGTGCCGCGCCTCAGGCGGCGAGCTTAACGCCATGCTGCGGACAACCTGTGCCGTGACGAAGATGCAGGGCGGGAAGGCGTTTAATGTAATTCCGCCGGCCGCTTCTGTGGGTATGAATCTCCGTCTCATGGGGACGGACACGGTAGAGTCTGCAAAAGCATATCTCGAGAAGACGATCAATAACCCTGATATTGAAGTATCGGTCTATGAGGGCAGAAACCCGTCTGCTGAGTCGGACACAGACTGCGCGGAGTATACACGGCTGTGTCAGGCAGTGAAAGATACATGGCCGGATGCGATTGTATCCCCGTATCTGATGATGGCTTGCAGCGATTCGTGGCATTACTGCCGGATCACGGACAGAGTCTACAAGTTTTCTGCAATGAAGCTCTCTAAAGAAGAACGCGGCATGATTCACGGAAACAATGAAGGGGTGCCGATCGGGACACTGGTGAGAACTGCAGAGTTCTACGTGCGTCTGATGAAAATGTGCTGATACCGGAGGTATTTATATTTTTTAATGCTGCTTTAATCTTTTTCCTATATAATATAGTCATACGCAGAAAGGAGGAACTGCCGATGCGGAAAAAATACGTGGTAATTCTTACGGGAATTATATTATCGTTTGCTGTCCTGTCAGGATGCGGGATGAATCGTGACGTGCAGCGGACTCGTCAGACGGATGACGGCAGAGCACAGACGGAGGAAGAACTTCAGGCAGAGATCGATGCTCTTCAGCAGCAGATTGACGAGCTGAAAAACGGGCAGCAGGATGCGGGTAGCACTGCGGATGACGGAAATACGGCGGACAGCAGTCAGACAACCGGTGAGGCAAATGTATCGATCACTCTGGAAGAAGCTCAGAATATTGCACTTGCCAGAGTGCCCGGAGCAGCGGCACGGAATATTTCCATTGAGCTTGAACGGGATGATGGCTGGTATATCTACGAAGGCGACATTGAGTATAACGGGATGGAGTATGAATTTGAGATTGATGCAGATACGGGAAATATCCTGAAGTGGGAAGAAGAGAGATGGTAATGCGTTTATATGGCAGATGATGTGGACAAAAGATTTCAGCACCGGCGCTGCGGGGCTGAAATCTTTTGTTTACTGCCGCGTTCCACAGTGTTATACTAATGTGTGAATATTGCGATAAGGAGTTTTTTGATATGGAACTGACAACGATTCGGGATTTATTTAAGAACAGGGAAAAATACCTTGATAAGAAGATTACGGTCGGCGGCTGGGTCCGCAGTCTCCGTGATTCCAAGACCTTCGGATTTATCGTGGTAAACGACGGCTCTTATTTCCAGCCGCTTCAGGTTGTTTATCATGATAAGATGGAGAATTTTGCCGAGATTTCAAAATTAAATGTAGGAGCGGCAATTATCGTGACAGGCACGCTTGTGGCGACACCGCAGGCAAAGCAGCCGTTTGAGATTCAGGCGGACGAGGTGCAGGTTGAAGGGGCGTCCGCGCCGGACTACCCGCTGCAGAAGAAGCGCCACAGCTTTGAATATCTGAGGACGATTTCCCACCTTCGCCCGAGAACGAATACATTCCAGGCGGTATTCCGTGTGCGGTCGCTGGCGGCCTATGCAATCCACAAGTTCTTTCAAGAGAGAGGTTTTGTATATGTTCATACACCGCTGATCACAGGAAGCGACTGCGAGGGCGCGGGAGAGATGTTCCGGGTGACGACTCTGGATATGGAGAATGTGCCGAAGAATGAGGACGGAACAGTTGATTACACGAAGGATTTCTTCGGAAAAGAGACAAGCCTTACTGTAAGCGGCCAGCTCAACGGCGAGAGTTATGCGCAGGCTTTCCGCAGCATTTATACGTTCGGACCCACATTCCGCGCAGAGAATTCTAATACTACGCGCCATGCGGCGGAATTCTGGATGATCGAACCGGAGATCGCATTCGCAGATCTGGAAGATGATATGGATCTGGCTGAGGACATGCTCAAATACATTATCAATTATGTGTTGGAGAATGCACCGGAGGAAATGAACTTCTTTAATTCCTTTGTGGACAAGGGCTTGCTTGAAAGACTTCATAATGTGGCGAATTCTGATTTTGCGCGCATCACATATACAGAAGCAATTAAGCTTCTTGAGAAGAACAATGATAAATTTGAGTATAAGGTGTCGTGGGGATGCGATCTTCAGACAGAGCACGAGAGATACCTGACAGAGCAGATCTATAAGCGCCCGGTATTTGTGACAGATTATCCGAAGGAGATCAAAGCATTCTACATGAAGCAGAATGATGACGGGAAGACCGTGGCGGCCGTGGACTGTCTTGTGCCGGGGATTGGCGAGATCATCGGAGGCAGCCAGAGGGAGGATGATTATGAAAAACTCCTGAACCGTATGAAAGAGCTGGGGCTTAAGGAAGAGGATTACAGTTTCTATCTCGACCTGAGAAAATACGGTTCTACAAGACACGCAGGATTCGGTCTCGGATTCGAGAGGTGTGTAATGTACCTTACAGGTATGTCTAACATCCGCGACGTGATCCCGTTCCCGAGAACAGTAAATAACTGTGAGCTGTAATTCCGGGAGACGGCAGAAACAAATATCAGACAGAAAAGATGAGGGCGCAGTGGACCGGCAGAGCAGACGGTATGCGCCCTCTTCGTTTATAAGACCAAAAAGACGGGAAACAGGGAAGCCGGAAGGAGAAATAAGATGAAATTTATCCATATTGCGGATGTACATCTCGGGGCGCGGCCTGATGCAGGGCCGCTGTACAGCAAAGCGCGCCCCCGCGAGCTGTGGGATACATTTGAGCGGGTGCTGCAGGTGTGCGAGGACGAGCAGACAGATCTGCTTCTGATCGCAGGAGACCTGTTTCACCGCCAGCCTCTGGTCAGGGAACTAAAAGAAGCGGACTATTTGTTTTCAGAGCTGACACATACAAAAGTGGTGCTTATTGCGGGAAACCATGACTATATTGGCAAGGATTCCAATTACCGGACGTTTTCGTGGGGCGGAAATGTATATCCACTGTTCGGACAGAGACTGCAGTATGCTGATTTCCCGGAACTTCAGACCGCAGTGTACGGGCTGAGCTATCATACAAGGGAGATCAGCCGCCCGCTGTATGATACGGTAAGTGCGCCCGGACTGCGCAGGTATGAGATCCTTCTGGCCCACGGAGGTGACGAGAAACATATTCCTTTTGACCGGCGCATTCTGGAAAAATCCGGATTTGACTATGTGGCGCTCGGCCATATCCATAAGCCGCAGGTGCTGCAGGAAAATCAGATGATTTATTCCGGAGCTCTGGAACCGGTGGATAAGAATGACACGGGAAAACACGGCTATGTGAAAGGCATGATTACAGATCACGGCGTGCAGACACAGTGGGTGCCGTGCGCATCAAGAGAATATATACATCTTCAGATCCCGGTCAGCAGAAATGACACGACAGGAAGTCTGAAAAAACGGGTGGCAGAACAAATTAGTGAATATGGAAATGAAAATATTTACAAAATAGTACTGGACGGGAAACGGGATCAAAATGTTTCTCTGGATACAGAACGTATGGCGGGAGACTGGAATATACTGGAAATACTGGACAGAACAAGCCCGGACTATGACTTTGAGAAACTTCGCGCAGAGAACAGGGATTCGATTCTCGGCAGATATATTGACCGGTTCCGCGGGTGCAGGGAAGGCAGCGTGGAATATCAGGCACTGTGCGAAGGTGTGGAAGCGCTGCTGAGCAGCAGACAGTGAAGGAGCAGGCATGGTAATAACAGAACTGTATATCAGAAATTTCGGAAAACTTTCAGAGGTACATTTCTACCTGAGAGACGGCGTGCAGGTGATAAGAGGAGACAATGAATTCGGAAAAACTACGCTGCATGCATTTGTAAGAGCCATGCTGTTCGGCATGGAGAGAGGGCGCGGGCGCGCGGCGTCACGGGATGCTTTCAGCCGTTATGAACCTTGGGATAATCCGGGGGGATATGCCGGAGTTATGCGGTTTACTTGTGGCGGACGCAGTTTCAGGCTGGAGAGAAACTTTGCCCGTCAGACAAAGCACACTTCTCTGATCTGTGAGGATGACGGAGAGGAGCTTTCTGTGGAACACGGGGATCTGGAAATGCTGCTGGGCGGTATGACAGGAGAACTTTTTGACAATACGGTATCCATCGGACAGCTGAAAGCCCGGCCAGGGCAGGAACTGTCTGATGCGCTGGCGAATTACGCTGCAAATTACTACGAGACCGGAGGCGGAGAGTACGACTTGAGTGCGGCTCTGAAGCATCTGGAAGAGAAGCGGAAGTCTGCACAGAAAGAACTCAGGGCTGAAGTACGGGCATCGGAGGAGAGGCGTCAGAATCTCCTGCAGCAATGCAGATATCTGGAAGAAGACATGAAACGGCTGGATCAGGAATATAAAGATGCTGTTCAAAACTGTGCCGAAGATCAAACGGAGGAGGAAGTCGCTTCCCGCAGCGTCCGGAAAGAGACTTCCCCCGGAGTGTATGCCCGGGGGCTTGTTTTGGCGGCAGCAGGGCTTCTGGCAATCTGTGCAGGTTTGGCGGCATTGACAGCCGGAAGGACAGGCGTTTTGATTGTGTGCCTTATGGCGGGAGTGATCCTTGCGACGGCCGGTGTACGGACAGCAGCAGCCGATGCGCGAAAGAAAAACCGCGGAGAATCGGAGGAGCGAAAGCAGGTCTGGGAGCTGGAACGCATCCGATCTGAACAGCGGGAAAAGAGGATCAGATACGAAAACCTGCAGGAGCAGTATGAAGAATCAGACAGAAGCGAACGACAGCTCAGGCTGGAGGAGAAGTGCCGGGCACTGGAAAAGGCGGCTTCTGAGCTGGAGAAAGCGGCCCGGGTGACCGGAGACGGCATGGAACGCCGGGTGAACAGGAGGGCGTCCGAGATATTTGCGGCTGTCACAGCCGGCAGGTACTGCACCCTTGAGACAGGCGGACAGGGGGAGATCACTGTGTGGGACGGAATAAGGAAGATCCCTGCCGGACGTCTGAGCAGAGGGACGATAGAGCAGATATACTTTTCAATCCGGATGGCGGCTTCGGAAATACTTTCGGAAGAGCCCATGCCGGTTATCCTTGACGATGTATTCGCATTTTATGATGACAAACGGCTTGAATCTGTATTAAAATGGTTGAGCAGACAGGAAAAGCAGGTTATAATATTATCCTGTCACAGACGGGAAGAAGAGATACTGCAGTCCATTCAGGGAGCTTCCCGGTCCGGAGACAGACCGGACGAAACTTAAATAGCTGCATGATATATTTTAGGAAAGAAGAGTTTCAGGATGAAGATAAATTTGCCGAGAAAAGTGCTGATGATTATTAATAATCTGCAGCTTCACGGATATGAGGCGTACGCCGTGGGCGGCTGTGTGCGCGATTCGATCCTTGCGAGAAGACCGGAAGACTGGGATATAACTACCTCTGCTCGTCCGGAAGAGATCAAGAAGCTGTTCCGCAGAACCGTTGATACCGGAATTGAGCACGGAACAGTTACTGTGCTGCTGGGAAAGGACGCTTATGAGGTGACAACTTACCGGATCGACGGGGCTTATGAAGACAGCCGTCATCCGAAGGAAGTACGTTTTACAAACCGTCTGGAGGAAGATCTGCGCCGGCGGGATTTTACAATCAATGCCATGGCGTACAACGATGATGTGCGGCTGGTGGATGTGTTTGGAGGAATGCAGGATCTGAATCATCATCTGATCCGGTGCGTAGGGGAACCGAAGGAACGTTTCGGAGAGGATGCTTTAAGAATCCTGCGCGCAGTGCGTTTCTCCGCGCAGCTTAATTTCCCTATTGAGCCGGAGACTGCCGAGGCTGTCCGGGAGCTTGCTCCCACACTTAAGAATATCAGCGCGGAGCGTATCCAGACGGAACTGGTCAAGCTTCTTGTATCACCCCATCCGGAGCGCATACAGGATGCGTATGAACTGGGAATTACGAAAGTGATTCTTCCGGAATGGGACGCCATGGTGGGAGTGGAACAGAATACGCCGCATCACAAATACGATGTGGCAGGACATACGCTGCGTGCATTGAAGAATATAAAAAGAGATAAGATCCTCCGGCTTACCATGCTCTTTCATGATATGGGCAAACCGTCTGTCAGGACGACGGATGAAAATGGGCGGGATCACTTTAAAGGGCATGCGCTGGTCAGCGAAGAAATTGCCAGAAAGGTTATGCGCCGGCTGAAGTTCGATAATGATACTGTGAAAAAAGTAACACGCCTTGTGTGTTACCACGATTACCGAATGGAAGCTACGCCGAAAAATGTACGACGGGCAATGAACCGGATCGGCGTCGAGCTGTTCCCGTATTATCTGGCGGTAAGGATGGCGGATGCAAAAGCCCAGAGCCCCTATCGCAGAAGAGAAAAGATCGAGAATATTATTGCCGTGAGAGAGCTGTATCAGGAAGCGCTGCTCAATGATGAGTGTGTCACGCTGCGTCAGCTGGCAGTGAGCGGCCGCGATCTGATGGAACTCGGCATGAAGCCGGGCAGGGAAATGGGAAGCCTGCTCAGCGAACTTCTGGAATATGTTATTGATGAACCTGAGCGCAATACAAAAGAGAAGCTCTGTGCTTATGTAAAAGAAAAACTTAATTTGTAATTACATTTGGAATCATACTCGGGCTGTCCCCGTCATACATTAGAAAGAGTCAGAATATGCGGTGACAGGGGGCAGCCATGAGAGAAGAGTACGAACTGGAAGTATTAGAGCGTTATGACATAGAAGTAAGGAGCACCCGAAAGATAAGGGGTGCGTTTTTTTGCGATACAAATGAGGGGACGATGCTGCTCAAGGAGACGAAAATATCCGGGCAGCGCGCTCCCTTATTGTATTTTGTGCTGGATTCTCTCGAGGCGCAGGGAAATATTAAAGCTGATACGCCTGTATTTACGAGAGACGGAGAACTGCTTGTAAATGCAAGAGACGGGAAAAGATATATGCTCAAGAAATGGTATCAGGGGCGGGAATGCGACGTGCGGCAGGAGAGGGAGGTTCTCAGAGCTGCGGAGCGTCTTGCGGTGCTGCACAGGGAACTGGAAACAATTTCAAGAGATTCGGAGCAGCTGTCTTCCCCGGCGCTTATGACGGGGAGAGATCCTGTGGATGAAATCCGCAGGCATAACCGTGAGCTCAAGAAGGTCAGAAGCTTTATAAGGGGCAGGGTCACGAAGAATGAGTTCGAGTATCTGTTTCTGGACAGCTTCGAGAAAATGTATCAATTGGCAGAATATGTCCTGAAGAGAATGGAGAAATCAGGCTGTACGGAACTTTACTATGACAGTGTCAGGAAAAGGAGTCTGGCGCATGGAGAATATAACTATCATAATCTGCTTATTACAGAAAATGATATGGCCGTAACCGGATTTGAACATCTTCATACAGGAATTCAGGTTCACGATTTATACTATTTTCTTAGAAAGATAATGGAAAAATATATATGGAAACAAAAAAGTGGACTAAAAATGCTGGAGGCCTATGAAGAAGTAAGAAAAATGACCCCGGAGGAGCGGGAATATGTGGGCCTGCGTCTGGCTTATCCGGAAAAGTACTGGAAGACCGCCAGCACATATTACCATTCCAATAAGGCATGGCTGCCCCAGAAATGTGTGGAAAAACTGGAGCTTTCCGTACGCCAGAATGAAGAAAAAAGAGCTTTTCTGGAAAATATTTTTTCCATCGGCATCTAGCAAAGACCGGTTGCTGTTTCAGCGGAAACATGATATATTAGTACTGAATTTATTGTGGTTTTTTTATAAAAAATCAACTGAAAAAATGGTAGGAGTGGTAAAAATGTATCAGAAAGAGTATGAACGCTGGATGGCAGCGGATCTGGAAGATCCGGATCTGAAACCGGAACTGTCAAAAATCGAAGGAAATGACGAAGAGATCAAGGAGCGCTTTGCGGTAGCGCTGAAGTTCGGAACAGCCGGACTCAGAGGCGTTCTCGGAGCAGGTACGAACCGCATGAATATTTACGTGGTGCGTCAGGCAACACAGGGACTTGCTAACTGGGTTAAAACTCAGGGCGGTACACAGACTGTTGCCATCAGCTATGACAGCCGTATTAAGAGCGATGTATTTGCGAAGACAGCGGCAGGCGTACTTGCAGCCAACGGGATTAAGGTAAGAATTTATGATGCACTGATGCCGGTGCCGGCACTTTCATTTGCGACACGGTACTATAACTGTAATGCAGGTGTTATGGTGACAGCATCCCACAATCCTGCAAAATATAACGGATACAAGGCATATGGCCCGGACGGCTGCCAGATGACAGACGACGCGGCTGCAATTGTTTATGAAGAGATTCAGAAGACAGATGTGCTGACCGGGGCGAAGTATATGTCATTTGCTCAGGGAGTTGAGGAAGGTCTGATCCGGTTTGTGGGAGACGACTGCAAGAGAGCACTCTACGATGCGATCGAGTCCCGTCAGGTACGTCCGGGTCTGTGCAAGACGGCAGGACTTAAGCTTGTATACAGCCCGCTGAACGGTTCCGGACTGATGCCGGTGACTCAGGTGCTGAAAGATATCGGTATTACAGATATCACGATCGTTCCGGATCAGGAGTATCCGAACGGTTACTTTACAACCTGCAGCTATCCGAATCCGGAGATCTTTGCAGCGCTGGAACAGGGGCTTAATCTTGCAAAAGAGACAGGAGCGGACCTGATGCTGGCAACAGACCCGGATGCAGACCGTGTCGGTATTGCCATGAAGTGCCCGGACGGCTCCTACGAGCTGGTAAGCGGAAATGAAGTCGGCGTTCTTCTTCTCGACTATATCTGTGCGGGACGCATTGAGAAAGGCACGATGCCGGAGAAACCGGTGGCAGTGAAATCTATCGTATCCACTCCGCTTGCTGATGCAGTAGCTGAGAAATACGGTGTGGAACTCCGCAGTGTGCTGACCGGATTCAAGTGGATCGGCGATCAGATCGCGCAGCTCGAGGAAGCAGGAGAAGCAGACCGCTTTATCTTCGGTTTCGAGGAGAGCTACGGATACCTTGCAGGGCCGTATGTACGCGATAAAGACGCAGTGATCGGATCTATGCTGATCTGCGAGATGGCAGCTTACTACAGAAGCATCGGCAGCTCGCTGAAACAGAGAATGGAAGAGATCTATGCGGAGTATGGACGCTATCTGAACAAAGTAGACAGTTTTGAGTTCCCGGGCCTGAGCGGAATGGACAAGATGGCAGGCATTATGGAAGGCCTGAGAGAAAATCCGATGACAGAGATTGCCGGATATAAAGTAACATCCGTAACAGATTATGAGAAACCGGAGAAAACAGGACTGCCGGCAGCCAACGTTCTGATCTATAAACTGGAGAACAATGAGACTGTAATTGTCCGTCCGTCAGGAACAGAACCAAAGATCAAAATCTATTATACAACACTGGGTAAGGACCTCGCTGAAGCAGAGGGAGAGAAAGAAAAACTCGCTGAGGCACTCAAACCGATCATGGCATAGAATAATGCCCTAAAAACGGTGAAAATTCTTGACAAAGGCAGGGTAAACCGTTATAACAATACATAAAGGCGGAAAATGCGGTCGTTCGGGCATTTTCCCCTTTAATAAATCAGAACAGAAATTGTATGTATGTACAATAAAGAGGAGGAATTTATCCATGAACAAAACAGAATTGATCGCAGCTATTGCAGAGAAAGCAGAGATTTCCAAGAAAGATTCTGAGAAAGCATTAAAAGCTTTTGTTGATGTTGTTACAGAGCAGCTTAAAAATGATGATAAGGTTCAGCTTGTAGGATTCGGAACATTCGAAGTAAGCAAGAGAGCAGCTAGAGAGGGAAGAAACCCGCAGACAGGAAAGACAATGAAGATCGAGGCTTGCAAGGCACCGAAGTTTAAAGCAGGAAAAGCTTTAAAGGATGCAATCAACTAATCTCAGATTTATCATAGAGTGAGTTATAAAAGGACAGGCACTTACGATGAAAAAGCATTGTAAGTGCCTTTTGGCATCTATGCCGATTGGCAGAAAGGGGAAATTATGCGTTTAGACAAATTTCTGAAGGTATCCAGACTGATCAAGCGCCGTACCGTGGCCAATGAAGCGTGCGATGCGGGGCGTGTTATGGTCAATGACAAGCCGGCGAAAGCATCGGCGCAGGTGAAGCCGGGAGACGTGATTGAGATTCAGTTCGGCACACGGAATGTGAAAGTAAAAGTTCTGGAACTGAAGGACACTACGAAAAAGGATGAGGCTTCCGACCTGTTCCAGTACTTATAGGTATAATTTAGAACTGCCTCTCATATATTTAAAAACAGAGTGGGAGGGAGTACAGATGGAAGAACAGCGTATTGCAAAATCACACAAGCTCGTAGTAAATAATAGGAAAACAAGTATGGTGACAGGGGTTCTGGACGTCCTTTCTTTCGACCTGAACGAGATCCTGCTGGAGACGGAGCAGGGGATGATGATGGTGAAAGGGACGGATCTCCATGTGAACAGGCTGAGTGTGGAAAAAGGAGAGGTGGATCTGTCCGGCAATATTGACAGTATCGCATATTCAAGCGCAACACCGGCAGGAAAGCAGGGAGAGAATTTCCTGTCAAAACTTTTTAAGTAGGAGCGGATTATGATACTGGGGATCGGTGCGGAGAGCGGAGTCTTTTTATATGCTGTGCTTGCAGGTGTCTCTGTGCTGTGCGCGTACCGGATACTGGCTGCGTTCAGGAAACTGGTCCGGCATAATCTGTTCATAACCGGTATGGAAGATGTGATCTTCTGGATCGGCACCAGCATTTATATTTTCCGCAAAATGTATGATACGACTTACGGAAATATCCGGTGGTTTTTTGTGCTGGGGGTTCTGTGCGGTGCGGGTACGGCATCTCTTTTGCTCCGCCTGTCCGGTAAAATTTGTGCAAAGACTAAGAAAAGCCTTGAAAAGTATAGAAAAAGAAGATAAAATATTTTAACAATGGGGTATAAAAATATTGATAAGACGGGTGAGTATGAATGAGTAAGACAAGACGACAGCAGAGCGGGAGCCGGTCGAGGAAGAAAAGAAATACGCGGCTCAGACATTACAGACAGAGTATATTGATGATCTGCATGGTGCTGGTATTTCTGTCGGGTGCACTGGCAATTGGTTCTTTAAGCCTTAATGCGAAGAACGCCGGGTACAAGGATCAGGAGAAGGAGCTTCAGGCGCAGATTGAGGAAGAAAAACAGCGGTCGGAAGAGATAGATGAATATGAAGAATACGTCAAATCGGATCAGTATATCAAGGACACGGCAGAGGACAAGCTGGGGCTGGTAGATCCCAATGAGATTGTATTCAAGCCGTCGAAATAGCAGCACGGATCGTAACAGAATAATGAGGACAATATACAAATGAAAACTCCGGGAGAATTCTCCCGGAGTTTTTTGCTGGTGCGGTCCAAAGGCCGGACTGATGTGTGTCCGGCCGATAAGAAACAACGGAAAGGAGATACGGCAGGCATGGACAAGGGACAGGCACTTCACGGCAGCCCCTATGTGGAACAGATTGAAAAATATGCACATTCCCTGAAACAGCTCTCGCGGACATTTATGGGGCTGGAGGAGAAGAAAAAGGCATTTTCCAGCGAGGAGATTGAGGAAATGTTTACAAGAGTCAGGGAGAAAGTGTGCGGAAAATGTGAAAAATGCGGCTGGTGCTGGGGCGAAAATTTTGTGCATACATATCAGATGGGATATGAGATACTTTCTGCCGCAGATCAGTATGGGAATGAGCTCAATACGGAAGTGAAACGAAAGCTTATGCAGCGGTGTATTATGGCGCCCCGTTTTCTGAGGGAGATGCTGGCGGGATTTCATGATGCCAGACAGAATATTATGTGGGTAAACAGGATTGCGCGCAGCAGGGAGAGTTGTGCCATACAGATGGATACATTTGCCGATGTGATCGAAAATACCGCCAGAGAGCTCGAAAACAGCATATTTACAGATGAAAGGCTGGAAAAACGGATCATGTCAGCTCTGAAAAAGAAGGGGCTGCGTGTATTATATACTCATTTTTTTATGAATGGAGAGGGAAAATACGAAATCCATGTTACGGTCAGAAGCATGAAGAAACAGAAGGTTACTGTCAAGGAAGTTGTGCGCGCGGTGACGGACTGCGCCGGACGCAAATTTATCCTTCCGGGGGACAGTGCACAGATGATCGGCAGTGATTATATGACCGTTGTATGCGTGGAAGGGCCTTCTTTTTACATTATGCATGGTACTGCCAGAATCGGGAAGGACTGTTCGCAGGTGTCCGGAGATAACTTTGCCCTTATGGAAATGCCGGGAGGAAAATACGCGGCAGCGCTTTCGGACGGTATGGGATCTGGAGAGGCGGCGTGCAGGGAAAGCACACTGGTCATTGAACTTCTGGAGGAACTCTTAAATGCCGGTTTCCCGGAGAAGGCGGCGATCCAGATGATCAATACGACGCTTGTGATCGGCCGGGAGGAGATCCATTATTCCACGGTGGATATGACGGTGTTTGATCTCTATACCGGAGAGTGCGAAATAATAAAGGCGGGGGCGTCCGCCACCTTTATCCGGAAAAAAGACAGTGTAGAGCATTTAAGCTCCACCAGTCTTCCGATCGGGGTCATGAATCATATAGATATTGACTCGGTAAAACGCCGGCTTGAAGACGGCGACTTCGTAATCATGGTTACAGACGGTGTGCTGGACGCACTTCCGACAGGCGAGCAGGATATTATTCTGGAGACGATCATACAGGGAAGCGAGATTACGAATCCGAAGGAGCTGGCACATCATGTGCTGGAACAGGTGCTTGCGTGGACAGGGAAAGAGCCGGCAGACGATATGACTGTGATGGCGGTGGGGATATGGAGAGATTAAAGGGACGGCGGTCTTCGGATGAAGCGGCTGTGCCATGGAACTGAACTGCCATCTTTACAATTTAAAATGAATTAGTTATAGTTTACATATGATGAAGAATATAGTGGAACAGACGGAATTATTTATAAGAAAATACGGCATGATCGAGAAGAATGACGTAGTGATCGCGGGTGTATCGGGCGGAGCGGATTCGGTATGCCTGCTTTTTATACTCTGCAGTCTTCAGGAGAGACTGGGATTTCGGGTAAAAGTGTGCCATGTGAATCATGAGCTGAGAGGCAGGGAGGCAGACGAGGATGAGGCATATGTAAAAGAACTGTGCGCCCGTCTGGGAGTACCCTGCCGTATTTTTCGGGAAGATGTGGAATTAATTGCCGCAAAAAGGAAACAATCTCTTGAGGAGGCAGGGCGCACTGTCCGCAGGGCGGCATTCGGGACAATGTGCAGGGAAGACGGGGGCACAAAAATTGCCACCGCCCATCACAGAGATGACAATGCAGAGACGGTTCTCCTTAATATTGCCAGAGGCACCGGGCTGAAAGGACTGTGCGGGATCCGCCCGGTTCAGGGAAGATGGATCCGGCCTCTTCTTGCCTCCAGCCGGGAGCAGATAGAGAGCTTCCTTAAAGCACAGGGGGTGTCGTGGAGGACTGATGCTACAAATGAGGAGGACGATTATACAAGAAACCGGATACGCCATAATATTCTCCCGGTTATGAAAGAACAGGTTAATGCCGGTGTTGTCCGGCATCTGGAGGAACTTTCCATGCAGTCGCTGGAAGTATGGCAGTATCTGGAACAGGGGGTGCAGAAAGCCCGGGAACGCTGTGTTTGTGTGCAGGAAGAACGGAACGGAGCATATCATGCAGGACAGAAGAAAGTGCCCGAAGTAATCCGGATCGGCGGAAAAGCATTCGGGCAGGAAGCGCCTGCCGTACAGAAGCAGCTGGTCAGGGAATGCATAGCCGCCGTGCGGGGAGGCGAAAAGGATATCGGATCCGTACACCTTAAATCGGTTACAGAACTTTTCGGCAGACAGTGCGGAAAGCGGGTTGATCTGCCGGGCGGCGTTACCGCCGAGCGGACATATGACGGCATTGTGATCCGGAAACGCCGAAATACAAAAGAAGAGGGAGCCGGGGAGATGCGGGAAGTGCTGCTCAATATCCCGGGAGAGACCCTTATGCCGGATGGAATTCACAGAGTAAAGTGCCGGTTCGCGGACATTTCCGAGAGGGATAAGGCGAAAGAGATCCCACAAAAAAGCTACACGAAATGGATTGACTATGATATAATAAAATATGGTCTTTCTGTGAGGACACGGCGGAGCGGAGATTATCTGACGGTGGATGAACAGGGAAAACATCAGAAGCTGAAATCATGGTTTATTAACGAGAAAATTCCGCGTGAGCTCAGAGACAAAATGCTTCTTGTGGCGGACGGACACCATATCGTCTGGATACCGGGCAGAAGAATGAGCCGTGCCTGTCAGATCAGTAACAGGACAAAGAGGATTCTTGAGATGAAAATAACGGAGGATAAGAAAGATGTCAGAGACGATCAGAGTGCTGGTTCCGGAAGAGAAAGTTGATGAGAGAATCAGGGAGCTTGGTAAGCAGATCAGTGAGGATTACAAGGGAAAACAGATTCATCTGATCTGCGTGCTGAAGGGCGGTGTGTTCTTTATGTGCGAGCTGGCGAAACGGATCAGCGTGCCGGTATCCATGGACTTTATGTGTGTGGGAAGCTACGGAGACGGGACCGCTTCAAGCGGAGTCGTGCGCATTGCAAAAGACCTTGATGAGTCTATTGAGAATAAAGAAGTGCTTATCGTAGAAGATATTATCGATTCAGGCAATACACTGTATTATCTGATCGATGTTCTGAAAAAGAGAAATCCGGCCAGTATGAGGCTGTGTACACTTCTGGATAAACCGGACAGAAGAGTAAAAGACGTGAAAGTCGACTACTGCGGTTTTGAGATCCCGGATGAATTCGTGGTAGGATACGGGCTTGACTATGCCCAGAAATACAGAAATCTTCCCTACATCGGGGTAGTGGAAGGTCTGGAATAGGAAGGAGTATAAGACTTGGACAATAACAGGAAATACAGAGGCATCAGTGGCTCTACGATCCTGATGTTTATCGTGATCGTAGTAGCAGCGCTCTGGATGGCAAGCCGGATGCAGATACACCGGCAGGAGATGACATATACTGATTTTGTCTCCGAAGTAGAAGCAGAAAATGTGACAGATGTGTATATTGACCAGAACCGCGCCGTGCCCACGGGTACGGTGTCCTTCATGCTGAAAGAGGAAGGCGAGAACAGGACAGTCAATGTCTCAAATGTGGAGGATGTGGAAGACCTTCTGTATGAGAATGACGTGAAATACAGCATATCGGCTGTCCCGGAAGATTCGATCTTTACGACGGTGCTGCTTCCGGTCCTCATTACGCTGGCAGGAGTAATGCTGCTGTTCTATCTGATGAACCGTCAAGGCGGAGGAGCCAATGCTAAGGCGATGAATTTCGGTAAGAGCCGCGCAAGGATGACGAACCAGAATGAAATCAAAGTAACGTTTGCGGACGTGGCGGGACTGAAAGAGGAAAAAGAGGAGCTGGAGGAGATCGTCGATTTCCTGAAAGCCCCGAAGAAATATGTACAGGTGGGAGCGCGAATCCCGAAGGGAGTACTCCTTGAAGGGCCTCCGGGAACCGGAAAGACGCTGCTGGCAAAGGCAGTTGCAGGCGAGGCGGGAGTACCCTTCTTCAGTATCTCCGGTTCAGATTTTGTAGAGATGTTTGTGGGAGTGGGAGCATCCCGTGTGCGTGACCTGTTTCAGGATGCAAAGAAAAATGCTCCCTGTATAGTATTCATTGACGAGATCGATGCTGTGGCAAGACGCCGCGGCAGCGGTCTGGGCGGCGGCCACGATGAGCGGGAGCAGACACTGAATCAGCTGCTTGTAGAGATGGACGGTTTTGGCGTAAATGAAGGTATTATCGTCATGGCGGCAACGAACCGCAAGGATATTCTTGATCCGGCTATTTTAAGGCCGG
This sequence comes from uncultured Lachnoclostridium sp., assembly GCA_930986645.1. Classification (GTDB taxonomy): domain Bacteria; phylum Bacillota; class Clostridia; order Lachnospirales; family Lachnospiraceae; genus Mediterraneibacter. The sequence goes on from CAKNJS010000001.1 coordinate 18,619, forward strand.
GACGTTTTGACAGGAATGTTATCGTGGGACGTCCGGATGTGGGCGGACGAGAGGAAATTCTCAAAGTTCATGCCAAGAATAAACCGCTTGCCGAAGATGTGGATCTGAAGCAGATTGCCCAGACAACCGCAGGATTTACAGGGGCGGATCTGGAGAATCTTTTAAACGAAGCCGCTATCCTTGCGGCAAAAGATAACCGGGTATATATCCAGCAGCAGGATATCCGCCATGCATTTGTCAAAGTCGGTATCGGTCCGGAGAAGAAGAGCCGGATCGTATCCGAAAAAGAGCGGAGGATTACAGCCTACCACGAAGCGGGACACGCGATCCTCTTCCATGTACTGCCGGATGTAGGGCCGGTATACAGTGTATCTATCATACCGACCGGCGGGGCGGGCGGCTATACAATGCCTCTGCCGGAGAAAGACGAGATGTTCAATACGAAGGGACAGATGCTTCAGGAGATCACGGTATCTCTGGGCGGCCGTGTGGCTGAGGAGGAGATATTTGATGACATTACGACAGGCGCATCACAGGATATCAAGCAGGCGACTGCAATTGCAAAATCCATGATCACCAAGTTCGGCATGTCGGAGAGACTGGGACTGATCAATTATGACAATGACAGTGATGAGGTGTTTATCGGACGCGATTTCGGCCATACATCGAGAGGTTATGGAGAGAAAGTAGCGGGTACGATAGACGAAGAAGTAAAGAGGATCATTGATGAGTGCTATCTGAAAGCGCGTGCGATTATTCAGGAACATCACGATGTGCTGGAAGCGTGTGCAAAGCTTCTGCTCGAGAAAGAGAAGATTTCGAGAGACGAGTTCGAAGCTTTATTTGAGGACAGCGAAAAAGAGGAGGCTTGATGTTATGAACAGAGACGCGCTGTTCTGCGACGGCACGCAGGATTATGTGATTCCAGCAGAGCCGGAGAAAAACGAGAAGATTACGCTGCGTTTCCGCACTGCGCACAATGATGTTGAGGAGGTGCTCCTTCTGACTGGTGACCGCAGTTATTCCATGTGGAAAATCAGTGCGGGAGATGAGTTTGACTTTTACGAGATTGAATGGCAGCTGGGCGAAGAACCGTTCCGGTATTCTTTTGAGATCAAAAGCGGCGAGCAGATCTGGTATTATAACCGCTATGGCGTATCGGATCACAGGGAAGATTATTATGCGTATACGGTTGTTCCGGGATTTAAGACTCCGGAGTGGGCGAAAGGCGCGGTTATGTATCAGATTTTTGTGGACCGTTTCTATAACGGAGATCCTTCGAATGATGTGGAAGATGCAGAGTATATCTATATCGGCGCACCGAGTAAAAAGATAAAAGACTGGAATCAGGTGCCGGAGGCGCTTGATATACGTAATTTCTACGGCGGAGATCTTCAAGGCGTTATGGATAAGCTGGATTATCTTCAGGATCTGGGAGTGGAAGTGATCTATTTTAACCCGCTTTTTGTGTCTCCTTCAAACCATAAGTATGATATTCAGGATTATGACTACATTGATCCCCATTACGGAAAGATTGTTGCGGACGGCGGCGAGCTGCTCCCGGAGGGAGCGCAGGACAACATCCATGCGACGAAATATCAGAAAAGGGCAGGCGATATCCGAAATCTGGAAGCAAGCAACGAACTGTTTGCAAAGCTGGTGGACGAGATGCATAAACGTGGAATGAGGGTCATTCTCGACGGAGTATTTAACCACTGCGGATCGTTTAATAAATGGCTGGACAGAGAGCGGATCTATGAGCCCCAGCCGGAATATCCGAAGGGCGCTTATGTGAGTGCGGACAGTCCGTACAGGGAGTTTTTCCACTTCCATGACAACCGCGACGAGGCGTGGCCGTACAACGGCAGTTATGACGGATGGTGGGGGCATGATACTCTGCCGAAGCTGGCGTACGAGGATTCGCCGGAACTAGAGCAATATATTATGGATATAGGAAAGAAATGGGTTTCCCCGCCGTACAATGTGGACGGCTGGCGTCTGGATGTGGCTGCTGATCTGGGATGCAGCAATGAGTATAACCATATGTTCTGGAAGCGTTTCAGAAAAGAAGTAAAAGAGGCAAATCCGGATGCGCTGATTCTTGCGGAACACTACGGAGATCCGGTTGAATGGCTTCAGGGAGATGAATGGGACAGCGTCATGAATTACGATGCTTTTATGGAGCCGCTTACCTGGTTCCTCACGGGAATGGAGAAGCACAGTGATGAGAGGCGCACTGACCTGTGGGGCAATCCGGATAACTTTGTGGGTGCGATGCGCCACTTTATGTCCAGTATGCTCACCCCGTCATTACAGGTGGCTATGAATGAGCTTTCCAACCACGATCACTCAAGATTTCTTACGCGTACGAACCATATTGTGGGACGTGCGGAACACGTGGGGGCAAAAGCTGCCGAAGAAGGAATCAACCATGCGGTTATGCGCGAGGCGGTAACTGTTCAGATGACATGGGTGGGAGCTCCTACGATCTACTACGGCGATGAAGCAGGGCTGTGCGGTTTTACGGATCCGGACAACAGGAGAACGTATCCATGGGGACGGGAGGACAAAGATCTTCTTGAGTTTCACAAAGAGATGATAAGGATACATAAAGAGGAAAAACCGCTTCGGAAAGGTTCGATCAAACTTCTCCATGCAGACCATAATGTGCTTGCGTATGCCCGGTTTCAGGAGGATGAACAGATCGTAGTGGTACTTAACAACAGTAAGGAATTGAAGAAAATTACGGTTCCGGTCTGGCTCTCGGGCGTAAGCAAAGAGGGCAGGATGCAGCGGCTGATCTATACGTATGAGGAAGGGTACACCACAGCATATGATGAGTATATTGTTGAAAACGGTGAGATCGTGCTCAATATGGGACGCCATTCCGCAGCAGTGCTGAAGCCTGTGAGGCCGGCGTGGTTTTAAGTTATAGCGAAAGAGAAAATTATGGAAGTGTTTTCAATGATTCTGTCCCTGCTCAGCGGCGTGGCCATGTTCCTGTATGGAATGCTGCTGATGGGAGACGGACTGAAGATGGTAGCCGGCGATAAGCTGGAGTCATTTCTTTATAAGATGACAAATACCCCGGTAAAGGGGGTTGCTCTGGGAGCGGGAGTTACATGTGTAATTCAGTCTTCCTCCGCTACAACAGTCATGGTGATCGGATTTGTAAATTCCATGATGATGAAGCTGAGACAGGCAATCAGCATTATTATGGGAGCAAATATCGGAACAAGTATTACCGGATGGATCCTGTGCCTGTCCTATATAGACGGATCCGGCGGTATCGCCACGATTCTGTCTACAGCAACAATTTCGGCGCTGGTTGCAGTAGCCGGCATTGTTCTCAGAATGTTCTGTAAAAGATCACTCTACAAGAATATTGGAAATATCATGCTCGGATTTGCAATCCTGATGATGGGAATGCAGACAATGAGCGGTGCGGTAGAACCGCTGCGGGAGAATGAGATGTTTGTCAATATGCTGACGATGTTCTCAAATCCTCTGGCGGGTATTCTGGTGGGAATAGTATTTACTGCGGTTCTGCAGAGTGCATCGGCGGCAGTCGGTGTGCTTCAGGCACTGTCTGCAACAGGCATTCTGACATTTTCCAGCGCTTTTCCAATCGTGCTGGGAATCGGAGTAGGCGCGGCCTGTCCTGTGCTGATCTCATCGATCGGAGCAAGCAAAAACGGCAGGAGAACTGCACTGATCTACCTGCTGAATGACCTGTTCGGCCTTGTATTCTGGGGTATTGTTTTTTACACGGTAAACGCGGTCGTACATTTCCCGTTTATGGATATGGTTATGACACCGGTATCGGTTGCTCTTATAAACACGATATTCCGCGTGGCAACTGTGTGCGTCCTGTTTCCATTTATATCTAAGCTGGAAAAGCTGGTCTGCTGGCTTGTAAAAGACACGCAGGAGGAAAAGGAAGACGAGGCAGACTTTGAACTGCTGGATGAGCGGCTTGTGACTTACCCTGCTCTGGCGATCGGCCAGTGCCACCGTGTAATGTCCGGGATGGCGAAAAAGGTTCGGAAAAACGTGAATCGTGCCATGAATCTGCTGAATGAATATCAGCAGGACAAGTTTGATAAGGTGCAGAGAAAAGAAGATCTCATCGATAAATACGAGACGAAGCTGGGAGATTACCTTATGAAACTGACGAAACAGGAGATGACTTCGACCCAGACACGTCAGGTATCATTGTATCTGAGTACGATCAGTGATTTTGAACGGATAGGGGATCACGCGGCATATATTGCGCATATGTCCTCTGAGATGAATGAGAAGCATACCGGATTCTCCGAGGAAGCCCGGGATGAACTGAATGTGGTAATGGACGCAGTGCGGGAGATTATAAATGTGACCTGCCGGGTATTTATGGATGATGATCAGGAGGGGGCTAAAAAAGTAGCTCCTCTCGGAGTTGTGATTACAAACTTGTGCGATGATCTGAAACACGATCATGTCAAGCGCCTGAGCAGAGGAATGTGCGGCATGGAAGAAGGAACGGTATTTACCGATATTCTTAACAGTTTTACGCGTATCGCAGCACATTGTGCGGGCGCTATGACAGCACTGATGAAAGCTGCTGAGGAGGATACGGATATTCATATCCACGACTCCAGAGTGTATGCCGGAGACGGGATGGAATATTATACATATTTTAAAGAATACAGTCAGAAATACGATATCGAGAAAAATAACGGTCATGTGAGAAGTATGGAACCGGAAGAAATTGAGTAAAGAAGAGGAATTTATATACGGAGATTGAGAGAAGATACAGGCATATTTTGACGGCATCATCTGTACAGATCTCATGCCGTGCGGGAAACGCCCGCAGCTGAGGATGACGACGCCCTGTAAATAAAAATACCGGGGAGCGGTTCACTGATACTACATCAGGAACCGCTCCCCGGTTATATAATGCTATATTTATATTATTCTTCTGCAGCCTCTTCTTCATCTTCTGTATCTGCAGCAGATGCATGAACTTCTGTAATGGTAACTACAGTTGCATCCAGATCTGTTGTCAGATCAACGTCTTTGTCTTTGGCGATATCAAGGTCTTTTACCCGGATCGTATCGCCGACTTTCAACTCTCCGATATCCAGTTCGATCTTCTCTACCAGAGCAGAAGGCAGTGCCTTAAAGTCTACCTCATTCAGCATCTGCTGTGGTACACCGGCAATAAGCTTGTCTGCATTGAGCAGATGGATCTCTGCTGAGGAGTGAACTTTTTCCGTGCTTACAAGGGCCTGAAAGTCTATCTCGTCAACCCCGCCTTTGAGCGGATTAAAATCAACTTCCTTAATCAGAGCATCATATGGCTCCCCGTCTACTTCAAGACGGATCCTGCCGCCCTTTCCTTCGGTTTTGAGAAGTTTGTCTATGTCGCCTTTCGCCATCTTCAGCGGAATGGACTCCTTCATCTCACGGCCGAAGATACAGCCTGTAACAAATCCTTCACGTCTAAGTTTCTTGGCTTTGATTGTCATGTCTCTTTTTTCAGCTTTTAAAGTATTCATTTATCTTTTCCTCCAATCACTGAATCACGCTTAGCAGCCTTCAACTTTGTTTGAACAAATAGGTATTGTTAAGTGTATTTCTTTGCTACATCTACAGTATAGCACCGTTGTCAAGGGGTGATTTACAAGAAAAAATCTGTATGTTAAGATAAGACAGGAGAATCCGAAAAAGCGGAGAAAGGCAGGAAACGAGTATGAAATATATGATCGCGTCCGATATTCACGGTTCGGCAAAGTACTGTGAGCAGATGCTTGAGGCATATAAAAGAGAAGGGGCGGGAAGACTTGTGATTCTGGGAGATATTCTCTATCACGGTCCCCGCAATGATCTTCCGGAAGACTATGCACCGAAAGAAGTGATCGCCATGCTTAATCCGTTGAAAGAGAATTTTCTGTGTGTGCGCGGCAACTGCGACACGGAAGTGGATCAGATGGTGCTTGAGTTCCCGGTGATGGCGGAATATTGTTTCCTTGAGCTGCCGGGGGCGGCGCCGGAGACAGCAGAGACAGAGAAAACAGAGGGGACGGGGCAGGAAGAACAGAGAAGTGCCTGCGGTACGGTAAACATTTTCGCCACCCACGGCCATATCTGGCATCCGAAGCATCTCCCGCCGATGAGAAACGGAGATATTCTTCTCAACGGACACACGCACATACCGGCATGTGAGGAGATTACAGACAGTGCGGGAAATAAATACCGTTATCTGAATCCGGGTTCCGTCTCAATACCGAAGGAGGGATCCGCCCACAGTTATATGATATATGAAGCCGGCAGATTCCGGTGGAAAAATATGCAGGGAGAGGAGTATATGACATGGAAGACAGATTCGCGCTCCTGATCGACGCGGACAATGTGTCTGCAAAGTATATCCAGCCGATTCTGGATGAATTATCGAAATACGGGAATGTGACTTATAAGAGGATCTACGGTGACTGGACAAGACCAAACAGCGCAAGCTGGAAGGAAGAGCTTCTTCAGAATTCCATTACGCCGATTCAGCAGTTCAGCTATACCCATGGGAAAAATGCAACTGATTCGGCTATGATTATTGACGCTATGGATATGCTGTATACAAGTGAACTGGAAGGGTTCTGCCTTGTGTCCAGCGACAGTGATTTCACGAGACTGGCGAGCCGTCTGCGGGAAAGCGGAAAGACAGTGATCGGGATGGGGGAGGATAAGACGCCGTATCCGTTCCGCAAAGCCTGTGATATATTTACAGAGCTGGAGCTGCTCCTCGAGGATAGTACGATGGAGAAGGACGAGAGAGAAGATAAAAGCTCTGTCCATCATACGCACGGAAAGGAGCAGAAGAAGCGGTCTGCGGTATCGAAAGAACAGATCGAGGAGGCTGTGGTCAAAATAATTACGGAAAATCAGAATGATGACAGAGAAACAGGGCTGGGTGAAGTAGGCAGCCGCCTTGTCAAGCTTTATCCGGACTTTGACGTGAGACGCTACGGCTACAGCCTGCTGTCAAAATTCCTTGAGACACTGCCGAAGCTGAAGCTGATACAGGAGGGGACGAAAGTATCCGTGACCCTGTATGAGGATAAGAGCCGCAAAGAAATGCTGGAGGAATATATCATGCAGCAGATCAGAAGCGGAGGAAAATACGGTATAGCCCTCAGTGCTCTGGGCAACCGGATCCGGATGAAGTTCGGGGATTTTAAGGTAAGGGATTACGGATTTTCTCAGTTCAAACAGTATATTCAGAGCTTCCAGAATGTGGAGCTGGTGGATGACGGCGAGAGGACGAGAGCAGTATATGTAAAAGTATAATGTGGAAAAAGGATGAGACCGCGCATATTTATATGCGCGGTTTTCTGTATGTATTGACGAAAGAGGAACTGTTTTCTGTAAAATATTTGTAAATTCATGTGTCTTGTCACCTGTAAAACCAAGTGCTATAATTTGCACCATGGTGTGAACTGAAATAAATTGCGGGGTTCACAGCAGCAGAAAAGCAAAGGGGTGTACATATGACAGTCAGAGAAGAAATTGAACAGCTGAAAAGAGAGAAAGATGCGGTAATACTGGCACATTATTATGTCAGGCCGGAAGTACAGGAGCTCGCAGATTACATAGGCGATTCCTTTTACCTGAGCAGGATAGCGGCGGGGCTGAAGGAACAGACGATCGTATTCTGCGGCGTTTCATTTATGGGTGAAAGCGCGAAGGCGCTCAATCCGGACAAGACGGTGCTTATGCCGGACGCGCACGCCGACTGCGCTATGGCACATATGGCTGATACGGAGAAGATCCGGAGAGTAAGGGAGGCATACGATGATGTGGCGGTCGTCTGCTATATCAATTCTACGACGGAGCTGAAACGGTATTCGGACGTGTGCGTTACATCGGCAAACGCGGTGCAGATCGTCAGAGCTCTTCCGAACAAAAACATCTTCTTTATTCCGGATGAGAATCTGGCGCATTTTGCGGCGGAACAGGTGCCGGAGAAGCATTTTATTTTTAACAACGGGTACTGTCCGGTGCATCAGCAGATGAAAACAGAAGAAATCTGTCAGGCAAAGAAACTGCATCCCCGGGCAGAGGTGCTCTCCCATCCGGAGTGCACGAAGGCTGTGCTGGATATGTCGGACTATGTGGGCAGCACGTCCGGGATTATCCGGTATGCGGGGGAAAGCAGTGCCAGGGAGTTTATCATATGTACGGAGAAGGGAGTCCTTGCCGAGCTTCAGAAACGGTACCCGGAGAAAACATTTTATTTCACGGAGACAGAGCCGGTCTGCGGGGATATGAAGCTGATTACGCCGGAGAAGATTCTCCATGTGCTGAAGACCGGGGAAAATGAGGTGATTATGGACGAAGAACTCTGCGAAGAGTCGAGAAAGCCGCTGGAAGAAATGTTAAGACTTGCAAAGTAGGATATGGCGGGACAGCGGCCGCGGATCATTTTGTGAGGCAGGAGTCTGATACGAGAAAAGAGGAGAAAAAAATGGACAGAAAAGCAGATGTAGTAATTGTAGGAACGGGGGCTGCCGGGCTCTTTGCAGCGCTCAGCCTTCCGAGGGACAAGAAGATCATCATTATTACAAAGAAAGACGCTGAGAGCAGTGATTCGTTTCTGGCTCAGGGCGGTATCTGTGTGCTCAGGGATGAATCGGATTATGACAGTTATTTTGAGGACACGATGCGGGCCGGGCATTATGAGAACCGGAAGGAATCCGTGGACATTATGATCCGGAGTTCAAGAGAAATCATAAAGGAACTGATCGGATATGGGGTCAGGTTCGCACGCAGGCCGGAAAAAGAGGCAGAAGAGCCGGAAAACTTTCTCGACAGTTATGCGTTTACAAGGGAAGGGGCGCATTCCAAACCGCGTATTCTGTTTCATGAGGATGTGACGGGAAAAGAAATTACGGGAAAACTGCTGGAACGGGTGCGTTCTCTTGAAAATGTCACTATCATGGAGTATACTACCATGACAGACATTATTGTAGAGGACGGCAGATGCGCCGGTATTACCGCGGAAGATGAACAGGGGAATATTATGCGTCTCTGGGCGCCTGATACGATTCTGGCCAGCGGAGGGATCGGAGGACTCTATGAGCATTCCACAAATTACCCGCACCTTACAGGGGATGCGGTCCGTATTGCGAAGAAACACGGAATACGTCTGGAACATCTGGACTATGTGCAGATCCATCCGACTACATTATATTCAAAAAAACCGGGAAGGAGATTCCTCATCTCCGAGTCTGTCAGAGGCGAGGGAGCCATCCTTCTGGATAAAAACGGCAAGCGTTTTACCGATGAGCTGCAGCCCCGTGATGTGGTGACGGCGGCTATCCGCAGGCAGATGGAAAAGGACGGCACGGATTATGTCTGGCTTTCGATGGAGCGGATCGATAAGGAGACGATCCTCAGACATTTTCCGAACATATACGAACACTGTCTGGAGGAGGGCTATGATGTGACTAAAGACTGGATACCGGTAGTGCCTGCCCAGCATTATTTTATGGGCGGCATCTGGGTGGACAGCGACAGCCGCACTTCTATGGAGCATTTGTTCGCGGCGGGCGAGACAAGCTGCAACGGAGTACATGGAGCCAACCGGCTTGCAAGCAATTCTCTTCTGGAGAGCATGGTATTTGCCAGAAGAGCGGCACAGAAGATCACTGCAGATCAGGACGGTCAGCGCAGCAGTATAGAACAGTAATGCAGAAGAAAGCGGGGAACAGACATGAATAAAATTACAATGAGGCTTCAGGCGGATCATCTGATCCTTGAGGCGTTGAAAGAGGATATATCGAGTGAGGATGTAAGCACCAATGCGGTGATGAAAGAGGCAGCGGCAGGAGAAGTGGATCTGATCTGCAAGCAGGACGGAGTTATTGCCGGACTGGAGGTGTTCGGCAGAGTGTTTGAACTGCTGGATCCGGATACGAAGACGGAATTCTACTGTAAAGATGGCGATGAGGTAAAAGCCGGACAGCTGATGGGAAAAGTAAGGGGCGATATCCGCGTCCTTCTCTCCGGTGAGAGGACCGCGCTTAATTATCTCCAGCGAATGAGTGGAATCGCAACCTATACCCACTCTGTTGCAGAACTCTTAAAGGGCAGCAGGACAAAGCTTCTGGACACGAGAAAGACCACTCCGAATATGAGGATATTTGAAAAATATGCAGTGCGCGTGGGCGGCGGATATAATCACAGATATAATCTGTCCGACGGCGTACTGTTAAAGGACAATCACATCGGGGCAGCAGGAGGAGTTGCCAAGGCAGTGAAGATGGCGAAGGAATATGCGCCGTTTGTCCGGAAGATCGAAGTTGAAGTGGAGAATCTTGATATGGTCCGCGAGGCTGTGGAAGCGGGAGCAGATATTATCATGCTTGACAATATGACGCCGGATGATATGCGTGAAGCGCTTCGCATTATCGACGGACGGGCGGAAACAGAGTGCTCCGGAAATGTGACAAAAGAAAATATTGCCCGTCTGACTGAGCTGGGAGTGGATTATATTTCCAGCGGAGCGCTGACACATTCTGCATCTATACTTGACATTTCAATGAAAAACCTTCATGCTGTTTGATGAGAGGAGGAGACCTGATGACAGGGTCAGACAGAAGGAGTGCAATCGTGGAGCAGATCAGAAACAGTTCTGCTCCCGTATCAGGCAGAGCACTTGCCGCCGCGTTTGACGTGAGCAGGCAGGTGATCGTACAGGATATCGCGCTGATCCGTGCGGCGGGATATGACATTATATCTACAAACAGAGGGTATATTATCAATGAACCCAGTTCAGTGAGCCGTATCTTTAAAGTCAGACATACGGACGCACAGCTGGAGGAAGAGCTGAATTCCATTGTAGATCTGGGCGGAAATGTGCGCGATGTAATGATAAACCACCGGATATACGGAAGGCTGACAGCGGCCCTCAACATTACATCACGAAGAAAAGTATCCGAGTTTATCGCGGATATTAAGAACGGAAAATCCAGTCCGCTTAAAAATATCACTTCTGATTATCATTATCATACGGTAGAGGCGGACAGCGAAGAGACGCTGGACATGATTGAAAAAATGCTCAGGGACAAGGGGTTCCTTGTGGAGGGCGGGAAGACAGCGGACTAAAGAATGCGGCAGAAACGGAGTATATATGGAAGAGATCAGAGCGCTGCTGGATGCAGTTTTAAATATAGAATTTATCCGCGCGGTTATCAGTAATCCGCGGAAAAAAGAGGGCATAATAAAGGTTAAGGTGCGCCCTCTCGAAAAGCGGGGACAGCTTGTGTTCCAGTTCGAGGCATTTACGGAAAAACAGGCCTTTCACAGTAATCTGGATAAAAAAGAAGCCGGGGAGAAGTTTATGGAATATGCAGAACAATTCCGGCAGATACAGATTGAGACGACTGGAGAGGAATACACTGTATTGATCAGTAAAAAAGGAAAGGCTGCGGTCAAAAAAAGGAAGAAGAAGGTAAAGACCGGGCAGGCAGATCTCTCCCATAACCGGAAGAAGCACTATATTCTGGAGGAAGGCGTGCCGGTTCCTTTCCTGCATGATCTGGGAGTTATGACAGAGGACGGAAAGATTGTGAAGACACGGACGGACAAATTTCGTCAGATCAACCGTTTTCTGGAATTTATCGAAGATATTCTGCCGCGGCTTGACAGAGAACGGGAACTTACGATACTTGATTTCGGGTGCGGAAAGTCTTATCTTACCTTTGCCATGTATTATTACCTTCATGAGCTGAAGGGGTATGATATCCGGATCATCGGTCTGGATCTGAAGGAGGACGTAATCGAACACTGCGGAAAATTGGCGGAAAAATACGGCTATGAAAAGCTGACATTTCTTGTGGGGGATATTGCGGATTACTCCGGAACAGACCATGTGGATATGGTCGTCACTCTTCACGCCTGTGATACGGCGACAGATTATGCTCTTGCTAAGGCAGTGGGCTGGAAGGCAGATGTGATCTTATCTGTACCGTGCTGCCAGCATGAATTAAACGGTCAGCTGTCAGGAATTTCCGGCGGGGGAAATCTTGCTCCGGTTCTGGATTACGGCCTTCTGAGGGAACGTTTCGCTGCCCTTGCCACCGACGGGCTGCGGGCAAAATATCTCGAGCGGTCCGGATATGAGACGCAGGTGCTTGAATTTATCGATATGGAACATACGCCGAAAAATATTCTGCTGCGGGCGGTGCGCAGAGACTCAGATTCCGGAAAGACATCCGGCAGGAGAAAAGCAGAACAGGCAGCAGAAGAAATCAGAAAATGTGAAGAATTTCTGCAGGCGGATCTGACACTGGGACGCCTGCTTTCAGATATAAGGGAGAATAAATAAGGATGAAGAAAAGAGCCATCAAAGCGGGAGTGCTGATTCTTGTGTTTATCGCAGCACTTGTAATCAGCAGTATAGTTATAAACAGCGGAACAGACGATGAGATTGTGGATATGGGGGCGCCTACCCTGCCAAGGGTCTCATTTAACATGGATAATACTGAGGTGAATCCGCTTTTCGGATATGTGCAGGACATGGATATTACTGCCATGAGAGATACAATTACGCCGCTGAACGCAGACGGCTCTTTGTCTGTCAATATTGAAGAAGATAATAATGATATAACCGCCATGAAATATGAAGTATATTCTCTGGACGGAAAAGACAAATACACGGAAGGAGAGGCGGAGGTGCCCGGGGAGGACACGGCTGTGGAGCTGAGACTCGGAAATGCTGTTTCCGGCGATGTGAGGGAAGCTGTGCTCAAGATTATCCTCACAGTGGGAGATAAGCCTGTGAGCTACTATACGAGAGTGGCAATGCCGACGGATCTTGCGACGTCCAGATGTCTGGAGTACGCTGTGGATTTTCACGATAAGGCGATCAATAAGACCGGAACCGAAGATCTGCAGAGCCATCTTGAACCAAGCGAAGAGAGCGACAATACAACGTATCAGACGGTGAATATCCATTCGGATATCACACATGTACAGTGGGGGGACCTGCAGCCGGAAATTGCAGGGAATGTGGAGTGGAGTATCAAGGAGAGCAACACTGTCTACACATCAATTCTTGCAAAGTATCAGGTGGCGTGTCAGGATGAAAACGGCGGGACAGCCCTCTATAATGTAAAAGAATTCTTCCGCGTCCGCTTCCTTGCAGATACGATCTATCTGCTGGATTATAACAGGGATATGGAACAGATTTTTCAGGGAGCGGAACAGAATTTTGACGAAAATGGAATCCTGTTCGGAATTACCTCTGCGGATGATATCCAGTATGAAACGAACAGTGACGAATCTGCCGCGGCGTTTGTACAGGAGAGAAATCTCTGGCTTTATAATAAAGAAAAAGACAAACTGACGGAGGTGTTCAGTTTTTCCGATCAGGAGGGGCGCGACATGCGCAGTAAGAATGATCAGCATGCGGTGCGGATTATCAGTATGGAGGACGACGGCAGTCTGGCATTTGCCGTGTACGGTTATATGAACCGCGGTTACCACGAAGGTGAAGTCGGAGTCGGTATTTACTATTTCAGTGCTGCTGAAAATGCAATCGAGGAGAAGGCATTTATCCCCAGTACTAAATCCTATGCTATCGCAGCTGATGAGCTGGGCAAGATGGTGTATTACAATCACAGCGAATCCATGCTTTATGTGCTTGCCGACGGAACGCTGTATCAGATTGACCTTGATAAAGACGAGCAGACAGTTCTGGCAGAAAAATTGTCTGAGGATCAGTATGCGGTCTCGGATGACGGCCATCAGATGGCGTATCAGACATCCGACGCGCAGATAAATGTGATGAATCTGAAGAGCGGAGATACTTATACGATCGATGCGTCTGACGGAGAAGGCGTCCGTCCTCTGGGATTTATAAACGGAGATTTTATTTTCGGAAAAGTCCGCTCGTCAGATAAAGGCGTGACAGTGGCAGGGGAAGAGATCAGCCCGATGTATGAAATCGAGATACGTAATTCTGATAATAAGACAGAGGCGCAGTATTCATTTACGGATCAGAATATATATACAACCGACATTCTGATCGACGGAAATCTGGTGACATTGAACCGGGTTGTAAAAAACGGTGATACGTACAATTCGGCGTCACAGGAATTTATTACGAATAATCAGGAGCGCAAAGAGACAAAGGTATCTCTGGAGACTTACACAACAGAGTCAGCCGGAAAGCAGGTGAGGATGACATTTGCCGACGGAACAGCAGATGCAGCACCCGAGCTGCTTAAGCCGGGACAGATTGCCTCAAAGGATCCCCTGACTGTAACTCTGAGCGGCGGAGACAGCGGCGAGAAATTCTACGTGTACGGCATGGGAGAACTGGTTGCTGTATATGATAAAGCAGGATATGCTGTCCAGAAGGCAAATGAAGTATCCGGCGTGGTGATTTCGTCAAATCAGGAATATGTATGGGAGCGGGGAAACCGTGATCTCGTCTATTCCACGGATGCCGCGGCGTTTGGAAAAGAGAGCGGTGAGACTTCGCTGGCAGCCTGCGAGCGCTATATGGAGCAGTATGACGCTCATCAGGTGGATCTGACAGGATGTACGCTGGATCAAGTGCTTTATGTGATCAACCGGGGGTGTCCGGTGATCGCCCTGACAGGAACGGATCATGCGGTGCTGCTGACAGGCTATACTATGACGGATATCACCTATATCGATCCAGACGACAGCGCATCGCATACCGTGGGACTGGATGCGATGGAAAAGCAGACTGCAGACAGCGGAAATGTATTTATAGGATATATCAAGTAAACTTCAGGCAGGAGAAGATCAGAGATAAGAGGATATAAAGAACGGGCGTGCAGCAGAATGGGGAGTTTTCCCATATGCGGCACGCCCGTTGTTTTCACGCGGGGTGAATATTTTATTGTCAAAGTGAAGCTTTAAGCACCTGTCTTAAACAGAATTCCTCTGTATCTGTTCAGCGCTGTATACAGGATCAGTCCGAGTACGCCGCAGGAAATCACTTCCCCGATTCCCACAGTCAGCATCATAAACGGAATCGGAAGCGGTACCATGTAGCCGTATTTCAGCACAAAAGGTACAACGATTACATTGGCAATGATCGGCGGAAGCGGTGCGAGATATTTACTCTTGTTCCTCAGCATCCATGTGAAAATTGCTCCGATCAGAGTAGCGAGGCTTCCGAAGATGATGTCCGGAAGAATGCATCCGCCGAGGATATTGCTGATGAGACATCCCAGAAATACACCCGGGATAGCTGCGGGGGTAAATACTGGAAGAATGGTCAGCGCTTCGGAAATACGAACCTGAACCTCTCCGTAACTGAATGACGCGCCGATAAGAGTCAGCACGACATAGATAGCGGCAATCATAGCCGCCTGTGCTATGAACAGCACTTTGCCTGATTGGTTGTTTTTCATTTTTTTGTTCTCCTTTAGTTTTGTTTTACGAGTGGAAGGTCTCGAACACTCGATTCATTTAACGCCGGGAATCGGCGGCAAGCCCGATAGACCTTGGTTTTTGTGGGCTTTGCAACGTGGGATAGTATAACACGGAGAAGGCTGAAATTCAAGCTGTACCCACAATTTACCCACACCGAAATAAAAAAGCACTCTATCCCGTGTAGGACAGGGTGCTTTTTAGGGTTCATTTGAGAAGAAGATTTTCTATGGTGCAAATAGTATAGGAATCTAAGATTTTAATAAAGTTTTGTAATCCCTGTTCTGAAATAGTTTTTACTAAATTTCCTTTATAATATACTTCAAAGTAAATTGATATATCATAATTCTCTTTTATAATGTTTTTCGGACCGATGTAGATATCATCCCAGAGGGAGTCTGAGGGTGGAAGAGTCCGCGCTCCTTTTATAAGATCATCTGTTCGTAAAAACGGAGTGTTTGGTAGTGGAGCGGATAGTTTAATTGTACAGTATTGGGAAAAATACTTTTTATAAAAATTTTTTAGATCCAGGGTGAAATCATATTCTTGCTTTAGCTGTTCTAAAGAGGATGGATCTATGAAAGGTGTTAAATGATCGATATTTTTATATAGTGTGGTCAGGCTACAATATAGAGAATTAATTGGTTTGAATTTCAGTCCGATTGATTCAACATAATTAAGAACAACACTCATATTTCGCATTCCCTTACTCTTTAGAAATGAGTGCATTTCCTCAGAGGTTTTGTATTCACTGGCTCCAAGCAAATAATCTTCATCAACATGTAATTTCTCGGCAAATATATGAGCAGCTTCCCGTGTCATTGAACGCCTTGAATTAGCGATATTATTAATATGCTGTACTGTATAAGGCGTGATTTTAGAAAGTTCTTTTTGTGTCAGCTTTGAATCCTTTATACATTCTTTTAATCTTTTCCCCTGTATTGGGTTTATTTTTTCGGATTTTTTCATGTGATTATCTCCTTAAATATATCAAATTACAGATATAAGTGAATATGTCAAATGATTGATTTTGATATATCAATAGTTTACAATATTATTGTAACAGATATCACAACGGCTTACAATAGCTAGATAAACAAAGATAAATGAAAGGAGTAATCATGAGAAACAGAACAGTAACAGCTACAGTAGGGGAATCCCGCTTAATGGACACGGAAGAATTAAGGGCATACACAAATCTTGGACGTAACAATGCTATGAAACTGGGCGAAGAGATTGGCGCAAAGGTGCAGATTGGGCGTCGCGTATTATGGGATCGCCGTAAGATTGATGAGTATTTCAATTCACTTACGGGGGTAAGATAATGCAGAAAGAAAATAGAAATAACCGAGTACATATAGGGGATCAGTCCGGCAAGACTGAGTTTCCAATAATGAGCCTGCTGCCAGTAGGAAAAGAAAATGCAATCAGTACAGCGGATCTGGTGCGGCTGACGGGCTGTAAATCTGCCCGGGATCTTCAGGAGCGTATCGCTTATGAGAGAAATCACGGTGCTGTGATATGTTCCGGCTCCGGGCGGGGTTACTGGAAACCGAAGGACCGGCAGGAGATACAGGAGTTTGTCAGGACGATGGACGCAAGGGCGTTGAATACTCTGAGAGCAGCGAAGAGTGCGAGAGCGGCTTTGAAAATTCCGGCCGGGCAGCAGGTCATAGAAGGGAGCGGAAAAGATGGCAAATAAAAGAATGTTCTGCCTCGATGTTGTAGATACAGATTTATTTCTGGAAATGCCTACCAGTTCGCAGGCGTTATATTTTCAGTTGGGAATGAGAGCTGATGATGATGGTTTTGTATCTTCGCCGAAGAAAATTGCTAAGATTACAAGCTGCGGGGAAGATGATCTCAGGCTTTTGGCGTCAAAAGGGTATATTATCCCGTTTGATAGCGGAGTGATTGTGGTTACGCACTGGGGAATTAATAACAACAAGATAAAAGGGGATCGGTACAAGCCGACCATTTACAGCAGAGAAAAATCGATGCTGACTCAAAGTGGCGGAGTGTATTCCACTGTTGGAACCGAAATGGTTCCAGAATGTCTCCAAAGTGGAGACACCTCGGAACCTCAGAATAGATTAGATAAGAATAGAATAGATAAGAGTAATAACTATAGTGTGCATTTCGAGGAGTTTTGGAAAGCATATCCGAGAAAAAAGGAGAAGGCAAAGGCGCATAAATGCTATTTGGCCAGATTAAAAGATGGCTTTTCAGAAGAGGAGCTGCTGACTGCTGCCCAAAGATATGCGGAAGAGTGCAGAGAGAAACACACCGAGGAAAGATATATAAAACATGGAGCTACTTTCCTGAGTGCAAATACTCCATTTACTGATTATCTAACGAAAGGAGATGAAAACGATGGCGAATCGGATGATCAGGATAGGCGACCAGCATCAGATTACTACACAGAGTTTCTCGGGGGATGCAGTAGTGACTGAGGTTCATGGAATACAGACGCCAGATCAAAAGGGAGTGCTTGTGAATTATCGCATTGAAGATTATGGAGAAACAAATGCCTTCTATTTGCCAGATAGTCAAATTCTTGAAGCTCAGGCGGATGGCAGACGGAGCAGGAGTGGTATGCCAAAAGAATATGTCTATAAAACTGCAAAGAATTTTGACTGGATGCAATATGGCGAAGATGTGTCTGTACAAAAGAAGATAGCAAATGCCTTTGTAAAACGCTTTGATATGTTCAGAAAGCAGGGGAGAGGGCTTTATATCTATTCCGATACGAAAGGCAGCGGTAAGACGATGTTGGCGTGCTGTATTGTAAATGAGGTTCTGAAAGAATTTGATATCCCGGTCAAATTTATCTCTATGCCGGAATACATAGAGCTTGTGAAAGATAAGAGCGAAGGCGCAAAGGCAAAGATAAAATCTGTGTTGGAGGCTGTGCTTCTAATCGTGGATGATATTGGTGCGACAACGGAGGATAAGGAGTGGATTTCCAACGCCATCTTCCGGCTTGTAAACAGGCGTCACGAGAATTTGTTGCCGACGATATACACAAGCAATGTTCCAATTGAGAAATTAAAGACTGATGATCGAATTGTGAGCCGGATCTATGAGGACTCTGTACCGGTAATTATGCCAGAAGTTAGTATACGTCGAAAAAAGGCGGATAAGTACAGAAGTGAATTTTTAAGACAGATTCTTGAAGAAAAAGAGCCAGCCGCAAGTGGCCAAGCCCTTCCTGATTCTGATAAATAAAGTATAAGGGAGAAGGCTGCTCATGTCAAATGTGGACCTTGAAAACAGAATATTGACAAATGAGGAACTTGTTTCACTGATTCAGACAGGAAAAAACAGGGCTGATAATATGCTTGCACTATGGCAACAGTGCGAAAAGTTCGTTGCTGTGTTTGCCCGGAAATATACGGGGCTGGCCGAATATGAAGATTTAATGCAAAGTGGATTTATCGGGCTGTATAATGCGGTTCAGGGCTATGAACCAGACAGGGGCATGAAGTTTATAAGCTACTGTGGTTTCTGGATCAGGCGGGAAATGCAGAGGTGTGTCAACGAAACAAGAGGTATTCACATTCCTGCTGATATGGGAAATAGTGTACAAGAATATAAAAAGGCTGTATCAAAGTATATGCAGAAATATGGCTATGAACCGTCAGAACGCGAAATAAGCGTGATAATGGGAGTGAGTCGGGAAAAGTTACGACAGATACACCAAACGGCTCAAATAGGACAAATACAAAGCCTGAGCGAACCCGTAGAGAATGAAGACGGAGAGATGAGCCTTGAAGAATGTATCGCCTCTCCTGAAAATCTGGAAGAAGCTACTGTTAAAGCTATGGATGCAGAAGAGATGAAACGCGAGTTGTGGCTTGCGGTCGACAATTTGCCAGAGGAAGAGGCGACAATAATTTATAATGTTTATCTGGATGATATGACCAGAGCGGCAGCAGGCAAGGCTATAGGCGTAAGTCAGAGTAAAGCGCGAGCATTAGAGAACAGGGCATTGCAAACGCTCAGACGGTCGCATAAAACGAAATATCGGAGATACTCTGAGGAGTATATTTCTGCTGCTCCGATTTCACATACTGGCTTAAAGAGTTTCAAGACAACATGGTGGAGTGGTACGGAAAGGTTGGCAATAAAAGACTGAACAGATCCCCCCTCCTCATACTCGGACGATCTACCCCGGTTCTACCGGCAGGGGGTAAGCATTTCCAACTCTAAAGGTAAATTGTGAAAAAGGGGAAAAGAGATGAGGATAATGGTAGATTTGTGAGTCCCTAAAAAGAAAGCCGCCCCACGAACTGGCACGGAGCGGCAATGTTTTAAAATTCTATGGCGTTAAAATCAATCTCCAGATCATCATAGATCCCGGCTTTGACAGCCTCAGAGAAAGTATATTCTGCGGTATCGTCGGACTCAAAGGAATAAACCGTGATTCTGTTCTTTTCAGGATCAACAATCCAGTATTCACGAACTCCGGCAGTACGGTATTTGAACAGTTTAGTATAGTAGTCTGTTCGCCTGCTGCCCGGGGAAACGATCTCAATGATCCAGTCCGGCGCACCTGTGCAGCCTTTGTCTGTAAGCTTGTCAGGGCTGCATATAACGCTTATATCCGGCTCGACATAGTTTTTATCATCTGCGTTGAGGAATACGGCAAATGGGGCAATATCGACCTCACAGGAGCCGCCTTTATCCTTGATATAGTTATTGATGATGGTTGAAAGCTCCAGTGTGATCCGCTGATGCCTCCGCGTGGGCGGTGCCATCATATACATCTGGCCATCGATCAGTTCTGCTCGCTGTCCGTCCGGAAGGGCATAGATATCATCAATGGTATACTCTTTGTTCTGTTGCAGTAATGGCATGGTAACACATCCTTTCATGGTGAGAGTGTTGACAGTTGCATAGAGGTTATACGGAGTCACGCTCCATTCGCTCATTAACAGAACGAACAATAAAAGCATTCACGCTTTCTCCGTGTCTTTTTGCATGATCCTTTATTATTTCCTTTTGTCCTTTTGGAAAAGTAACGTTAATTCTATCATAATTGTTCTTTACATATTTGTTTACCGCTTTTTGCTGTGCTTTGCTAATTTTTGATTCTTCAGGCATTTGTTCACCTACTTTCATTAATTTATAGATAGATATACTGCATCTATTTTATAAAGATTATAAACTAAAAATCTATTGATGTAAATATACAATATTACTAAATATATTGGTGTAAATATAGCAATTATGCCAATAGACTATTGGTGTAAATAGATGTATAATAAGACCATAAGATAAAGGTAAGGCAAACGAACAGCCCGAAAAGCTGCAAAGCCGGAAACCATATCCCTGTGAGCGAAGTCGTGGACGAGGTGCAATAGTCAGGAAGATGATCCGGCCGGATGCATCCGATATCTTAGAAAAAACAATGGAAGGAGACAGGAACATGAAATACAATCTCAGGGCGATCATGTTAAGAGCATGGAAGAACTACCGTAAGATGCAGCTTTCATTCGCGGAGTGTTTACATAGAGCATGGCTCTCAGCGAAAGCCGAGGAAGTCAATTCTAAGCGGATTGAAAACGCGAAAGCGGCAGCAGGAATCAACGAGGATACGAACACATGGAGCGGATGGAAACAGCTCGGATATGAAGTGATACACGGCAGCAGGGCGTTGTTTGGTGCAGAGCTGATCTGGGGAAGTAAGGGTGATGGTGCTGTATACAAAGCGAGATTCTTCGGACGCTCTCAGGTGCAGGAGATCGCGACAGCATAAAGAAAATGCCCTTGCCAGTGCTGAAACACTGACAGGGGCAGCACAGCCGGAGCCATGCAGTAACATACCATTTACATAATAGCATGGATCCTCCGGGGAAAGGAAGGGAAAAATGAAAAAATACTTAAAAGATTTAACTGTTGATGACCTGAATACATTTAAATATCCGAACCTTATGGCGGAGGTAAAAGAAACCAGTTACTCTATATGCACCATAGCGGATCATATAGGGCTTCCAAGGCCGTATCGTAAGGAGGATGACTCGGAAACATGGGATAAGCTGACAGGGAGAACGGAAATAACGGCAGATGAATCACTCCGCCTCGCCAATTTGTTTGGTGTCTTTCCGGAATATCTTTTCGGTCATGAATTAAAAGTTGTTTCCGGACAGTCAGCCGCTTATTGGCGTTGGTTGGATAGAAACAGGGAGATAGATAAGGAGATCGAGCGCAGTAATCAGATTCGGAAAATTGAGCAGGAATTGAAAGACAAGCCGTATCTGTTTGAATTTGTAAAAGAGGCGGTTACATTGAATCATGATGAGATAGAAGATTTTATAAAAATTCTCAGGAAGATGGAAAGGGGAAATCATAAATGAATCATGAAATTGTCGAAAAATTCATAATCGAAATGTATCACACAACACCAGACGAACGCGAGATGATAAAGCTTGTGCTGCTGAATGGAAATAAGGATAAACCGGCTGTATTCGGATTTCTGAATGCAGTATTTAATTTAATTGAAACACTCAGTCCGAAGATGATTGAAATGAAGATGCAATAAAACCCATGCCCTCCCGGGAAAGGTGCTGCAACATCCGATCCGGGCGGCAGGGGATCAGATCAGAGAGTGAACGGCGCTCCGGCGTGCTACCAATACTGCCGGGGCATGAGAGAATGAAGAACCGCCCTCCCTGGGGAGCTGCGCCAACAGTAGAACTGAGGCGGCGGTTGATAACAGAAATCGGAGATTTTGGAGTCCCTAAAAAGGCGAGATTTCCGAGACCTTAAAAAGAAAGAAGGTGAGAGAATGAGCAAATTGCAGGATATTTACCAGAGAGTCTATAATAATACGCCTGCTGCCACTGTCGATGATAATACAGTAGGCGAGGCAGTCCGAGAGCAGATTGAGCGCGAGAAGAGCCGGGCAGGTGGTCCGTTATCAGAGGATGAGTGGTCAGATCTGGTCTGTCTCGGCACAAGCTACGGACAGGCGCAGGGCTTCGAGAGCGGCTTCAGGTATGCTCTGGCACTGATCTTCGAAAGCCTGAGCAACTAAAAGCCCCGCGGTGCGGCAACACCACGAGGCAAAACAGAAATAACCCAATACACACGATAAAGGGTCAACATGATTATATACTGTCATGTGGCCCTATTGCAATATGTGAACTGACGTTCAGACGGCAGAGAAAGGGGCAGACATGGCAGTTGATAGCAAAGGGAAAAAATTACCATCAGGAATACGACAGAGAGCCAACGGGAGATATGAGGGGCGCATAAAATACGACTATAAAAGCTATTCGGTTTATGCCGATACGATAACCGAAACTAAAAAGAAAATGCGCGATCTGAAGTATAAGCTAGAGCATGGTCTTTTCGTATCAAAAGAAAGGATTACACTGGATGCATGGTATAAAACATGGCTGGAGGAATATAAAAAGAATCGGGTGAAGATTGGAACGTATACCAGCTATGAAAAATATTATCAGAGTGTTATTAAGAGCAGACTCGGCAGCAGGAACTTAAATGATATACGAGGCGAGCATATTCAGAAATTGTACAATGATCTGGTAAAAGAGGGGTATGCACTTTCAAGTATCAAAATTGTATCTGCTGTGTTGAATGGTTGTTTTAAGCAGGCAGAGCGGAACGGTCTAATTGAACGGAATCCGGTGAAATTAGCAGAATTACCACGCCAGACTGAGAAGAAAACACGGCAGGCCATGACAAGAGAACAGCAGGCGTTGTTCATGGAATATGCGAAGGAAAGCTATTTATATCATTTCTTTGAGGTTATGCTCCGTACCGGCATGAGAAAAGGAGAGATGCAGGGGCTTAAATACCCGGATGTAGACCGAAAGGCAAATGTTATACACGTCAGGCGCACACTGAAATATATTGAGCATCACGGATATATCGAGGATACGCCGAAAACCCGGACTTCTACAAGGGATATTCCGCTGACTGCTGCCATATTGGAACATATAGAGGCACAGCGGAATTACTGGGGCTTTAAGGTCGTTAATATGAATCAGTATATTTTCTGCAATGAAAGAGGGGAGGCGCTGAGCAGGGAAAGAATACAGGCGGAAATAGACCGGATTATAAAGCGGATCAGGGCAGCAGGTCACGACTTCCCGAGGATTACTTCCCATGTGTTCCGGCATACATTTGCCACCAGAGCAATAGAGGCGGGGATGCAGCCGCAGGTATTAAAGACGATTCTCGGGCATAGTTCCCTTGCTATGACAATGGATCTGTATAGTCACGTTTTGCCGGATACAAAGGCGGAGGAAATGGAGAAAATAGCAAGCGTATTTTAAGGGGCCTGCTGCCCTCTTTTTCGTGTGGGTATACCCACTTTTGTACCCACAATGCAGTAAATAGTGATAAATTAGAATAAAAAGAAAGAGCCCGAAAACACGTTGTTTTCATGGCTCAGTAATCAACCATAAACCTATATAAATAGGTAAGAATCGAAGTTTTGTTTTACGTGTGGAAGGTCTCGAACACACGGCACATTTTACGGCGGTGACCGCCGGTAAGCCCGATAGACCTTGGATGTTGCGGGCTTAGCAACGTGGGATAGTATAACACGGCAATCATATTAAATCAAGAGGAGTGAAAGAAGTAATTCCATCATCCTTTCAGCAGATTCTCGATCATCCTTGAGGCTTCACTCCGTGTGATCGTCTTTGGATTCCACTTTATTGAAGCATGCCTTTTGCGGATCAAGCTTTCCAAAAGAGCGATCTGTTTTGCCGTAGCAGGCTGAGGTTTTCTGATTTTATATGTAAGCTGTACCGGCTTAAAGAGTTTCGGGTCTTTATCTTCAAAATAATGCGCCAGTGTCTGGTAGAGCTTTGCGGCTGCCAGCGCATCATGGTAAGCACGGTGTGCGGATTTGTTCTCGATGTGATAATAATCGCACAGACTGCCGAGGCTTTTTGACTTCAGACTGCTGTGAACCTTCTGGGCAATTTTTAATGTATCAATTCCCATTTTTTCGAAAGTCAGTCCGTCTGCCGCTGCGCTGCATTTCATAAAACTGTAGTCAAAAGATACATTGTGTCCGATCAGCACATCTTCTTCACAGAAATCGAGAAAATCGGACACAACGCTGCGCCGTGAGCGTGCTCCCGCTACCATCTCGTTGGTGATTCCGGTCAGAGAGGTGATCGCAGGCGAGATGGAAGCAGCCGGTTTAATGAATTCCATGAAGCGTTCCGCTACTTTACCGTTCCGGACTTTCAAAGCGCCGATTTCTATAATCTCATTTTCCAGCGGATTCAGGCCCGTTGTTTCAACGTCAAATGCTATATATGATTTCAACATAATGAAAATCTCCTTTTCTTCCGCTATTATACTTGAAAACGCCGGAAAATGACAACAAAGTTTCGGGAATATTAAAGATAATCTTTCAGTTTCTTCATCAGTTCTTCCTCTGTCCGTATGATCTTCTGTGCCAGATCTGCCGCCTTTTTGTCTGCCTTGTCATACTGGTGTGCCTTTTCTCCCAGAGTCTTGATCCCCATAGTACAACCGTCCATGAGAAGCTTGGCAATTTGAGTATTGCCGCTGTTGAATGTCAGTTTCATTTCTGTGGTGAACCATGAAAAGGTACTTGCCATAATGCCGGGAGACTTTGCTTCATTTCCGGAATCTTTGAGGAGAGCAGCTGCCTCATCTTCAAGGTTTCGATGCTTTTCGGTATAATCGTTTATCAATTTCTTGAACTCCGTATCCTTTGTATATTCCTTTATCTGTTCAAAGCTCTCCACAGCCATCCTGCAGCCGCTGCTGCATTCTTCGAAAAGTTTCCGTGTCTGTTCATCCATATTGAATCCCTCCTGTAATCTCTGCTTATGGTTATAGTTTGTATTTTTTTTAATAATATGTGCCGAATACGGCAGAATTCAGGCATCATAAATTGATTTTTAGACTTCCATACAATATAATAAAGCCGAACCGGAGCAATCCCGATGAAGATGCGGGATGTTCACACTTATTAAGATCGGTTCTAAATAGACAGAAAGGGGGAAACTTATGCTGACAGGAAAAACAGTTCTACTGGGTGTATCAGGCAGTATAGCGGCGTATAAGACGGCGTATCTTGCCAGCGCGCTCAAAAAACTCAATGCGAACGTCCATGTCCTTATGACCCGGAACGCGGTCAACTTTATCAATCCCATTACATTTGAGACCCTTACGGGGAACAAATGTCTGGTTGATACATTTGACCGGAATTTTGAGTTCAGCGTAGAGCATGTGTCTCTGGCTAAACAGGCGGATGTGGTTATGATCGCTCCGGCCACTGCCAATGTGATCGGCAAGCTTGCACACGGAATTGCAGATGATATGCTTACTACAACAGTGATGGCATGCAAATGCAGGAAACTGATCGCACCGGCAATGAACACGAACATGTTTGAAAATCCGGTGGTTCAGGACAATCTTAAGACGCTTGCCCATTACGGGTACGGGGTCATCAGCCCGGCTGTGGGATATCTGGCGTGCGGCGATACGGGCGCGGGAAAGATGCCGGAGCCCGAGGTGCTTCTGGAGCATATCCTGCAGGAGATTGAATTTGAAAAAGACATGCAGGGACTCCGGGTGCTGGTGACGGCAGGGCCTACGCAGGAGGCAATCGATCCGGTTCGGTATATTACGAATCATTCTACCGGGAAGATGGGGCATGCCATCGCGAAAATGGCGTCAAGGCGCGGCGCAGAGGTGACACTGGTGACCGGACAGACGGCATTGAGTGATCCGAGGTTTGTAAACGTCGTGCAGATAAAATCCGCCAAGGAGATGTTTGACGAAGTGACCGGACGGGCGTCGGAACAGGACATTATCATTAAAGCTGCGGCTGTGGCAGACTACAGACCGAAGCATGTGAGCAGCCGGAAAATGAAGAAGCAGGATGGAAATCTTGTTATTGAACTGGAGCGCACGGATGATATTCTGGCATATCTCGGAGAGAACAGAAAGCCCGGGCAGTTCCTGTGCGGATTCGCAATGGAGACGGAGAATCTGTTGGAAAATTCCAGAAAGAAGCTGGGGAAAAAGCATCTTGATATGATCGTCGCCAACAGTCTGAGAGTAGAAGGCGCCGGTTTCGGCGGCGACACCAACGTGGTGACCTTGATTACAGACTCAGAGGAAATCTCACTCGGAAAAATGTCAAAAGAGGAGACCGCCTCGCACATTCTTGATCAGATCATGAAGATGCGCAGAGACGGCAGAAATGTTCAACCGTAACGCAATAGGCATAACCGGCGGACGGAAAAAGAAAGAGAAAAATTGAATAAAGAGTAACAGGGTAAATAAGCAGAAGACAGTTCTGCGCCAAAAGTATTGTATCCCGTAAGGGAATGATAACAAGGAGGCAATATTATGAACAATTCAACAACACAGAAACCCGCAGGAAGCAGATACAGCACGATGAGCATGGTTCAGGTGGCGATATTCGGTGCAATCATATGCATCATGGCCTTCACCCCCTTTCTGGGCTATATCCCGCTTGGATTTACAAGGGCAACGATCATCCATATTCCTGTCATTATCGCTTCACTGCTGATGGGACCGAAGAAAGGCGGCGCGCTTGGCTTCCTGTTCGGTCTGACGAGTTTTATTAATAACACGATCAATCCCAGCGCTACGTCATTTGTATTTACGCCATTTTACACCTTAGGTGAGTTCAGCGGCGGCATCGGGAGCGTGATCATCTGTTTTATCCCGCGTATTCTGGTAGGAATCGTTCCGTATTTTGTATATAAATTAGTACTCAGGCTTTCAAGTGAAACAACGAAGAACCGGGGCGTGTCCAATATCGGGCTCGTATTGGCGGGAATATCAGGAGCTCTCGTAAATACACTGCTGGTCATGAACCTTATCTATATTTTTTTCGGAGATGCCTATATTAAGGCAAGCGAAAAAGCGGTATCATTGGGATATATGGTTATTCTGTCTATAATCGGGATCAATGGAGTTCCGGAGGCAGTCATTGCAGGCATCCTTACCCTGTGTATCGGCAAAGTACTCCTGAAGAAAAATGTGAGAGAAAGGCTGGGATTTTAGCGATGATCTTAGCAATTGATATCGGAAATACGAATATTGTGATCGGCTGCATCAAAGGAGATGAATGCATTTTTGTTGAGCGACTTTCAACGGTGCGAACAAAGACAGAGCTTGAATATGCATTTGATATCAAGAATGTTCTTGACCTTTACCATATCAAAAGGACAGATCTTGAAGGAGGTATCATTTCCTCGGTTGTCCCGCAGATTACAACGGCGGCCAAACTTGCAGTTGAGAAAATTTTAAAGAAAGAAGTGCTTGTCGTAGGGGCCGGCATCAAGACCGGGCTTAACATCCGCATTGATAATCCGGCTCAGCTTGGAAGCGACCTTGTTGTTGATTCCGTGGCTGCGATTGCAGAATATCCCGCCCCCCTCCTTGTATTCGATATGGGGACGGCAAACACGGTCTGCGTGATCGATAGAAACAAAAATTACATTGGCGGAATGATCTACCCGGGAATCGGTGTAGCTCTGGATTCCCTGACCGCGCACGCATCCCAGCTGGGCGGCATCAGCCTTGAGGCCCCGGCGCATATCATCGGAAAGAACACTGCCGACTGTATGAAGAGCGGAACTATATACAGCGCCGCAGCGGCAATCGACGGTATTATAGACAGGCTGAGCGAAGAGCTGGAAGGAAAAGTGACGGTGATCGCCACGGGCGGACTGGCGAAAAAGATCGTGCCGCATTGCCGGAGAAAGATTATATTAGACGATAATCTGCTGCTGAAAGGCTTGTCGGTGATCTACCGCAAAAATAGGAAGTAAAATCCTGATACCGATTCGGGATTGGAATATCATTCAAAAGCAGCTGAAAAGTATTATGGAGGTCAGGCATATTGAAAAGTATCTTTGTATCAAGTACATTCCGGGATATGCATGAGGAACGTGATATTATTCACGAGCGTGTCATGCCGGCATTAAACGAATATGCCGCCCGATATGGGGAGAGCGTGTCGTTCTGTGATCTCCGCTGGGGTGTGAATACAGAGAATCTGGAAAGTGAAGAGAAATCAAGTAAGATCCTCTCTGTGTGTCTTGACGAGATAGACCGGTGCAAGCCATATATGCTGGTTATACTGGGAGAACGCTACGGCTGGATCCCGGAGCCGGAGACCATGCGTGCGGCGGAAGAAAGCCGGGAAGGACTGAATTTGGATGACCTGGAGAAAAGTGTTACCGCGCTGGAAATCGAATACGGCGCTCTTCACAGCAGAGAGCAGTTAAGCCACACTCTGTTTTATTTCCGGGAGTTTGAAGGTCCGGTTCCGGACGGATACGGACAGGAAGACGCGCTGCGCGCC
This sequence comes from uncultured Lachnoclostridium sp., assembly GCA_930986645.1. Taxonomy (GTDB): domain Bacteria; phylum Bacillota; class Clostridia; order Lachnospirales; family Lachnospiraceae; genus Mediterraneibacter. The sequence goes on from CAKNJS010000001.1 coordinate 47,432, forward strand.
AAAAAGCTTGCAGAACTGAAAACACAGATCCGTAAGTTTGCAGGGGACAACCTGCACACCTATACGGTGAGCTGGGACAGAGGAAAACAGGTGCTGAAGGGGATGGAGCAGTTTGCGTCACAGGTAACGGAAGATGTGAAAAAGCTAATGGAAGCCGACTGGAAAGCGTACGCGGATCTTTCGCCTTATGAAAAGAACAGGCGTTTTCAGTGGGATTATGCGCGACAGAAAGGAGAACAGTTCCGGGCGCGGGAAAGGCTCATTCAAAAATATATAGAAAAACTGGAGCATGGACAGAAACTTCTGGCGCTGACCGGACCGGCAGGAAGTGGGAAGAGTACCCTTATGGCAAGACTGGCACTTCAGTTACGGGATTTAGGAAAAGATGTGCTCCCGGTGTTCTGCGGGAGCACGCTGTTCTGCAGGAATGCGTTGGATGTGATCCGGTATATTGTCCGTTATATAGAAGACCGGTTTTCTCTGGATCATTTTGAAGAAAAGGCTGACGGCGGCAGATTAGAAACGACCCGGGTGCAGGACTCGGACGCAGGCAAAGCTGACGGAGGACTGGAGCAGACAGAGATTGACCGCTGGACTGACCGTATGAGAGAGTTATGTGCATGGTATGTGGAGAAATCAGAAAAGGAACTGGTCATCATGGTGGACGCGGCAGATCAGCTGACTGCAGATGAAGCAAGGGAGCGGCTTCGTTTTATTCCGCCGAATCTGTCAGACAAGGTAAAGACCGTGTGCTCTTTCCTTGATACATTTCATCCGGGATATCACAGCGGACTGGAAGAGCCGGAGAGAGTGAGCCCGCTGGAGGAGTCAGATAAAAGACAAGTTGTGAAAGGAATCCTTTCCTACTTGAGAAGAGAATTGTCAAAACCTGTAATCGACAGGATTGTGGGAAAGAAGGGGGCATCCAATCCGCTGTATCTGAATCTGTCCGTACAGCGGCTGGTAATGATGGATAAAAGCGATTTCGAAAAAATCGTGGCACAGGGCGACGGGATCGACGCGATTATGATGCGTCAGCTGGAAGTGGTGGACAGTCTGCCGGAGAACCTTGATGAAATGTGTATGGATATCGTACATGAGGCATCCGGGAAGCTGGGCGGATACATGGAGGAGCTGGCGACACAGTATATCGCGTTATCCAGATACGGCTTGAGAGAGAAAGATCTGGAAGGAATACTGACTGCCCGGGGACTTGAGTGGAACAGCTTGGATTTCACACTGTTTATCCGATATCTGAAGAGCTTCTTCCTGTTAAGAGACGATGGCAGATGGGACTTTACCCACAGGAGTATCCGGGAAGGCTTCCGGAAACACAGTGCAGATGCGAAAAAACTGCACGGGGAAATTTTGGAGTATTTAAAGAAGCTGGATGTCCGGGATGAGATACGTGTGGGCGAGATAGCGTATCACTGTTATGGTGCGGACGACAAAGAGTATTTTATAAGATATATCAGTGAATATGAATACCAGAAGGATATCATAGGTCCGGCAGCAAAAACTGCATACGAGATATCTCTTCAGGATGGCGGGAAATGGCTGTGCGGGACAGTAAGGCGAGGTGAAGAGCTTCAGGCGGATTGTAAATTTACAGCGTTTCTTATTTTTGATGTGAAAGAGCATTTCGGTAATTCTCGGAAGGAACTGGAAATTCAGCTGAAAATATTTTCCTCGGCTGCGGATCTGGCTTATATCCAGGCAGAAATGCAGAATGACAGTGCGGATCTTGGCAGTCTGCATAGTTTGAAAAAGAAATGGAATAATGAAATCGGAGGAAATTATCAGGAGTTGTACCAGGTATACAAAAAGACCTTGAACGATACCTCTGATACAGGTTGCTCTGACGGCTGGGAACTGTTCGCAGTATACGAAAAAGCCCTCCGGCGGAAGCGGGAAGTAGTCAGTCTGTGTAATTTAGGCGTCAGTTATGACAATATAGCCCAGGTATATGTAGACATGGGGGGAGTGGAAAACCTACAGAAGGCCCTTGAAATGTACGAGAGGAGTCTTCGGATAGCGGAATTTACGGCAGAAAAAGATTCTTCGGAAGAAAGAAAGCGCGAGCTGAGCATAAGTTATAACAACGTGGCCCGAGTTTGTGAGAAACTGGGAGGAGAACAAAATATCCGGAAAGCATATGAAATGTATGAAAAGAGCCTTAGGATAGCAGAATTTCTGGCAGAAAAGCAGGGAACCGTGGAGAGCCTGACGGATCTGATCATAAGTTTTCACAGAATGGGAGATGTGTACTCGAATCTGGGCTGTAAGCAGGATTTTCAGAAGGCACAGGATATGTATGAAAGAGCGCTTCGGATAGCAGAATTTCTGACTGACAGCGTGAAGACAGCGCCGGTCTGGCGTTTACTAAGCATCAGCTATAACAAGGTCGGGGAGATCTATGAAAAGAGGGATGGCACAGATAATTTCCCAAGGGCATATGAAATGTATGAAAAAGGCATTCGGATAGCAGAATTTCTGGCAAGGGAACTGAGAACGTCGGAGAGTCTGAAAGAGCTGGGCTTCAGTTATATGAGAATGGGAGGAGCATATGAAAAATCAGGAAGAGCAGAGAATCTTCAGAAAGCATATGCGATGTATGAAAAAAGCATGGAAATCCGACAGATCTTGGCAGAAGATCAGCAAAATGCGGAAAGTCAGCGGGAACTGCTTGTGAGCTATTCGTTAATGGGTGACATATGCAGGAAAATGGGCGGAGCGGCGAATCTTCAGAAAGCCCGGCAGATGTGCGAGAAGAGTGTTCAGCTTGCGGAAATGCTTGCAGAAAAGCAGAGAACAGAAGAGAGCTTGAGAGATCTGAGTGTAAGTTGGACTAAAATGGCGGGAATATGTGAACTGCAAGGAGGTCAGGAGAATCTGAAGCTGGCCTTGGAGTTGTATAACTCGAGTCTGATGATTCAGTCGGAACTTGCAGAGAAGCAGAAAAGTATCCAGAGCTATACAGATTTGGCTGCAGGTTTGTGCAAAACAGCCTGCCATCCAATGACAAGACCTGATGTGAGCAGACAATATTTAGAGGAAATGCTCTCCATATCGAAAATGCTGTACCGCCAGACACAAAACCCGAGATATAAACAGTTTATTGATATCGCACAGCAATTGCTTGCATAATTGCAGCCGTACTTGTAGATAACCTGATCCAGGCTATAATTAATAATGTTATATTCAAGGATTTTGAGAGAAATGTGATCAATGAAGTATGCTATTTTAATCATGACAATATGGGATCTGCTCTGGAGCGCAGACACGAACGGGAATCCGGATAGCGAAAGCGGGAAGAAAGAGCAGAGTTCTATCCTTAAAGACGTTGAATTCCTGAAAAATCTGACCAGAAAGGTAAAAGAGATGCAATCTGTTCTTTCTACGCAGGTTCTGGGATAGGAGCATGCGGTGATCATACTGACAACAAGCCTGTCTGATGGCGTCTGAAAGCAGCACGTATAAGATCGATGATCTGAGAAAAAATCCGGCTGTCGGTCAATCTTGTTGAGTGCGATCAAGAAATTACGGAACTGTTTTATCCGAAACGTCAGAAAGATATCTTTGTGTTCGCACAGGGGAAGCCTTTGAGATATACAACAGTGGTAGGGAAAAGAAATGGGATCCCCGGCAACTTGAGCGTACAGCCCGGCAAGAAGCAGGACACGCCTTGCTGTGCTGGAAGAGCGGGAAAATTCCGGCTTATTATTATTATCTGAAACAGAAGAGAAATCTCCTCCCCACCTGATCTGTACCTATATAGAAAATCCCAGAAAGCGTCGGACTGTCTGGGAATTGTACGAGAATACAAGAACAAAGCAGAGATTGTATTACAATATTATTCCTTTTAGAAGGAGAAAGATGTTTTTCTGCGGCCAGTCGGATGCCACCTCCAGTTTAAGAATCAGAACTATCTGATCCGGCTGCATCCTGCGCTTGTCCCCATACACAGGCGAAATGAGACAGCCACAACACTTCAGGAAGTGGATGACATGATCGAAAATGTGAACCGCCGGAAAAAAGAAGAGTATAACCCCGATTACATTCAGTCTGATAAGGAAGTTGTAAACCATATCGGCGCTATTGTAGCCGGAGGCTGTTGCGGTCCGGAAGGCATAAGCATCTGCGGAGTGCGGGCAAAAGAAGAGGAAGACAAGAATCTGGCGCTTGAATATCTTGCACAGATCCGGCAGGAAGAAATTATATAAAGAATTTAGATTTGTATGATCGAGAAGAGGCTGCCAGTCCCTGCCAGCTGCCTTTTCTCTCACACAATTCCGAATCCAGACAGAAAAAACTACGGCAAATTCGTGTTTATTTCGTCAGAACTTCGATCCCGGTTTCTGTCACAAGCACCATATACTCAATCTGGGCGGACAGTCCGTCATCGATTGTATAAACAGTCCAGCCGTTATCCTCATCTACAAAGTAATCCGGGCTGCCTTCGTTGATCATAGGTTCGATTGTGAACATCATGCCGGGGACGAGGAGCATTTCGCTGCCCTTTGGTGTTACGTAGCTTACGAAAGGATCTTCGTGAAATTCAAGGCCGATACCGTGGCCGCCGATCTCTTCGACTACGGAATATCCGTTTGCTTTTGCGTGTGTGTTGATTGCATCGGCGATATCACCTAAGTGTCCCCACGGTTTTGCGGCAGCTAATCCCAGTTCCACGCATTCTTCCGTTACACGGATCAAGCGTTCGGCACGTTCGGAAATTTTGCCCATTTTAAACATACGCGAGGCATCGGAAAAATATCCGTCTACAATGGTTGAGACGTCAACATTGATAATATCGCCTTCTTTGAGTATGATATTTTCGTCCGGAATTCCGTGGCAGATCTCATTGTTGAGAGATGTGCACACGCTCTTTGGAAATCCCTGATAATTCAGTGGTGCGGGAATACCGCCGTGCTCTGTTGTAAAGCGGTATACGATATCATCGATCTCGGCGGTGCTCATTCCGATGCGGATGTGTTTTGCCACTTCATCAAGTACTGCTGTATTCAGGGCGGCACTTGTTTTTATCTTCTCTATCTGAGCCGGTGTTTTCAACAGTTTGCGGGTAGGTACAATTTCCCCTTTTTCTGCGTGTAAAAGCATTTTCTCTTCAATGGGCATATGGCATTTTTTATATTTTTTGCCGCTGCCGCACCAGCATAGCTCATTTCGTTCCATAGAAATACATCTCCTCTGAATAATAATCATTGTCATAATTACCGGACGGGCCGGCTGAATCAGAACCGGTGGATAAACAGGCCGCTTCGCAGCTTCGGTTCAAACCATGTGGATTTCGGCGGCATAAGTTTACCGCTGTCTGCTACTGACATCAGTTCTTCCATTGACGTGGGATGCATGGAAAACGCGATGCCGTCCGAGGTGTCTGCAGCTTCTTCGAGAGCAGCGAGCCCGCGGATCCCTCCGATGAAGCGGATGCGCGGATCTGTTTTGGGATCGCTTATACCGAAAACAGGTTCGATGATGTGATCCTGAAGAATGGACACGTCCAAGCCTTTTACCGGATCATCGGACTGCAAAGCTGGTCTTGCCGTAAGCTGATACCAGCTTCCTTCGCAGTACACACCGAATTCGCCCTTGTGTTTCGGGCGGTATGCATCCGTTCCGATTTTTCTGATTTTGAAACCATCTTTTATCTTATCAAGAAATTCATCAAATGTACACCCATTCCTGTCCGTAATCACGCGATTATAGTCGCAGATACACAGCTCGTCAGCGGGAAACAGTACAGACAGAAAATAGTTGTACTCTTCGCTGCCGGAATACTTAGGATCTGCGGATCTGCGCATCAGGCCGACCCGGACAGCGGAGGCGGCGCGGTGGTGGCCGTCTGCAATGTAAAGATGTGGAATTTTGCCAAATAACTGAGATATTTTATCAATATTTTCCTGCCCGCTGATCTTCCAGACCTGATGGCGGACTCCGTCACCGCTGGTAAAATCATAGAGCGCAGGAAGAGATTTCTCCTGCTCGATGATCTTTTGCAGCGGTTCATATGGCCGATATGCAAGAAAAATCGGTCCGGTCTGGGCGCTGCATGCATCTACGTGGCGAATGCGGTCCTCTTCCTTTGCGGCAAGAGTGTTTTCGTGTTTTAGAATTACATTATTTATATAGTCGTCGATGGAGGCGCAGCCGACAAGGCCGGTCTGTGTCCTGTTGTCCATAGTGAGAGCGTATATATAGTAACAGGGTGATGAGTCCTGTATAAATGACCCGTCTTCGATCATGGAATCGAGAGTGCGGCGTGCAGTCTGGTATACCTGAGGGGAATAGAGATCAGTCCCTTCAGGAAGCAGAGTCTCTGCACGGTCAATTTTTAAGAATGACATCGGGTTCTCAGAGACGATCTTACGTGCCTCCTGACTGCTGTATACGTCATAAGGGAGTGCCGCTATAGATGACGCAAGACCGGGGGCCGGCCGGATTCCCTTAAATGGGCGTATGATACTCATAATAGTCTCCTTTTCTGTTTGTATATCTGTATTTGTATTTATGCCATGAACATTCTAACACACATAAAGGTGTTTTGCCAGATAGACTTCGTGTCTGCCGGCGGCCTGTACAGACAGCTGAAAGTCCGGAATATCCGGTCTGCAGTATGCGCAATATTCGACAAAAACCGTTATTTTTACTTGCCCGCGGGTAAAAAGTATAGTAGTATTAATATCCGAAGGAGAGATATTTTTATGTGGTATTGGATCGTAATGTTTATACTCATTGCCGGCAGTATCGGAATGCTGGGAGTATCATTCAGAAGCATAAAGAAAAATAAGGACATTGCTGCCGCACAGATGGACAGAGGGGGCCGGCGGCGGAGACGGAGATCGGAAGAAGACGAGGATGAAGATGACTATGATATGACACCGAGGCAGAGGAGGCGTCCGGTGCCGGAAGAGGATGAGGAACCGCCGCGCCGCCAGCGGAAGAAGAGGCGCCAGTGGAAGATTATTCTGGAAGATATCGACAGCTGGGATAAATACAGCTTTACGTTTTACGATACAGTGGGTATCGGAAGAGGAAAGGACGGAAGTATGTATGAGAAGTATCTTCCGATCATCGGGGACGGACGTGTGTCAAAGATACACTGTGCGATTGTCCATAGAGGAGATAAGCTTTATCTGAAGGATGAAGGCTCCAGAAACGGAACTTATCTTAACGGGGAACGGATTGACCGCCCGGTTGCAGTTCAGAGAGACGACATTATCGGTGTCGGGGAGACGCGGCTGGAGATCCAGAGAATTCTCAGGGAAAGTGAATAACAGAATAACAGAGAACTTACAGTGAATCGTCCGCTCCGGAAACGGGGCGGGCGATTGTGCGTGTATGGAACAGATAGTTTTAAAATGCATATAATAGCCATATAATGTCTTCCGGGAGTGAATTTTCATGGATGCAAAAGTGCCCTACTATATGGCGTATCCGATGCCGTTTTCTTATGACGACGAGAGGACGGAGCAGATGGATTTTGAATATCTCAAGAGTATGTACCCTGATGCTGCCAAACGGCTCATGCCCTATGTGGAAGAGGAGTGTGACCGGATGGAGTATGAAAACAGTATGGTCTACGACCAGTATCCGGATAAGCTGCAGCTGAAACTTATGTGCAGAAGGGTATATGATAATGTCAGAAAACACGAACGCATATTTGCAGAAGAGGAGGCTGCAGCTGAGCCCTATGGCGAGCCGGAATCCGGTGCGGGGGTAAACAGTCAGACGGATAGAAGACGCAGACCCTGCCGCGTCGGGGAATGCGGCAGGACAGATACGTTGTCACTGCGTGATTTTATAGAGATAATGCTCTATCAGGAGCTCTATAAACGCAGATGCGATTACAGGAGAAGATGCAGAAGATTTTACTAATGGGAGAATCCATGCTATAATCCCCCTATGAGTGACACGGCCCGCAGGCCGGACTGCCCTGCGGGGCAGAAACTTCTGCGGGGATCATGATGGAAAATATGAAATAGAGAGAGAATACAAAATGAAGAGAAATCTGATATTTATTGGTATGCCGGCGGTGGGGAAGAGCACGGTCGGCATCGTAGTTGCAAAACGTCTGGGGATGCGGTTTATCGATACGGATCTTCTGATACAGGAGCAGGAGGGTAAACTTCTGCGGGAGATTATCGCTGAGAAAGGCGAAGACGGTTTCCTTAAGATTGAAAATCAGGTGAACGCCTCTGTAAAGGCGAAAAATGCAGTCATATCGCCCGGCGGCAGCGTGATTTACTGCAGGGAGGCTATGAAACATTATAAAAAAATCGGGACGGTCGTATATTTAAAGGCGTCTTATCAGACAATAAAAAAGCGGATCAGAAATCCCAAAAAGCGCGGCGTTGTGCTCAAAGAGGGGCAGTCCTTGCGGGATTTGTACTATGAGAGAGTGCCGTATTTTGAAAAATATGCCGATATTACTGTGTGTGAAGACGGCTGCCGTATAGAAGATACAATAAAAAATGTGCTGAATGCGGTGAAAAAGTACAGAAAAACGACGGAATTCCGGAAAAAACTTGACAATGCCCCAAAGAGCAAACTAAAATAAGATTTTGAGCAGAAAATCAGATATTCGTGAGGATATCTTCTGCTGTGAAAAAGGAATTTAAAAACAGCAGGTTATATGATATAATACATTCGTGGGTGCAGTTTACTGCAATTCCCTTGCACAGACGCAAGCGACAACTTTAAGATACAGAGGGGACATACGAATAAGATAATAAGATCGAGGTCGAGGTGCAAAATGGAGCAATATATTATTAAGGGCGGCAATCCGCTGGTTGGAGAAGTAGAGATCGGCGGTGCCAAAAATGCAGCGCTTGCCATTCTGGCAGCGGCAATCATGACGGACGAGACAGTCCTGATCGAGAACCTGCCGGATGTGAACGACATCAATGTTATGCTTGAGGCAATCAGCGAGATTGGTGCGATGGTTCAGCGTATTGACAGACATACAGTTAAGATTAACGGAAGTACGATTGGCGATTTCAATATCGAATATGATTATATTAAGAAGATAAGAGCTTCTTACTATCTGCTTGGAGCTCTGCTCGGTAAGTATAAAAGGGCGGAAGTGGCTCTTCCGGGCGGATGCAACATCGGAAGCAGACCGATTGACCAGCATTTGAAGGGATTCCGTGCACTGGGTGCAGATGTGGATATTGAACATGGAAAGATTGTGGCGGAAGCGGATTATTTACGCGGCACACATCTCTATTTTGATGTTGTGAGCGTGGGAGCTACGATCAATGTCATGATGGCCGCAGCCATGTCCGAGGGGCTTACCATTATGGAAAATGTGGCGAAAGAACCTCATGTGGTAGATGTGGCGAACTTTCTTAACAGCATGGGTGCGAACATCAGAGGAGCAGGTACTGACGTGATCAAGATCAGAGGAGTTCATTCCCTGCACAAGACGGAGTACTCTATTATTCCGGATCAGATTGAGGCCGGCACATTTATGTTTGCGGCGGCAGCCACAAAAGGGGATGTAACTGTTCTGAATGTAATTCCGAAGCATCTCGATGCGACCATTTCCAAACTGATCGATATCGGATGCGAGGTGGAGGAATTCGATGATGCAGTGCGTGTTGTGGCAAAGGGACGGCTGAGAAGCACACAGGTGAAAACTCTTCCGTATCCGGGGTATCCGACAGATATGCAGCCCCAGATCGGTGTTGTCCTTGCGCTGGCAAAGGGTACGAGCACCATTACGGAAAGTATCTTTGAGAACCGTTTCAAATATCTTGGCGAGCTGGCACGCATGGGAGCGCAGGTTAAGGTGGAAGGCAATTCCGCTACGATCGAGGGAATCGAGAGATTCTCTGGAGCGAGAGTGAGCGCGCCTGACTTAAGAGCGGGGGCGGCACTGTGCATCGCCGGACTTGCGGCTGATGGAATCACAATCGTGGATGATATTGTTTATATCCAGAGAGGATATGAGAGGTTTGAGGAGAAGCTCAGAAGCCTCGGCGGTATTATCGAAAAAGTTACAAGTGAGAAGGAAATTCAGAAGTTTAAGCTGAAAGTAGGATAAAATTCATAAATACTATTGACATTTCCTTTGTCACGCAGTAAAGTTTCTTACTGGAACAAAATTAAATTATTAAGACTTTCTCTTATTCAGAGCAGTGGAGATACAAAGGATCTGTGAAGCTGCGGCAACCCCTTACATGGAAGGTGCCAACCTGAGCGAGTGATCGAACAATAAGAGGATTGTAACGATAAATATCGGCAGTCCGCTTTGCGGACTGCTTTCTTTTTGTCTGAAAAGGAATACCTGCGCAGGTGTTGCCAAAGAAGATCAGACAGACGGACGATCCAAGGGAGAAAGTTGGGCTTAACTGCTGCAGTTAAGCCGGCATATCTGCGTAACAGCAGATATGCGGTGTACAGAGAAAGGAGTTATATCGTATGGAGAAGTTATTATTTACATCTGAGTCAGTCACCGAAGGCCATCCGGATAAGATGTGCGACCAGATTTCTGACGCTATTCTGGATGCTTTGATGGAGCAGGATCCTATGAGCCGTGTTGCGTGTGAAACATGCTGTACGACAGGTATGGTCATGGTCATGGGAGAGATCACCACAAAGGCGTATGTCGATATCCCGAAAATCGTGCGCGATACAGTCCGTGAGATCGGATACACAAGAGGAAAATACGGTTTTGACGCAGACACATGCGGCGTGATCACAACGATCGACGAGCAGTCCGCAGATATTGCAATGGGTGTGGACAAAGCCCTTGAGGCAAAGGAACATACAATGTCAGAGGATGACATTGAAGCAATCGGCGCAGGAGATCAGGGAATGATGTTCGGCTATGCATCCGATGAGACGGAAGAGTATATGCCGTATCCGATCGCTATGGCGCACAAGCTGGCCCGTCAGCTTACAAAAGTGAGAAAAGACGGCACACTGCCGTATCTCCGTCCGGACGGAAAGACACAGGTGACGGCAGAGTACGATGAGAATCATATGCCGAAGCGTCTGGATGCAGTCGTTCTTTCCACTCAGCATGATCCGGATGTGACACAGGAGCAGATCCATGAGGATATTAAGAAATATGTCTTCGATGAGATCATCCCGGCCGATATGGTTGACGACGAGACAAAGTTTTTCATTAACCCGACGGGAAGATTTGTCATCGGCGGCCCGCACGGAGACAGCGGTCTGACAGGACGTAAGATCATTGTTGATACATACGGCGGTATGGCACGTCACGGCGGCGGCGCATTTTCCGGAAAGGACTGCACGAAAGTAGACCGTTCTGCAGCATATGCGGCACGTTATGCGGCGAAGAATATCGTGGCCGCAGGACTTGCAAAACGATGTGAGATCCAGCTGTCCTATGCGATCGGCGTGGCACAGCCTACATCAATCGCTGTAGATACATTCGGGACAGGCAAAGTTTCAGATGCGAAACTTGTTGAGATCCTCCGCGAGAACTTTGATTTCCGCCCGGCGGGAATCATAAGAATGCTCGACCTGCGCAGACCAATCTACAAACAGACAGCAGCGTATGGACACTTCGGACGTACGGATCTGGATCTGCCGTGGGAGAAACTGGATAAGGTTGACGATTTGAAGAAATATTTGTAAAATATTCTGATAGCAGTCGTTAAAAATACCGGGTGCTTTTGTATAGGTGCCCGGTATTTTTTGTAATGGCGGCGGGCTAAAGTCCGGGCCTGAACGAGACTTTGGCGGCCGTTTGAAATCCCGGAATGTGTTTTTGGCCACTTCCTGCGATTTGAGAAAGGAGCGTTCAATGAAACTCAAGACAAAACTGGTCATTGTCTTTCTGGCAGTTATGATTCTGCCGATGATTTTCATGACTGTTGCCGTAAATACCATCGGAACCGGCGAGGCAAATGAGATCCAGCAGCTGTATATGATCCTCGTATGCGTTACGACAGGGCTGCTCATTTACTGGATCTACCGTTCTGTCTCTGTTCCGCTGACCAAGCTGCAGAAAGCGGCCCGCAATATTAAAGAGGGAAATCTTGATTTTGAGATCCGGCAGGAGTCAGATGATGAGATCGGGCAGCTCTGTCAGGATTTTGAGGAGATGCGTCTGCGCCTGAAGGCGAACGCGGAGGAGAAGGTACAGTTTGACCGGGAAAATAAGGAACTCATCAGCAATATCTCCCATGATCTGAAAACTCCGATCACTGCAATCAAAGGTTATGTGGAAGGAATTATGGACGGCGTGGCGGATACGCCGGAAAAGATGGACAGATATATCAAGACCATATATAATAAGGCTAATGAGATGGATCTTCTTATCAATGAGCTGACGCTGTATTCCAAGATCGACACCAACAGAATTCCTTATAATTTTGCGACGATCTCTGCGAAAGAATATTTTGAAGACTGCGCGGAGGATCTGCATATGGAACTGGAGGCGAAGGGCGTATCCTTCAGCTACCGCAATGCCATGGAAGAGGACTGCAAGGTGATCGTAGACCCGGAACAGCTCAGGAGAGTCATCAACAACATCGTATCAAATTCCCTGAAATATATGGATAAGCCGGAGGGAAAGATTACGATGGAGGTAAAGGATGTGGGAGATTTCGTCCAGATCGAGCTGGGCGATAACGGAAAGGGGATCGCTGCAAAAGATCTGCCGTATATCTTTGACAGGTTTTATCGGACGGATGCGTCAAGAAATTCGTCCAAGGGCGGAAGCGGCATCGGCCTTTCTATTGTGAAAAAGATCGTCGAGGAGCACGGAGGAAACATCTGGGCCACCAGTGAAGAGGGCGCTGGTACGACAATGTATTTTGTAATCAGAAAATATCAGGAGGTACCGATTGATGAGTAAGCGTATTTTGATCATTGAGGATGAGGAGAGCATCGCTGATCTTGAGAAAGATTATCTGGAGCTGAGCAGCTTCGAGGTGGAGGTCGCCAATGACGGACAGACCGGACTGAAGAAAGGACTTGAAGACGACTTTGATCTGATCATTCTTGATCTGATGCTTCCGGGAGTGGACGGCTTTGAGATCTGCCGTCAGATCCGGGATCAGAAAAACACTCCGATCATTATGGTTTCGGCCAAGAAGGATGATATTGACAAGATCAGAGGCTTAGGTCTGGGAGCGGATGATTATATGACAAAACCATTCAGCCCGAGCGAACTGGTCGCGCGAGTGAAAGCACATCTTGCGAGATATGAAAGGCTGATCGGCAGCGATGTGGAAGAGAATAAAGTTATCGAGATCCGCGGCCTGAAGATTGACACGACAGCGCGGCGCGTGTGGGTAAACGGTGAGGAGAAATCATTTACCACAAAGGAATTTGATCTTCTGACCTTTCTTGCAAGTCATCCGAATCATGTGTATACAAAGGAAGAGCTGTTCCGTGAGATCTGGGATATGGAGTCCATCGGAGACATCGCTACGGTAACCGTGCATATCAAAAAGATCAGAGAGAAGATTGAGTACGATACATCACATCCCCAGTATATCGAGACAATCTGGGGCGTGGGGTACCGGTTTAAAGTGTAAAACCCAAAATGAAACAAACATCTGCCATCCGGAAATATCAGTTGTGGTATTACCGGATGGCTTTTTTATTTTATGAAAAGTGTAACAGTTTACAGGGCCGGAATGTTATATTAGTAGAAGAAATCCTATACAGAAGAGCGAAAATAAACGCTGCCGGGCAAAGGGGGTGAAGGCTTGGAAAAGGAACTGCTGGAAGAGCTGTATCACAGATACGGACAGGAAATATACAGATATTTGTATGCCATATGCCGGGACAGGCTGGCAGCGGAGGATATTCTGCAGGACGTATTCTGCAAAGCACTCATCTCACTTCCATCAAGCCATAGAAATGCCCGGGCGTGGCTCTACATGGTGGGGAGAAATCTTCTTTTTAATGAAATGAAAAAACAAAAGAGGCAGATGCATTCGGAAGATCTGGAAAAAAGAGCGGCAGACAAGACGGGAGGCTCGGACAGCTCGGCCGGAGGAAATCCGGAAGAACAGACGATTAAGAAAGAAGAGAGCGAAATCCTGCGGCAGGCGCTCCTCACGCTGGATTTAAGGAAAAGGGAGATTCTGGTCCTGAGTTATTTTGAACATTTTACTCTGAAGGAGACGGCTGCGATCATGGGCATATCTTATGAAAATGCAAGGATACTGAGTATGCGGGCAAAACGGGAGATGCGCAGGATAATGGAGGTGAACGGTTATGAAATATCATGAATTACTGGAATTATATAAAAGGAAAGAACTCAGTGGAGAACAGCAGGAAATGGTGGAACAGGATATCGAGCGGCACGAGGCCATCAGCGAGTATCTGTTTGAAAAGGAAGAGGAGGATATTTTACAGGATTCCGGGAAGCTGCCGGAAGAATCTGCTGTACAGTTCACAGAGAAAGAAAAAAATGCGGCAGATGATTTCACAAAGCGTGTGAACCGTGCGGTCCGGCGTGCATTCCTGAAGATGGGAGCAGCAGTCTGCGCAGTGACATTGGTCGTTGTTCTTCTGGTCTTGTTTGTGCTCCCGCATGTGGTCTCCTCTTTTTATTATGGTCCGGGCAGGATTGTGGGAGAAAGCAGCTATGGAGGGACAACAAATCAGATGAGCCTCGATCTGGCGGTGTATACGGAACTTGCACTGCCGGGCGCTTACAGGGATAATGTACAGGTGGAAGACAGAGGATACGGAAACTATGATATCAATATTTATCAAAGTGTGAGCAGGAGTGGTGAATTTCACCATGCGGCAGGACGAGTAGAGAAAAATAAGCTCAAGATGTATGATATTAACCTTCTTAATATGCCGTCCTCCAATATATTCGGATGGTTTCAGATGAACATGGACCGGAAAGATACCCTGACCGAACAGGTGGAAAATGGAGTGGGGAGTTTTGCCTATACACCGGAAAGTAAAGAACAGTCTGCGGAAGATCTGAAAATGCTTGATGATAATAAATATTATCTGGCCTATGTGACGCTGGATAAGATACTGCCTTATAATGATTTCATCGAATTTGCAGAAAGCTGCTCAGAGCGGGCGATAGATATCTGGTGTGTGCCGCGGACAGCGGAAGAATCCTATATGCCGATCGGACGCCCTGCGAATCTGGGGTTTTATATCCAGCGGGGACAGTCTTCGATGCTGGAGTGGAATCAAGAGAAATATCCGGATTTGATACTCTGGTCTTTTGATGATACTTCGGAATGGGATGAAGCTGAGGAGAAGATAAAAGATGAAACATTTGCAGCGGAGCACTTTGCCGTCATGCTGGACTATATGTCCGGGCAGGACGAATTCCTCGGAATGGCAGGGCAGCAGGCGGGGGAAAAGTATGCAGAGGCTGCAGACTATATCCGGGAAAATGGACTGCAGGTCTATGGATTCGCCTGTACAGCTGACAAAGAGACTCTGCTGGAACTGAACGCGGAAGAAGAAGTATTTGGAATTCGTACGGAAGAAGCAGAGTGATCCGTTTGAGTTTATGGATCAGAAACAGCAGGTTGTTCCGGCATTATGCCGGACTCCCTGCCTCTTTTTGTTTTATCTCAAGTAATTCTCTGATCATATTCTGAACAGCTTCTGTACCTATTTCCGTATTGACGGTGAGATCATAATTCTGCGCCCGTCCCCAGATGCGGCGGGTGTAGTAGCGATAATTGTCAGAGCGCCTGCGGTCCATTCTGCGGATCTTCTGAAGTGCATCTTCCTTTGAAAGATTTTCTGTTTCCATGATACGCTTTGTACGGTAATCTTCTGAAGCGTGCAGGTAAACTTTCAGGGTATCAGGACGGTCTCGGAGCACATAATCCGCGCAGCGCCCTACGATGACACAGTTCCCTTTCTCAGCAAGATTTTGGATGACCTTTGCCTCAGACTCGAAAATCTCATCCTGCGGGGACTCCTGTGTTTCTGAATATACATACATCTGGCTCATAAGGTCGTAGAGGAAACTGTTGGTCATGTTCTCTTCTCTGTCTTTGATAAACTGCGGATCGTAACCTGTTGAACCTGCAGCCATCTGAATGATTTCGTTATCGTAGAAATCATATCCCAGTTTTTCGGCAAGCGCCTTCCCGATATCATGTCCGCCGCTGCCATACTGGCGCCCGATCACAATGACGGGGAGAGGATAAGTGCAAGAGTTGTCGGAGACAGAAACCGTTGCAGATTGCTGCTCTTCATGTGCATGAAAGAGCAGCGTGTTCAGAAAAGAAAGTTTTCTTCCGAACAGTCTGGCAATGAAACCGACCAGAAGAGCTGCAATGATCGTTCCTTCTCTGACACCGTCCAGACGATGCGCGAAGATCAGTGATAGTACAGCGGCGATGACAGTCAGTGATACATCAAATGCCACTTTTGTTGTGCCAAACTCTGTCTTCCATGTAGAGGAGACAGCCCGGACAAATGATTCACCCGGCAGCATTGCCACATTTGCCAGTACTTCTGTATATACGCCGAAGCCGAGGATGAGACATCCGGCCAGAAGATAGATTACACTGGATATGTATGACTGCGGATTGACGAAGAAAAGCATCACCATAGTCAGGTCAATAAAATATCCAAACAGAATAGAAATTGGAATCTGGAGCAGATGCTCTGCCTTAAAATTCCTGCGGAGTATGATAAGCTGGATCAGAATCAGCAGAAGGCTGAATGCAATCGTAAACTGCCCGAGTGTAAACGGAAAGTTCAGGCTGAGCACATAAGGGATCGAAGAGATTGGAGAGGTACCCAGATCAGCTTTTGTGATCAGACTGACACCCAGTGAATTTATGAAAAGTCCGATCAGAAATACAATATAACGTTTTAGTTTTTCCATATTTTTGTCATTCCTTTTCTTTATAGATGTAAATGTTGTGTTTTGTATTGGCAAAAAGAGAATAAGCTGCCATTCGGCTATAAATGAGCTGTGTTTTTATAAATCTTATGGAAAAGATTCATAAAGTTCTCTCTGTCCTCTGCAGAAATACCGCTGAAAGCTTCCTCCTCCAGTTCATTGAAGGCATCTGTTATCAGTTTTAGCTTTGCTTTCCCCAGATCTGTCATGAAAACATGAAAACTTCTGCGGTTGCCTCCGAGCATGCGGCGCTCGACAAGTCCGATCTCTTCCATACGGTTTAAGAGCGTGGTAAGAGTGCCCGGCTCAATGTGGCATCCGTGTGCAATGTCTTTCTGACTGGCGCCATCGTGGTCCTTCAGATAGTCCAGCACCTTAGGCTGACCGCTGGTCAGGCCTGTGCCTTTGAGTTTTGCGAGAAGCTTCTTCTGGAATATAGAGTGTTGTGCCATCACAAGATAGTGGAAAGAGATGCTCATGATTATATCTCCTTTCGTACAAAAAAATAATTTGAATACAAATAGTTTGAATTCAAATTAAATACAACATTATCTATTATAGGAAATTGCTGAAATATGTCAAGAATAAATTGTAATGAGGAAAAGCATAATAAAAATCCACTGTATCGATTTCTTTTTTCGTACAGTGGATTTTCAGCTTATTCCATCCATTGGATCTTGCCTCCTTTATTTAATTTATTATCTATGTAAAACTATTCTTTGAATAGTGTTTTCTGTGTTTAAATTAACTTCCCATTGGACTATACCTCTTTTCTTTTATATTATGGAGTTTCGATTAAGTTTTCGGTGGTCCGTCCTCCTTTTCTTTAGTTTTCTTTTCTTTTGATGTCATTATAATAACTCATAATTAGGAATATGTCAATACAAAATCTGATAAAAAATATATTTAATTAAAATATACAGAAAATTCAGAAAATATAGAGGGCATGCACGGATATACAAAACAGGAATAAAAGAGTATAATCGAAAAGAAAATTGCAGGAGGATTTGATATGAAGATAGCGGTACTTTCAGATACACACGGGCTTTTGCGCCCGGAAGTAAAGAAAATTATTTCAGAATGCGATGCAGTGCTTCACGCGGGTGATATTAATTCACAGAAAATCATAGATGAAATGAAGGCAGCGGCAAAACCGGAGGCTCCGTTTTATATTGTGCGCGGCAACAACGATAAAGAATGGGCGGAAAAACTGCCGCATCATGAGGAATTTACTATTGCGGGAGTAAATTTCTATATGGTACATAATAAAAAAGATATACCGGAAGATCCGGGGGACCGGCAGATTGTTGTGTTCGGACATTCCCACAAATATCTGGAAGAGATCCGGGAGGGGCGGCTGCAGCTCAATCCGGGAAGCTGCGGGAAGCGGAGATTTAATCAGGATATTACAATGGCGGTATTAGATATAGAAGACGGAACGTGGAGCGTAAAGCGGATTGATATCCCGCATGAGGCGCCTGCCGGGGGAAAGCAGGAGAGAAAGAAGGCGGAAGGTACAGGAAGATGAGAGTGAGAAGAAGAGTATTTTTGGTACTGATGATATTATGGATGGCAGGCATTTTTGTATTTTCCTCACGTTCAGGTGATGAATCCACAGAGGACAGTTATTTTGCAGGTAACATGATCGGAGAGATTTTTGTACCGGGATTTGATGAGTGGGGTGCAGAGAAACAGCAGGCATTTGCTGAGAAGATTGATCATCCGGTGCGTAAAACAGCCCATGCGATGGAGTATGCTGTGCTGGGACTTTTAGCGGCGGGAGTGTGTATACCGGAAGCTGCGAGCCGGAGAGATGAAAAGACAATGCCGGAAGAAGCGGGATATGGCAGAACTGCGAAAAGCGAATATGCGAAAATCCGCAGAGAACTGTTGATTCCGTGGGGGATTGCGGCGTTGTATGCCGCGGCAGACGAGTTTCATCAGCTTTTCGTGCCGGGCAGGAGCGGTCAGGTTTCAGATGTGATGCTGGACAGCGCAGGGGCGCTGGCGGGGCTTCTGATACTGGCATTGGTGAGAAAAATCATAGTCAGACGCCGGAACAGCATAGAAAAAGACGCAAAATAATTTGAAAATCAAAATAAAAACAGAGCGCATTCTAATTTTCTATTGACAAACCGGATTTTTGAGATATAATAGAACCGGATTGAAAAAAGCCAATGCGGAGAACAGGACAGGACTTCCATTGCCGTCATGCTTTCAGAGAGTTTCCGGGTGGTGCGAGGAAACAGCAGGGGCGTGAAAGCTATCACCTGCGAGCAGTCAGGGCGAAAGGAATCAGGACAGAGATATAAGACACAGAAATGTCAAGAGCTGATTAACCCGGACCGGAATTCCCCCGTTATAGGGAAAACTGTTAAACCGTGGTATAAACCGGATGACCGGAATGTATATACGGAAGACAGGACAGAGAGACCGGAACTATCCGGTAACAGGAGTGGTAACGCGGAGGAAAAGCTTCGTCTTCTGACAGAGTAATCTGGCAGAGGACGTTTTTTTGTGCGATAAGCCCGGCAAGCGCCTGCCGTGCTTGCACAGGCAGGCATTTGCCGGGCAACGGACAGCGAGCGGCTTTGCCGTGAGCTGATACGGCAAGCGACTGCCGTGCTTGCACGAGCAGGCATTTGCCGGGCAACGGACAGCGAGCGGCTGCCGTGCTTGCACAAGCATACAAAAGAATGCCGATGGCAGATATTTTGTACAGAAAGACTGCAAGGTCTTTCAGAAGTTGGCTTTGATCCGAAAATATCCGAAAAGGATGTTTTCTAACTTAAACATAGGTTTTCATGAAAAAAAGGAGAGAGGATTATGAACACATTAGTAATCGTGCTGATTGCCGCTGTATGTCTGATCGCAGCATATGCGCTGTATGGACGATGGCTGGCAAAGAAATGGGGAATCGACCCGAAAGCTAAGACACCTGCAGTTATACATAATGACGGTCAGGATTATGTGCCGACAGACGGATGGACAGTGTTTGCGCACCAGTTCTCGTCAATCGCCGGTGCGGGCCCTGTCACCGGAGCAATTCAGGCGGCGGCGTTCGGATGGCTTCCGGTTCTCCTGTGGATCATCCTTGGAGGTATTTTCTTCGGTGCAGTTACAGACTTCGGAGCGCTGTACGCAAGCGTGAAGAATGATGGTAAATCCATGGGACTCCTGATCGAGAAATATATCGGTAAAGCAGGACGTAAGCTGTTCCTCGGATTCTGCTGGCTGTTCTGTCTGATCGTTATCGCAGCGTTCGCAGATATGGTGGCTGACACATTTAACGCATATGTAGTGACAGACGGAGTACGGACACTTTCCGAAAATGCAACTGTAAACGGTGCGGCAGGAAGTATCTCACTGTTCTTCATCCTGTTTGCAGTAGTGTTCGGTGTGGTACAGCATAAAGTGAAATTTACCGGATGGAAAGAAGTAGTATTCGGACTGGTATGTACAGTACTTGCATTTGTATTTGGTATGAACTTCCCGGTAATCCTTGGAAAAGAAATGTGGGTATACATCGCGTTTATCTACATCTTCCTTGCAGCGGTGCTGCCGATGTGGTTTGTAATGCAGCCGAGAGACTATATGTCAACATTCATGTTTATCGGTATGATTGCCGGAGCGGTGCTTGGTCTTATTTTTGCACACCCGACAATGAATCTTCCGGCATATACAGGTTTCAATAATGAAAGTCTGGGAACACTTTTCCCAATCCTGTTCGTAACAGTTGCCTGCGGTGCGGTATCCGGATTCCACAGTCTGGTATCTTCCGGTACGTCATCCAAGACAATCTCAAACGAGAAAGATATGCTCAAAGTCGGATACGGCGCAATGGTTCTGGAAAGTCTTCTGGCAGTTGTCGCTCTCTGCGTGGCAGGTGCGGCTGCGGGAGCAGACGGAACAGCAGCAGTGGGAACTCCGTTCCAGATCTTCTCATCAGGAGTTGCAGGATTCCTTGAGATGTTCGGCATTCCGGTCTATGTAGCACAGAGCTTCATGACCATGTGTGTTTCTGCTCTGGCATTTACTACACTTGATTCAGTTGCACGTATCGGACGTATGTCCTTCCAGGAGCTGTTCAGCGTAGATGATATGGAGCACGCAGAAGGATGGAGAAAAGTTCTCTGCAATAAATATTTCTCAACAATTATTACACTGGTATTCGGCTACATCCTGACACAGGTTGGATACTCCAATATCTGGCCGCTGTTCGGAAGCGCCAATCAGCTGCTGAGCGCGCTTGTGCTGATTACACTGTGCGTATTCCTGAAAGTGACAGGAAGAACACTGAAGACACTGGTTCCGCCGTTCGTGATCATGCTGATCGTGACATTTACGGCACTGGTACAGAGATTTATCTCTCTTGTCAAGGCATTCGCAGCCGGAACAGGCGTGTTCATGGTTGAGGGATTGCAGCTTATCGTTGCAGTACTGCTTATGATCCTTGGAGTGACGATCGTAGTTACTTCCGGAAAAGAACTTATCAGGAAAAAAGCTGAGAACTAAACGGCTTTGAAATAACAGTTCAACCTCCTGACATGGGATGGCTGAACTGTTATTTTTTATATTGAGTGTCTGCTGCGGTGCCAGTCAGCCAGCAGCAGTACAATGACAGCAGTTATACAGAAAATGAGGGCATAGCCGAACTGCTGCAGGAGATGTTGAAACGGTGCTTCGGTGCCAAGGATAATGCCTGCGGCGGAAAAGTAAATTATCAGTCCGCCCAGAAAAAATATACATGAGCCGCGCAGGAGCAGAAGTGCTTTGGCGCGGTATAGTTTTTTGCTGTCCACAGGAGCAAAGAGATACTTGGAAAGGACTGGAACCGCCTGTCCCTGCTCCCTGATGTAAAAGAGCGCGCTGTTAAGTGTGGAAATTGTGATCATAAAGAACAGCTCGAACCGGAAGATGTTTAAAGTAAACTCCTTGGCAGCGTTTTCGGTCTCCAGTGCTATCCTGAGGGCATCGGATGCTCTGGCGGCGGCAGATGCATTTACCGCTGCTTCAAGAAAAAAGAAAAACAGAGAGATTGCCAGCAGTACATAGTATGAGGTACACCTCAGATGGTTCTTTTCATATCTGTAATAATTAAATGTTTTCATGGTATCCCTCCTTCACGGAATAGGCAGACTTGTATTAGGAACGGGGCGTTCCTTGTGTGTGTTCCAGTTCCAGCAGGTCCCGGATGTGCGGTGAGGATATTCCTGTAAGCTCCTTGTACCGGTCATTAAGCGTTTCTTTCGAAGCGTCAGCGGCCAGCTGTCCGTTTTCAAGGATCAGAAGATAGTCGGTCAGCCGGTCTACATCTTCTGTAATATGTGTGGAGAGCAGGATGCCCATACCGCGGTCGAGCAGTTCGCCGAGAAGGTCGAGAAACTCACGGCGGAATACAGGATCAAATCCTTCCAGCGGTTCATCGAGGAAGAGAAAGTCCGGATGGTGTGCCAGTGAAAAACAGATCTGCATTTTCATGAATTCCCCCTTGGAAAGCTGATATATCCGCTTCGACGGATCAATACCCAGACGGCTGAGGTAAGAGGAATAATCCCGTACTGACCAGTCCGGATAGAATTCACCGTAAGTAAGTCCGTTCTGTGCAACGGATTTCTCCATAAAAAACGGACGGTTCTCGCTGATATAACCAAGTCTTCGGCGGTAGGCTTCGGGAGATATCTTCAGTGAGACACCTCCGATCTGCGCATCGCCTGAAAAACTGCGTGAGAAGCCGTTGTCAACTCCGGTGATACAGTTGAGAAGCGTTGTCTTTCCGGAGCCATTCACGCCTGCAAGTACATAGAAGTATCCGGTCTCCATGGAGAAAGATACATTGTCCAGACAGAAATTTTTGTATCGTCTGGTGATATTTGTACAGGAAAATGTGGTCATTGCTTTTCACCTCCGTTATCCCAGAACATCTGGACCATATCGGAAACTTCTTCCGGAGAAAGCCCCAGTCCTTTTGCCTCACGGATCATATCGCGAAGCCGTTTTTCATACTCTTTCAGTCGGCTTTCCAGAAGAAGATTCTGGTTTACTTTGTTTACAAAGAACCCTTTGCCCTGCTCCGAGTAGATGAGTCCCTGTTTCTCAAGTTCTTCATATGCCCTCTTGGTGGTGATCACGCTGATACCAAGCTCTCTCGCGAGAGAACGGATCGAGGGCAGCATATCTCCGGTCTGCAGTTCATGGTTCACTATGGAATTTTTGACCGCCTGTACGATCTGGTCATAGATCGGGCGGGGGCTGTTTTCGTTGATAAATATCTTCATATGTCATTCCTTTTCAACCGGGAAATACAGTTTTTCATAATCGAGCATAGTCTTAAGAACCGGTGTTATGTGTCTTTTGGCGATGTATATATTGAGAAGCAGGACCGGGATCCACCATGATGCGTGTACCCATGTAAATGAGGAGACAGTGCACAGAAGACTGTAAAAAATTGTATTTTCCAGAAGGAGAAGGGCGCTCCAGTAGATTGATACAAATGTAGTGCTGCTTTGTTCCGTTACCATGTCAGGGCATACCTTGAGCGCTTCCTTTCGGTTGCCCGGATCCGGATTCAGGCTGAACGCGATAATCGTAAAGAATGTCAAACTGACCTGCACGGCGAGCAGCGGCGGTTCCAATAGAAAGAAAGCTCCGATCCAGAATGTACAGATGGCTGTGAGAAGAAGCAGCAGAAATACAGCCTTCCACAGCAGGTAATACTTGAGGCATTGCAGTTTGTCATGTTCATCCGCAGGACAGGCGTAAAGAGCTCTGGGCAGGCTTAAGGGAAGCCGGCGTGAAATGAGCCAGATTACTACAAGCAGAAGAAGGATAACTAAGCAGCAGTATATATAAGAGTTGGACTGGACCAGCTCCAGCAGCAGCTCTTTCATCTGAGCCGGGTTGCCATATGCCGGAGTTCGTACGGTGCTGTCCAGATTTATGAAAAGCTGCATGGTTACAAAATTAACCAGAACCGCCACAGCTATAGTATAGATAAATACGTATAATATAAACAGAGGAAGGCGGTGCCATATCGAGAGCATCAGCCTGTAAAAAGCAAGTTTTTTCATGAAATACAGCCTCCTTTCCTGAGATAGAAGAGCAGTTCCGCAAGGGTGGGACTGGATACGCTGAGACCTTCTGTCATGGAAGGCTCCGGATATTCGGCGAGGGCGGTGCTGCCGTATTGCTCATGGACTGCGGCGAGGATCTTCGGGCTGTGCAGAGCCAGCGGCTGAATCTGCTGTTCTGAGCCCTCCAGCAGGACGAAACGCTCCCGGAGACTTTCTTTGTCCATGCAGAAGCAGAATCGCCCTTCGTCGATCAGCGCGATGTAGTCGCCGATCTGATCAAGGTCAGCCGTCAGATGTGTGGAAAAGAGAACGCTCCGTGTGCCATCCTCCACAAGTTCCTGCATATAACCTGTAAGTTCCCGTCGAAAGAGCGGGTCCAGTCCTGCAGCAGGTTCATCCATAATGAAGAGCTTTGCCTGATGGGAGAGGGCGAAAGCAAGCTGGAAACGGGTCTTCTGACCTTTGGAAAGTTTCCCTGTTTTCTGTTTCGGATCCAGCTGGAAGCGCTCGCAGAACTGAAGAAAAAGACTGTGGTTATATTTGCTGTATGCGGAGCCGAAGTATCTGCCGTTTGCGGAGATGCTTAATTTTTCTTCAAAAATAAATTCATCAAGTATAAAGCCGATCTGATCTTTGGCTTCACGCTCCATTGAATCCATAGGACATCCGTTTACAATAATGGTGCCCGAATCCTTATGATACAGATTCAGGATCGTGCGGATCAGGGAAGTCTTGCCTGATCCGTTGCGTCCGATCAGTCCGAAGATGTATCCCGGTTCCAGAGAAAACGAGATATCCTGCAGGTGCAGGGTGCCTATTTGTTTATCTAGATGGGAAATCTCTAACAATGGTTTCATATGGCAGGACCTCCTTATGGGTGTAAAAAGGAAAACACTGTATATGTTTATATATACAGTATATATACACTTATAATATATGTCAAGCAGTTGCGAAAAAGATTATATAGAAAGCGCAGCACGGAATAGATTTCAGATGTTATAATGGAAAGGCAGTGACCGGCACAGCGGGGAAAAGCCTGCTGTAATGCTGTGTACAACATAAGAAAAATGAGGAGAAGCAGAATGAAACAAAAAGAGAGAACAAGCTGTGATACCTGTGCGTTTTATATATATGATGAAGAGTACGGTGCATATCTCTGCGATATGAATATGGACGAGGATGATTATGTAAGGATCATGTCCGACCGGTATTATCAATGTCCCTATTACAGGAATGGGGATGAGTATGCGGTAGTCAGAAAGCAGATGTAGGAGGAAATTGTAATGTCGGCGGACATCAGAAAAAAGGCAATATTATTTGATGTTGATGATACATTGTATGATCAGACAGTACCGTTTAAAGAAGCATACAGGGAATATTTCGGCGCAGACCCTGCCGTGCCGGCGGATGTGATTTATCCTGTTACAAGAAAATACAGTGATCAGGTGTACTCCCGGGCGATGGCGGGTCAGATTACAATGGAAGATATGTATATTTACAGAGTGCAGAAAGCATTTGAAGAATTCGGTATCAGTATTACGGATGCGCAGGCGCTTGAGTTTCAGACGATCTATGCAGACCGTCAGCGGCATATCCATATGTCGGAACAGATGGAAGCGATTCTTGATTATTGTAAAGGGAAAGCGGAGCTGGGGATCATCACGAACGGTCCATCAAAGCATCAGTGGAATAAGGTGAAAAGCCTGCAGGCAGAGAGATGGATTCCGCATGAAAATATAGTTGTGTCTGCAGATGCAGGCGCAGAGAAGCCGGACAGGAAGATTTTTGAATATGCGGAACGTTCGATGGGACTGGAAGAAGCGGAAATCTGGTTTGCAGGGGATTCGTATGAGCTGGATGTCAAGGGCGCGGTGAACGCCGGATGGAATGCAGTGTGGATGAACCGGAGAAAAAGGAAAGCACCGGAAGAATCGATGATGGCAGAGTATAAGCACGGAGGCAGAATAGCCGGCGTGGAGACAGAGGAAGAACTGTTTGTTTTTGTCAGAATGCTTCTTGAAGGTGACGCGAAATAAAATTTGCGGTTATAGAAAGAAAAACAGGAGATGGACAACTCATCCCGTATTTTCGGACTCACTTTTTGTTAAGGTAAGTATAACAAAAGTGGCCGCTTTGGAAGAGAGGTTATGAGAAAGTATGGACCATATAAGCAGCAGGCTGGCCGCCTTGTTATTTATAAACGCAAATGTTAAAATATCAGGTACATAATTAAGATGAGATTTCGGTGTTATTAGAGGAAGAATAGCAGAATCATGTTAAATATGTTCTGAAATGAATTAGGAAGGAGGGCATTCATGTTCCATAAAAAGAAGAAACCAATCCCGCTTAAACACTATGACCCTGCCTTCAAGAGCCCTGCCATCCGCTGCAGCATCTGCACCGGTGAGCAGGTTGCCGGCTTTAAGAATCTTTCTGACGGAAAATTCGAGGAAGTCATGCTGATCCGGAATGAGGCTGACCTTCAGGCCTTTCGGGAGCAGTACGGGATTGCGGGGAATATAGAAAAAATATACTGACTGCAGTCAGGGAAGATAACTTAAATGAGATATATGCAGCAAAGGAGTTTACCATGAGGAATTATCAGGAGTATAGAGCAAAGGATATCCGGGATCTGACCATATATACGAAGACTATACCGGCGCATCCGGCGTCTTTTGCAGACTTCCCGGCAGAACTTCATCCGGATATCCGTAAATATCTGACATCTCATAACATTCCCCGTCTGTACACCCATCAGGCAGAGATGTTCGAGAAAGCGAAGAACGGTGAGAATGTGGTGATCACTACCTCAACAGCCAGCGGGAAGACGCTTAGTTTCCTGCTTCCGGTGCTGCAGGCGGTTCTGGACGATCCGCTTACCAGAGCGATATTTGTCTATCCGACAAAAGCGCTTGCGGCGGATCAGTACAGGGCGCTTCAGCCGGTTCTTGAGTACTTTGGAGAAGGAAGGATTTCGGCGGGTGTCTATGACGGCGATACGATGCAGGCGGAGCGAAGCCGGATCCGAAAGAGCGCGAATATTATTCTGACCAACCCGGAGATGCTGAATGCGGCGTTCCTGCCGAATCACAGCAAATACGGGTTTGATTTTATTTTTACGAATCTGAAATATGTCGTGATCGATGAGTTGCACAGCTGCAGAGGAGCGTTCGGCGCCCATCTGGCGAATATTTTCCGCAGGATGAAACGGGTGTGTGCTTATTACAGATCGAAACCGCAGTTTTTGTGCAGTTCGGCTACCATTGCGAACCCGCTGGAACTCTCCGAGCGGATCTGCGGGGAGAAATTTGTACTGATCGACAGGGACGGATCTGCCTCACCGGAGAAGGAGTACCGGATCATACAGCCGCCGGAGATCAAGGGGAAGAACGACAAGATCTATGGCAGGCGGTCCGCATCGTCTGTTGCGGCAGATCTGATTCCCAAGCTTGTGGAAGAGGACCGGCATTTTATTGCGTTTGGCAGGAGCCGGAGAAATGTAGAGGTTATCCTAAAGGAATCCCGGGATAAGCTGGATGCGGCGGGATTTTTAAGCGGGGGAGACAGCGGGAAGATCGCAGGATACCGCGGTGGATACACACCGATGGAGAGGCGGGAGATCGAGCGGAAGATGACGGATGGCGAACTCTCGGGACTTGTCTCTACGAACGCGCTGGAGCTGGGAATCGATATCGGCAGTCTGGATTCCACGGTGATCGTCGGCTATCCGGGGACGAGAGCTTCCTTCTGGCAGCAGAGCGGACGCGCCGGAAGGAGCAGCGGAAGCGGGGGATCCATGGCGGACAGTAATGAAAACCACACCGGAAACTGTATTGAAAACAGCAGAGACAAAGAGACGAAGAAATGCGTCAACTTTTTGATCCTAGAGAATCAGCCTTTTGACCAGTATATTGCCATTGACCCGGAATGGCTGTTCTCGCGGTCAAGTGAAAATGCCATTGTAGATCCGGATAACCTGCTGATCGAACTGGCTCACATCCGGGCGGCGGCAGCAGAGATGCCGCTGTCTCTGGATGATGCCGCGCTGTTTCCAGATCTGGGAGAGGTGATCCCTGTGCTTATGTCTGCGGATGAGGTGAAGAGCCTTGCGGGACGGTTTGCATGGGCGGGGCCTGCATTCCCGGCAGGGGATTATAGTCTGAGAAATATGGATAAGACCCGGTTTAAGCTGATTGTGAAAGATGATGTGGAGTTTGTGGACGGGCGGAGGCAGGCAAAAGGTCCCGGCAGAGAAGTGACGGAGATGGATGAATCTCAGGCTTATCATGAACTGCATCCGGGAGCGGTGTATATGCATGAGGGTGTGCTTTATGAAGTGCTGAAGCTAGATCTGGCCGGCAGGACGGCGGAGGCAGTTCCGTTTGACGGAAACTATTATACTGTACCGTCCGGAACAGAAGAGACTCGGATCCTGCAGACATTTCAGGAAGAGGACGTGGGGCGGACACAGATCCATTTCGGAGATATTAACGTAAATGAAGTGATTTCCATGTACAAGAAGCTGCAGTTTCATAATCATCAGAATCTGGGGTACGCGGAACTGACGCAGCCTCTTCAGAAATCGTATGATACAGAGAGTACATGGATCGACATCCCATGGAATGTAACGGATGTCTACCGCAGTCTGGTCGTCCCGAACCATATGGGAGAACTGGTGTTGAACGACCATTTTGAAGGGGTGTGCTATGCAGTCAAAAACGCGGCAATGATGACGACCATGACCGAGCGGGATGATATCGATGCGGTGATTTCAAATAATGCAGTCATACCGGATGCGCGGGAGGAACAGACAGTGTCCCTTTATATCTATGATAAATATGAGGGAGGACTGGGATATTCAGAAAAGATTTATGAACTGGTGCCGCAGATCATTGACAATGCCATCCGTATGGTGGAGGGCTGTTCCTGTGAGAGCGGCTGCCCGGCCTGCGTGGGAGATTATAATCTGGACAAGAAGATGGTGCTGTGGGGGCTTAAGAATCTGCTTCAGGAGAGCGAACCTCCGGAGTTTGAGGGAAAACAGATCGAGGAATCCCGTCCGTTTATTCAGAAAGGTTTTTCTTTCTATAGACTTCCGATGGAGTGGAGCGCGTTTTGCGACAGCGTGATACAGAACGGGGAGAGCGGAGGCGCATTCCTGCGGACTGTGGAACAGGTCGAGGTGAACGGGCACCGGCTGATCCTGACCGTGGGCAGTTCATTCTATGAGGGATGGCTTATGGATCCCGACAATATGCGGGGGCTGGAGAATACAGTCCGGTATCATGCAGTCTGCCCGGCGGATATGCGGATCGAGGTGCGTGTTGTGGAAAACCGGGAGAGAACGGATAAGATAAAAGGAAAATTAAGACGCAGATATGAGGATAAACTTTCATGAGTGAAGAGACAGGAGAAACCCGGCGGATGAACGGATCACATCAGTTGGAGGAATATCAGCATACAGAAGAATTCCGCAGGCTGAATGAATATCAGAAAGCGGCGGTTCTCGATGAGAGCCCGGCCTGCGTGGTGAACGCCAATGTGGGCAGCGGTAAGACAACCGTTCTTATCGGCAAGATCATGTACCTGCATTTAGACAGAAAGATACCTCTTGAGAACATGGCTGTGCTGACCTTTACAAACAAGGCAGCGGACGAGATTGTGGAACGGCTGCGGAAGATAAAGCCGGACATCACGCCGGCTCAGGTACAGGGGTTCGGGACATTTCACAGTGTGGCTCTCGGGATGCTCAAAAGCACACTTCCGGTGGAAGAAGCCGGGTGGACGAAAGAATTTACGGTTATGGATCCGGACGAGGAGACAGATCTGGCGCTGGGGCTTATCGCGGAACACGGCCTTAAGGTCAAGTACAAGAATCGTCTGAAAAAAAGGCTGGAGCAGGAGTATCAGAACTGGCTGGCAGGAAAAGAAGAGAGCCGGTACAGGGACGACTTGTTCCATCTCTATCCGCTTTTGGCAGAAGAAAAAAAGAAACAGAACAAAATGTCGTTTGCAGATCTGCTGAGAGTGAGTACAGAACTTCTGCAGATAAAGGCAGAGGGGGCTGGAGAGGCGGCCGGCGGCGGAGCAGACAGACCGGCATGGATTCTTGTAGATGAAGTGCAGGACAGCGATGCGCTGCAGCTTGGATTTCTGGAAGCCCTGAGGGGAGAAAGCGCGAAGATTTTCGCTGTGGGAGATCCCAATCAGGTCATTTACAGCTGGCGTGGAACAGGTGACAATATGTTCTTCCTGATCAAGCACCGGTTCGGGGCGAAAGAACTGACTCTTCCGGTCAACTATCGGTCCAATGCGTCTATCCTTACGGTGGCGAACCGCTTTCTGCAGTTCGGAAATAAGATTCGGGGAACCCGGAATGTAGAGCACAGGATCGTGGTGCGGAATTATTATGATCCGTTTCAAGAGGCCGAATATCTTGCAGAGAAGATACAGACGCTCCATAGAAAAGGAAAGCGCTATGGGGAGATCGCTGTATTTTACAGGCTGCAGAGCCAGTCCGCGATACTGGAAAAGGTATTCGGCAGACAAGGCATCCCGTATGATCTGTCAGTGAAAAAGACCTTGAAAGATATCCCGGTGCTGAACTGGCTGGTGAAAGTGCTGCGGGTGTCGGTCAATCCTTCTGATACACAGATGGCGGCGGCCGTTCTCAAAGACCCGGTGTACGGCGGGGAAGATGCGGTCTGCCGGATGGAGAGATTTTCAGAAGAGATCGGAAACCGGCCGGCAGTGTCAGCCGGAGAGCTTTTTACATACTTCGGACTGAGGGCAGCGCTTCATCCATCGTCTTCCGGCTATGCGGAAGACGAGAGCCTTGTAATGGATTTTCTTGAGAAAATGTGTGCATCCTGTAATAAGGAGACGCAAAGCAGCGGTGGAAACTTTACCGGGGCGGTCCGTGAGTTTGTGAACAGCTCGGCTCTTTACGGGATGAAAACAGATGCGGGCGAAAAGGCTCCCGGAGATATTTCTGTACGTGAAGAGGATGGGACAGAACATGACGGGAGAGATGGGACAGCAGTGCCGGAAAGGGTGAAGCTGATGACGCTTCACGCTTCAAAAGGTCTGGAGTTTGATACGGTATTTATCATCGGGGTTAATCAGGGGCTTATTCCTCTCAGATGTAAGAACTTTGAGCAGGAGGAAGAGGAGCGCCGTCTGTTCTTTGTCGGTATCACACGGGCTGAAAATAATCTAGAACTTTCATGGTATACAAATCCCGGTGAACATGGAGTTACAGGAGAACCGAGCCGGTATCTTCGGATGATCCCGGAACAGCTTCTGGATCGCGGGAATACGGGAAAGCAGGAGAGTGCTGGAAGCGGAGCGGATACGGCAGAGAGAAAGAGTGATCTTCAGAAGCTGCGCAGACAGGTGCAGGATCAGATCCGTCTGAAACGGGAAAACGCTCCAAAACCGGAAAACGCTCCGAAACCGGAAGTTCTCAGGGTGAGACACCGGAGATACGGAGAAGGCATCCTTGTATCAGAGGATGATATGATGATAGAGGCTGAATTTGAGGGATATGGCAGAAAACAGTTTCTAAAAGCTTTCGGCGAGGTAGAAATATTAGACAGTTAAGAAGTCGCAAAGAAATGTTTAAAACGGCATCCTGAAATTGAATCTTACATATGCCTGTGTTAATATAGCAGTGCGCAGCGGACGGAAAAGATCCGCCTGAATGCAGTCATAACAGTTTGCCGCTTATGAGCGGACTGTTACATATATGGGAGGATGCTATGGACAGAAGGGAAAAAAGTCCCAGAAGAGTCAGGCTGAATACAATGCAGATCGTGGCGCTGGGATTTTTCGGAGTGATTTTTCTGGGAGGCGTACTGCTCTGGCTGCCGGTGTGCAACCAGAAGCCCATCGCGTTTATCGATGCACTGTTTACTTCGGTGACTTCGGTCTGCGTGACCGGGCTTGTGACAGTGGTGCCGGCTGAACAGTTTACGATTCTCGGTCAGGTCGTAGTTATGATTCTTATCCAGATCGGCGGACTTGGAGTGATCGCGTGTATGGCATTATTTTTCCTGCTTCTGGGGAAAAAGATATCCATGAAAGGGAGAATCCTGATCCAGGAGGCTTACGGTCTGGATACGCTGTCAGGTCTGGTAAAGTTTATTATCCGTATCGTGCGGGGGACGTTTATCGTTGAAGGAATCGGTGCAGTTCTTTTTTCCATTAAGTTTGTGCCGGAGTTCGGTCCGGTAAAAGGAATCTGGTACGGGGTATTTCATTCTATTTCCGGATTCTGCAATGCCGGAATCGACATTATCGGAGACAGCAGTTTTATAAGATATGTGGATTCGCCGCTGGTGAGTCTGACGACGATGTTCCTGATCGTGATGGGAGGTCTCGGATTCCCGGTATGGCACGATATTTATGTGACGGCGAAAAAAGGCGCGGGTGAGAAAGGCGCAAGAAGACGAATCTTTACAAGACTGGGACTCCAGAGCAAGATCGTACTTACGATGACGGTCTTTCTGATTGTTTTCGGCACAGTCGGATATTTTCTGCTGGAGTTTAACAATCCGGAGACGATGAA
This sequence comes from uncultured Lachnoclostridium sp., assembly GCA_930986645.1. Taxonomy (GTDB): domain Bacteria; phylum Bacillota; class Clostridia; order Lachnospirales; family Lachnospiraceae; genus Mediterraneibacter. The sequence continues at coordinate 79,932 of CAKNJS010000001.1, forward strand.
AGATTTAAGTATTCCGGAAAAGGTGATGGCTTCTGCGTTTCAGTCGGTCACCACGCGTACTGCAGGTTTTGCGTCGGTCTCCCAGTCGGGGCTTACGGAGAGTTCAAGGCTGCTGGGATGCATCTTGATGTTTATCGGCGGTTCTCCGGCGGGTACGGCGGGAGGTATCAAGACCACCACGTTTGCCATGCTGATCCTGACAATCATCTCTGTCCTGAGAGGACATAAAGATACGGAGTGCTTTGGACGGAGAGTGGATATGGAAAGTGTCCGCTCTGCGCTTACGATCACAGTGATCACATTTACATGCTGGCTGGCGGCGGTGGCTGCAATGTCGATCTTCGACCCGCAGACAGAGTTCCTGAATCTGATGTACGAGGCGTCTTCCGCTATCGGTACGGTCGGGCTTTCGGCTGATCTGACGCCCCATCTGACGCGTGCGAGTCACGTGGTGCTGATGCTCCTGATGTATATCGGAAGGATCGGACCGCTTACGATGGCGCTCGTATTTGCCGGAAAGTCAAATAAGAGGGATAAATTCAGGGAACTTCCGGAGAAGAAGATCATGCTTGGATAAAGTTTTGCAATTCTATTTATAAACAAATGCTGTAATACAATATTTCAGACAGGAGAGTAAGAAAATGAGTAAACAATTTGCCGTACTGGGACTGGGAAGTTTCGGCTGGAGCGTGGCTCTGACGCTGGAGAAAATGGGAGCGGATGTGCTCGTAGTGGACGAATCATTCGAGAAGATTCAGGAGATTTCAGAGCAGGTATCCTACGCGCTTAAGGCGGACGTATCTGACCCGGAAGCGCTGGAGACCCTTGGCGGAAGAAATCTTGACGGGGCGGTGATCGCAGTCTCCGAGAACTTTGAAGCGAGCGTGATGGCGACGATGCTCTGTAAAGAGATGGGCATCCCGATGGTGCTGGCGAAAGCAAAAGATAAGCTTCAGGGAACCATTCTGAAGAAAGTGGGCGCTGATTCCGTGGTTTATCCGGAGATTGAGATGGGCGGCCGGGTAGCAAAGAATCTGGTGGCAAAGGAATTTTCCGACTGGATCGAACTGTCGGACGATTACAGCATGGTAGAGGCGGTGATCCCGGAAGCGTGGAGAGGAAAATGCCTTGCGGATCTGAAGATCCGTGAACGTTTCGGGATCAACGTAGTCGGGATTATCATTAATAAGCAGGTGGATGTCACTTTTGATCCGATGGAGCCCCTTCCGGCGAACGGAATTCTTATTATGATCGGTTCAAATGATGTCCTGCAGAAATTTGACACAAAGAAGGACCGCAGATAATGATTACAAGTACAGCAAATGCACAGGTAAAAGATCTGGTAAAATTGATGAAGAAGAGCAGAGCGAGAGATGAGGCGCAGGTGTTCCTTATCGAAGGCCCCCGGATGACGGGGGAGCTGGCCGCTGATCCGGACTGGCGCAGGAAGATAGAGAAAATCTATCTTTCTGAGAGTTATGCGGAAAGAAACGGGGCAGAGAAAGAAAAACTAGAGAGAACCGCCCCGGTGGAAATTCTTTCAGACTCTGTGTTCGCGCATATATCCGGCACGAAGACTCCGCAGGGCATACTTGCCGTTGTGAGAAGAAGATCATATGATATGACGGATATACTCGGAACAGATTCGGCGCGGGCGCATGTGCTTGTCCTTGACAATCTTCAGGATCCGGGGAATCTGGGAACCATCTTCCGCACAGCAGAGGCTGCCGGGGTGACGGGGATCATCCTGAGCAGAGACTGTGTGGATATTTATAACCCGAAAGTGGTGCGCTCGACCATGGGGGCACTGCTTCGGATGCCGTTCCTGTACGTGGAGGATCTGATTGGGACGATCAGCGAGCTGAAAGCGGCGGGAATCAAAATTTATGCAGCTCATCTGAAAGGAGAGCGCGCATATGATCAGGAAGATTACAGGACAGGCTGTGCGTTCCTGATCGGAAATGAAGGAAACGGCCTGAGAGACGAAATGGCGGAATGCGCGGATCATTACGTTATTATTCCCATGCAGGGAAAGGCAGAGTCCCTGAATGCGGCTGTTGCGGCTGCTGTGCTTATGTTTGAAGTGAGCAGGCAGCGGAGAAACCGGCCTGCCGGTTAATGGATAAATCAGTAGTATATAAGGCGGGATCTGAGGGAAGGATCCTGCCTTTGCTGTATTGTCCTGACAGTTCAGCCGCGCTGTCTGCAAAGATGCACTGCTGAATTAAGCAATGTAAAATTATGCAAAAGTATTGCATTTTTATGCACAGGTATGTATAATAAGTCATGTTTCATACAGATTACTGTATAGCGGCGCAGCCGTGCACGTCAGCAAACTATGCGGATGACGTGAATGAAAGGACTATGAATTTATAAGATAGAGAGGGATATATTATGAATTTAAAAGGACGTAATTTTCTTACATTAAAGGATTTCACACCGGAGGAGATCACTTATCTGATCGATCTGTCTGCCGAGGTGAAGGAGAAGAAGAAAAACGGTGTTCCGGTTGACAACTATAAAGGAAAGAACGTAGCGCTGATCTTTGAAAAAGACAGCACAAGGACACGCTGTGCGTTTGAAGTTGCAGCACATGACATGGGCATGGGCACTACATATCTCGGACCGACCGGTTCCCAGATGGGAAAGAAAGAGAGCATCGAGGATACAGCGCGCGTGCTCGGCAGGATGTTCGACGGCATCGAGTACCGCGGCTTCGGACAGGAGATTGTGGAAGAGCTGGCAAAATACGCCGGCGTGCCGGTGTGGAACGGCCTGACGAATGAATATCATCCGACTCAGATGCTTGCCGATATGTTGACTATCCGCGAGAATTTCGGCACCCTGAAAGGACTGAAACTGGTCTACATGGGAGATGCCCGCTACAACATGGGGAATTCTCTTATGGTTGCCTGCTCCAAGCTGGGACTTGACTTTACAGCATGCACAACGGAAGAGTATTTCCCGAATGCAGAGCTTGTCGCACAGTGTCGGGAATATGCAAAGGAATCAGGTGCAGAGATTACGCTGACATCCGATGTAAAAGAGGGAACAAAGGACGCCGACGTCATCTATACAGATGTGTGGGTATCCATGGGAGAGCCGGACGAGGTATGGGAGAAGAGAATCAAAGAGCTTTCTCCATATAAAGTGACAAAAGAAGTGATGGCAAACGCGAAAGACAGCGCGATCTTCCTGCACTGTCTGCCTGCATTCCACGATCTGAAGACAAAGATCGGAAAAGAAATGGGCGAGCGTTTTAATATAGAAGATATGGAAGTGACGGACGAAGTGTTCGAGTCTGAACAGTCTAAAGTATTTGACGAGGCGGAGAACCGTATGCATACGATCAAGGCTGTCATGATGGCTACTTTGGGGGTTCAGGAGTAATTTTGGTAATTTTTGCACTTGTCTCCGGGGAAAAGGTGTAATAAAATAGCACTATATTTTGCATCACATAGACGGATATTATGATTCTGCAGCTTGTTAAAATGGGGTGTACAAATGAGAGAAGACATGAAAGCAGTGATTGCAGATACCTTTTCCCAGATGCTGGACAAGGAAGACATAGATAAAATTACGGTGACAAAACTGATCGCGGAATGCCAGATCTCAAGACAGACATTTTATTATCACTTTAAAGATATTATGGATGTGCTCGAGTGGACATTCCGGCGTGCCACGCAGGAGCTGGTGCAGAAGAGCCTGAATGAAGAAGACCGTTTGGGAGCACTGACCACTTATGTCGCGTTTGTGCGGCAGAACAGGAAAAAATTCGAGCGGTTGCTCTATTCCCGCCGCTGGGTTCAGATCGAGGGGATGCTTGTCGAGGCGGTAACCGTATATCTGGCGCAGATAGCGCGCAGTAAGGTTCCGGAGCTTGACCTGAGCGTGGATGATCTGGAAGTGATGCTGAGGTTTTATGCCTGCGGAATGGTGGGAGTCCTGCTGCAGTATATGGAAAAACCAAACCTGAATGAGGAAAAGCTGGTCATACAGATGGAAAAGATCATCACGGGAAAGATGTTTCCGGGAAAACATAATTGAGAATATTGCGAATGAAGAAGGAGCGGACATTACTGTCTGCTCCTGTTTTGTTCTGTGAGATTTGCATAGTGTTTGTACAGTATGCCGAATCTGTGGATATATCCTTTCTGCCACGGTTTGGACTTCCCGCAGAAATGCAGGATGGCTGTATTTCCCATTACCCAGTCCATGTCGCATATGCCGCCGCTCCTTAAGAGATAAGTATTGTAGTTGCGGGCATCATAGTTCCAGATTGAATCATCAATCTCCAGCGTACGCCGGCCGTACATGGCATTCAGGATATCCTGATCCGGCAGGAGAAGTTCTTTTGCATGTTCTCTTGTATAGTTGAAGATCTCTGATGCATTGATTTCCTGCCTTCCGCGGTCAAGGTCTATCAGCAGTACACCTGAATTAAAATACGGGTGATCTGTACCGAGGCGGATCTGATTGATATTATTAGCCAGTTCGGTTTTTCCCGTGTGTGCGGCCGCTGCGAACAGGCAGCCTTTCAGATCCGTCTCCCAGAGCGGGCGGAGCGGGTTGATGACAAGGATATCCGGATCCAGATACAGGATGCGGTGCAGATGTCCGGGCAGGAAAAACGGAGCCAGCAGACGGTAGTACATTTCACGGGGATACTGGCGGCTGACAGGCGCATCGGCAAAAGCTGTACTGTCGATCATGAGAGGATGGAATCCGTATCCTATTACGGCGCACTGCCGGGCAGCGGGCTCCAGATCCTCCTGCGGGATGCCGCTGTGCATCAGCCAGATATCTGCAGCCTCTTCCGGCTGGCTTACGCGGATGGAGGTGAGAAGCACCTGAAGCCGGGGAAGATAGGCCCCGTTGAGGGTAGTCAGGATCTGGATACGGTCCTTCTTTCTGTTTCGAGTGTGATGTATGATATCGTCATTTTGTTCCATCTGATTCATCTGGCTGTATCTCCTTTAAATTCTGTTACTGATTTTCCGGTCAAAGGCTGATCTTATGCATGCCTGCAGCTTCGATCAAAAGAGCGATCCCCGCGATGATCAGATAAGCGGCGAGGATATAGTTCAGCGCCAGCGCCGAGACAAAGGGCAGCAGCAGAAATATGACTGCAAGGATAATGTTGAGCATGCCGCTGAACGTCATACTCCCTGTATGAGGGATGCGGAAGTACCTGAGCCTTGAGGCAAGAGAGAGTTTCTCCGCTCCGCTGAAGATCAGCAGAAAGGCGAGCAGGAAAGTGATTACCTGCACTGTCAGGGCGACCGGCATGAAGAACAGCATGATGCCGATCAGTACGTTCAGTATACCTGAAAGAAGCAGCATATAATCTCTGAAATAATAAGTCATGGACGCGAATGTGACAAAGTGGTATATGCCGATCACGATTACTGCGGCCGCCGCAAAATACTGCATGACAGCAAAGATGCTTACTGGGAATACAGCGGTCAGTATGCCTGCGATGAGCAGGACTGCCGCTATAATAATATATGCGGTACGCATTTTCTTTCTTCTGCTGTTCCATGTATCTATAAGTTCTTGTACATAATCAAAATCTGAATCAAACCATCTCATATGTCATTTCTCCTTTATCTTTTATCTATTTATTTGTTAGTTGTTATCTGTTTATTCCCTTTCCGGTAATTTCAATATAGCTGTTTTAAGGCAGAGATACCACTTATAATTCTGTTTTCCTGTCTTTACAAAATCTCTGATCTGTCAGAAATTTTTACAAATTCGAAGATTTGTCAATACAGATTTAATAAATTGAGAGTCGCAATCAAGTTATATATCTGCTATATAAAAAATGTAGGTTCCGGAAGACGTAGAAAGGAGGATGTCTTTCTATGAATATTGATGAAAGCGTATTTGCCTATAAATTATATGAAATGGAAGAGCAGTATGGAAAACTGCAGTGCAGGATCCGGACCTGTGAGCGGGGCGGAAGGGAGAAGATCCATTCCGAACTGGAGAAAGCCAGAGAAGAATATGCGGAAAACACATTGCTGATGGAAGAAAAAGCGAAGTCGTGCCGATCTCCGGCTGTGACAAAGCTGACGCAGGTGCAGCTCGACTACAGGAAAAAGGTAGACAAGCTGAAACAACAGGTTGTATCAGATCTTCATTCCGATGAAAGCAGTCCGGAAGAGGATGAGAGTGAGGCAGGAATGCTTTATGCGGAGTTCGCTATGGATTTTGCCACGCTTGCCATGCAGCAGGCACTGATCTCTGCTTTGAGCGCACTTGACGGTCAGAAGCTGCAGGACGCTGAAAAAGCGGACAATAAAAGAAATGGACAGACAAAAGAGGAGGCGGCGGTATGCAAGAAGTAAAGAAACCGAAAAAACCACTGATCTATTATTATGTGATCGTTCTGGCAGTTCTGCTTCTGTTTAATTTCCTGTTTATGCCGTGGGCGGCGGAACGTCAGGTAAAGGAAGTCGGTTACGATACATTTATTGAGATGACAGAGAAAGAGGAAATCGGTCAGGTACAGATCAATCAGGAAGATAATGAAGTGATCTTTACGAACAAGGACGGAGATCAGATTTATAAGACCGGAATGGTGGAAGATCCGGGGATGACCGAGAGGCTGTATGCATCGGGAGCAAAATTCTCAGGGCAGATCATCGAGCAGATGTCGCCGGTATTGTCCTTCCTTCTCTCGTGGATCCTTCCGATTGTTATCTTCATCGGAATCGGCCAGTATATGTCGAGAAAACTGATGAACCGCGCCAGCGGAGGACCCGATTCCATGATCTTCGGAATGGGGAAGAGCAATGCCAAGGTATATGTGAAATCTTCGGAGGGCATCCGGTTTTCCGATGTGGCCGGAGAAGATGAGGCGAAAGAAAATCTGTCAGAGATCGTGGATTATCTTCATAATCCTGCAAAATACAGAGAGATCGGAGCATCTATGCCGAAAGGCATCCTTCTTGTAGGACCTCCGGGAACCGGTAAGACGATGCTTGCAAAAGCTGTTGCCGGCGAGTCAAATGTGCCGTTCTTCTCTATGTCGGGCTCCGAATTTGTTGAGATGTTTGTCGGCATGGGCGCGTCGAAAGTACGTGATCTGTTCAAGCAGGCGAAGGAAAAGGCGCCCTGCATCGTATTTATTGATGAGATCGACGCCATCGGTCAGAAACGTGACGGCCGTGCGGGAGGCAATGATGAGAGGGAGCAGACACTGAACCAGCTTCTGACCGAGATGGACGGCTTTGAATCCAACAACGGCGTTATTATCCTTGCAGCGACAAACCGTCCGGAATCCCTTGACCCGGCACTTACAAGACCGGGAAGATTCGACAGGAGGGTACCGGTAGAGCTTCCGGATCTGAAAGGCCGCGAGGAGATCCTGAAAGTCCATGCGAAGAAAGTGAAGATGGACGAGTCCGTAGATTTCAACAAGGTCGCCCGTATGGCGTCCGGAGCTTCCGGTGCAGAGCTTGCCAATATTATCAATGAGGCGGCGCTGCGTGCGGTAAGGGAGAACAGACATTATGTGACAGAGTCAGATCTGGAGGAGAGCATCGAAGTCGTCATCGCAGGATATCAGAAGAAAAATGCGATCCTTACAGATAAAGAGAAACGGGTGGTCGCTTATCATGAAATCGGACATGCCCTTGTGGCTGCAAAGCAGAGCAATTCGGCTCCGGTACAGAAGATTACGATCGTTCCACGTACTTCAGGAGCTCTTGGTTACACAATGCAGGTGGAGGAAGGCAATCATTATCTGATGAGTCAGGAAGAACTGGAGAATAAGATTGCCACACTGACCGGCGGAAGAGCAGCCGAGGAACTGGTATTCCATTCTTCATCGACCGGCGCTTCCAATGATATCGAGCAGGCGACAAAGCTTGCCCGGTCCATGATCACCAGATACGGTATGAGCAAAGATTTTGATATGGTGGCCATGGAGACCGTGACCAATCAGTATCTGGGAGGAGACACATCACTGAGCTGTTCTGCGGAAACTCAGGCGGAGATTGACCGCCAGGTGGTGGAACTGGTGAAAAAGCAGCATGAGAAAGCAGCGAAGATCCTTGCGGACAACCGGGAAAAACTTGATCAGCTGGCAGATTATCTCTATGACAAAGAGACGATTACCGGAGAAGAATTTATGAATATACTCAACGCCGCATAACGGTGCTCTTTATAATACACAGCAAGATCTGCAGCCGATGTGTACCGGCAGAGGGGCTTAAGTCTCCTTGCGGTGATAAATCATGCAGACATCAAATACATTTTACAGAAGACGAACAGAAAGGGAGAACTACAAATGGGAAAGTCAATCAAAGAAACAATGCAGGAATTTACAGTAAATCAGGCGCTTAATTATCTTGAAGGCAATCCGGAGGAGAATATCCCGAAACTGATGGCCTTTGTAGACCGTTTTATGCCGAAAGACTGGTATACGAGCCAGAGAAACGCGATCAGAAAATCTATTGAAGAGAAGAATAACTGGTATCAGCTGATTTTAAGGCTCTATGAGCTGGATCCGGGCGTGCGCAGATCATTTTTCCAGAACTTTATTACCAATGCAAGCCTGAAAGGAAGCGCAACACAGGAGGAGATGGCAAAGAAATATAACTGCAATATCCCGTGGGCGATCCTGCTGGATCCTACGACAGCATGTAACCTGAACTGTACAGGATGCTGGGCAGCAGAGTATGGTCATCAGTATAATCTGAGTCTGGAAGATATTGATTCCATCGTCCGTCAGGGCAAGGAACTGGGCACCTATATGTATATCTATACCGGCGGGGAGCCCACAGTGCGCAAGAAAGATATCTTTAAAATCTGTGAGATGCATCCGGACTGCGAGTTCCTCGCGTTTACAAACGGAACGATGATCGATGAGGAGTTCTGTCAGGAGATGCTCAGAGTGAAGAACTTCGTGCCGGCGATCAGTCTGGAAGGATTTGAGAAAGCAAACGACGGACGCCGCGGCGAGGGAGTCTACCACAAAGTGCGCCATGCAATGGAGCTGATGAAAGAACATAAGCTGCCGTTCGGTATCTCAGTATGTTACACGAGCCAGAACTTTGAGGATGTGAGCAGCGAAGCCTTCTACGATATGATGATCGAGAGCGGTGCGCTGTTTGTATGGTACTTCCACTATATGCCGGTAGGACACGGCGCTGTGACGGATCTTCTTCCGACGCCGGAGCAGAGAGAAGAGATATACCACCGAATCCGTCATTTCCGTGAGACGAAGCCGATCTTCGGAATGGATTTCCAGAACGACGGGGAGTACGTCGGAGGATGTATCGCAGGAGGAAGAAGATACCTGCATATCAATGCAAAGGGAGATGTGGAACCGTGTGTATTTATCCATTACTCCAATGTAAATATTCATGATGTCTCACTGCTGGATGCGCTGAGAAGCCCGATCTTCCAAGCATATCATGACAATCAGCCGTTCAACAACAACCACCTGCGCCCGTGCCCGATGCTTGAGAATCCGGGCAGGTTAAAGCAGCTCGTAAAAGAGACAGGGGCTGTGAATACGGATTATCAGGATCCGGAGAGTGTGGATGAACTCTGTGACAGATGCGTGCCGTATGCGAAGAACTGGAAACCGACGGCAGATAAGCTGTGGAGCGAGAGCCATCCGGAAAAATAGTGCATTCATATAAAAAATGGTAACAGAAGAGTAAAATTTATACAGATCTGTGCAGTTGTCTGTACTTTGACGGCGTCATTTTATATGCCTCTTTAAAGCGGCAGTAAAAGGACGCCGTACTTTTATATCCGAGTTTCGGCAGAAGCTTTCAGGATGGCAAGTCAGTATATAATCTAATCGACTGGAAAATGGAGGAATAAAGTTGGCATTTGCTTTTTTATTGTGTTAGAATACTTGCGTATATATCGTATCAATACATTGTAAGAAAGTGAATGAAAATGAAGACAGAAATCCTAAAACTTCTGCGTGAGACGGACGGCTATATATCCGGTCAGCAGCTCAGCAGGCAGTTCGGTGTGTCCAGAACTGCAGTGTGGAAAGTCATCCGTCAGCTTCAGGAGGAAGGCTATCAGGTGGGAGCCGTGCGCAATAAAGGGTATCGTATTGTGGACAGCCCGGACGTGATGACAAAGGAAGAGATTTTAAGTCTGATGAACACCCGATGGGCTGGGAGAAATATCTTATATTATGATGTGACGGATTCCACAAACCTGAGAATCAAACAGGCGGGCGACGAGGGCGCGCCTCACGGTACTCTTGCAGTGGCGGACCGGCAGACGGCGGGACGAGGCCGGCGCGGGCGGACATGGGAGTCACCGGCGGGCAGCAGTATTTATATGTCCATTCTGCTGCGCCCTGATATCGCACCGAATAAGGCGTCTATGCTCACGCTTGTCATGGCGCTCAGCGTGGCGGAAGGAATCCGTCAGTGTATCGGTGACGGCGGAGACATTCAGATCAAATGGCCCAATGATATCATTATCAACGGGAAAAAATTGGTTGGCATTCTGACAGAGATGAGCAGTCAGATTGATTATATCAATCATGTAACCGTAGGCGTGGGAATCAATGTAAATATGACGGACTTTCCGGAAGAGATCGCACAGACGGCAGCTTCCCTGCGGACAGAGTGCGGGCATACAGTGAAGCGGGCACCTCTGATCGCGGCAGTCATGGAGCGGCTGGAAGAGAACTATGATATATTTTTGGAGACAGAAGATATGTCCGGTCTGTTGGAGCGGTACAGCGCCCTGCTGGTCAATCGTGACAGAGATGTCCGGATCATAGGAGCGAAAGAGGCATATGAGGCTCACGCTGTCGGTATTGACCGCGCAGGAGAGCTGATCGTGCGCAGACCAGACGGAACCATAGAACAAATAAACTCAGGCGAAGTATCCGTGCGGGGCGTGTACGGATATGTGTAACAAGTCTGAGCATGCAGCATGGACAACCGGCGGAATCGAGCTGTCTGCATGCGGTGTTATACAGCGAGAGAGGAGAAATTATGAACGAAGAAATCGTACTGTGCGCGGCGAGCGCATATGAACAGAAATTTTATCTGAATCCGGAGTTTGATTCGCTGCCGGAGCATATCAAGCAGGAGCTGCAGATCATGTGTGTGATATATACGGAAGATGTGGGCGGAATCCTGATGCTTGTATTTGATGAGGAAGGAAATCTGGAACTGAAAGTAGATCATAAAGAGGATGACTTCTTCTTTGATGAGATCGGAAGCGTGCTGAAGATCAAAGAACTTCAACAGACGAAAAGAGAACTGTTCGAGTCTCTGGAACTTTTCTTCAAAGTGTTTTATCTGGGGGAAGAGATTGAGGATAACTCGGAGAAATAAAAGAAAAATCTGTTGGTTTTTTTGAATGGTCAGTGAATAACTTTTTATAATTTGTGTAAGTTTGTTGGCAACTGTGTTTTTAATAAATTCTTTATTGTAAGTTTGAAAATGTTATGGTATTTTGAGGGCATCCGGAGCAGATTTGTTCCGGATGTCTTTCAATTGTCCGGACAGCCAGAGATGATGATCATCAAATTGAATTCCACTTTTTTATTTTTTACAGATATGATAAGATGAAGGAGAAATAATAATGAAGTCAGAAGACAACACAAGAGAAGCCAATGAACTAAATGATGATAATTTTATAATGCTTCCTACCGTGGATTTTTGCTTTAAGGGTCTGATGAATAATCCTAAGGTCCGAAAAGGATTTATTGCAGCGCTTCTTAAGAAAGATCCGGAAACAATCCGTGAGACGGTACTTCTGCCGACTGTACTCAGTCAGGAATATCAGGATGACAAACTTGGGATTCTCGATGTCCGGGTACTGATGGAAGATAAAACGCAGATTGACATGGAGATGCAGGTGGCCTATTTTGAATGCTGGGATGCCCGGGTGCTCTTTTATCTGAGTAAGATATTTGCCGATCAGCTTAAGAAGGGAGAACCTTACGAGAACCTCAAGAAATGTATACATGTCAGCATTTTGGACTTTGTTCATTTCGAAGAAGATACAAAATATTACCGTACGATATGCTTTTGTGATGAGAAAACCGGCAAAAAATATACAGACCTCATGGAAATACAGATTCTGGAACTCAAAAAGCTGCCTCCGGATATCAAAAGCGGAGATGACCTGATTAAATGGATGAAATTCTTTGGCGGGAAGTCGAGGAAGGAGTTTGCAGCTATGGCAAAAACAGATGCATATATTGAAGAGGCATACAAGGAACTTGAAAAATTGAGTGCAGATGAGCGTGCTAAACTGGAGGCAGATGAGCGTGCTAAACTGGAGTATGAAGCACGTGAACGCGCGATCAGAGACTATAACTCCCAGATGAGCAGTGCCCTGCGGCGAGGAGAGCAAAAAGGCATGGAGCGGGGACTGAAGCGAGGCATGGAGAAAGGTCTGGAACGCGGTCTTCAGCAGGGAATCCAGCAGGGAATCCAGCAGGGAATCCAGCAGGGAATCCAACAGGGAATCCAGCAGGGAATCCAACAGGGAATCCAGCAGGGAATCCAACAGGGGATTCTCAAAGGAGAACATAATACACTTAAACGTATTGTTGAAAATCAGAAAAAGAAAGGAAAATCGATGGAAGAGATTGCGGATATGTTGGATCTTGAGGCGGGGGAAGTGAGAAATCTGGCAGAAGAAAATGAATAGACTGCCAATGTAAATGAAAAGGGCAGCTCCTATTGACGGGCTGCCTTCTTTTCTTTCATACGTTTGATGACTTTCAGTCTCGTAAATTCCTCGCGCTCTTTTTCTTCCAATGCGTTGGTGATCGTATACACCAGAGAAGAGTACATCGGGATTGTGATATTCTGAAGCGCATTAGCGCGCTTCTGTGTTTTCTTAATATTGCTTGCCAGACGGTAAGCTGCATTTTCTACCATGGAAAGCTTGATCGTCAGGTCTTTTACCTTGCGGAAGGCTTCTCTGGCTTTGTCGATGGATTCATGTGTTGTGCTGAATGAATAAGTCGGTTTGCCGGCGTCCGGCACATATTTCACATGGGGGATCTCTGTGCCCATGATACTGCGTGTCTGGATGGTAATAGAATTCTCGATCGGTACGGTGTATGCGAGCAGTTCTACGTTACTGATTCCGTTTTCGATATTTGCACGCTGAAGACACTGATAAGCATAAGTGAATGTAGTATCGATCTCTTCCTGAATAGTACGTGCTTCATCAATCAGGTACATCAGTTCGCGAATCAGGATATTTCGTTTTTTATCCATCAGGTCATAGCCTTGTTTCGCAAGTGCCAGCGAATTTTTCGCAAGCATTAAGTTACCCTTTGTGGGAAATGTGCGCGGATCCATGAAATCCCTCCTGTCGTCTATAGTTCAGTCCGTATTGTCCGGGTTATCCTTTCAGTCCTCTTGACTGTCTGTCCATATCTTCGATCACTATATCGTAGATCTCGCCGAGAGTGGAACAGTATTCAAGAACTTTCCACGGTTCGTTTGTGTGGAAGTGGATTTTGATAAGCTCTTCATCTCCGACGGCCAGCAGACAGTCGCCTTTAAAATGTTCTGTAAAGTAATCGCTGATCACATCTTCATCAAGGTCTTCACCTTCAATCAGAAGCTGGGTGTCATATTTAAACTCCAGCATATGTGTACCTCCCTTTGTGCTGTAGAATATTATGTCAGTTGTTTTTCCATGTAGACGCAGGTGAAAGTTTCTCCATGTATCACCCTGTCTGGATATGCAGTATACCCCAGTTTTTCATAGAAACCGATGGCTGTGTCCCGGCTTTCAAGCACAGTTTTTGTACAACCGAGCTCGAGTGCCCATTTTTCCGCTTCCAGCACTGCCTGCCGTCCCAGTCCTCTGCCGCGGTACTCAGGGAGTACGACAACGCGTCCAATCATCATGGCTTTATTGCCGTATTCATATAACCGGCAGGCCGCGACCGGGAAATCATCGTCCAGCAGGACAATATATTTGGAATCCGGCGTATCGTGCTCGTCAAATTCCTCGCGCAGAGTGATATGATATTGTCTTGCCATTGCCTGAATCCGCACATAATATGCACCTGCCTGCTGCCAAGTCTCGACAGCCCGTATAACCTGTATGCTCATTTATTTCTATTCCTCGGACATCGGCTTATAGTATTTATCCAGTATCTTCGTATCCACTCTGTCAAGTTCTTCTCTCGGCAGTCTTCCGAGCAGTTTCCAGCCAAGATCCAGAGTTTCTTCCATACTGCGGTTTTCTTCCACGCCCTGTCCGATATATTTCTCTTCAAATTCTTTTCCGAATTCCAGATATTTCTTGTCGATCGGGGAGAGCTCATCCTCGCCGATTACGGACGCAAGATTTCTCGCATCGCCTACTTTCGCATAGGCGGAGAAGAGCTGGTTTGCCAGATCCTGATGGTCCTCTCGCGTATAGCCCTCGCCGATGCCGTCTTTCATCAGACGAGAAAGTGAAGGCAGAATGTTGATCGGCGGATAGATGGACTGTCCGTGGAGCGGGCGGTCCAGCACGATCTGTCCCTCGGTAATATAACCTGTCAGGTCGGGGATCGGGTGTGTGATGTCGTCGTTGGGCATGGTAAGGATAGGAAGCTGTGTCACCGAGCCGTTTACGCCCTCCACGATACCCGCGCGTTCATAGATAGTTGCCAGTTCACTGTACAGATATCCCGGATAACCTTTACGGCTGGGAATCTCTCCTTTGGAAGAGGATACCTCACGCATTGCCTCGGCAAAGGAAGTCATATCCGTCAGGATTACGAGGATATGCATGTTTTGTTCAAATGCAAGATATTCTGCTGCGGTGAGCGCTACTTTCGGTGTGATCAGACGCTCTACTACAGGATCGTTTGCAAGATTCAGGAACATTGCCACATGATCTGCAACTCCGCTCTCCTCGAATGTATTGCGGAAGAAATCGGCGACATCATGCTTTACGCCCATGGCTGCAAACACAATAGCAAATTTTTCATCCGAATTCTCGCCAAGTGATGCCTGTTTTACGATCTGCGCGGCAAGCTGGTCATGAGGAAGTCCGTTCCCTGAGAAGATCGGGAGTTTCTGTCCGCGGATCAGAGTGGTAAGCCCGTCGATTGCGGAGATACCGGTGTGGATATAGTTCCGCGGATACTCTCTGCGGACAGGGTTCAGCGGCAGGCCGTTTACGTCTCTTTTCAATGTAGAGACGATCGGTCCCAGATCATCAATGGGCTGGCCGATTCCGTTGAATGTACGCCCCAGCATATCCGGAGAAAGCGCGATCTCCATGGGATGTCCGGTCAGCTTTGTGTGTGTATTTTTCAGGGACATATTTTCTGAGCCCTCAAATACCTGAATGACAGCTTTATCTTCATAGATCTCTATGATACGTCCGATTTTGTGTTCGGTGCCGTCTACGACGAATTCCACGATCTCATCGTAAAATGCGTCCTGCACGCCCTCGAGAGCGATCAGAGGTCCGTTGATGCTGCTTAAGCCTAAATATTCTATTGACATGATAATCGGTCCTCCTTATGCATTTTTTTCCAGTACCCGCTGATAGAATGCATCGATATCGCGGTGGTATTGTGCAAACATTTCCAGACGGTCATTGGGCACATCATATTTGATGGCGATGATCCGGTCGAAAATGTTCTCGGATTTCAATACAGACATCGGATGCCCCATTGTGACAAGGGCGCGGGCCTGTTTATAGAGATACAGGATCGTGTCCATCATGAGAAACTGTTTCTCAAGCGACACACACGTATCATCTTTGTGGAACGCATTCTGCTGCAGGAAGCCGAGCCGGATCACACGGGCAATCTCGAGCACCAGTTTCTGGTCATCCGGGAGCACGTCGCTTCCGATCAGTTTTACGATCTCCAGCAGGCTGCTCTCCTGATTTAACAGAGCCATCAGACGGTTGCGGTAGTCTACGAATTTCGGCGATACATTGTCCTGATACCAGTGGCTCAGGTCATTCAGATATTCACTGTAACTGGTCAGCCAGTGGATCGCCGGGAAATGCCTGGAATATGCAAGGCTCTTGTCCAGCCCCCAGAAACAGCGCACGAAACGTTTGGTATTCTGGGTGACAGGCTCGGAGAAATCACCGCCCTGCGGAGAGACTGCTCCGATAATGGTAACGGAGCCGTCGGTACCGTTTAAGTTGTGCATCATGCCTGCGCGCTCGTAAAATGCAGACAGGCGGGATGCAAGGTATGCAGGGAAACCTTCCTCTGCGGGCATTTCCTCCAGTCGTCCGGAGAGCTCACGGAGCGCCTCTGCCCATCTTGACGTAGAGTCTGCCATGATCGCCACGTCGTACCCCATATCGCGGTAGTATTCCGCAAGGGTAAGTCCGGTGTAGATACTTGCCTCGCGGGCGGCCACCGGCATATTTGATGTGTTGGCGATCAGAGTAGTGCGGTCCATCAGCGGATTTCCGGTTCTCGGGTCGGTCAGTTCGCCGAATTCTTCCAGCACCTGTGTCATTTCGTTGCCGCGCTCGCCGCAGCCGATATAGATGATGATATCTGCGTCCGCCCATTTTGCAATCTGATGCTGCGTCATTGTTTTTCCTGTTCCGAAACCGCCGGGAATGGCGGCTGTTCCTCCCTTGGCAATGGGAAACATAGTGTCAATGATACGCTGTCCCGTGATAAGCGGTACAGACGCCGGAAAACGGTGATGTGTGGGACGCGGCACACGGATGGGCCAGTGCTGCGTCATGGTCAGCTCCTTTTTGCTTCCGTCAGAAAGTTCCAGTGTGAGAAGCGTCTCGTCAATGGTGTATTCTCCGTCCGGAACTGTGTCAATTACTGTTCCTTCCACATCGGGCGGCACCATGCATTTGTGCACAATGGCGTGGGTTTCCGGAACTTCCGCGATAATATCGCCGCCGTGGAGATACTGGCCTTTTTCAACAGTAATATGTGTCTGCCATTTTTTCTGGCGGTCCAGTGAGTCTACACTGACACCGCGTGTGATGAAAGCGCCGCCGGAGGATTCTGCGATTCGTTCCAGCGGACGCTCGATTCCGTCAAATATATTGTTCAGGATACCGGGAGCAAGAGTAACCGAGACCGCGCTGCCGCTTGCAAGGACTTCCTCTCCCGGACGAAGTCCTGTTGTCTCCTCATATACCTGTACTGTGGTCATATCCTTGTCAAGGGCAATGACCTCGCCTACCAGTTTCTGTTTTCCGACATAGACCATTTCGGACATACGGAAACCGGTATTTCCCTTCAGGTAGATGACGGGGCCGTTAATGCCGTAGATCGTTCCTGTATTAAGCAATGCCGTCACCTCCTAAAAACATAAATTTATCGTATTCATTGCGCAGCTGTGTTTTAAATGAATTGTCTATGAGGATGTTGCGGGAGCGGATGACTGCGCGGATACCGCCGATAAAATCCTCTGCGCTGATCGTGAGATGGACTCTTACAGCATCCTCGAGATCGGAACGCTTTTTCTCATCCGATGGATTAATATAAATAACAACCGGATCCTCGCCGGCATAGTGTACTGCCTGACGGATACAGCGGATGAGAAAATCATTGTAGGCTTCCGTCTTCATATAATCATCGACGAGGCTTTCCGCCTCTTTAAATATCTTGTCCTTAAGTTCCTGCTGGACCTTTCCCTGCTGCCGCTTGATCTCGAGCTGGGACTTTGCAGCCGCCTGATTTAAAGATAATCTGGCATTGGTCGTCTCTGCCTTGATCCGAGTCTCCGCCTGACGCAGGGCTTCTGCTTTGTGATCTTCAAATACTTTTTCCAGCGCTTCGCGATGGGAATCAATGATCGCGTTACCCTCAGCGCGTGCCTGCTCCATGGAAGCAGACTGCATCTGTGCAAGTTTTTCTTCAAGAGTCAAGAGGAATCCCTCCTTTATAGTTTTAATCCGATGGCCTCGGTAATGTACGAAGTGATGAAATCTTTCTTGCGCCCTGTGCCGTGCCGGTCGGGAATCTCGACTAGAAGCGGCATTTTCCGCTCCAGCCGGAATGTGTCGATAATATCCGGAAATTCCCTCCCGAATTTCTCAGTCAGGAGCACAATGCCTACGTTTTTGTCCGTGAGTACGTCTTCGAGCGCTTTCCTGAGCTCATCCCGTTCGTGGACAACAACGCCGTCCACACCTGCCAGACGCATGCCGGTATAGGTGTCGACATTGTCGCTTATAAGAAACATTTTCATATAATTGCCTCCAGTTCGGCTTTGTGAATAGTGCGGGCGGGCCCGCAGATCTCGTCAGTCCGTATTTTTCTGCACGGCTGACTGGTATTACAGATTTCCTAAGATCATGAAGGAGATGATCAGTCCATAGAGGCAGACACCTTCCGCCAGACCTACGAAGATCAGTGATTTACCGAGTACACTGGAATCCTCGCTGATCGCTCCGAGAGCGGCACTTGCGGCGCTTGCAACTGCGATACCGCCGCCGATACAGGAGAGGCCTGTAACAAGCGCTGCTGCCAGATAACCGAGTCCGGTTGCAAAACCGCTGTCAGCCGTTACAGATTCGGCAGCCTGTACGTCCGGTCCGCCCAGCAGCATGATCGTTGCAACGGCAAACGCACCGAAGAAGAAAAATGCATTGGTTCCAATGGCGCGTTTATAGCGTTTCTTTGATTTCTCCCCCAGCAGATAGTAGCCGAAAGGTACAATGATGCTTACGATCAAAGCGATGATAAAGATGATTTTTGTTGCTAAAGTCATGGTTGAATCCTCCTGATTTCTTTAGATTTATTTTTTCGCTTTCTTTGCATTCTTTTTCGTATATGGGTCAAATGCATGCCCGCTGCCTTTGTAGAAACGGCTGAACATCTCATAATATTCGAGACGAAGTACCTGTATGCCGACGATAAGTCCTTCGAAGCCGCAGACAAACAGGTTGCCGAATATCACGCCGATCCAGTTGGGATGTCCGCTCTCAGCGCCTGCGAGCTGCAGGACTACTTCCATGATCGCCGCATGGCTGACTGCGAATGCGCCGATACGGATGAAGGAGATCGTGTTGGAAAAATAGCTTAAAAGCGTCTCAAACATCTCGAAAAATCCCTGAACGATGAACATTGCCTTGCCGGTCTCCATCTTGTCAGCACGTTTCTGTATGGCTCTTGTGATCGGCTCGCGGAAGAGCATTACGATCAGCGGTACGCCGAACATAACGGCCATCACGATTCCGCCCGGAAGCGGATTGCCTGTCATAAAGAGAACGATAGTTATAACCACTGCCGCATAGAAGACCAGTCCGGCGGCACCGTTCGGTTCGAACCATGCGGCTTCGATGTCCTTGCTCTTGGCGGCATTGATAATATGAAGGATCATTGCCACTATGATAAGGAACATACCGAATGCAACTGCAACGATAAACACCGTGTTCAGCTTGCCGAGGAAGGGAAGCGTGGTCATATGATCAATAGGCCGCATCCACAGGGCTGGCAGCACATCTTCAAAACCGAAGATGCTTCCGAAGAGGAATCCGAAGATGGTGGAAAATACACCTGCCGAAGCAATGATTCCTGCAAGAGGCGCTTTCTTAAAGTGATAGATAAGCGCGCCGCCGATCAGAAGCAGCAGCCCCTGTCCTACATCTCCGAACATGACGCCGAAGATAAAAGAATAAGTGATGCCGACGAATACGGTGGGATCCATTTCATTGTGAGCCGGAAGCCCGTACATCTGGACGAACATTTCAAAAGGTTTGAACAGCTTCGGGTTTTCCAGCTTGGTGGGCGGTTCACCGAAGTAGGCGTCGTGGTCATCTTCGACTACGACAAATACTTTGTCGTCATCCTCCACTTCCTTTAAGAATTTCTCTACATCGTCTTCAGCCATCCAGCCACATAGGATGTAGTAATCTTCCTTGTTGTCCTCCATTCGCGCTGCAAGCTTGCGGACATCGAAGTTATTGGACAATTCCTCAAGACGGTTTCTCGCCGCAATGAGCTGGGGAGCACGGTCAGAGAGCATCTCGCCGGCCTGCTTATCCAGATCTTCAATTTCAAGGTTTACCCGGGCAATCTCAGCTTCGATGGACTGATAGGCATATGCCGGAGTGCCCTCGAATTCGTCTTTTATTTCAATCCGTTCAAAATGAAGGGAACGGAAGACTGCATCGACTTTCTGCGCCTCAGCAGGGGAAACAAAATAAGCCCCGTATACAAAACTTTCATCCCGCTCGCCCTCAACGAAGACAGCTTTTAAATCTTCCATGAGATATTTCTGCATTTTGTGGTAGAATTCCACGGCAATGCGTCCGAACCGGTAGGTGATATACCGGTAGTTCAGCACTTTGTGGAGATCACAGTCCACAGGACGGAAAGGAGCGATGACCTGCTGTTTTGCGCGAAGCTCGTCAATCTTTTTCTTTAATTTTTCTTTCTTTTCCTGAAGGGTCTGATAGTCTTCATTTGCCTTGCGAACGAGCTCAAACATATCGTCAAGGCCCAGATTCGATGCGGGTTCCACATCGTCTGCATTGGGCAGGTAACTTACGAACTGGTTCGCCTTAGCGAGCGCGTCGCGGTATGGATTGATCTCTACGAAAGGTCTTAAGTTGTCTACGGTCTTCAGTTCCGACAGTGCGGATTCGAGCTGGATCTCATAGCGGGAGAGATACAGGTCGGTCACGCGGTCGATGTCATTCCTCGGACCGGATATGTTGATAAATTTCATTTTAACGATCATTGGGTTTTACCTCCAACGTATGCCAGCGTCTCGCCGGGTGTCAGGCCGTAGCGTACACACTCCATGGCGGTAGTCAGCTTATTGATTTCCTCTTCTTTCAGGAAGAGGTAAGTGTTGATCGCGGCAATCGAATAGGGATTGCGCCTGCGGTCTATTGTGTATAGATGGTGCAGACAATCTGCATACATCTGTTCAATGGTAAGATTCTGACGGAAATTATAGTGGCGCGCGTAATAAGTACGTGCAACTGCATTCTCAAATTCTTCCAGTCCCGGTGCGTCAACCATCTCTTTGACCTGATCGGTGGACAGCTTGTAATGGATTGGAATCAGAAGCAGATAGATGTCTGCCGGTTTCATATTATAATATTTTTTCGCCCGGTAGATCCACTGCAGGTTCAGAAGATCGATCTTGGAGCCGCGGTCCCGCATGAAGAGCTCGAGATCCGCTTTCTTTAAGACCTTTTTCTGTTCCTTCCACGTAGAAGTAAAATAGTACAGATCAAGAGTCAGATTATAGTCGTAAAGCGTGATATTCTGACTGTCTTTCAGCTTCCTGAGAGGAGTGTAATATTCTGTGCCTTTCAGGTTCTCGACCAGTTCGTCCGTGGTGCGCGATGTGATGAGCTTCTCAATGGAAATCTGAGAATAGCGGTCAAAAAAACCGCGTTTGTAATTCAGGTCAAAAGGCTGCTTATAATGGTTGATCACGATGCGCAGACAATAATTTATCAGGTCGATCTCGTAACTTTTCAAGATCAGTTTCATAAATTGCCGCTGCTTCTGGCCGCAGAAGCGATATAGCTTTGTGTAATCGTGATAAAGCGACTGCGTCAGCACTTTCTCGATATTTCCGCGGTGGATCTGATCCTCGGTCAATGTGTCGAGGACATCGGCATATGCCGTGTTCTTTTTCAGATAATCCGCGATCTCGGGTACACTTCCCAGATTGGCGATTTCGACAAACTGCTCCGGTTTCAGAAGTTTGGCTTCCATAGCCCGTACTTTTGTTACGATACCGCTGTATTCAAGTAAGTTTCCCATAGGCTACACCTCGGTGATACGTTTTAATATTTCGCGGGCGTATTCCGTGTGTTTTTCTTCATATTCCTTCTGGAGAGAGCGGATCAGTCCGGCGCTTGAATCGCTCTGGGTCTCCAGAATCTGTGAAGTCTTTTTTTCAAGATCCGCGCGGATCTCATTCAGACGGGCCGTGGTCTTCGCATCCAGTTCTTCGTCAAATGCTTTCTTTTTTTCATCATATTCACGGTTCAGAACTTCTTTCTGATCTTCCGCGTGTTTGACGATCGCTTCAGCTGCATCCTCAATTTCCGTCAATTTGTTTACAATAGAGTCCATATAAAGCCTCCTGTTTGTAAGAAAATCATAATATACTTTATCATACACCATTTGGTGAAAAATGCAAGTTAAGAATTGTCAGCAAAGAGACATGAAAATACATGAGAAATACCGTTAAATTCCAACTACATTTTGACCTCTATCCGCACGCGTGTTATTATGGTAATGGCACGGAAAAGTGCCGGTATTAGTCTGGCAGATCAGGGGAGGATAATACATGAGGCTGAGAAATATACCAAGGGCGGAAGGTACGCTTCAGGCCCATAAAATAGTAATTAAAAGACCGGAAGACCAGAAAGGATGCTGGAAACAGGTATTTGGAAATAAACATCCCGTGAGAATCGAAGTCGGAACGGGAAAAGGCCGTTTTATTTTGAATATGGCGAAAGAAAATCCGGATATCAACTTTGTCGGGATCGAGAGATATTCCAGCGTGCTGCTGCGCGCAGTTGAGATGTATGATACAGATGAGTTCAAAGACCTGCAGAATGTCCGTTTTATCTGTATTGATGCGAGAAGGATTGAAGAGGTGTTCGGGCAGGATGAAGTGGACCGCATTTATCTGAACTTTTCCGATCCGTGGCCCAAGGCAAGGCACGCTAAAAGACGGCTGACATCGGTAGAATTTCTGGAGAGATACGAGAAAGTACTGGCGCCGTATGGCAGGCTTGAATTTAAAACGGACAATACAGAACTTTTTAATTTTTCGCTGGATCAGATGAGAGAAGCTGGATGGACACTTCAGAACTTCACCTATGATCTTCATCATAATGAAGAGATGAACCGAGGGAATATTATGACGGAATATGAGGAAAAATTTTCCCGGAAAGGAAATCCTATCAATAAGCTGATCGCGGTAAGAAAGGGATGAAAACACAGCCGATGTATACCGGCGGGACTTTGAATATATCCGGGAAGGCACATTCCTGTCTCAGGAGACATATAATAATTTATAACTTCTGAAAGGCAGGTGTATTATTTTGGGGAAAAAGCACTGGAAATACTGCGCCGGTGAAATGTTTTACTGCAGGCCATGGCTTAACCGCCGTATCTTGTGTATCCGGAATTCTATGATAGAAGTCTGTAAGATACTGAATTCGGACATCTGCCGCGGAAAAGGCAGAAAGAACCGGGAGGGCAGGTGCTGAGAATGGTTCAAAGAATCGATCTGGAGAGATTTGAGGCGGAAGTGCTGAAAAATCCCCTTCCTGTTCTTCTGGAAATTTACGCGCCGTGGTGTCCGCGCTGTGCGATGCTGGAGGATGTTGTAGAACAGTTCGCAATCGAACAGAAAGGCAGGATAAAAGTATTCCGGATGGATGAAGAGAAGGCGGAGCGTCTGATGATGCGGTATGGCATAAACCGGGTACCTGCCTTCCTTGCATTCAGAAATGGCCGGCTTACAGGAATTGCACAGGGTATAACAGAAAAAAAGACACTGGAAGAGCTGATCTGACGGTAACAAAAAACAAGATTTCCCATATCCCGATAAATAAAATGTAAAGAAAAAGGAAATTTCAATAAAAAAATGTAAAAAAATACTTGCATTTTTCAAAACAGTCGTTTATAATACTACATGCGCTGTTAATGAAGCACATAAGAGATGCGCGATTAGCTCAGCTGGCAGAGCACCTGACTCTTAATCAGGGTGTCCAGGGTTCGAACCCCTGATCGCGCACTTAAAAATCGCTGTTTTTGCAGACATGGTAGCTGTGGGGACGGCGGTTTTTTTGTGCCTGAAATGGCGGATTTGCGCGGCTTTCATGCTTGCTGAAGCAGAATTGACAGCAGAGGATATATAAATATACAGATATGAAGAGAGCTGATACACATTAGAGAAAGGTATCAGCTCATTTTTTATGTTTCATAGCCTGTATCAAGTTTTTTACAGCAATTTTTTCTTCTTCTGTCAGTCCTGAGAGGTCAATGCCTGTTGGAGATTCGAGTCCGAGAAGATAATCGGTGCTGACTTTGAAGAGTTTGACAATCTGTATTAAGCACGGCCGAAAAATTCCTTGATATGACCGGCGACAATTTTCATCAGCCTCTGCCGTGCTTCAACAGCTGCCCACGCCACATGCGGTGTGATAAACAGCCGGTTCTTATCATGTACACCGAAGAGAGGATTATCCTTTGTCATAGGCTCCACAGAAAGTACATCAAGCCCGGCAGCCCGGATTTCACCGGAATTCAGTGCGCCGGCAAGGTCTGACTCATTTATGATAGGCCCTCTTCCGAGATTGAGAAGGATGGCTTCGGATTTCATTTTTTTAAAGGCATCTGCGTTCATTAAATTTTCTGTATGTTCGTTAAGCGGTGCGTGAATGGAGAGAATATCCGATTCAGAGAGCAGAGTGTCAAAATCTACCTGCCGGTAACCTTCCTGTGCGGGTGCGCCGGATGCAGAGTGATAGATAACCTTTGCACCGAACATGCCTGCAATATCGGCCACTCTGCGTCCGATTGCTCCAAGACCGAGAATCCCCCATGTGACGCTTCGAAGTTCATGGAACGGGATGCCGAAATGTGTGAATAGGGCAGAGGAGGCATAATTCCCGCTTTTTACATAGTCATCATAGTATCTTAAGCCTTCCATGAGATAAAAGAGCATGGCAAAGGTATGTTGAGCTACGGATTCGGTGGAGTAGCCGGCAGCATT
Source organism: uncultured Lachnoclostridium sp. (assembly GCA_930986645.1). Lineage (GTDB taxonomy): Bacteria > Bacillota > Clostridia > Lachnospirales > Lachnospiraceae > Mediterraneibacter. The sequence goes on from CAKNJS010000001.1 coordinate 104,612, forward strand.
GCGCCATTCGATTCCTCGGCGGTCAAGATAATCTTTGTCCAGATTGTTGGTCCCGGTCGCACTGACACATACAAGCTTCAGCTTTTCCGCCGAACCTATAGTCCTTTCGTTGACAGGGACTTTATTTACAACGATTACATCCGCATCGTTGATACGTGCAGGAACTTCGTCAGGAGAAGTGCATGGATATTTTACGACCTCTCCAATCTGCTCAAATTCAGAATAATCGGTATCGCTGCCAAGTGACTCAGCATCTAAAAATACAATTTTCATATATTACCTCCGGTCTTTTTTGATATCAGAATAGTCGAACTGTCGAGAAATGTCAATGTACCGGATCAGGAGGCGCCTGTATTTTCGCGCTTTAATGCGTTGATGAGTTATGCAGATTATGATATACTTTATCTGTTGTTCCTTCTGGAACTGAGAGGGAATATGGAAATGGAATTCCGTATACACACCTCTGCGGATAAGAATAATATTTTGGAGGCATATGAGAGATGGAAAAAAGAATCAGCGGACATACACAGCTTTACGCCCTGATCGGCTCTCCGGTAGGGCATTCGGGTTCCCCGGCAATGTATAATTACAGTTTTGAGAAACTGGGCATCGATGCAGCATACCTTGCGTTTGACGTACCTGTGGAGAAGACGGAAGATGCGGTAAAAGCGCTTGCCACCCTTCATGCGGGCGGATTTAATGTGACGATGCCGTGTAAAACAGCGGTGGCACAGCTTGTGGACAGGCTCTCACCGGCAGCAGAGCTGGCAGGGGCATGTAATACAGTTGTCTTTGAAGAAGATGGTACGATGACCGGGCACATGACGGATGGAACGGGATTTGTGCGCAATCTGAAGGAGCACGGAGTTGATATCAAAGACAGGAAAATCGTGCTTCTCGGAACCGGAGGCGCGGCGACAGCGATTGCAGTTCAGACAGCTCTGGACGGCGTGGCGGAGATTGCTATCTTCAACAGAAAGGACGAGTTCTATGCGAATGGGGAAAAAACAGTGGAAAAGATAAAAAAAGCTGTCCCGTCTATTAAAAAAGTCTATATTGAAGACCTTGATAATAAAGAACTTCTGGGCGAGGTCATCGGTCAGAGCGATATACTGATCAATGCCACCCGCGCGGGAATGAGCCCGATGGAGAATGTGATTCCCGTACCGGCTGAGTTCCTGAGACCGGAACTGGCGGCAGCAGATGTCGTATACAATCCGAAAGAGACTCTCTTGATCAGGAAAGCGAAAGAAGCCGGCTGCCGTGCAGCCGTTGGAGGAAGCGGCATGCTGCTCTGGCAGGGAGTGGCGGCATTTGAGCTGTTTACCGGACAGGAAATGCCTGTTCAGGAAGTCAGAGAACGTTTTTTTGAATAAAAGAAAAAGCGGCAGATCACCCTTGCGGGGGGATCACCGCATAAACCGGTGGATTACATCCAGAATACCGTCCTCATCATTGGAGCGTGTAATGTAATCCGCCGCGTCTTTTACAGCAGGCTGGGCGTTGCCCATCGCTGCACCCAGACCGGCATATCTGATCATGGAAATGTCATTATATCCGTCTCCGCAGCAGATCATGTTATCTGCCGTGAGGCCGAGGGTCTCCAGAAGTTTCTGCAGGGCGCGGGCTTTATCCACGTGCAGCGGCATGATTTCCAGAAAAAACGGCTCGGACAGATAGATACTTAAGACATTCCGGTATTTTTCCTGAAGGGGAGCTATGACCGGTGCGATGAGTTCCGGATCTCCGGAGACGATCATCTTATTGACAGGAAAAGTAATTGCCGAAGGGAAATCATCTGCCGGAACAATTTCCATGATGCTGTTTCTGGATTCAATTTCATCGTAACGGTTAGACTGTATGCCGGATATAATCTGTGTGTCATTATATGAAATCACATTCAGCCCGGGAATTGTTCTGATATATTCCCAGATAGGGCGGATAACCTCCGGGGGCAGCGTTCGGTTATAAATCGTTTCACCGGAAGAACATCTGGTAATGCGTCCGCCGTTAAAGGAGAGCATATAGCCTTTATAGCGGCTCATATTAAGACTGGCTGCAAGAGGAGCTACTCCGTTAATCGGACGTCCGCTTGCCAGTACGAGAATTTTTCCGGCTTCCTGAAGCTCAAGAAGCCCTTTTCTTGTCGGTTCACTGATCTCCTTTTCTGAATTAGTCAGGGTCCCGTCCAGGTCCAGAACAAGTACTTCATAACTCATATCTATTTCCTGCTATTCTTTCCCGATTAATTTATTTACAATTTCCGGAAATTCCATGCCGTGTGAGGCTTTGACAAGGATAGTGTCGCCGTCTCTGAGCACATTTCCGGCATCTCTGAAGAAATCGCTCTTAGAGGCATAGTGATGGATTTCCATGTTTGCTGCAGCCGGCACGTCTGCATGGACTGTTCCGGAAGCAGCCGTATCTTCTGCGCCCCGAGCGATTTCCGAGCTCAGGTTACCGATACAGATCAGAACGTTGATCCCTTTTTCTGCGGCATGCTGTCCTACGTTGTAGTGCATTTCTTTTTCTTTTGGTCCCAGTTCAAACATATCACCCAGAATCGCTACGGTTCTCGTATCGGCATAAGCCAGTACATCCAGAGAGGATTTCATGGATGCGGGATTGGCGTTGTAGCAGTCATCGATGACCGTATAGTGTGCGCCCTCGATGAGGTTATTCCTGCCGGCGATGGGCACATTTGCTTTGATGCCGGCTGCGATCTCTTCGTCTGTCATATCCAGCGCATAACCCGCGGCAGTTGCGGCGAGCGCGTTGTATACCATGTGGCTTCCGGGAATAGAAATGTGCACGTCAAATGAAGAAGAAGGCGTTATAAAACGAGCGTCGGTGCCTTTGAGACCTCTGCTTGTGATCTGCTCGGCATGGTACGGGCAGGAGGCATCAAGACCGAAGTAGACAGGAGAGAGGCCGTTTGGCGGAGTAAATCCCCGCAGTTTGTCGTCATCTCCGTTCATGATGACTGTGCCTTCCTTGTTCATATAATCAATCATCTCTGTTTTTGCTTTCAGAATGCCGTCTCTTGATCCGAGACTTTCAATATGTGCTGCGCCGATATTTGTAAATACGCAGATATCCGGGCGCGCGATCTTAGCCAGCCGGGTCATTTCCCCGAAATTGCTGATGCCCATTTCAAGTACGGCGACTTCGTGTTCCTCCCGGATATTAAATACTGTGAGAGGAAGACCGATCTCGTTGTTAAAATTGCCCTCTGTCTTGAGTACGGAATATTTCTGGGAGAGAACGGATGCGATCATTTCTTTTGTGCTTGTCTTTCCCACACTTCCGGAAATACCTACTACCCTGATATCAAGAGAGCGGCGGTAGTGTTCCGCAATATCTTTGAGCGCCTGTTCACAGGATTCTACACGTATGTAAGGATAATCCACATCTCCAAGATCCTGTTCGGATACAGAACAGAGCGCGCCTTTTTCCATAACCTGTGGAATGAAAGTATGGCCGTCCACCCGTGCGCCTCTGATTGCTATAAAGAGACAGTCCTTTTCCGCTTTCCGGCTGTCGATGACGACTGAGGATACTTCGCGGGAAGCAGCAGCCGGATCGCCGTGATAAGTTCCCCGGCAGGCAGCGGCAATCTCGTGTAATGACATATGTTTCATCAGAATTTCTCCTTATTTGGAATATCTTGCTTCTATAGATTTCTGAATGATGAGCTCGCACAGCTCTCCGTATTCGATGCCGGCGGCCTTGGCCTCCTTGGGCAGCAGGCTGGCTGCCGTCATGCCGGGCAGCGTGTTCATCTCAAGGCAGTACAGATTTCCGTCTGCATCCAGCAGAAAATCCGCACGGCTGTACACGTTCAGCTTCAGGGCGCGGTAAGCTCTTACAGTGAGCTCCATCATGTGCAGCTCAATATCTTCGGGAATATCAGCCGGGCAGACCTCATCCGCAGCGCCGTCCTGATATTTATTTGCATAGTCAAAGAAACCTGTTTTCGGAATGATTTCAATCGGAGGGAGTGCCTTGCCGTCGATAATGCCGCAGGCAAATTCGCGGCCCTTAATAAATGTTTCGATAACGACTTCGTCTTCATAGAAGAATGACTTCTCTAGAGCCTCTTCGTATTCTTTTTCAGTATTTACAATATACACGCCGATGCTGGAACCTCCGGAGCAGGGCTTTACCACAACAGGCAGCGAGAGCCCCAGAGCTGCCAGAGAGTGATCAGCAGTATTCTTGTGCAGACAGACCCCGGCAGGAGTGTCGATTCCCGACTGGAGAAATACTTGTTTGGTGAATCCTTTATCCATGGCTACGGCACAGCCCAGAGAATCCGGGCCTGTGTAGCGGATGCCGAGCAGGTCGAATGTTGCCTGCAGCTTTCCGTTTTCACCTTCGCCGCCGTGGAGCCCGAGAAATGTGATGTCGGCAAGGCGGCACAGTTCAATGACGTTCGGTCCGAGAAAACAGTCGGACTGATCCGGCCGGGACGCCCTGACAGCGGCAAGATCCGGTTCTTCTTCACTGATGTTTTTTGCAATTTCGAGACCATGTCCGGGAAGAGTGAATACATCTTCAAGATTTTCCGGCGGGTTTTCAAGTCCCATAAATACATCCAGCAGAAATGCATCGTGTCCTTTGTCCAGCAGTGTCCGGCAGATCCCTGCGGCAGAAGCGAGCGATACGTCGCGTTCTGTGCTTAATCCTCCGGCCAGTACGATAATCTTCATGATAATTGTTACTCCTTTATTCAGATATTTATATTTGCCTCGTTCAGAAGCGCAGTCTTTGTATCGTAGAGCTTCTGTGAAAGGTCTACATATACTTTGTGCGGGTTGAAAAGACGTTTTGTCTCTTCCCACAGCGTATCTTTTTCCTGTCTGCAGAAATCCGCGATTTCTTTTACAGACGGACTGTCATATTTGCACTCGCCGCGGATAAATACAGGCTTTAGAATTTCTTTCATTGTATAAGTTCCGCCTTCCAGACGGGTCTTCTTCCATGTTGCATTGGGATCGAAAAGTACCAGATCCTTAGAGGTATCATATTCTTCTCCTGCAAAACAGATAAGATCAGCGCGGATCTTACCGGTCTCTTTGTCATAAATCCTGTAGATTGTCTTATTACCCGGATTTGTGATTTTTTCCACGTTCTCTGATATCTTGATCTTCGGAACAAATTCTCCCTTTTCATTCTGGATTGCGGCAAGTTTATATACTCCGCCGAATGACGGACAGTCTTTGGATGTGATCAGATTCGTTCCAACGCCCCATGAAGTGATGGCGGCGCCCTGAAGTTTCAGGTCGTTGATCAGGAATTCATCCAGATCGTTAGAAGCGGCGATGACCGCATCGGTAAATCCTGCATCGTCCAGCATTTTTCTCGCCTTTTTGGACAGATAAGCAAGGTCGCCCGAGTCCAGACGGATGCCATAGCTCTTCGGATGAATTCCGGCATCGCGCATCTCTTTAAAGACGCGGATCGCATTGGGGACGCCGGACTTTAAGGTATCATATGTGTCTACAAGCAGCGTACATGCATTGGGATAGAGACGTGCATACTCTTTAAACGCGGTATATTCGTCTTTAAAGCTCATGATCCAGCTGTGAGCATGGGTCCCGAGGACAGGCACGTCGAACATTTCGCCGGCAAGTACGTTGGAAGTGCCCACACAGCCGCCGATCATTGCTGCTCTTGCGCCGTAAAGCCCTGCATCCGGTCCCTGTGCGCGGCGCAGACCGAATTCCATGACGCCGTTTCCCTGTGCCGCATGAACGACACGGGACGCCTTCGTGGCGATCAGGCACTGGTGATTGATGATCGTCAGAATTGCGGTTTCCACAAGCTGCGCCTCCATGATCGGCGCTACAACTTTGATCAGCGGTTCTCTCGGGAAGATCACGCTTCCTTCGGGGATCGCATATATATCACCGCTGAAGTGGAATCCACTTAAATAATGAAGAAAATCTTCGCTGAAGATGCCGAGTCCTCTTAAGTAATCAACATCCTCGTAAGAGAAGTTCAGATTCTTGATATAGTCAATGACCTGTTCCAGTCCGGCCATAATTGAATATCCGCCTTTGTTCGGATTCTCCCGGAAGAACATATCAAAGATAACAGTTTCGTTTTCCTGTGTCTCAAAATAGCCCTGCATCATTGTCAGCTCATAGAGGTCTGTGAGCAGGGTGAGATTCTGTGCGCTCATAATAAATTCCCTCTTTTCATTGTACACGGGCGCCGATATACAGCGCCTGTCCGGTGTTGCGGCAGAAAGCCCGCCGAGGAATCTGCCGATTTTTCTCTACGATTATAGCACAACCGTGTTTAATCTTCTACAAAATATCTCTGTTTTTCAAGATCAGTAAGTTCACGCCCGTCCAGTACTTCATCCGCAAGGGAAAGCATCTCGTCGAGAGATCTCCGGGGAAACTTATATAGTCCGTCTTCTGTAACTTCAAGCACATAGTCACTGCCGATGCCGGCGAAGTAGGGCAGTATGGACGTGTACTCGTATATTCCGTCTCCCATATTCTGCAAGATGAAGCCGTTAGGATAGGAGGCAGTGTATTCGGCAGTTACGTACAGTTCGTTTCCGTCCTCATTAAATCTCCAGTCTGTAATATCAAGCTCCAGCTCCTCTGAGTTCATTGTGTAATCATGAGTCTTCGTGTCATAGACGGAGAGCATGCGCGTACGTGAGTGGAGGAACAGATACCGGTTGTCCGGCGAGAGCCAGAATGCCCGGTAGCTGTCTCCCTCCAGCGGTACAGTGCAGATTTCGGTTCCGCCCGGAAGGTCTATGATATGAACCTGCCGGTCCGTACCGTAGACAAGAGCTTTTGTCCCATCATCGGAAAAGACGCAGTTCGGATAAAGTGTGTCCGCAGCCACAGTGAGTCCGGACGGTCCGTCAATGGCGGTTTTATTTCCGATATCATAAAAACAGATCACGGATGCAGAGGAAGCATCCTCTTCGTAACTTTCGTTCAGCCACACAGCTGCGTACCTGCCGGTGGGATCCGTGCAGTATGAGTATTCATATGAGGTAATTGTGTCGCCCTCATATGCCGGTTCCCATCCGGTCAGCGCCTGTATTTCTTCCGGTGTCAGGACAGAAGTGAGTTCAAGGGATTCACCGGAGAGACGGGCTATGCCGCCAGCCATCTGAAAGAAAATGCAAGGCTCAACGCTTTGTTCCGCAGCCTGAAATTCGCAGAACTTATCTGCGGTGTTTTCAGAGGGATTTTTACAGATGCCCATGATTTCCCGGTCTTTCAGGGAATAGAGGCAGACTTCGTCTTCTGTGGCGAGATAGCAGCAGTCGTCTCCGAAGAATCCGGAAATGCCGTCATATACGCCGGAGACCTGATACGACCAGATGCATTCTGCGGAATCGCTGTCCCATATTTTAAAATACTGATACTCTGCGCCGTTAGCGTCTGTTTTTCCTGTCCCGCATAGACCGGCGATGTATTTTCCGGACGGGGAGATGGCGGGCGGTGTGGATGTTTTTATATTTTCGGAATCCGGAATGAATTCCTGCCCGGGGTCGGAGACAATGGCATATACATAGACCGCTTCGCCGTCATTGGGAAAGAGAAGCAGTTTCCCTGAATCCGTCCATTCTGCCACTCCCAGATTATTAATTCCGAGATCGGAATGTCCATATGTCTCATTTAGGAGAGTGGCGGAATTGAGGAATGCCTCGTGCAGGATGCCGTCCTGCGTGATGTGGTATGCGCCCCGGGGACCGTCATTTACCCCGGCTACTCTGCGGGCATAAGGAAATTCTCCGAGAATTTCCCCGTCCCGTATGTGCAGCACCTCAGTGTCGGCCGCGACCCATATGGATGCCTCATCCTCTTCCGTATCGGAAAAAGTTCCGATTCTGTACAGCCCGTCCCGCGAAATGGAAGCATTGTCAATTTTCCAGTTGAGGCTGCCGTCAGTGCAGTCCAGCTCGGCTACAGAATAAGGCAATGTGTCATACATAATATTCAGCGATACGTTGAATTCGACATTGTACAGGAAGGTCAGCGTATCTTGACCGGAAAACATCATGGCATAGCATGAACCGCCGGTCCACTGGTAAATTGCTTTGGACGAGCCGGAGGCAGGGGTGAGAAGGTACAGGGCGTTCTCTCTGTCTCCGTAAAGCGGACCATTGTAAGCAGAGATACACAGGGAGCTGCTGTCTTGCGTCCATTCAGCTCTGTTTGCCATCCATGAAGAACTGTCGTCGGAATCTTCCAGAGGAATGGATATTTCCGATACGGGGTTTCCTGTCTTGGCGTCAAGAAAGACAGCTGTCAGCTCAGAAGAGTAAGCGGAGTTCTCTTCATAATTTGTGTGAACTGAGACGAATGAGATCATGGACTTGTCAGGCGATATACTGCACACCTCCCCGTAACCGGAATCCGGCGACCATTTCCACAGAATCTCTTTATTAACATAGTCGCAGCATACAACCGAATAGGCGTCGGAAAGACAGGCAGTGCCGTTTCCGCTGAGAAAGAGATATTTTATGTCGTCCATTCCTTCCGGAAGAGGAAGGGGATCATAGACGGTATTGTTTTTTAAATCCCAGTAATATGTAGTGCCCTGCCTGTCGCAGCAGGCAAGCAGATCATTTTCTTTGTCCACTGCGTATACGGATGTAAAACTGTCATTCAACTCCAGTTTTTGGACAGGGTAGTAGTAATTTACATTATCGGCATAATACAGATAAAGGGCATTTTCGAGCGCCATCTGCGCCTCGCCTACAAGGGGCTTATCTCTGCTGTCCGATGATTCAGGGAGTGCCGCTTTGGCAGTGAGAAGTGCGGCCTCGCGGTTGCCGGAATCGAGAAGATCATGGGACTCCTGAGCCAGATAACGGGACTGGTTGATCTGTTTCTGCTCATAATTTTCCCTGATCTGCACACTCTGCCGGAAGCTGTAGATCCCGAAAATGAGAAAGAAAGCGGCAGCAGCAGAAGCGGCGGCGGCAAGTCTCCGCATCTGATAGGTTTTATGGCGCTGCCGCAGTTCGTCATAGGAGCAGTGAAGTGCAGGAGCGATCAGGCGAAGCATCTCCTGCCGGCATTTCCTGATGATATGCCGTGTACTGTCCGCGCGGAAATCCGCCGCCAGAGGTTCCGTCTCCAGCAGAATGTCAGGAAACGAATCAGCGGGTTCCCCTTCGATGAGAACAGGGAGGATGTATTCCCGTCCTCTGAGCTCTATAAATGTCTGGATCTCCTGCATGACCCAACGGGACTCCCTTGTGCGCGGTGAGCAGACAACGATCAGAAATTCGGAAGTGCGCAGCTGCTCCCTGATCTCTCCTGCAAGGTCAAAAGAGGCTGAGAGCTCTTCGTTATCACGAAAGACACGGTTGATTTTCTGTTTTCCGGATTTTATCCGGATCTCTTTCGGAATTTTATAATGCTCCAGTGCCCGCTGAAGGTATTGTGCTATTTGCGTATCAGGGTCGCCATGGCGATAGCTGATAAAAAAATCATATTTGAATGTATTTTCTGTCATATCTGTCTGATTTCCTTTATAATAGAATCTGTCCAATATTATATCATGCGGCTGAAGATGTGTGAATGGTGTCGCGAAAAAAACAGGGGGAAGTACAGATATGGAACAAAGAGATATACCGGTGGAGAGGCCGGAACAGGATGAATTTGGAGTGGGAAGATATGTGCAGGGACTGTGTAAATTTATCAGAAGCAGCGAAACCCCGATTACAATAGCTCTGCACGGAGAGTGGGGAAGCGGCAAGACTTCTTTTATGAAAATGATGGAGTGCTGCCTGTGTTCTCCCGAACTGCCGGAAGAAGAACGGTATGACGCAATCTGGCTGAATACGTGGGATCTGTTTCTGGAAAATGAATACGGGACGGCGGTTAAGAAGCTGCTGAACAGTCTTTTCTCACAGCTGGAGGAACATTTTGAAAAGCTTCATGCCAGACAGAAAAGTGATGAACGTAAGCGCCAGATCAAAGAATATCTGAAAGGCATCTCCAGCGTGATGCTCACGGCAATTAATATCGAACTGGAGACGTCCGGCAAAGTGCTGGATCAGGTGTTCGGGGGACATGATTATGCCTCTATCCGCACATTAAAACGGGATTTTGAGAATTTCCTGAAAGATGAAGTGGAACAGAAGGGAAACGGTGTTACAGATAAGGCGTTTCTAATTTTTGTTGACGATCTGGACCGACTGGAGCCGCGGCTTGCGGTTACTCTGCTGGAAGCTTTGAAGAATCTGTTTGATATTGAGAAATGTGTTTTTATTCTTGCAATAGACTATGAAGTCGTCACATTCGGAATCGAACAGAAATACGGCAGTAAACATATAGCAAACCGAAATATCGGTCAGGATTTCTTTGATAAACTGATTCAGGTTCCGTACCGGATTCCCGTGGCAAAATATGATATCCGAGCCATGGTTATGGACAGGCTGAAAAAGATCGAGTATTTTGACCGTGCCTATGATTATGAAAAATATGAGGGCAGGATCATAGAGATCTTTCAGCTGGCAACCAATAAAAATCCGCGGGCCGTCAAAAGGCTTCTCAATATGCTTCATCTGATGACAGCGATGAATCTGGGTGAGGAGAACAGCCATGCGGAACTGCGCATGATGGAGCTGCTGCTGATGGCTTTGCAGCTGTCTTTCCCTGCCGTCTATCTGATGCTGGGTAAAAACAATCATCTGGAAACATGGAAGAAAAGTTTTGCCATGGAGGAGGGAAAAATCGAGATAACTGAGAGTGTCCGGCAGAGATACCAGCTGGATGAAGAATGGAAGGAAATTATATATCTTACGGTTTCCAAGGATGAGGTGATCCGGCGTAACTTCCACCGTGTATCCCGCCTTCTGGAGATTTACGGCCAGCTTCAGGACTGCTGCCACAAAGTTGGAGAACGTGTTGAGGATGCGCTGGGAATCATCAATGTAATATGCCGGGTGCAGAATGAAAATGAGCAGATCGTATACGATGGGGAGGCGTATGATAAATCCTCGCAGACACAGTACCGTCAGGGAACAAAGCTGGTAAATTCTATTGATTTCAGCAGTTTCTCAAAAGTTCTGGATGTCGGGTGCGGCAATGGCAGCACGACACTGGATATGTGGAATAAAAACAGGGATATGCATGTCAGGGCGTTTGATCTGGCTGTCAGCCAGATTGAAAAGGCAAATGAAAAATATCAGAAGCTTGTGGAGAGCCTGCCGCCGGACAGCTGTGAGGGGGAAATTGATTTCGATGTCATGGATGCTCTCGATCTGCATGATAAAGAGATGTATGATCTTGTATTTTCCAATGCTACACTGCACTGGATCACGGATGAAAAGCGGATGTACGGTCTTTTGTATGAGGCACTGGAACCCGGCGGGAAGCTGGCGGTGCATCAGGGAGGCGCAGGTACATATGCGGGACTCCATCAGGCGGTGCGTAAGGCGATCAGAAATCTCGGATTTGAGGACAGGTACAAAAAATGGCTGTTCCCTGCTTTTTATCCGAAGAAAAGAGAAATGGAACTTCTGCTGGAATCAGTCGGCTTTACGGATATTCATGTGGAAAGTGTTTATTCAGATGAGAAAGACAATATGGATCTGGTCGATAATTTTGCAAACGCCAGCCTGATTTACTATCACATTCCATCCGTGACGGATGAAGAATTTGAGCAAATACGAAAGGAATATTTTCGTATATGTGAGACGGAAACAATAGATAAATCTTCACACAGACTGTATATTTTTGCAGAAAAACCCAAAAAGGAAAGGAGTCATGAAGATGAAGATTGAATACAGAGGCATTGTAACGGACGAAAAAGAAAAGAAACAGATATGGGACATACTCTGCGAGTGTGACAGAGAGTTTTATCCGCCGCTGTCAGCGAGAAACAGTTCCGTGCAGAAAGATCTCAGGACAGAGGAGTCTTCGGACAGGGATCAGATAGTAAAGCCCACTGTATATTTTGATGAAATGATACAGCAGTATTTTATTCTGGCCTTTGATGATGCCGGAAAAATGACCGGATATATGACGTTTAAGAAAGACTATATTTGTGATGCCCTGCAGAATTTCGGAAAATCGCTTTATATCACGACGATCTGCGTGAAAAAGGATTGCCGCAGGCAGCATGTGATGAACAGTCTGTATGAATGTATGGAGACGGAGGCGGCAAAGATCTGCAGCTGTCCCCGGATATCCACAAGGACATGGTCGGAAAATGAGGCGCATATGCGGGGCCTGGAGCAGAGGGGATATGATCTCTTATGCAGGCTGGAGAATGACAGAGGCCCCGGAATTGACACAGTATATTACGGAAGAAAAATCTGAAAAAATTTTTTTAGTCAGATCTGATATGCTTCAGATATAATTAACTTGTTATTTATTATGCAGGGAATTATAATAAATATATATTTTGTCGAAAAACGGCGGTTTTGCGGCGGAATAATTTTAGTTATTTAAAGGCGGGGGCGAAAATGAAAAAGATAATTTCCAGACTCTTGCTTCTGGCCGTGCTTTTTACCTCAATACTGACTCCGGGAATGGGAACAAAAGCAGCGGAGGTGAAAGACAGCGGAGCAAGGGCAATCTATGTTGTATTCGATAATTCCGGAAGTATGTACGGACCGGGAAATATGGCGTGGTCACAGGCAACTTATGCAATGGAAGTATTCGCTGCAATGATGAATTATGACAGCGGCGATCAGATGAAGATATTTCCGATGCATAATGTGACAACGGGAGGATCGGGTGCAACTTCTTCTATCACGGTAAAATCAATTTCTGATATAGCCCAGATTCATAATATGTACACCCCCCAGCCTCTGGGGACTCCCTATACACAGGTGAATACAGCGGCAAATGAACTTGCGTCGCTTCTGGACAGCGGCGGAGCCTCTGAGGGCTGGCTTGTCGTCCTGACAGACGGAGATTTTGACAGTGATCTTCCGTCTGCGGGTCTTCAGGCAGATCTGGAGCAGAAAGCTCAGATGAGGGACAATATGTATGTCCAGTATCTTGCCATGGGAAGCGATATCAAGACTGTTGCAGACGCTGATGAAGAGATCGGACTTTATTCACAGAAGGTGGAGAGCAGCTCTCAGGTGATTAATGAACTTGCGGTGATCAGCAACCGCATTTTCGAGAGAAATGAATATACGGGATTAAAAGAAAACGGAAGTCTTTCTTTTGATATTCCTTTAAGCCGCCTGATCGTTTTTGCACAGGGCAGCGATGTGAGCATCAACAGCCTGAAAAACAAAGAGGGCAGCGAGATCAATATGGAGAGTAATTATGAAGTCTCCTGCAGCAGTACGGATGGCGGCGGCCTGACCGATTTCGTGACTGAGACGCCCGCAAAGGATACTTCGCTGAAAGGGCAGGTAGCTGTATTTTCTGATTCTTCTGCCATCATGGAAGGGGAGTATACTCTGGATATAAAGGACGCCGATTCCGTGAAGGTCTATTATGAGCCTGATGTAAAATTCGGTGCAGGACTTTACCGCGGGGACGAGCAGGTCGATACCGATACAATTGAGGGCGGAACTTATGACGTAAGAGTCGGATTCGTGAATCAGCTTACGGGGGAATTCATTGAGAATACAACACTTCTCGGAGAACCACAGTACTCCCTTACAGTAAACGGTGAGGAATACGGACTGGGCGGAAGCACCGGCGCTTATCAGTCGGTGGAGATTCAGGCGGACGGCGAACAGCTGGAAATAGCGGCAGATGTGACCTACCTGAATAATTATACAGATCATGTGGATATGTCGTTTCAGGTATGCACGCTGGAAATGACGGTTGATGCGCCTGATACGGTTCCGCTTAAGGAGATTCCGGACGGAGCCGGATCCATGACTGTAGCAGCCATGAAAAACGGTGAGCCGCTGACAGAAGATCAGTGGAAGAATGCGTCCGTTGAGGTGGAAGCCAAAGACAGCGAAGGTGCAGACTTCGCCATTGAATGGGACGTACAGCCCGGGAGCGAAGTGTCAACATGGGTGATCACCCCTCGGTATAAAGACGGGGATATGTTCTCGACAGGGACAGGACAGGCGGATGTTACAGTAAGTGTATCGACCGAGATAGACGGGCAGCAGTACGGCAAGTCGGAAAATGTACCGATGGATATCAAAGACGACAGGAATCCGATCGATTATCTGAAAAAATACTGGAAACAGATTACCATATGTCTGATCCTTCTTATTCTTATCCTTGGTTATGTACCTCCGTTTAAGAAGCGGTTCCCCGGGAAGATGAAGAAAAGGCCGAGCATTGAATGTACGGCGGAAAAGATCGGAATCCATGATATGGTCGTGAAAGGGAATTTTGAGAAGAATATAATCTCAATGCTTGTACCCTATAAAGCGGAGACCGGAAGACTGACATTTTCTCCTGCTCCGGTTAAGAAGACAGCCCGTCTTAAAGCAGCAGGCGGGGGAAGTATCTGGCTGATGAATACTCAGGCATTTCAGGGAAAAGACGACATTACATTTAACGGAATGTCGATTCCGGAGAACTACAAAGGAAATTTCAGAATGTCGGCAAGTACGATCATCGTTGTGTCGACTCCGGAATTTACATATACATGTATTCCTAATGTGCAGCGCACGGCCGACGGGAAGATAAAGAGAAACAAAGGGAAAAAGAAAAAGTAACAGAAAAAGCAGTAAAAATACTCAGTGAGGAGGAAAGAGAAATGATTGCACCAACACTATTAGTAGGACTTGGAGGAACCGGCTCCAAAATCGTATGCCGCGTATCTAAAATGGTTACGGAAGAGCAGCGCAGACACATCGGTTTTGCCGTGTTTGATACGGATATCAATGAGTTGCGCGAGATTCAGGAGGAAAATCCGTTTATCAGGACGATTCAGACATCCACTAAGCTGACGGTCGGAGAATATCTGAACATTGACACGCATGCGAGGGACACATGGTTCCCTGTAAACGGCATTCTCAACAGTAAATCGCTGACAGAAGGAGCCGGACAGGTAAGAGCAATCTCCAGACTTGCTCTTGACACGGCAATCCGTGCCGGCAATATGGAGCCGCTGCACAATGCGATCGAGGATCTTTATAAACTGGAGGGCAATTCCGGCGAGCAGGCTTTACGTGTGGTTATTGTAAGTTCTCTTGCAGGAGGGACAGGATCCGGTCTGATCCTTCCGGTGGCGCTCTATCTGAAGAACTATCTTGCTACAAAGTTTCAGGCGAGTGCAAATATAACGAGAGGTTTCTTTATCCTTCCCGAAGTATTTTATGAAGTAATCCGCGGGCAGACGGAGAGAAATAATCTGAGATGCAATGCATATGCGGCTCTGCGCGAGCTCGATGCTTTTCTGATGAAAGGCGACAAGACGCTGCCGGATAAATATGAGAAGACCGTGAAGATTGAATTCCCGAGAGTGGGCTCCAATGATGTGGAAGAGTATGATGTCCGCCCGTATGATTTCTGCTTCCTTTTTGATGCGCAGAATACAGAGGGGAAGAAGCTGAACAGCTTTAATCAGTATCTGGATCACGCTGCAAACTGTATTTACTCACAGTCCATCGGACCGATGAACAAGAGAAGCAACTCGTCAGAGGATAATACCATCCGCGAACTGTGCGCGCAGAGAGGGCGCAACCGCTATGCCGGCGCGGGCTCGGCCATGCTGATCTATCCGACGGAGGATGTAAAAGAGTTTATCGCACTCAACTGGGCAAAGGAATGTGTTTCCAAACAGTGGCTTGTATTTGACGATATGTACAGAGAAAAGTGTTTGGCCAATTCCGAGATGCGGGCACAGGGATTCCATGTGCGCGATGTAAATCCGTCTATCGACTACATCGAGTCTATCAATCAGCTTGCAAAGCAGAAAGATCCGTTTGCCAAGGCTATCGAAGATGCATGTACGATTTATGACGACGGCGGTTATAAGAAAGTAAGCGACAAGTGGACCGAGTATGCAGCCCAGCTTAAGAAATTTGTCAAAGAAAGCACCATGACCGGACAGATGGATCTGGATGCCCAGAAACAGCAGGCCTCCGGATTGATCAACGATATCGAAGTCGGCAAAAAAGAGACGGCAGAAGATCTGCAGACAGCTTTCGGCGAAGTGGAAAAATATAAGGATATGGTCATGAAACGCAGCGAGGATACCGGAAGAACTATCGCTTATACGATCTTTAAGGCGAAGAATGATTCTGCTACAAAAGACCGCCTGCCGCATCAGATGGAAACATACTTAAGAGACCAGCACGGTACATTTATTCATCCGAATGCAGTAAGATATTTCCTTTATCAGGCACTGGAACTCCTGAAGAAGGAAAAAGTGCTGGTCGATAAAGAAAATGACAAGAAAGAGAAATTCTTTGAGGATTTCTATAACATTTTTGATGATCCGAAGACGGACGAGACAGAGACGGTAGATCAGCTGGCGGACAGAAAGATTGACAGAAAATCGCAGCAGGAGATGAAAGACCAATTCAGATTCTATATCAGCGAGGTAGATAAATACCGTACGAGCAGCGTGCTCGCAGAGGTGTTCCGGGAGGGTATTGACTATATAACAAGTCTGTGTGATGCATTCCAGACTTTCTATGCGTCATTTGAGGACAGAATCAATAAACTTGACCGCAGGATCGTGTCACTCCGCAAGAAATACGGAAATACAGCCGGAAGAACGACAAGATATGTATGTGCTACCCCGAACTGTCTGGATCACCTTCTGAAAGAAATGCCGTACACGGGCAATACAATTACCATCGACAAAGAGCTGGCAGAGGATATCTATACAAAGGTGCGCAGTTATTCCATGATGAAGGATAAACCGGAAAACGGCGGTTACTTTGAAGAACTCTTTGAGGACGGCATTATCGGCTATTTCAAAAAATCTCTGATGGAGATATATGGAAGCACGGTTGATATGGATGTTCTGTCTGCTCTTGAGAGAGAAGCAAAATATGAAGAAAATGAGTATGATTTCGGCAGAATTGAGCAGTATGTACGCCGGGTTATTGCGGAGACGAGGAACCTTTCCAATCCGTTTATCGAACGCCCGCTTGGCGAACAGAAAGAGCCTATTGCAGCCTGCACATACAGCAAGAAGCTGGATCCGAAGGACGGATCCCCTAGATCCGCCCTGATCGCGAAAGAGCTTGGCAACTATGGCGGCAATCCGGATGAAGACATTCCTCTTAATATGATCATGTTCTATCAGGCAATCTACGGTCTGCGTGCGAACGGCCTGTCCAAGTTCGCTCCGGCAAATGAGGCGGACGGCAGATGTGAAGGCGAGTATTATAAGGCATATTATGAACTGATAAGCCAGATTAAGCCGAAGTCTGACAAGACGCCGGTGATCACGCCGCACATTGACAGGAGCTGGCATATTATTTCCTGCCTGCCGGATCTGGATGATGAGAATCAGGAGCGTCAGGAGAGACAGATCTACCGTGCATTTGTACTGGGGCTTCTGTTCAATCTGATCAGTTACCGGAAGATTTCAGAAGGAAAGTATCTGTACAGACTGCAGCTTAACGGTATTGAGACCGAGGAGTTTGTCGTTTCAAACGGCACGCCGTGCGATCACTATTATGAGGTGCTGGATGCGCTTATTATCAATCCTGTCGTAGTCAGTACGATCATCAGCTATATGAACAAGAAGTTTGACATGGAGAGAAACAATTCCGGAAAGATTACTTTTGAGACGAGTCTGCTCCATAAACATCTCGGAAAACTTAAGAGTGAAGAATTTAAGAAAGACGGCCTGACTCTTTTTGATCTGGCACTGCTTCTCAAGGTGTCCACACCAGCAGCAGAGTTTGACAAGAAGGTGGGCAAGGATATTATGAAAGAAGCTCTTGCTTTCGTGTATGACTATATGAAGACGATTGTTCTCGGCGATGATCTGGACTGGGTATACGGAAACTTTGTATATGATCAGGCAGAAAAGTTTGATAAAAATGTGGACTGGTATTTTGAAAACTGGAGAGATAATTTCAGCGATTATGTGGATGACCTGATGCAGATCGCGTCAAACGAGATCGAGAACAAGGGATTGAATGATCTCTATGAAAAAATCCAGACAATGATAGAGGATGCAAGAACAAGACGAGAGTGATCCTCAGGATATGAAGGCGGTGAAAATAATGCACACAGTGATAATACTGAGCAGGCACTCGTCGGATCTGCTGAAAGATTACCGTTTTTTGTTCAGACCGTTTACGGAGAAAGGGCTGGTCAGTTTCTGTGACTGGAATGAGTCAGGGACGGATCTTACGGCATCTGTTCCCGACTTGTATAAGCTGATCAAAGGACGGCTGCAGTGGCGGGCTGTTATTGTCGATACGGAGCCGGCTTTCGGAAGAAAGAACGGACCTGTGCCGGATGAAAAGAATCCCTTTGACTATCCGGGAGAGGCACAGGATCCGTCTGAACCTCCTAAACCGAGCAGTGTGCCGATCATACGGCTCACCCATATGCTGTGCGGCTATCCGTCCTCACCGGTTAAGAACTTTGAAGACGGTTATGAATATACAGATGAGATAACCGGAAAGACAAAACGGGTAAGGGCATCGGAACTTACGGAGACAGAGTTCTATGCGCTGGCGGCAAAATATAAGGACGGGCTGCGCAGAATTTATTTGGAAGAAAAAGTGCCTGAGGAGACCGTTCTTGCGAGAAAGGCATTGGAAGATAAATATTCATTTCTTGATGTGCGTCCGCAGGAGGTTTATCTGGTCTCAACACGCAGACATCCGGATGACGAGGATTATATCTATTCTTCGTGGAAGTCACCCTTTGAGATGGAAAGCTCTGATTTCTGCCGGAGAAATAATTATCCGGGAATCTGCAGATTCCTGTGCAGTGAACTGACAAATCCGGAAAACAGCCGGTATATGAAAGAGCTGATGGAATTCTGGCTGGCCGTACTTACACTTACGGTAAATCCGATCCCGGCGAGCACGCTTCAGGCATACAAGCTTTATCGGCTCGGAGTGAAGATCTCGGATGAAGGGCTGTCGGATGTCCTTAATGAACATCTCAATAAAATGGAAGCAGCCTATGCTTTTGTGAAGGAACGGCTCAGGATGCGGCCGGAGTATTCCTTTGAAGAAGAGGAAGAAATTGTCGAGAAACAGCATATTCCTGTAGTTTTTGAGGGAACATCCGGAGGAGATCTTTTAATCAATACAAGCCGCGTGGGGCTCAGCAGAGGGTGCCCGGATGATGAAATGATGTACTGGAACAGCCAGATCCGGGAGAAACAGGCGGGAATCGATAAGTTTTTAAAGGCACCCAGACGCGCCGTAGACAGGGCTTCCCAGCAGGTGAAGGGACTGTCAGAAAGCTTTTTTGACGATGAGTATGAACTTGATAAATTTCAGATCGCAGATCTCAAAGACGAAATAGATGTGCTGGAGCTTAAGGTATTGACCAGCGATACACACAGTGTAATTGACGAGAAGAGGATCCGTCAGGAATTAAATAAAACTGACCGGCAGGTGAAAAAAGACATTGATGCCAGAATGCGGAAAGGGATTGCGGTCGGATCAGGTCTGATCTTTCTCATGATCTATCTGATCGGATATTTCCCGTATATATTTAATTCTCTCAGATTGGGCGGAAGCGAGTTTCTGGCGTCGATCGGGCTCAGCGCGGCGGCAGTGATCCTTGCGGCATCGGGAGGACTGATTGCTCTTTTCCTTCTGAGAAGAAAGCTGATCAGAAGCATGGAGCGTTTTAACAGTCTGATCAAAGAACTTGTCAACAATGTAAACAGCTCGGCCAGAAAATTTGAACAGTATTTTTCCGTGCTCTGTACATTTATGAAAGCCCAGTCTGTTTATGTCAGTGCAGCGAAAAAGAGTGATAAGGTATCTTCCAGAGTGTCAAAACTGCGCGTACATAAACAAGCACTTGCCCTGTCGATTGAACGTGATGAAGAAATTGCCGCGGTATTCGGCATCCGCAGAGCGGCGGATTTCGAAAAAAATGTGACCCGTTTCTTTGATGAAGACAGACTCCCGAAGGATAATGCGCTCTATTACTATGAGGCGGACAGCGGCAGAACAGAAATCCCTCTGAATACGGCGGGCGATCTGGTGCGGGCACCATACAGATTTATTGCGGGACTTACGATCGAACGGGAAGATATTTACGAAGAGGAGAAAGGGGGAGACTGATGACAGAGATCATATATATTATTAAAATCCTGCTCTGCACAGCTTCCTTCGTTCTTTTGTGTATTGCTGCAATGAAAGTAAACCTGAACCGGACAGAGCGGGCAAAGCAGTTTGTAATGCCGGGAATCGCTCTTGTATACGGAATACTGGTCATGGTTTTTCTGAACGATATTTATGTGCAGATTACAAGACTGATTCGTTTCATGGAAAGCCTGCTCCCATTTATCGGCGGGCTTCATCTGGAACAGTATCTGATCTATATTGTAAACGCTGTCATGGTGCTTGGATTTCTTGTCGTGAAAGCAATTGCACTTCCGATACTGGATCGGACGTGGGGAAGGTCGGAGAACCTGATGGAGATCACATCCGGACGGTTTTATGAGTATGACAGGGAACTGGACAAGTGGTTTGTGCAGCCGAGGTTCGGGGAGGTCAGATTTTACTATAAAGGGATTTATATTGCAGCAACGGCTGTTTCAAGCATTATATTTGTGCTGTCCCAGTATTTCCCGGAGGCAGTGTTCTTCCGGACAGCATTCTATCCGGTATTCGGAGTGCTTATAATCGGAGAAGTGGTAAGCTTTCTCTCAGGCCTTACCAAACGGGAGTTTGTGGAAGACATCCTCGGTGAAGATGAAGAAGCTTACAGAATGGCGAATTACGGACTGCTCAGAGATGTGCTGAAAAGCCTGTTTGAAGATCATGTGCTGTATGACGCTACAGTGGACGGAGGGCTTGGAGTGCCCCCGACATTTGAAACGCTGGAGGAGATGTGTGAGAGCGAAGAACCCGCAGTATCCAATCTGGGCAAATATTTCCGTGCGGTAAAGGAAAGCGGAAAGGATATAGATCCGAGTTACGTAAAAAGCTGTATCCGCCTTGTGCAGGGAGAAAGTGTGCTGTTCTGTGATCCGTTTTACAGGGATCTTACAGAATATATCCTGATCCCTATGATCGGGCATCTTATGCGTTACAGGAAATGTCTGATTATTATGGGCAGAGACTCATCAACAGATGACGTGAAAAACTGGATCGAACAGGGACTTCTTGAGGAGGTCAATACGGACAGTCTATGGAAGACGGAGATCCTTGATACAGAGATAACGGAAACCGATATCGGGATACTCAAATTCAGCGATTTGTTTAATTTTGAAATTCAGAAGAAGAATGAAGAGTTTTTAAGAAAAGTCGGATTTGTATTTATTGTCGAGCCGTCAAAACTGCTTGCAACAGGCCAGATAGGACTGAACCTTCTGATCAGCAGGTTTGATGCCGGCAGGAATATCGTATATGCGGCGTGTGACAGAAACTGCGACGGACTTGTGGATGCACTGTCCCACACGCTGAAGACAAATATCACTGAAGTGGCGGCGACAACTCAGAGCGGCACGATCACATCCATGATGTGCTGGGATGCGGACGGAGAGTATATGCACCACAGGATATTCTCTAATGTTTCCAGATATCTGGGAATTGGCACGGAGATAAATTCCGTTGCTATGAAATATCAGATCGCAAATACAAAATGGATCAGCGGGGAAAAGTTCCCGGTGGCGGATATGAAATGGATTGCGGGACAGTATTACGGAAAAATCTGCAGTTACGCGAATCTTCCATCCAGTCAGGAAAGCTTTAACAAAGCATTTCAGGCAGATCCTAATCTCTGGGATCTTACAGTATCGGAGAATGCGTTTCTCGTTGTTGAGGATGAGTTCCAGAATCTTTTTGAGATGATCCGGCTTTTTGCTACAAGAGCAAAACAGCAGGGCTTTATCAATGTGATCAGCGAGAATTACCTGCTGCGTGATTATATGTTTCAGAATGCACAGACATTTATTTCCGATCCGAAAGCGATACCGACGATTGCGGCCGATTATGCGAGAACGGAGAGGAATACTGTACTGAAGCTCCTTATGAGAATGGCGGGAGAGCAGGTGCCCGAGGAGGATATTGCCGAGGCACTGATGGTCAGCGGAATCCGTTTTGAATCCCCGGTTGATACATTGAAGGAACTGATCCGGAAACACTGCAGTATTGATGAGATCAACCTGAGTGTTCATTTTAAAGAAGTGCTGCTCGGGGACGGATTCAGAACAGAGACAAAGAAGTTTTATTCCGTGGAGGAAGAGACGGAGATTGCGGAGTTTGCCCGGGGGCTTAAGAATGCGTATTATATTGCCGAGGATGAAGAGGGCGAGAAATATTATATAGGCGCAAAATTATACGGTCATGTATTTCAGGCGCTCATCCCCGGACAGTTTCTTACATTTGCAGGAAAATACTATGAAGTGGAATCGATCACACCGCACAGCGGTGTTGTAGTGCGAAGGGCAGCTGATCATATTACGGGACGTAAATATTACCGGCAGATCAGACATATTGAGCTTGCCGGATGGAGCGATGACACCAATGTGGGAGGCTGCAGGACACTTGGAAATATTGGCCTGATCAAGGGGTATTGTCAGGTGAATGTGCGCACGGAAGGATATCTGGAAATGAATTCCTATAATGACCTGAATACCGCACGGCATATTCATGTCAGCGGGATACCGGAGCGTTCATACAGAAACAAGCTTGTCATGAAAGTGATACTTCCGAATGC
Organism: uncultured Lachnoclostridium sp.; assembly: GCA_930986645.1. Classification (GTDB taxonomy): domain Bacteria; phylum Bacillota; class Clostridia; order Lachnospirales; family Lachnospiraceae; genus Mediterraneibacter. Next base: position 127,378 of record CAKNJS010000001.1, read on the forward strand.
ATCAGACCGGATCAGATATACGATCTGTCTGCTGATGAATGAAATTTTCCGAACTACATACCCCGATGCTTATCCGTATATCTGTGCGGTGACAGAGCTCGGAAAAGAGACATCTGTTCCCGAACAGCTGAAATATGCGATGTATACAATGGAAAGTGAAGCGAAAGATGACGGCATATATATCGTAGAGGACAGCGAGATTGATCTGGGTCTGACAGCATCTGTGGAGCGTAATCTCGAGAGGTATTTTCAGATCATCACGGAAGTGCTCACATGGCATGACATAAAGATGAAGGAAAAGCCGGAGAAGAAAGAGCCGGATGAAGAATTCAAACCGGAATTCCCGCCGGAACCGGAGAATCCGGCAGAAGAAAAGAAAAAAGGTTTCTTTGGAAGGCTCTGGGAGAAAGTAAAATCCCGTTTCCAAAAGAAACCGAAGACAGAAACAGAGCCCGTACCCGAAGAGCCGAAGACAGAAACAGAGCCCGTACCCGAAGAGCCGAAGACAGAAACAGAGCCCATACCTGAAGAGCCGGAGGCCGCAGAGCCTTCATCTGAGGAGCAGAAACCGGAAGAACCGAAGGCGGTTCCGGCAGAAGAGATGACATATTATCAGAAACACTGTTTCCTCAAATATGGATATGAAGAGATCAGTGGTTTCCTTGATCTTGCGGGAACAGCTGCTTATCTGTCACAGTACGGATATGACCACAATCCTCTTCAGCAGGTACGCGATAATGAGAAGGCTGCCGAGGAATATGCCAAATCCTATAATCCGGAAAAGACAGGTGCTCATTTCTGCGATTTCTGCGGTGTTGAACTGGCAGGCGGAGAGTATGATGTCCTGAAAGACGGAAGAGAGAGATGCAGCCACTGTTCATCTACAGCCCTGCGTACGGGAGAACAGTTCAAAGAGATCTTCAAGATCGTTATGAGAAATATGGAGATCTTTTACGGAATCAAGATCAATGCGGCAATTCGGGTAAGAATGACGGATGCGAATACCATTGCGAAACATTTCGGAGAGGAATTTGTGCCTACGCCCGGACCGGACGGAAGAGTGCTTGGATTTGCGCAGAAAGATGCTGCCGGTTACAGTTTATATATTGAAAACGGGGCACCCAAACTCTCGGCTATGGCTACGATTGCCCATGAGCTCACCCATATCTGGCAGTATCAGAATTGGGATGAAAAAGCGATTATAGAGGCGTACGGAGCTCATAACAGGCTGGAAGTATACGAGGGAATGGCAAAATGGGCAGAAATACAGTATCTGCTGTATCTGAATGAGACTGCCTATGGAAAACGTGAACAGATCCGGACCATGCTCAGGCAGGACGAATACGGGCGTGGATTTATTCAGTACTTGAAAAAGTATTCTCTGTCCTATAATCAGGAAAAGAGACGTACTCCGTTCCAAGAGTTCCCGCCATTGTAAAAAGGCGGTTTGGCGGCTCGATCCTGCAGTATCTGTTCCTGTCCCGTGACCGGACGACCAGACAATACGGACAGCCGCGGTTCCTTCAGGACCGCGGCTTTTTGAAAAAATATTTTCCCCGGCGGGGAGTATAGTACAGATATCGAGAAAACAAATGAGAAAGGCCGGAGAGTGAGAATTATGAAAAGAATCCTAACTGTTTTCGGATATTTTATAATGTCGGCTGTTCTGTTTTTCGGAGGCGCGGCATTAAATGCAGTGCCGCCGGGCGGGGGAGCTGCGGATATAAAGATGCCTGCGGTTGATAAAGGTGATCCGGATATGACGGATGACGGCAATGATGCAGACAGTTATGATGCATCCGCATCGGACAAAGACGCGGCGGAAGATCCGGCTTCAGATGATGCGGCGGAAGATCCGGATATTCATGAGTATTATTATTCACTGCTGGATGATGCAAAGAAGGAATATTATGACCAGATCAGCGATGCTGCCGCATCAGAAGCAGAATCCGTAACTCTGGACGGAATCACTCACGACGAAGCGGAGCCTGTTCTGATCAGTGTTATGAATGACCATCCGGAATATTTCTGGCTTGATAGTTCCTATACGTATCAGAGCGGAGAGGATTATGTAAAGCTTATTTTTAACTATAACTGTACAGGCGGGGAAAAGGACAGCAGACAGCGTGTAATCGAGCAGCAGGCTTCGCAGATTATCAACGGTATTCCAGACAGCAGCTCCGATTATGAGAAAGTGAAGTATGTATTTGAAACGATTGTGGATCAGACTCAGTATGACAAGTCAGCTCCGGACAATCAGAATATCTACAGCGTGTTCGGAAACTGGACCACTGTGTGTGCAGGATATGCCAAAGCTGTTAAATATCTTCTCGATCAGATGGGAGTGGAGTGCATATATGTCACGGGAAATGCAGGCGAACCTCATGCGTGGAATATCGTGAAATGCGGCGGAGCCTATTACTGTGTCGATGCCACATGGGGAGATCCCGCATATCAGGAAGGCATCGGAGTGGATGTTGACACTACTTCATATGAATATCTCTGCTGTACGACACAGATGCTGTCGCGCACGCATACGCCTGACCCGATGTTTCCAGTGCCGGAATGTACGGATACTTCGCTTGAATACTACAGAATGGAAGGAAGATACCTTACTTCGGCCGATCAGGAACCGATTCTCAGCATCATGAAGTCTGATGTGGATGAAGGCGCCGAACGAACCGATATTCAGTTCTCTGATCCAGATGTGTTCGATCAGGTGATGGCGCAGATCGATCCGCTGCTGGACGAAGCCATGAAGTACGAGATGGAAGTGAAAGGACCGGATTCGGGCGGAGTCAGCTATCAGTATAATGACAATACATGTCTGCTCACAGTGCTGTGGAATAATTAGCAGAATATGGGCAGGAAATAGGCAGTACAGAGGAAAAGACAAAATTCGGGGGAATACGATATGGATCAGGACAGATTTGTATTTATCAGCTATGCATCAAAAGAAATGAATATTGCAGGAAAAGTCTGCTCGTTTCTGGAAGAAAACGGAATCAGGTGCTGGATTGCACCGCGAAATGTAAATGCCGGCAGCAACTATGCAACTCAGATTGTAAGCGCAATTAAAAGATGTGATATTCTCGTTCTTCTTGCTTCAGAGAATACGAACAGCTCCGGTCATGTAAGTAATGAGGTGAGTATTGCTTTTGACAATAAGAAAACTATCATACCTTTTAAACTGCAGGAGTTTGAATTTACAGACGAATACCTGTATTTCCTCGGAAGAAAACATTGGATCGAGGCTCACAGAGATATTGCGCAGGGACTTGAAACGCTGAAAAAAACAATCCTCTCGTTAAGGAATCCTTGTGCTGCTTCACAGAACCGGACAGAGACGCCGAAGAAAGATATTCCGGAAAAAGCAGCAGCTGCGGAGTCTGAGAATCAGCATGGAGAGGCAGGACCGTCCACATGGCATAGAGACGAAATTGTAAGTCTGATCATCAGCAAAAGCATGAAATATCCCTATAATATATACTCAAAGATTGAGGGAGAAGATGCGTACAATAAGATCTGCTCTGCGGCACAGGAGATGTTTCAAGAGACAGTGAAGGTATATCGGCATAACCGGCTGATGGAATATGACAGAGTTCTGCCGGAGCTGCTCGCAGAAGAACTTTCACGGGAAGGCGAGTCCTGCATACAGGTGCAGGGACTTCCGGGAAGCGCCAAGAATATGCTGCTTCAGCTGGCGTTCTACCGGATGCTGGACCTGTTCAGAAAAGGTGAGAGTGACCGGCTTCCGTTTTATATATCTGCAAGTTATTATGAGAAAGTGCCATATAATCCGGATAACGTATACGCTCAGATGAAGGACATTATAGAGAAAGAATTCCATGAATTTTTCGAATATGTAAAAAGTCATCCAAAGGTGCATCCGGTCCTTTTCATAGAGGCGGTCAGAGAACATAATGTGGCAAAAATTTCACCGGAAAATGTTGTGTTTGATCTGTGGAGGCCTTTCGGGAGATTCAGCCGAGTCTGTGCTGTTGATGTAGGTCTTATCAAAAACAGGTCAAGGCTGAAACGTGTAATCCCGATAGCCGGAGACAGCAAGGGCTATACCCTTGTCACTCATCAGATACCGATTGACGACAGGGAGGCGGCGTTCCGTCTGATCAAAAGTGTTTTTACAATTTATCAGTATGATCTGAAGGCAGAGGATACATATAAAGTGCTTCAGGCTCTGAAATTTCCTACCATTGATATTTTTCTCGTGCGGCTGATCGCAAAAGAAATGATGTCCTGCTATGATTTTTCAGATATCCGTCTTACAGATATGTATGAAAAGCTTGCTCTTTCCGAGCTGTATGGAGATGAGGAAAAGTTAAGAAGCGTGGCGGAAGAACTGTACGCTTATGTGTTTGATCAGTCCTATAACATGAACACGGAGAAATACAACGGAGCCCTGTGGTCTCTTCCGCATAAGCATAATACTTATCTCGAGTTTCTGATCGCTTATTATTTTACAGATAAAATCAGAAAATTCCGGGAGGATACGGACTATACTTTTTTTGGAACTGTGCTGACAGCTATGGAAAACCGCTTTGCGGCATCATTTATGAAGGATGACTACGGACTTCAGGAGACTATGCTTGAGTTTATCCGGGAAAATTATGAGACGTTTCATATTCATCAGAAAAGCAATGCAGCATACTGGCTGGGGAAGATGACCTATAAAAATCTTTCAGATGAAGCGGTTGCCATACTGACTTCCGAGTTTGGAAAATATAAAGGAATCGTGAAGGAAAATAACAGAAATACACAGGAAAACTGTGACAATCATTTCTTATTCCGGTCAGTCTGTACGGGGCTTCTGAATCAGGGACAGGTGAATATACTGGATGAATATCTGTGTATTGTTGTCACCAATGACATTGCAAATGCGATCAACCGGGGCGCGGTTATAGAATATTTCGGAGATAATTATCAGATTGCGGCATATGACGCATACTATCTGGATACAGATCTGAGTACTGGGGAGCAGGCGGTAAAAATACTGAACAGCCGTATTGAGAGGGAATTGGAGGAACATTCCGGGAAATTTGTGGAAAAAGATCTGGTAACGATGCTCACTCTCCTGCAGGCGCGCATTCAGAACAAACGCAGTACGCTGAAGTTTGATATCCGCCCGCTGGTGCAAAAAGCGCTGGAATATCTCAGAGTTTACCAGACGAGACCGCAGAATATTGTATCCTCAAAGCTGCTTTTCTATTTTCAAAGTGTAGAGGAGGATTTAAGAGTATTTCTTGAATCAGATGAATTTGATATCGGGCCTATGATCTATAATCAGTACCGGGGGTTGAAACAGGTAAAGCGCAGCCAGTGGGCAGAGCGGAATATAGAAGATCCGGAGAGTATATCCGAACATACTTACAGCGCATGGCTGATGGCTGTCTTGTTTCTTCCGGAAGAGTATGGGACAGAAGGGTACAGCAAGCGGGAAATTCTGGATATGCTTCTTGTGCATGATATGGCAGAGGCTGTAGTCGGTGATCAGACCATCAGTCTGAATGAACCGAAAAAAGAGCTTAAATCACAGAATGATGTGCTGAGAAAGCTTTTTCTAAAAGGAACTTACCCGGATATTGCCAATCTGACACATTATTATAATGTCTGGACAGGATATTATAACGGATTAAATATAAATGCACGTACCGCGAGAGATATCAATCTGCTGCAGACGGTATATACATTCTGCGAATATTACTGTATGTATCCGGAACATTTCAGAACAGATGATATCCGCAGATGGATGCAGGAAAAGAATAATCTGAAGACCGATATCGGGTACCAGCTGTTCGACCGTCTGATCACGCATAATCAGGATTTCAGGAGAGTGCTTGATGCGGCAGATATGCAGAAAAAAGAAATCTGAAAAGAAATTTTACAAGAGACAGCGGCGGAGAGAATCATCTCTCCGCCACAGCTATATAATCATATTCGCAATACCAGAAATTCCTCTCATAGAACTGCTGCTCAAAGAGTTCAAGAGCCGCTTTCATCCATTCGTAATCATTCCGGCGGCTGATGTCTGCCGGATCTTTTTCATACGCTTTCTGGAAATAATCACTTCTGTACGCGAAACTTTCTCTGAAAAGCGCTTCACGGTCATCGTAGTCAATGCTGCTTAAATCTTTCATATTGCTGAAGACGCGTATGCTGCGATATCCGGAATCGGCAAGCTGGGTAAAGAGTTTGCGCCCGTTGAGCCGGTCGGATACCCCTTCGGCAGTCAGGCTTTTTTGTATGATCTGATTCATCAGATCATTGTCAGGGTAACAGAGCTTGCTTCCGTCGTCCGAACCTCTCAGTATGATTCTGCCGTCACCGGCAAGAAATTTGCGCAGTCTGCGGAGAACCCGGTTCGGATTCTTTAAATGGTGCAGTGTAAGAGCGGAAAATATAACATCTATCTTGTCGATTCCGTATTTGTCCAGAATACTGCGGAACTGTTCGCTGAAATCTTCACTTTCAAGGTCTATAACTTCAAATAACATTTTCGGGTTTGTATGCATTTGACGTGCTTTTTCAATTACGGTACGGTTGTTGTCGATACAAAGTATCCTGTCCACCCATCCGGCGCTGCCGAAACGGTCTTCTGCTACATAGCCGTATGCGCATCCTGCATCGAGCACAATGGAATGCTCGTGGAATCCTCCGTGTTTTTCAATGTAATCAAGCGCAGTCTGATCCGATGACGCAGAGTTTTTCGCCTGAATCTTCAAGCGGTAAGCTTCATTTTTATAGGTCGAAGAGTATACAGATTTATGATGCTTTCCTGCTGCAAGCATCACAGCTGACTGTGTGACGTCAGTGCGGCCAGCATTGGACTGTAATGCAGGTGAAGGGGAAGAGGAGGCTGCAGCCGTCTGCAGCTTTTTCAGTACGTTTTCTGCAAAAGTACAGAAAGTATTGATATTCATATCGGAAATACTGCAGTTCTGGTAACTCCTCAATGCTCTTGGCAGCGAATGGGCATTTATATTCCGGGTGTATGTTATGATTTCCCCGTCCTTTTTTAAACCGTTCAGAATATCAGTGTGGAAACTTTCCCATTCGTATTTGATCCAGCGGGATTCGATATAGTCCAGATCCGTTCCGATCAGAATAAGTATTTTTGCAGTGTCCAGCGCTTTATCTATCGAGCGTTTATATACGCTTTCCCCCAGCTTGAGCAGAGTAATGTTGCTGTAGAATACCGATACTTTGCGTGCGCAGAATTCTTTATATAACAGCTCTGCTATTTTAGAATCTTCGGTGAGACGCCCTTCATCGTCAGTGTTTTTAAAAGAAATAAAAATATCAAAATTTTCCATCTTATGTACCTGCCGGAAACGGCTGAATCCGTTTCGCATTAAAAAGATATGCCAGTATCTATTGTTATCTTTTTCAGTATATCATAAAACAGACATTACAGGCGACTATAAATAACTTGTCCATTCAAAAACCTTTCGCTATAATAATATGTCGTAGCCTGTACTGATATAGAAGCGGGAAAGTGCTGACGCAGGCACATCAGTGCGACAAAAGAAATAGTACAGACTTCAATTGCTTAAATAATAAACGGAGGTATGGAAATTATGGAAAGAATTGCAAGCTTTACGATCAATCATCTGGAACTTTTTCCGGGGCTGTATGTTTCAAGAAGGGATAAGCGCGGGGACTGCGTTATCACTACTTTTGATATGAGGATTACGGCACCTAACAGAGAGCCTGTAGTTGATATGCCGGCACTCCATACGATCGAACATATGGCGGCGACATATTTAAGAAACAGCAGCCGGAAAGATGATATTGTATACTTCGGACCGATGGGATGCCGTACCGGATGCTATATTGTGATGTTTGGAGATCTGAATCCGGAGGATATCTATGATCTTGTAATCGAGATGTGCGATTTTATTATTTCATATGAAGGAGAAATCCCCGGAGCGCAGCCGGATCAGTGCGGTAATTATTCCGAGCAGAACCTGAATATGGCGAAGTATTATATCAGAAAATACAGAGATGATCTGATGGAGAATAAAAGATTTACTTATCCGGAATAAGTGACAGGGAAATTGCTCGAATAGGTTTTCCGGACGCCATATGACAGAATCAGCGCTGATTGTCACTTGCAGGCAGGCCTGCGTGACAGCCAGCGCTGATTCTTACCGCATGGCTGACTGGTTCAACATATCCTCGGCAGCTGCATGCCGGTTAGTTTGGAAAGGATCCGTCTGCCCCCGATAGGAGTTTTCAGGAGGACTTTTCCGGGCATGTCTTCGGTTACGGTGCCGATTCGGGCGGCGTTTTCTCCGCCGGGTGTTTTTTTGACTGCATCGAGGACAGCTTCGGCGCATTCCGGAGCGCAGACAGCGAGCATACGTCCTTCACAGGCGCAGTAGAGCGGATCGAGGCCCAGCATATCACAGGCTGCTTCTACCGCGGGATCAATCGGCAGCGACGTTTCATCGAGTTCGATGGAGAAGGACATCTTCTCTGTGAATTCGTTGAGCGTAGTGGCGGCTCCGCCTCTGGTAGGGTCGCGCAGGATCCGGATGGAATCATTTCCGGCGGCTTTAAGAGCCGCTTCGCTGATTTTATGCAGCGGCTGACAGTCGGAGACGAGCGGGCTGTCTTCACGGAGCAGGCCGGAGCGTGCCATCATTACAGCTGCACCGTGGCAGCCAATGGTGCCGCTGACGAGAACGACATCTCCCGGGCGTATGGCAGACTTTCCGGGAAGGCTGGCGCGCTGGAAACCGATACCTGCAGTATTGATATAGATTCCGTCGCCTTTCCCGGAATCTACAACTTTTGTGTCGCCGGTCACAATAGATACGCCGGCTTCTTTTGCTTCTTCTGCGATTGAGGAGACAATGTCCTTAAAGTCTGAGAAAGAGAATCCTTCTTCTAGTATAAAAGAAAGGCTGAGGTATTTCGGAGTCCCGCCTGCCATGCACAGATCGTTTACTGTTCCGCAGACAGAAAGCTTCCCGATATCACCGCCCGGAAATCTCCACGGGGAGACGACAAAGCTGTCTGTTGAGAATACCAGTTTGTCGGTGCCGTTTAGGATGGCGCCGTCCCCAAGCCGGGAGAGCGCTGTGTTATTAAATGCGGGCAGAAGGATCGACTCGATGAGTTCTGAAGTTTTCAAGCCGCCGCTTCCGTAATCAAGTGTAATTCTGTCGTCTATTATTTTGTCTTCCATGGTCATTACCTCTGTTTCTCTTAATACTTCAAGATTTTACTTTAGTTTATTCCTGTTCTGATTGAGTATATAGTACTCCTTATGCCGGTGTTATTCATACTGGTATGCAGCGGCGCAGGATCCTTCACCGGAAACCATGCATGGCCCTGCGGGATGATCCGGAGAGCAGACTTTTTTGAACAGCGGGCATTCTGCAGGCCGCATGACACCGCGTATGATCTGGGCACATCGGCATCCGGGGATCTCTTTCAGCGCTGCAGGAGTGAGAGAAAACTTTTTCACCGCGTCCCATTTTGCGTATTCATTCCTGATTTTATAACCGCTGTCCGGGATCTGCCCGAGCCCTCTCCAGTCAGATGATGAGGGACAGAATACCTGATCTATTAATGCAAGGGCGGCAGGATTGCCTTTCTGATGTACAAGCCGGGTATATTCATTCTTTAATTCCGGTGAGTCCTGTGCGATCATCTCCGTAAGTTCCAGAATAGAATAAAGAAGATCGCCGGGTTCAAAGCCGCTCACCACACCCGGCAGACGGTAATCAGCAGAAAGAAAGGAAAAGCCGTCCGCTCCGATGACGGCGGCCACATGTCCGGGGCAGAGAAAGCCGTTTACTGCAAAGTCATCGGACTCGATGAGGGATCGGATTGCCGGTTCTGTTCTTTTTAGCAGACACAGCACGGAGAAGTTTTTCAGATTCCGGGCAGAAGCCTCGAGAATGCAGGCGGCTGTTCCGGGGGCGGTTGTCTCGAAGCCGACTCCGAGGAAAATGACTTCTGTATCAGGATGTTCTTCTGCAATCCTGACGGCATCCATAGGAGAGTAGACAGATTCGACTTTTCCGCCGGCTGCGCGGCGCGCCAGAAGGCTGTCCCCCTGTACTGATCCGGGAACCCGCAGAAGATCCCCGTAGCTGGTGATCATAATCCCCGGTCTCTGGGAAAGGTCAAGAACCATATCGATCATGTTGGATGGCGTAACACAGACGGGACAGCCGGGGCCGGAGAGCAGCCGTACATTTTCCGGAAGAACGCTTCTGATCCCGCTGCGTGCGATAGCCATGGTGTGCGTACCGCAGACTTCCATCAGGCGGATAGGGCCGGATTTGTCACTGTATTTCCGAATCTTGTCGAGAAGCAGCGGGACATCTTTCGGGTTTTTGAAATAGCTGTCATAAAGCATTTTTTATTTCCTCCAGAAGTTCCATATTTTCAAGTGCTTCCTTTTCTGACATCTTTTCAATGGCAAATCCGGCGTGTACCATGACGTAATCGCCGGGGTGTGCGTCTCTGATAAAGTCAATGCGGATATCCTGTGTGAGGCCCCCGGCTTCACACTGAGCCAGTGAACCTTCTATTTTATTGATCTTCATAGGCATTGCTAAACACATAAGTTATGTCCTCTTTTCTATCTATTATGTCCCGATGAGTAAATTGTTCATCTTTTTTGTATAATTATTGTCCGTGATACTGTCTGCGGCAGGCAATGGCGAGCTGTCCTAATGCTATGCCCTCATCGTTTGCGGATACCTGATGATGAGTATACACCGTAAATCCACTCTCTTCCAGCAGGGAAGTTATGCCGTGCAGAAGAAAACGGTTCTGGAATACTCCGCCGGAGAGGACGACTGGAAGTTTTTCAGGATTGAGCGTGCGGCACTGATCTTCAGCCATGCATGCGAGCGAAGCCATAAAGCGAAGGGCAGGTGTGCCTTTGTCTTCGTATTTTGCAAGGTCTTCGAGAAGTGCCCGTGTCATAGGGCGGGTATCAAAAATGCGCATCCCTTTTTCTTCATAGAACTGAACGGGATAAGAAAGCTCTTTTAGAAGAGCAGTTCCGCTGCTGTGTTTTAAATCTTCTGAGAGTGATACTCCCGGAAATAAGGATGAAGCTGTCAGCTGTTCAGGAGTCTCTGCCGGGGAGAGGGCTTCCGTTAATGCGGCTCCTTCTCCTTCGTAGTCAACTTCGGAACGTCCCAGAATGAGGGCGCATACGCCGTCAAACAGGCGTCCGATGCTGCTGGATGCAGGAACAGTCCGGGGCGATGATTTTATGAGCCCGGCCAGCATCCGGCACTTTTCTTCCGAAAGCGGTACCTGAGAGCAGCTGAATTTGGATCTGTTTTCCGTGTCCTGTGCGGCATCCAGAACCAGGGAGAGGGCAATCCTTCCAATCTCTCGGACAGCCCGGTCTCCGCCGGGGAGAAGTACGGGACGGACAGAGCCGGCCCGATGAAAAGCTCTGTAATCTCCGGTGAGGAATTCTCCGCCCCATATATTGCCGTCTGTTCCCAGTCCGGTACCGTCCCAGACGATTCCAAAGCATGGCCCGCCAAGATTATTGTCTGCCATGCAGGACGCCATATGCGCCCAGTGGTGCTGCACCTGCAGAAGCGGAACATGGTCTGACGCGGCGCGGCGCCGGGCTTCACCGGTGGACAGATAGTCCGGGTGCAGGTCACACACATATACAGACGGTTTCAGGTGGAAGAGTCTTTCATATGTTCTCATTGCCCGCGTATAGTGCTCAAACGTTTCGGCATTTTTCAGATCGCCGATATAAGGGCTTAAGAATACATGGCGGCCGCGGCCCAGCGCAAAAGATGCCTTCTGCTCGGCTCCCAGCGCGAAAATCCCGTCAGCGGACGTAGAAATTTCCTTGTGATCCGGTGCAGTACTTCTGCTGTCTGCATCAGTAACAGACTCCGGTTTGAATTCGATCGGACGGGGAGCATAGCCGCGGCTTCTGCGGAAGAAATACGGACGGCCCTGCCATTCAGCTGCGAGAGAATCGTCGCACCGGTTTGCGATCCTGCGGTTGTGAAGGAGAAAACCGTCTGCAGAGTCTGCAAGCGAGCTCAGTGCGGACGCGTTATCCGTGAGTACAGGACAGCCCGGTATATTGCCGCTTGTCATAACAAGAATATCAGGGCCGCCGTAAATTCCGTCAAGAAGCAGCATATGGAGGGGCGTGTAGGGCAGCATCACCCCGAGCCTTGCGCTGAAACTGAGTGAGTCGAGCGCGCGGGAGATATGAGGGTCAGCCGGATTTTTCCGTTTTGCAAGAAGGACGATGGGACGGGCAGGACTTGTCAGGATCTTTTCTTCCTCCGGTGTGATCTGACAGATCCGGCGCACTGCGTCAAGAGAGCGGCACATGACTGCCAGAGGCTTCTCAGCCCGGTGCTTGCGCCTGCGCAGTCTGCAGACAGCTTCTGTATTGAGTGCATCGCAGGCAAGATGTATCCCTCCGATTCCTTTTACTGCAAGGGTGCCGCCGCCTGCAAGGAGCTCCTGTGCACGGCGGAAAGCTTTATTGCCGGTATCCGTGCAAGGGGTGTTATGCGGGGCTGACGCACCAGACGGCTCCTGCGGTGTCTCTGATGCCTGATAGAAGACTTGAGGACCGCATTTCGGACAGCAGTCCGGCTGGGCATGATAACGACGGCTTCGGATATCCCCGTATTCTGCTTCACAGTCCGGGCACATGGGAAATTCATTCATTACAGTCCGTTCACGGTCGTAGGGAAGATCTTCTATAATCGTATATCTGGGACCGCAGTTTGTACAGTTTATGAATGGGTAACGGTATCTGCGGTCAGAAGGTGTATTGAGTTCTGCTTCGCATTCGGGACACATGGCAGTGTCCGGAGAGACGAGAGTGGATCCCGGACGGATGCGGCTTTCCCGTATGACAAATTTTCCGGGAGCGCCGGCAGTTGTTATACGGCATTCCTCCGGGCTGACGGCAGCGGTTTCAAGCCGCTCTGTATGCACCGTTTCTATCTGTGCCATGGGCGGCGGAGAGGACTTTAGTTCCGCAAGAAAATGTTCCAGATCATCCCGGGCTCCCTCCAGCACACCCTCCAGCCCGTCGGAAGTATTGCGCACCCATCCGCCGGTGTGGTATTTCTCTGCAAGCCGATGGAGAAAAGGACGGAAGCCCACTCCCTGAACGATACCGTTTACAGTGATACGGATTTTCATGCTTTTGCTTCCTTAATTTTATCTGCGATAAAATCAGCAAGCTCCTGTACGCCTTCCCCGGTTCGGCTGCTGATCCGGAACAGAGGAGCGTCCGGATTGACAGTTTCATAATTGGCACAGATCCGGTTTTCATCAAAATCAAAATACGGCAGCATATCGTATTTATTCAGTGCAAGGCAGTCGGTATCCGTAAACATGAGGGGATATTTTTCTACCTTATCGTCCCCCTCCGGGATGCTTAGGATCGTAATCCTTACGGACTCACCGATACGAAATTCGGCGGGGCATACAAGATTGCCGATATTTTCCACAAAAATTACGTCCAGATCATCCAGTGGGAGCTCCGGTAGGATGTGCTGGATACTCATGGCTTCGATATGGCATGCCCCGTCCGTATTAAGCTGGACTGCAGGGACGCCGAGAGAAGCGATCCGTTCCGCATCTACCTGCCCTGCGATGTCGCCCTCGATAACGCCGGCGCGGTAATCCTTTTTCAGTTTATTAATAAGGGAAGTGATCAGTGTTGTTTTACCCGCTCCGGGGCTTCCCATTACATTGACCATACAGATATGATGAGAGGAGAGCGTGCTTTTAACTTCCGCGCTTACGTCCTCATTCCAGTCCATTAGCTGATGCAGTACTTTGATCTCCATCGATATCTACCTCCATACTTTTGATATAAAATTCTCTGCCTGACAAAAGCTTCAGTTTCAGACTGCCGCAGTGCGGGCATTTCAGATGGTGCGGCGTTATACTGCCTTCCTTTCCGCAGTCTCGGCACAGCACCTTTACCGGGAGAAATTCTGCTTCAATCTGCGCACCCTCGGCAATCGTGCCCTCGGAGAGCATATCCAGATAGACCTGTATACATTCGGGGACAATGCCCTTCAGCTGTCCGATACACAGCCGTATGACCCGGATTTTCCGGGCATTCTGTTTTTGCGCCTCTCTGATACAGTCTTCGAGCAGATGTTCCGTAATACTGAGCTCGTGCATATGGTATAACCTCCTGACTGATGTTGGAAATAAAAGGCATTTTCTTTCCGGCATCTTGGAAATAATGACGGTACAGTGATACCGGGTATTTCGCCACAGTTCATTCTAGCACATTTTTGCACAATAAAACATAAAAAATCGCACATGGCTATTGTAAAAATTGTGAATGAGGATTATAACATTTATGATAGGCTTTTCTCATTCTCAGCGTAAAGCTGATAACATAAAGAGAAGAGAACAGAGTGAAAGGAGGATTACGATAATGATACCATGGCTTATTGGAATCCCGGCGGTGCTGGCGGTGTTATTTCAGTTCATCCGTAATGAGAAAGCAAGAGGTTACATCGTTTATGCAGGCGCCGGTATTATTATGCTTACGACGGTTATTTTTATCGTGAACTGGATCGATGGCGGAGCCCGGGCATGGATGCTTTATCCGGAGACTGAGCTGATCGATCATCTGATGGCAGCGGGGGATCTGTTCCTGATGTGCCTGATCATCTACCTGAGTGTGAAATACGGCAAGGTGCTTCCGATCATCCTGTCCGCAGTACAGACAGTGCTTGTGCTGTATACGGAGTTTACCGCGGATGTAAAAGAGGGGCCCCACATGATGGTGGACTGGCTGACGATCCTGATGTGTATCATCATAGCATTCATCGGGGGATTTATCTGTATCTATACGGTCGGATATATGAAAGGGTATCACAACCACCACAAGGAGGTAAAAGACAGACAGCCGTTTTTCTTCTCTATGCTGTTTCTGTTCCTTGCGGCGATGTTCGGACTGGTTCTTTCCCAGAATCTGGTTTGGATCTATTTCTTCTGGGAGATCACAAGCGTTATCTCGTTCCTGATGATCGGGTATACGCGCTCGGAAGAGGCGGTAAATAATAGTTTCTGTGCGCTGTGGATGAACCTGCTGGGCGGTCTGGGATTTGCAGCTGCTATCGCGCTGATGGCACAGCTTCACGGGACGCTTCAGCTTCTCGAAGTGGTGAATATCGGGGCGCTCCTGCCGCTGATGTGCCTGTCTCTTGCAGGACTTACGAAATCTGCGCAGCTTCCGTTTTCTACATGGCTTCTCGGGGCCATGGTGGCGCCGACGCCGTCCAGTGCACTGTTACACAGCGCGACGATGGTCAAGGCGGGTGTATATCTGCTGATCAGGATCTCTCCGGCACTTGAGGGAAATCTGGTGGGGATCATTGTCTCCAGCATCGGCGGTCTTACATTTATCATGGCAAGCATGATGGCGATCGCACAGAATGACGCCAAGAAAGTACTGGCATTTTCCACCATATCGAATCTGGGCCTGATCGTTGCCTGTTCCGGTATCGGTGTGGAGGAGACTGTATGGGCGGCTGTATTCCTCATGATCTTCCATGCAGTCAGCAAATCGATGCTGTTCCAGTCAGTCGGAGCTACAGAGAACACACTTGGCTCCAGAGATATTGAAAATATGCACGGCCTGATCATCACGGTTCCCAAGCTGGCGTATATCATGGGTATCGGAATTGCAGGAATGTATCTGGCGCCGTTCGGAATGCTTATTTCCAAATGGGTGGCTCTGAAGTCATTCGTGGATTCGGGCAACGTGGTGCTGGTCCTCTTTATTGCATACGGAAGTGCCACGACCATGTTCTACTGGACAAAATGGCTGGCAAAACTGCTTTGTTTCCATATACCGAGACAGACGGTCAAAGACGTGACGCACAAGGATGAATATGTGTCCATGTTCTTCCATGCGGCGGTCATGCTCCTTCTTTGTCTGCTCCTTCCGATGGTGGCGGTATGGATGGTGAACCCGATTATAAAAGATCTGTTCGGCAACTCTACGGATGTTCTCTCCATGAGCGTGCTCACAACAATGGCGATTATGCTTGTCTCCATCTTTATCGTGCCCGTGGCGATGTTCTTCATCAGCAGAAGATCCCACAGAGAGATCGTGCCGATCTATATGAACGGTATCAATAATGGAGACAACCGTTTCTTTATGAACAGTTATGGGAAAAATGAACATCTGTACTTAAGCAACTGGTATCTGCGGTTTGAGTTCGGACGCAGGCATCTGCGGATACCGTCGATCATTATGGCGGCAGCAGTGCTTGTCGTCGGATTCTGCCTTGTAATAGGAGGTGTGTCATGGTGAAAATAGTATTTGTACTGGCTTATCTGATCCTGGCACCTTTCCTCGGAGCGCTGCTGGATGGAGTGGACCGTATTATCAGCGCGAGGATGCAGAGGAGAAAAGGACCGAGCCTCCTTCAGCCGTTTTATGACCTTGGAAAACTTTTCTCCAAAGAGATGATCGCAGTAAATAACGTACAGCTCCTTCTGAATCTGAGCTACCTTGTGATCCTGATGATTGCGGGCTGTATGCTCTTTTACGGGGCGGACCTTCTGATGGTGCTCTTCATATTAAGTACCGCAGATATGTTTTTGATCATGGCGGCGTCCAGTGATTCCTCGCCGTATGCGAATATGGGAGCCAGCAGAGAGATGCTTCAGATGATGGCTTATGAGCCCCTGACACTTCTTATTGCAGTAGGCTTCTATCTGACAACAGGATCTTTTCAGGTGTCAGATATTATCCGCGCCGATACGAGCGCAGTACTGTGGATGCCGGGCCTGCTGGTCGGATTTATGTTTACGGCAGCGATCAAATTCAGGAAATCGCCCTTTGACCTGTCCACGAGCCATCATGCTCATCAGGAGATGGTAAAGGGACTGACGACAGAGATGTCCGGCACTACGCTGGCTATTATGAATATAGCGGAATATTACGAATTGGTGCTGCTGCTCGGAATCTTCTGTCTCTTCTTTATCAACAGCACATGGTGGAGCTGGATCGCAGCAATTTTGATCTGTGCTGTGATATTTTTCATGGAGACGCTGTGGGATAATATCAGCGCCCGTGTAAAATGGAAGACCCTTCTCTACAGCTGCTGGGTGGTAACACTGGTAGCCGGCGGAGTGAATATACTGATTCTGATGTTGGACAAGTGAGCAGGAGGCAGATAAATTATGAATAAAGTATCAAAATCACCATGGCTGCTCCACTATGATGCCAGCAGCTGCAACGGATGTGACATCGAAGTCCTCGACTGTCTCACACCGAAATACGATATCGAGCGTTTCGGTATCATCAATACAGGAGATCCGTTTCAGGCGGATATCCTGCTGATCACAGGCGGTGTGAACAGCCAGACTGAGAGTGTGGTAAAACAGATATACAGCCAGATGCCGGAACCGAAAGTCGTGGTTGCAGTCGGGATCTGCGCCTGTACAGGCGGTGTATTTAAAGAATGTTACAATATCAAAGGCGGGATCGACACCGTGATCCCGGTGGACGTATATGTTCCGGGCTGCGCTGCGCGTCCGGAAGCTATTATCGACGGAGTTGTCAAGGCACTGAGTATATTGGATGCAAAACAGGCAGCTATGTCTAAAGACGGGAGGTGACGGCGATGGAATATAAGAATGAGATCAGAAAGATTACTGCAGCGGAATTTTTCCCGGCCGTCGTGCATATGAAGACAGAGAACTGGCGCCTTGTCCAGATTTGTGCATCCTGCATCGAGGGCGGGTATGAGATGAGCTATTCTTTCTGTCTGAGATACGATATGGTGACGCTGCGTCTGGAAGTTGCGGAGGACGAAGAAGTCGCCAGTATTACACAGATCTATCCCTGTGCATTTATACAGGAGAATGAGGCGGAAGAATTGTTCGGTGTGAAGATCAAGACGATCAAGCCGGATTATAAGGATAAATTGTACCGGATCGACGTAGAGACACCGTTTAAGAAAAAGGAGTAGAGAAAATGGCAAAGAGAAGTATAGTACCTTTTGGCCCTCAGCATCCTGTTCTGCCGGAGCCGGTACATCTGGATCTGGTGCTGGAGGATGAGACTGTGGTGCAGGCAGTTCCGAGCATCGGCTATATCCACAGAGGCCTTGAGAAACTTGTAGAAAAGAGAGATTTTAAACAGTATACCTATATCGCAGAGCGTATCTGCGGCATCTGCAGCTGCGGCCACGGGCTGGGCTATTGTATGGCAGTAGAGAAAGTCATGGGCATTGAGGTCCCGGAAAGAGCAAATTATCTGCGCGCTATCTGGGTGGAGATGAGCCGTATCCACAGCCATCTGCTCTGGCTCGGACTGCTGGCGGACGCTATGGGATTCGAGAGCCTGTTCATGGAGAGCTGGCGCCTGAGAGAGAAGATCCTCGATATGTTCGATGAGACGGCCGGAGGCAGGATCATCCACTCGGTCAATCAGGTGGGAGGTGTCCAGAAAGATATGGACGCTTCAATGCTGAACCATCTGCTCGAGGCAGTCAATGATATTGAAAGCGATATCAAACCTGTAGTGAATACTTTCCTTCAGGACTACACAGTTCAGAGCCGTCTGAAAGGTGCGGGCGTCCTGAAGAAAGAGGATGCGGTTACTCTCGGCGCAGTGGGTCCGATGCTCAGGGCCAGCGGCGTGGAGTACGATGTCCGTATGCTGGGCTACGGTGCATATAAAGACCTGACCGTGGAGCCGATCACATCGACCGACGGAGACTGTTACGGCCGCTGTGAGGTAAGGTTAAAAGAGCTGTTCCAGTCCTTTGACCTGATCCGGGAAGCTGTCGGCAAGATTCCCTCCGGAGATATCAATGTGCCCGTAAAAGGCAATCCCAGCGGGGAATACTTCATGCGGATCGAGCAGCCGAGAGGAGAGGCAATCTATTACGTGAAAGGAAACGGAACAAAATATCTGGATCGTTTCCGTCTCCGTACACCGACGACAAGCAATATCCCGCCGATGGTGGAAATCCTGAAAGGATGCCAGCTGGCTGATGTGCCTATCCTGATCCTGACCATCGATCCGTGCGTAAGCTGTACGGAACGCTAGGCAGAAAGGAGAAGCAGTATGAAAAAGACAAGAATGTTTACATTTGCCGGAAGAGTGCTCAAAAATCTCTTCAAAAAACCGGCGACAACACAGTATCCTTTCGAGCCGGCACAGTATCCGGAGCGGATGCGGGGGCATATCCGCATCGAGATTGAGAACTGTATCAGCTGCGGTCTGTGTATGCGGTCCTGCCCGTCTCAGGCAATCCGGGTGGACAGGAAAGCGGGAACGTGGACGATCGAACGCTTTGACTGTGTACAGTGCGGCTTCTGCGTGGCAGCCTGCCCGAAGAAATGTCTGTTCATGGAAAAAGGATATACGGAGCCGGATATCCTGAAGAAGAGCGAGACATTTACCAAGCCGAAGGAAGAAAAGAAAGAGGCGGCTGCCACAGCGGGCGGAAAGCCTGCAGTGGATACAGAAAAGTGCGTATACTGTACGCTCTGTGCGAAGAAATGTCCGCAGGAAGCGCTTCATGTAGACCGGAAGGAGAAAATCTGGGAGCTGGATGAAGAGAAGTGCGTGGAGTGCGGTATCTGCGCGGGAGCCTGCCCGAAGAAAGCGATAGAGCTGAAAGGGTAAGAGAAGCTTCAGTGTTTATGGAATATATTGAATGAAACGAAATGCAGCGCAAAAGGTTTGCGTTGCATTTTGTTTGAAACGCAAATATAATTTCAATAGATAAGCAATATAGCCAGCGATGATAATACAGTTGAGTTGATATATTTAGTTGAACAATTGGAGGTATTTACCCATGAAAAAAATAGCAGTCATTTTCCCGGGAGTCGGCTACCACGCGGACAAGCCGCTCCTCTACTACAGCAAGAAAATCGCATCTCAGAACGGATATGAGATCGTCGAAGTACCATACGGAAAGTTCCCAAAGGGAGTGAAAGGTTCCAGAGAAAAGATGGAAAAAGCGTTCTTCAGTGCAGTGGAGCAGGCAGAAGAAATTTTAAAAGACGTGGATTTCTCTGCATATGACGATATTCTGTTTATCTCGAAGAGTGTGGGTACTGCGGTCTCCTCTGCATATGCGGGAAAACATCACCTGAAAACGAGAAACATCTATTACACACCGGTGGAGGCATCCTTCCAGTTCATGACTCAGCCGGGAATCGCATTCACCGGGACAAAAGACTCGTGGGTGGATCATGAGGCCGTAAAAGAAGGCTGTGAAAAAGGCGGATTCCCGCTGTATATCACTGAAGGGGCGAATCACTCACTGGAGACAGGCGATGTGATAACAGATCTGGAGAATCTGCAGAAGATCATGCTGGCTGCAGAGAAGTATATCGCATGTGACAGTTCAGATAAGTAACAGAAGGAGACCCATTTTATTCCAGACGGCTGGCAGGCGGACCTCAAAAAGGACGGCTGGTACAATACGATGGAGGAAGCCCTGCGCTTCAAGGAAATATTTAAGGCGCAGGATATATATAAAGAGGCAGTTCAGTTATCAGCGCGGGCTGGACGATGCGTGCAGAGGTATAAGAACATGAAGATAAAGTGTATCGCTCTTGATCTGGACCGGACTACACTGGACAGTCAGGGGCATCTGAGCGAAGAAAACAAAGCAGCGATCGAGAGAGCTGCCGCATCCGGCATTCATGTGGCGGCAGCGAGCGGACGTTCACTGGATTCATTGCCGGCGGAGCTTACGGATATCACAGGCGTGCGGTATGCCATCACATCCAACGGAGCGGCAGTCTATGATCTGTGTGAAAGAAAATGTCTGCGTCAGTTCAAGATGACTCCGGCGTCTGTAGAGGATATCCTGCGGCATACGGAGACGGAGCGGATGAAAGATGTATATGGAAAGGCAGCGGAGATGCCGGAAGCAGAGATATCTGAAATCGAGATCTCTTACGAGGCGTTTATCGACGGCAGGGCTTTCGCGGAGAGCCGTTATGTGGCGGATCCGGTGCGTTTCGGAGCTATGCCGCAGGCAATTCCCTACATACAGAGTACCCGCAGGCCGGTTGAGGATATGCGGACTTTTATCCGTGAACACAAGTCGGAGCTGGACTGCATTGACCTTGTGCTGAAAAGTGAGGATATGAAGCACAGGATGTGGAAAAATCTTCTCAAGAGTGTCCGGGATGTGTATATCACATCTTCTGTGAGACAGCTCCTCGAGATCTCCCATAAAGATGCGGGGAAGGAGTCCGGCGCAGCATTCCTTCTGGAATATCTGGGGCTGAAAAGGGAAGAACTTGCCGCATTCGGCGACGGGGATAATGACAGCGGTCTGCTCAAATTTGCGGGGATCGGTTTTGCCGTGGCAAATGCGTCCCCGGGATGCAGAGACGCCGCAGATGAGATCGTCGCTTCAAATGATGAAAACGGTGTGGCACAGGGTATCCATAAGATTCTGACAATGTGAGATAAAAGAGCCGGAGCCGGATTGTAAGCATGGAGGTTGGTTATGGCACTATATGCGATGGGAGATTTCCATCTGTCGTTCACGGTCAATAAACCCATGGACGTATTTGGGAGTGAGTGGAAAAACCATGTGAAAAGGATAGAGAAATACTGGAAGAAATATGTAAAAGAAACAGACACTGCGGTTATTACGGGAGATCATTCATGGGGGAGAAATCTGGATGAATGCAGAGAAGATCTGAAATTTATCGAGGATCTTCCCGGCCGAAAGATCTTGTTGAGAGGCAACCATGACATGTTCTGGGATGCCAAGAAGACAGAGCGGCTCAACAGCCTGTATGAAGGAAGACTCAGCTTCCTGCAGAATAATTTCTATACATATGAGGATTATGCTCTGGTCGGGACGAAAGGTTACTGCTATGAGGGCAAAGACAGTTACGAACACTTTGAGAAAATCAGAGACCGGGAGCTTGTGAGACTGCGGACGTCATTTGAGGCGGCGCGCTCTGCGGGATACCGGAAATACATTATGTTCCTTCACTATCCGCCCACAAGCATCGGCGAGACGGAGAGCGGATTTACAAAGATGGCACAGGAATACGGAGCGGAGCAGGTTATCTATTCCCACTGCCACGGGAAGGCGAGATATGATGACAGTTTTCACGGAGAAGTGGACGGTATCATCTATCATCTTGTGTCTTCCGATTATCTCAGATTCAAACCGGAGAGAATATTATGAAAATCATTATTTCACCAGCGAAAAAAATGAATATTGACACAGATACTCTGGCGTGCAGGAGTGTGCCTGTTTTCCTTGATGAGACGACACAGCTCCTTACATGGATGAAAAATCTTACATTTGCACAGGCAAAGGAACTGTGGAAATGCAACGACAAAATTGCAGAACAGAATTACAGAAGATTTCAGGAGATGGATCTGGAGCGGAATCTGACGCCGGCAGTGATCGCCTATGAGGGGATCCAGTATCAGTATATGGCTCCTGCCGTATTCGGAGGTGCACAGACGGATTATATTCAGGAACATCTGCGGATCCTGTCCGGCTTTTATGGTGTGCTGAAACCTTTTGACGGCGTGGCACCCTACAGGCTGGAGATGCAGGCAAAAGCGTCTGACGCCGGCGATCTGTATAAATTCTGGGGCGATAAACTGTACCGGGAAGTGGTGCGGGGAGACCGGAAGACAGCAGGCGGACACCAGGAATATCCGGATCATAAGGGCAGTCTTATCGTAAATCTGGCATCCAAAGAGTACTCGAAATGCGTGGAGAAGTACCTTGCGCCGGAAGACAGATATCTGACCATTGTGTTCGGGGAGCTTTCAGACGGGAAAGTAAAACAGAAAGGAACGCTTGCCAAGATGGCAAGAGGCGAGATGGTGCGCTATATGGCAGAGCACGAGGTGGAAGGCCCGGAAGGCATACAAGGATTTGACAGACTGGGGTACTGTTTTGATGAAGCGCTCTCAAATGAGCGGGAATATGTGTTTTTGAAGAAGGAGCAGCCGGCGGACGGAGAGACAGTCTGAAGAAAAGGCTGTTTCTCCCATCGGGCAGAATATTTGGGATATGGAGGAAAAGTTATGTACAATGCATCAGAAAAAAGATATGAAAATATGGCATACAACCGTTGCGGCAACAGCGGTTTGAAGCTTCCGGCAGTATCGCTGGGGCTCTGGCACAATTTCGGCGATACTGGAGCTTACGAGACTATGAAACAGATCTGTTTTACCGCATTTGACAACGGTGTTACCCATTTCGACCTTGCGAACAATTATGGGCCGGAGCCCGGAAGCGCAGAGAAAAATTTCGGCAGGATATTAAAAGAGGAGCTGGGACAGTACCGTGATGAGCTTATCATCAGCACGAAAGCCGGATATGATATGTGGCCGGGACCTTACGGGAACTGGGGCAGCAGAAAATATCTGCTGGCAAGTCTGGATCAGAGCCTGAAACGCATGGGGCTTGAGTATGTGGATATCTTCTATCATCACCGTATGGATCCGGAAACGCCGCTGGAGGAGACGATGGGAGCGCTCGCACAGGCGGTCGCATCCGGGAAAGCGCTTTATGCCGGCCTGTCCAATTATGACGGAGAGACTCTGGAGAGAGCGGCGGCGATTCTTGAAGAGCTTCGGTGCCCGTTTATTATCAATCAGAACCGATACTCCATTTTTGACCGTACTATCGAGAACAATGGATTGAAAGAGACGGCAGCCCGGCTTCGAAAAGGAATTACAGCGTTCAGCCCGCTTGCACAGGGGCTGCTGACAAACCGGTATTTAAACGGGATCCCGGAGGACAGCCGCATCATGACAGACGGGAGGTTTCTCAAAAAAGAGGCACTTACGGAGGAGCGCCTCCAGCAGATCCGCAGTCTTAACGGGATTGCGGCGGGAAGAGGACAGACACTTGCCGAGATGGCACTGAGCTGGGTGCTCCGCGACGGAATCGTGACAAGCGTGCTTGTCGGAGCGTCCAGACCTGAGCAGGTGCTTGACGATATCAAGGCAATACAAAATATCGAATTCAGTCAGGAGGAACTGATAAAGATAGACAGTGTAACCTTGTAATCTCAGCTGATTCGTGATACTCTGATTTATAGGAATGAATGACACCTGAATAATATGGCGTGAATCAAGGAGGGAAAGAATATGGCAAGATACGTAAAGGATATCACACTCAATAAGCCGGATGATTTTGTGGCATTTATTGTGAATGATTATCTGCAGAAAAACAGATTTGTTATGTCGGACTGGAAAGGCGAGCCGGCATACCGCGCCGGCGACGGAGTGGTCGAAGGATATAAATATCTGAAGTGGTCATATGCCGGCGGAGTCTTTCATCTCGAAGCGTGGCTGAAGGGAACAGCCGGCGGAGAGTGGGATTTGGACGGTTTCGTGGGCATCGCCATGAAAAAACCATATAAAAGCAGTCTGGAGCAGCTTTTTAATGCGCTTCAGCAGGAGATACCGGCACAGCCGGGGACCGCAACACAGAACGGCAGCATACCGCCGCAGGGAAATGCAGGGCAGCAGTACAGCACCCCGAACCCGCAGCCTCAGCCGATTCCCGTGCGCACGGTGGACAATACAGGCGCGGCGGTTATCGCTCTTGTGCTCGGAATTCTCAGTGTAATTATCGGTATCTTTGTACCGCTGATCGGTGTGATCCTTGGAATTATCGGAATTTCACAGGCGAGAATGGGCTCCGGCTCAAGCAAAGCCGGAATGGCAAAAGCGGGTAAAGTGCTCAGTATTATCGGAATCTGTATCTCAGCTGGCGGCTGGCTGTTGAATATTGTGCTGACAGCGGCAATGTTTTAGAACGCAGAATACTCTGTTTGCAAGACAGATCATAAATATTTTTCTCCCCGCTTCACGGCGGGGAGTTTTGTTAAGGACTGTATATTTCCAGTTAAGGCGTGTCAGCTGCGCCGCAGGAGGGCGATATGAAAAAAGCAAGAAAAAGACCGGCAGTTGTTCAGGCATACAGACTTGGAGAAGAGAACAGTGTAGTCGATGAACTGACAGCGGAAGGTGAGATCCGGCTGAGAGGGGACGGAACTTTTGAGGTATTTTCAACAGAGGCTGTGGGAACTAAGGGAGAAATCGCACATACGGGAGATTATATCAAACTTGATTCTTATGGCAGCCCTTACCCGAACAGTGCAGAATATTTTGAGAAAAACCACAGTCATATTGCAGCAGAATTTTATGAACAGCGGTCAAATGAAGTGTCCGTATGGATGTACGGAGATCCGATGTGCCCCGAGATCCGTTATCTTATGGAGAACAGGCATCTTACATTTCATGAGGATGATCCGGACAAATATTTCCGGGCGCCGTTGTGGGGAACAATCCTGTACGCTGCGAAAGATGCAGTGATTGTTTTTTACCGCATTGTGAGGGATGAAAGCGACCAGATTACGGATGAAGAGTTTAATTTTGTTGAAAGAAAAGAGTTCGATAAGACTTATGAACTGCTTTCAGACGGATAAATGATGAAAAAATAAAAAATACCGGGGTGTGTATCATGGATTATGAGAAAGGAGAAGCAGATGGCGGGCGGTCGTGTGTTTTCCGGATATACAAAAGCAATTGACGAGGAGAGAGAATCGTGGTACCGGGAGCTTGCAGGCGAAAAGATGGAGTGGGAAGATCTTGCCGCTTCAAAAACTACAAATGATCTGCTGAGAAAATTTTATTTTGTTCCGCTGTATGAGTATCTTACAAAATATCTTCTGTATGTTTGGGAGGGGAGAACAGAGAAAGAGAAGGTCTGCGGCGGAACTGTAGATGAGCTGGTGAATCATGTAAGACTTGTTTTCCGGCAGAACGGAATGCCGGAGGAAAAATGTTCGCAGACCCATATCCGGGAAATGCTTACAACGGAGTGGAACAGAACATGGGATGGCTTTGACAGAGCTGCAGCCAGCCGGATTTTTGAGCTGGGGCTGGGGCTGGGTCTCCCGGCGGAAGATGTGGAGTCGCTTCTGCAGAAGGCAGTAAAGCGTGCCGGATTTAATTATTATAATCCGGAAGAACTGATGGTGTACTGTGCGCTCCGGTTTTCTTCAAAAGAACATTATAGATGCTGGCAGGCTTTACTGAGAGATTATAGTAAGGTTATTCCCGAGGGAGGCGGAGCTCAGAAGGTATATCACGGCAGCACGGCGGATGTGAGAGACCGGATGCAGGAAGGTCTGGAAAGAAGTGCGGCAGGAGCAGGGCTGTACAGTACAGAAGAATGCGAGCCGGGAACTATGAATCCGGAACTGGAGAGATTTTTTGCATGGCATAAATCTGCAGTGCCGGACAGCAGGACAGCGGCTGTTGTATTTACAGAACTTATGGAGCAGTTTACCGGAGATCATGCACAGGACATTCTGGATTTTAAGAGGGCAGACAGAAGTACGGAGGAATTTGCGGAGACTGTATTGAAAGTAGAGTACGATGCCCAATGTGAGATCAGTCTGCCTGCCGGTTCGGTGTTCTATGCACTTAAGGGACGTGAAAAGCGGAAAGTATGTTTTGTGCTGGAGGAGGACATGGTACTGCCGCATCGTGAAACAGTTGAAGCAGTGATTCCGGTGGAAGGGACGGAAACATATGCGGTGTGCCTGTCTAAAAAGTCAACACCCGGATATGCGGGAAAGGGAGTGCCGATGCGGCCGGAACAGTCAGCACTGAACGCCGGAGTATTCAGCGCCTGTACTGCCACCACGCTTAAATATACCGGCCGGGCAGGTGAAATGAGACGTGCCGGGGGAGATATATGTGCCGTATGCTGTCCGGGGACGGAGATACCGGCAGGCACTGTGTTTTCCATCGGAACTTATTCATATAGAACGCTGGAGCACTGCAGGGCAGCGGCATTCGGAGATGTTCGGGTACGTTCCGTGTCACCCAGCAGAGAAGGCAGGATTATTGCGGAAACAGGAGAAGTCCGCTATATGGAACATAAGCCGGAAGGAATACTTGCCGTATCAAACAGAAAGCCGGTCCGGCGGAAGAAGACAACAGATAAGATTACGAAAGAACTGTTCAGGGACTTCCTGTATGTAAAGGACGCACAGCGCCTTGGCGCCAGTGAGAGGCGGATCGACGGTAATCTGCTCGGCCAGTGGTTTATGGAGACAGAAATCACATCTGTCCGATTTTCTAATATACAAAAACAGGCGGGCGGAGCAAAAACGCTTAAGAGAAATATAATGGAAAATTCTGAAGTGCGCAGATGCGACATTATTACTCTGGCGTTTCTGAATTTTTGTATGGATACGGATGAACAGCCCGTGGAAGAGTACGTGATGGAGGCAGATCCGGAAGCGGTTTATCAGGATTTTGTGGTATATGTGAACCGGTATCTGAGAAGATGCGGTATGATGCCGTTTTATCTGCAGAATCCCTATGAATGTATGCTGGCGTATCTGATTCAGACAGATACACCTGTTGATTCCCTCAGAAATATGTGGAAGATCGCTAATGCGGGAAAGGAAAGTTCAGATGACTGAGCCAAGAGACAGAATATCCCTTCATGCCGGAGATGAGCTGGAACTGAAGTTCCATGCCGGCGGAGGGCAGAAATATACACAGAAAGCGGTTGTGGAAGAACGAATCGGAAGCGGCGCATCCTGTCTGACATATATTGTCCGTCTTTATACAGATGAAAGAAACAGTTCACGGATGATCATGAAAGAATTCTATCCGATCTCCGGACGGGAGGAGTTTCAGATACAGAGGGACGGAACGAGATTAATGGTATCTGAGGAGACCCGGAATAATAAGACATATCAGCATATGCTGGAAGGGTTCCGGCAGGCATACCGGACACAGGTGGAGCTTTCGGACAGCGGGGCGATGGAAGTAATGGTGCGTCCTTATCATATGGCTGAATACGGTGACTCGTGTTATATACTCAGCGATATGCATCTGGGGACAATTCTTGCCCGCTCTCATGTGGAAACTCTGCCGGATAAACTGCGGCTTATGTACCGGACAGCCGAAGCAGTGCAGCTGCTCAATGAACAGGGGTATCTGTATATTGATCTGAATCCGTCCAATATTCTGTGGATCCCGTCACAGCAGTCTGTAAAACTGTTTGACGTGGACAGTATTATACCGCGGGACGGTCTTGATGAAGTACACAGTATTCGGGTTACTTATCCGTATACACCGCCGGAACTGGAAGAACTGAATGAGTGGTTTGATGTGAATAAAGCCGTTTTCCTGAAACCTTCGTGGGACGTGTATTGTCTCGGACTGGTATTCTTTGAACTGCTTATGGGAAGATTCCCGACGGAGCAGGAACTGAAGAGAGGCTGTGGGGACGGGTATGAAGCAGACCGGGTCTGCAGGCAGCACGGCAGTGCAGATCCGGAAGCGGCAGCTCTGCTGCGCAGAATACTGGAAAGGTCTTTGAGCGGAAGCTTCCGGATGCGCTATCCGTCGGCAAAAGAAATGTGTCTTGATCTGAACCGTCTAAAAAAAATGCTGGATGCTCAGGAGTTTATTCCGAAGAAAGAATATGTGCGGGCTAATTATATGATGCAGTCATATCATATTCTCGATAAATGGCCGGCATATGAATATACGCTTAAAGAGGAAGGCTGTGAGGTGCTCGATATAGCCATATGCGGGAAAAAGCCGCTTAGAGAACCCTTTTTCAAAGCAGTGTTTTCCTGTGTGCATATGCCGGAAATGAAGCTTCGGATTCGTCTCTGTTCGGATGACGCAGCGGAGTTTCTTGAAAAACAGAAAAGAGAGAACCCGGCACTGAGCCGGACAGTTCATATATATCTTGAGGATAAATGTGTCTGGGATGAAGCGGACAGGATTGCAGCGGGGCCTCTGATCTGTGCGGAACCGCTGGCAGAAATCCGTCTGTACGAGAAGAGCCGGGAGGAAATGCTGGCGGATGACGCTGCGTTTATCAAAAAAATAAAGTCAAGGTATCTGCTTCTGCTCTGGAATGACACCGGTGATATGATCAGGCTGCAGAATGACGTTTCACAGGGCACCGCTGTGCCTCCTGTAACTGATGTAAAAAACTGTTCCTGTTATGATGAGGAACTGTTCGGAACAAAGATTATGAAAAGGGCGCTGAATGTTCATGCATTTTATTACAGAGGGACACATGAAAGGGCTTCCCGGGAAGAGATCAGGGAATCTTTTGAGAATAATGTCTATAATATGGAGTCTTCTATGAGAAGCGCCCTCTCAGTAAGATACAAGCTTGGGGCGGCAGGTATCGGAAAAGAATGTGAAAATCCCGGAGAGGAATTCTACCGCCGGGTATTTGCGGCAGGCGTACAGACAGAAAAACAAGCCTATGTCTTAAGTAATCTGGAACATTTAAGCTGGTGCGCCTACATGGTCATAAACGGTTGGGATCTTCCGACCGACAGTGAACTGGAAGCGTATGCCTTTACCGGAGAAAATGATTTTAAAGACATAGAGCGCCGGCTTCATCCCTGCCTTAGGGCAAGCAGGCCGGGAAACCGTCTGAAACTGCTTGAAAAAAAGCAGTGGGACAGACAGAAACTGCCGGGAAAGGTGAGGAGCGGACTGGATGATCTGGAACTTATGTGTCTGAAACTTCATCAGACTGCGCGGAGAAAGACAAGGGAAATCCGGCCGGAAGTAAATGCGCTGTGTGACCGTCTGGAGCGCAGGCTGGGCAGATGGACAGACGAGAGGCTTCAGGAGGCATTCCGCTGGCTTGTTACAGTCAGGGAACGTGCCTTTGCAGGAGAAAGCAATGCGGAACTTGTATGGAATCAGGCGATGAGACAGCTTGTCCGCCTGTGCGGTGAGATATGCAGGCATGACCGTGTTGTGCGGGAAGAGCTGAAACGCCTTGACAATAAGATGCGGGCAGTGCATGAGTATAATGCTTTCCATGATTATAAAAAGGCGGATGAGGATATTGTGAGGGGAATTCCCGGAATCCTCTCGGAAGGAAGGATAAAGACTATAGTAAGGCCTTATCTTCAGGGAAGAGAAAACCATTGGAAGAATATTCTTTCCACCCTGTTTCTGGAACCGGAAGAGACGGTGTTTATCCCTGTAGAAGGGGACGAAATTGATGTGGAGTTCTACAATGAGTTTTTGCGTTCCCGCGGATGCGATGCAAGAATTTCCATATGCGGCATGGAGGATACTGCATATATCGGAAAAGACTGTGCCGTAGATGTGACCGGTCTGGATGCAGAGGAGCTGGCGGGAGTTTCCAGATATCCCGCACTGCGGGACAGGCATCGCATTATGGTCAAGAACCGGAAACTGATCGGACTTGACGATCCTGCTGTGGAAATGTATGCGAGAAAAATTCATCTGACCGTGGAAGAAGTATTCTATCTTTTCGAGGCCTGTATGGATTCCGACAGAAAGGAAAATGCGATCCTCGGACTCAGCTCAAGATATCATGGAATCTGGAATGCATATAAGGAAATCGGTCCCCGGGGATGGAAAAAGCTGATCGAGCAGCTGGTCCATGCTGAAAAGGAGAAGACAGTAATATTTGCAGCGGGGGACAGAGAAAGAAATAAAGCTTATGCGACAGAACCTGTCAGCGGCAGGGCACTCATTCTGACGGGGCTGGATCTTGTATTTGCAGGATGTCTGGAGAATGGTCTGATCAGTGCATACCGGCTCCCCGGTGAAGAAGATGACCTGCCGGTGGAATTTTCTACGGACAGCGGAAATGTGGCAGCAGTGCTTGAAAATCTGTCCCTTCAGGCAGACGAAGCTCCTCTCCGGCACAGATACGTATTTGAGCACGGTGAGAAAAAGACACAGGGTATGCAGGAAGCACAGAAATATTATCTGGTAAGAGACAGGTCACTGTATGTCAGCCTCTTCTGCAGAGAGGGCGCCGTGCCGGAGCCTGCAGAAAACGGCGCCGCATCGTCAGCGTTTATTGGCGAAAGCCTGCATATACTGGAACAACACGGCCTTCAGGGAGCAGGAGGCCGCCAGAACCTGATCCAGAAGCTCCGGATCGCCTCGGAAGAGGAGGAGACGCACATTACTTTTAAGTACGCATCGGAAGCGGTGAGAGCATGTCTTCAGAGAGAGGGAAATATTCTGGAGGCAATGATATATTTTACTTGTCTTGAAATGGGGATATTTGACGATCTGAATATTAATTCCGAATTCAGCTGGAACAGATCGGTTCCCGGCAGAGATGACGGCCATATTGTCAATAATGAGATAGACATCATCGGTACAAAAAATATGAAAACTTATTTTATCTCAGCTAAAATGACGATGCCGGAGACGGCGCATCTCACGGAAATTAAGTATTTTGCCGATCATTTCGGAATAGACGGTCAGGCAGTGCTGGTCACATCCAACAGCCGGACAGCGGATGATGCCGTACAGGGAGCGGACAGCCGGGCTGTGAGGAGCCGTCTGATGGGAGTAAAATATATCAACAGAACCGTTATCGATGAGGGAAAACTGGGAGACGCCATAAGGAATATTGCAGAACAGAGGGAGGAAAGTGTTTTATGATATGGGGAATATGTTTTTTTCTTGCGGTCATATCGCTTGCAGCCGGCGCAGCTGTATTTTTTATCCGCAGACATAAAGAGCGGGGAGAAATAAAGTATCTGGGTGCGGGGGTATTTCTGGCATGCGTGGCTGCATGTTTTCCGGGGATGTGTCTCTCAGACCAGAAGGGGTTCGCGCTTGCAATGAGTGTGTCGCACAGTATCCGTATGTTTGTGGTAGACACAGGTGTATCAGATATTGCGGATCTGCTTTCGCCGGGTACCCTCGGCATAATGTTTTATCCATACAAGATACTTGTGTGCCTGCTGTATCTGCTGGCACCGGTATTTACTCTGAGTGTAGTATTGCGGTATTTTTCTAATTTTTTTGAGAGGATCCGTCTGGCTGGCCGGAGAAAACAGGATCTGTATATCTTCTCGGATCTCAACACACGTTCACTGGAGATTGCGGCGGGGCTCAGCCGGGAAATGAAAAATACAGGAAAGAAACAGAGTATTATTTTCTGCCGCTCAAATGATAAGGATGATATAAATACTGAACTGGAGGAGAAGGCCCGGGAATTGAATGCGGTTTTTGCCGCAGGAGATATGCTGCAGCTCCGCCTGAATAACAAAAGGCGGTATACGTCTTATTTCCATATATCAGATGATGATGAAAAAAATATTGATGACACGCTTCAGATGATTGAGAATATGACCGGAGATTCGCCGTGGCTGAAATCGGGAAAGCTGAATCAGGAAAATGCTGCGGTATACTGTTATTCATCGAATGCGGAGGCAGAGATCCTGCTTGATGCTGAAGAAAAAGAAAATCTCAGAGTAGTGCTCATGAATGAAATGAGAGATGCAGTGTATGAACATCTGTACAGATATCCGCTTTACTTGGGAGTCCGTATGCCGGAGACAGAGCGTCAGGGGGAAGAAACACAGAAACGGAAAGAAACAGGAGAAAGGGAAAGCCTGCCTCTTCTGATCGTCGGGGGAGGAAAGACAGGAATCGAATTCCTGAAGGCCGCCTTGTGGTGCGGTCAGATGAAGGATTATGAGCCGGATATCCATCTGATTGATGTCAAGGGCAACCTGATCCGAAAAAAAATCGAGGAAGAATGCCCTGAGCTTTTCAAAAAAGAGGCAGGATATAAAATCGATATTCATAAGGTCAATATATTCAGCAGCATGGCGGAGCGTTATCTGGATACACTTCCCGAAATCGGTTACTGCGTAGTATGCCTTGGAGAGGATGAAGATAATATCCGGGCAGCTATGTGGCTGAAAAAATACTTTTATATGAAAGGAAGAACACGCAGTCCTCTGATCTGTACTTATATAGAAAGCAGCAGAAAACGGGCTGCTGTGTGGAACCTGCATGAAAATACAAGGTCAAAGAAGACATTGTATTACGGCATCATTCCGTTCGGCAGCAGGGAGATGTATTTCGGGGACAGCTCGGATGCAGCATTTGTCATGGAATATCTCGCGCTGGGCGTGCAGGCTCATTACTGGAGACTGAACAGAGAATCCGGGGATGAAGATCGCAAAAATGCAGTTAAGAATTTTTATGAGAAGCAGAGCAACAGGCGTTCCAGTATTGCCAACGGCCTTCACATCGGGTCCAAATTGTGGGAGCTGGGACTGGGGATCATGCGTGTTCCCGGGACAGGGGCAGAAAAAGAAATGTTCGGCCGGTATATACGTCCGGCAGATTTTGCGGCAGAAACAAAAGGAAAACTTGACGCTTATTATAATCTGGAACATGAGCGGTGGATGGCGTATGTGCGGACGGAAGGCTGGCGGCTCGCAACAACGGGGGGCAGCAGTCTGAAAGAGATCAGAGAGTGTTACGAAGAATACTGTGCGGTGTTTAAAAACCAGAATTATATGATGAAACTTCATCCGGCGCTGGTCCCTATAGATAAACCCGGCAGTGAGCAAGCTGCTCTTTGGGAGGTTGAGGAGATGATGTCCGAGGTGTCCCGCAGGCAGGGATTCGGGGAGTGGTCGCCGGATTACGTGCAGTCAGATGTGGAGGTAGTGAACCATATCGGTGATATTGTCGGAGGAGCATGGTGCGGTGCCGGCGGAATCAGTATACACGGAATACAGGCCAAAGAAGGGGAATGCGTGATCTGCAGGCTCGGCGATATGATGCGGTATTACGGTCAGATATATGAAGAGAGGAAAAAGAAAGGAACGGCGGAAGAGATCATAGCGCTGCGGGAGACCGTGCGGCGCTGCTGTTACGGAGTAATACGCACAGATCAGGGCAGTGAAAAAGAACAGGCATATCAATGGCTCAAAAAAATAGCATAAAAGAATAAAAGCGTATAAAAAATACAGGCGGCGCATGTGCTGCCTGTATTTTTACTTACGGCTGATTTTATACAAGTTCTGCATTTTTGTGTATTGTCTCACGTATTATGTTTTCAACATACTCGCCAATATGTCTTTTCGTATCTTTGTCAAGCTGATCCGGATAGATCGGCTTTCCATATTCAATCACTACGTGAGTTTTTTTGATTTTGGGAAAATGGTTTTCAAAAATCTCTGCTGTGTTGTTCATTGAAATAGGAATGATCGCACAGCCGCTTTTGGTGGAAATTTTAAAAGCACCGTCCCTGAAAGGAAGCATAGTCAGCTCTTCCCCTTTGTTTCGCGTCCCTTCGGGGAAGATACAGATGGATATCCCGTTCTTGACGTCATCGATTGCCTGCAGGATCATTTTCAGGCCTTCTTTCGGGTTCTTCCGGTCGAGGAAGAGACAGTGAAGACGCCGCATCCACGAAGACAGACCGGGATATTTGTCCATTTCTTTTTTCGCAACATATCCGGTAAGCCTTCTGCATCTGCTGTAAGTCAGAAGAATATCGAAATAGCTGCGGTGGTTGCCGATAAACAGAACCGGCTCATCCGGTACATTCTCCTCACCGATTACGGTGGTCTTAACTCCTGTTATACGGAGAATCACCTTAAACGCCCATTGTACAATGCGAAGCGAACTGATATCACTGGCATAAGGGGAGAACTTGTGGAGAAACCACTCCACGATGCGTACAGGAAGCGTTATGATCAGAAATAAAATAACAAAGATAACAATACATATAAAACGAATCATAGTTCAGTCCTCAATTCCTCTTTTAGTAAATCCGCATCTTTACCAATTATACCGCCGGGTTATGGAAAATACAAGAAAAATGCTTGTGAAATGAGAATTGACATATTTGAGGGGGAGGCTTCATATGATATATGGAAAAATGCCGCGAGGACAGGAAAATGAGGAAAATGAATGTACTCTTCAGTATTTTTGCTGTCCTGCTTCTGCAAGCCGCGGGACTGCTGACTGGCTGTATCACAAAGAGCGGTGAAGAACAGAAGATTAACGAACCTGCATTTGCCGTAATCGACAGGGAAGATGAACCGGATGAGCTGAGTGCAATGATTGAGGAGGAAAAGGAGCATCCGTTCCGGATCGTTTACGCGGATCAGGGAAAACTTTACATTGCGCAGGGCTATGGCAGACAGCCGACAACCGGATACAGTGTGGCGGTCCGGGAGTTATATGAGACAGAGAATACAATCTGTATCCATACCAATCTCATGGGCCCGGAAAAGGGAGAAGACATCAGAGAGATTGAAACATTTCCTTATGTGACCGTGCAGCTGGATGATATTGATAAAGAGGTTATATTTGATTGAGGAGGAGAGATATGGAGCTGATCAGGAAACCGATTCATTATACACAGGAGGGAAAGAGCATCTTTGACCAGTTTTATCTGGACGAAGATTATAATGTGCCGGAGCAGAAAGAAGATATAGG
The DNA here is from genome assembly GCA_930986645.1 of uncultured Lachnoclostridium sp. Classification (GTDB taxonomy): domain Bacteria; phylum Bacillota; class Clostridia; order Lachnospirales; family Lachnospiraceae; genus Mediterraneibacter. Next base: position 162,704 of record CAKNJS010000001.1, read on the forward strand.
GCGGATTATTCAGGGAAAAGCGGAACTGAGAGCTGAGGATATCAGACCGGTGGAAAACTATGTCAAGATCACAGGAAGAGTGTACTTTACGGTTCTGTATATGACGTCATCCGGAGATCCCAGGCCGGCGGTGCTGGAGGGAAAGCTGCCTTTTGAAGAAATGATTTATGCGGAGAGTGACGGCAATGAATCATTTTATCTGAGAAATGTGCGCACAGAGTTTACTGCTTCCGTTGTGCATTCACGTAAACTGAGCTTAAGGGTTATGGCAGAAGTTGAGATCGGGAGAGAACGGATACGGGATGAGGAGCTTACGGAAAATATAGAGAGTGACGTGCCGGTCTGCAGAAAGACGAGAAAAATGAATCTGCTCCGGCTGACTGTGTCGAAGAAAGATACATACCGGATCAAAGAGGAGATAACCCTGCCGGGAACAAAAGAGAGCATAGGACAGATGCTGTTTACGGATATCAGCGTCAGGAAGCTGGATATCCGGATGGGGCAGGACGAGGTGCTGCTGCGGGGCGAGATGCTTGTATTCTGTATGTATCTGTCGGCAGAGGAAAAAGCAGACTGGATCGAGCAGACGGTTCCTTTTGAGGGCCGTGTGCTGTGCGATGGCGTATCGGAAAATATGTATTACCATATCCAGCATACACTCGAGGACACCCTGTCCGATATCAGAATGGACGAGGACGGCGAGATGCGTGTCCTCGGAATTGAAGCTGCGCTCGGTCTCAGAATGAATATATATGAAGAAGAGGAGACAGAGATTCTTTGCGATATGTATTCGCTCGAGCAGAACTGTGTATTTGATACGCGGGAGACGGTGCTTGAGGAACTGTTGATGCAGAATCAGTCAAAATGTAAAGTAACCGAACGTCTGTCCCTGCCTGAACTAAAAGAAGATGTGCTGCAGATCCTGCACAGTCAGGGAAGTATCCAGCTGGAAAGCGAGACGAACAGCCCGGAAGGAATACGGGTCGAAGGAATTCTGCACCTGTCGTTTCTCTATCTGAGGGGAGATGACACAGAACCTTACGGAAGCTGGCAGGGCATGGTTCCTTTTTCATGGCTGATCGAGTATCCGGATATGCCGGAACAGGTGAGCAGCAGCCTGTCTTATCATGTGGAGCAGCTGGCGGTGACTCTGGCAGGCAGTGAGGCTGTAGAGATCAGGGCGATTCTGTCCTTTGACGTATTCCTTCGGAAACTCCTGCCGGTTGAGACGATTACAGAGGTACAGATGGAACCCCTCGATATGGAAGCACTCTTTGAACAGCCGGGAATCGTCGGGCATATTGTGCAAAACGGCGAAGATCTGTGGAGTCTCGCAAAGAAATATATGACAACAATTGACGGAATTAAAGAGATTAATGGTCTAAACGATGAAAAAATCTCACGGGGGGATAAATTGTTGATTTTTAAAGAAAATGTAAGTATACTGTAAGAATAATGTATACAAGATACAAAACACAACATTATTTTTTGGAGGACACAGGATGAATCAGATCGAGCTGAGAGCACTTGCAAAGATCAATCTGGGACTGGATGTACTTGGAAGGAGAGAGAACGGATATCATGATGTCCGTATGATCATGCAGTCCATTTATCTGTATGATGAAGTGAAAATAGAGAAAAAGGACACGCCGGGGATCGAGGTGGTTACAAATCTGAATTATCTGCCTGTTAACGGGGACAATATTGCATACAGGGCGGCAGAGCTCCTGAAAGAGGAGTTTCATATCAGCGAAGGGGTGAAAATTACTCTGAAGAAGCATATTCCCGTGGCTGCAGGACTGGCCGGCGGCAGTTCGAATGCCGCGGCCGTCCTTTTCGGCATGAACCGGATGTTCCGGCTTGGACTTTCCCAGAAGAGTCTTATGGAGAGAGGCGTGAAGCTGGGAGCGGACGTTCCGTACTGTATTATGCGCGGGACCGTGCTGGCAGAAGGAATCGGCGAGCAGCTGAGGACGCTTCCCGCCATGCCGAAATGTACCGTATTGATCGCAAAACCCCCGGTCAGCGTGTCCACAAAGACAGTTTATGAGGCGCTTGATTCAAAGGAGATCGTGGAACACCCCGATATTGACGGCATTATTGAAGGGCTTGAACAGCATGATCTCAGACAGGCTGCGTCATGCATGGGAAATGTGCTTGAAGATGTGACTATCCCCATGCATCCAGTGATCAGTGAGATCAAAAAAGAGATGAAAGACGCAGGTGCGCTCGGGGCTATGATGAGCGGAAGCGGACCTACAGTATTCGGCCTCTTTGAGAACAGGTCCGCGGCGCGTACGGCACAGAAACGCATAAGAGAAAGAGCATTGACAAAACAGGTCTATGTTACCAGTATACATAGTGTGAGGAGGAATCAGGATGCCGATTGATTTTGAAGTTAAGATGAATGAATATCTCCCGCTGCGTGATGTGGTGTTCAATACACTGCGCCGGGCTATCCTGCGCGGAGAGTTAAAGCCGGGAGAACGGCTGATGGAGATACAGCTCGCCAACAAGCTCGGCGTGAGCCGTACTCCCATCCGGGAGGCGATCCGCAAGCTGGAGCTGGAAGGACTGGTGCTGATGATCCCCAGAAAAGGCGCAGAGGTGGCCGAGATCACGGAGAAGAACCTGAGGGACGTGCTGGAGGTGCGGTGTGCACTGGAAGAACTGGCAGTTCAGCTGGCCTGCGAACGGATCGATCAGGACAAGCTGAATGATCTTCATGCGGCGTCGGAACATTTCCGCGAGATATTGGACAGTGATGATATTACAGCGATCGCGGAGGCAGATGAGGCGTTTCATGACGTGATTTTTGCATCTACGGGAAATGAGCGTCTGATCCAGCTTCTGAATAATCTGAGGGAGCAGATGTACCGTTACCGTATTGAATATCTGAAGAAGAAAGAGTGCCATCCGCAGCTGCTGGAAGAACATGCCGCGATCATGAAAGCCATCGAGGAGCATGACAAAGAGAGAGCGACGCAGATTACCATCCGGCATATTGCCAATCAGGCGGACACTGTAGTAGATACACTCCGCCACCGGTAAATTTTTATAAATTGCTGCATAGTTTCCGTACATCTGTCCATACTCTCTGTATCAGAGAAATGGAGGATGGTACATATGAATATTGCGGAGAAGATTTACGGAAAGATTGAAAAACATGCGATGAAGATTTGTTTTGTACTGGCTGTTGTGCTGGCGGTGCTGATAACAACAGCTGTGTGTCAAAGAACTGATGCCGCAGAACAGACAGCACTTCAGACTCATCTCGCGCAGGAGGTACTGAGGTTCCATGTGCTCGCAAACAGCGACAGTGACGAAGATCAGGAGCTGAAGCTGCAGGTGAGAGATGCAGTCCTTGCATATATGCAGGAAAATATGCCGGAGGAAAACAGCGCCGATGCTGTAAAGGACTGGATACGGGCCCATATTGACGAGATAGAGGACGCAAGCCTCAGTGTCATCGCAGAGAACGGAGCGGATTATCCGGTGAGCGCAGCGGTGACGACATGCTGGTTCCCGGACAAAAGCTATGGAGATGTTACATTTCCGGCGGGAAATTATGAGGCACTCCGTATTGAGATCGGTGAGGCCAGAGGCCATAACTGGTGGTGCGTGCTCTACCCGGGACTGTGCTTTATGGATACCGTAAATGCAGTCGTGCCGGATGAGGGAAAAGAGCAACTGAAAAATGTTTTGACAGAAGAGGAGTATTCCAGAATTACGGCTGACACGGATTTTAAGATCAGCTGGTTTTTCTGGCAGAAATAGAGTTATGACAGAATTTTTAATCAGACATTTTATAAAAGACTATAAAGAAGTGGAGAAGATATCCGTGCGGACCGCATATGGGGTGCTGGCCAGCATTGTGGGTATCTGCTGTAATGTTTTTTTGTTTGCAGTAAAATTTGTGGTGGGGCTTGTCCTCCACAGCGTATCCGTTACAGCGGATGCATTTAACAACTTATCAGACGCAGGCTCGTCTATCATCAGCTTTGTCGGAGTGAAAATGGCGGAGAAGCCTGCAGACAAAGACCATCCATTCGGCCATGGACGGATTGAGTACATAGCGGCGCTGGTCGTCTCATTCCTTGTGCTGGAAGTAGGATTTACATTTCTGAAAGATTCTTTCGGCAAGATCCTGCATCCGGAAACAATGAACTTTCAGATCGTCTCAGTTATCATCCTGATCCTGTCTATAGCTGTAAAGCTGTGGCTCGGCCTGTTTAACCGGAAACTGGGGGAGAAGATCGACTCTAAAGTAATGATGGCTGTATTTACGGATTCCATGGGCGATGTGATCACTACATCCGCCACTATCCTGTCCCTGATCTTCTTCGCGATTACAGATATCAATATCGACGGTATTGTTGGTGTGGGCGTCGCGCTTGTGGTCATGTGGGCCGGTGTGGGAATTGCGAAAGATACACTGGAGCCGCTGATTGGTCAGGCAATCGACCCGGAAGTCTATGAGGAGATCAAGCATTTTGTGGAAAAATATGACGGCATTGAAGGAACCCACGATCTGATCGTACATAACTACGGCCCGGGACGCAGCATGGCGTCGATCCATGCTGAGGTGCCAAATGACGTGGATATCGAACAGTCCCATGAGATCATTGACCGGATCGAGCGGGATGCGGCGAAAGAACTTGGAATTTTTCTCGTGATCCATATGGATCCGGTGGAGATGAGAGATAAGAGGGTGCTGAGGATCCGTGATAAGACCGTGCAGCTTCTGCATGATCTTGATCCTGACTGTACGATCCATGATTTCCGTATGGTGCCGGGAGAAAACCAGACAAATCTTATCTTTGATATGGTCGTTCCTATCGATTATGATGAGAAAAAGAAAAATGAACTTCCCTTACAGCTGATGGAGCGGATCAAAGCTGTAGATCCCCGCTATGAATGCGTTATAACAGTGGAGTCTGATTATGTGGCACAGAGCAGCCCGGAGGATAAATGACAGAAAAGTATAACAAGGAGTGACGGAAGATGACAGAGAGCACGATGATTCAGCGAAAGAACGGTAATACAGGATATGAATTTGGCGGAAGAGTGCGCTACAGTGAGATAGACCACAGAGGGACGATGACACTTCCGGCCCTGATCAATTATTTTCAGGACTGCAGTACATTTCATTCGGAAGCGGTCGGCCTCGGCATGGAAAGACTGAAGCATGACAGGAAAGCATGGGTGCTTTCCTACTGGCAGGTTATCGCAGACCGTTATCCGAAGCTGGGTGAGAAGATCACAACGGGAACATTTGCCACAGAGTTTAAAGGTCTATACGGGAACCGTAACTTCTATATGAAAGATGAGTCGGGGAAAATGATCGCCCGCGCCAATTCTATCTGGGTGTTTATGGATCTGGAAAAAGGCAGACCGGCACGCCCGACTGCAGAGCATATCGATCCGTATGGTACGAGGGAACCGCTGGACATGCCCTATGAGGGAAGGAAGATCGCACTTCCGGAACACGCGGAGACAGAAGAACCCTTCCCGGTGCGGAAATATCATATCGATACGAATGAACATGTCAATAACTGCCAGTATGTGCAGATGGCGATGGAGGTGGTGCCGGGGGATGTGCAGGTACGGCAGCTGAGAGTGGACTATAAAAAGTCAGCGGTGCTCGGAGATATGATCTATCCCAAACTGACAGTGGAGCAGGAGCGCACGGTGGTGGAACTGTGTGATGCGGACGGGAAACCATATGCGATCGTGGAGATGAAATAAATAAAATGAACAAAGCAATGCAGACGATCCTTCAGGCGCTCTCCTACGGCGGTATCGAGGTAGAGTCCGCCCGAAGGATCGCGGATCTGAAAAAGCTGGATCCCATGCGGATCTTTGTGAAAAAACTGGATACAGAAGTATATAATAAAGAATATAAAGTACCCATCCGCTTCTATTTTCCCGATGAGAAATCAATGGAATCCGGCAATGTGAATATACCGGTCATCCTCTTCTTCCACGGAGGGGGCTGGACGACGGAGAGCGTAGAGACCTATGACCGGGTCTGCTCGCGCATGGCACAGTCCAGCGGTCAGATGGTAATTTCCGTGGAGTACAGGCTTGCGCCGGAATACCGGTTTCCGACGGGCTTTGAAGACTGCTATGCGGCGGCCAAGGCGCTGTTTGCCGGTGAGATCCTGCCGGGAATACGGCCGGAGCAGATTACTGTTATGGGAGACAGCGCGGGAGGAAATCTCGCGGCGGCTGTGTGTATGCGGGCAAGGGATACCGGGGACTTCAGCCCTCAGCGCCAGATCCTCATTTATCCTGCGCTGAGCAATTGTTATACAGAGGACTCGCCTTATGAATCCGTGCGGACGAACGGCACGGGATACCTGTTGACAAGCGAGAAGATGGCGGATTATCTGAAACTTTATGAGAGTAAACCGGAAGACCGGGAGAATCCCTATTTTGCCCCGCTGTGCGCGGAGGATTATTCCAATCTGCCGGACACACTTATCCTGACAGCAGAATACGACCCTCTGCGGGACGAAGGGGAAGAGTACGGCCGGCGGTTGAGGCAGTCAGGATGCCGGGTGCATATCGAGCGGATCGCCGGGGCGCTGCATGGATATTTTGCCCTTGGAATCCAGCACCTGTATGTTCAGGAGAGCTTCCGGCATATCAACCGGTTCCTGAGTGTGGAGAGGGCAATGAATGAACAAGGAGGCAGGAAGGGTGAAAGAGAAACGGCAGAGCCGGTGGAGAAAACTTGACAATGCGGCACAGGCATTTCCGGCAGCCACTGGAAAGAAAGACTCAAGAGTATTCCGGTTTTACTGCGTGTTAAAAGAAAGGATCGATGCGGATATTCTGCAGAAAGCGCTGGATCTTACCATGGAGAAATATCCGGTCTTTCGGTTTGTCCTGCGCAAAGGAATCTTCTGGTTCTATATGGAGCCGAGAGAGCTCCCGGCTTTGGTCAGAAAGGAAGACCGTCCGCCATGCAGCCGGATCTATGTCCCGGATCAGAAAAGGCTTCTCTTTGAAGTGACCTATTATAAAAAAAGGATCAATCTGGAAGTATTTCACGGACTGACCGATGGAACCGGCGCTGTGCAGTTTCTGAAAGAGCTTGTGAGAAATTATCTGATACTTACATATCCGGATGCCAGTTTTCCGGAAACAGATATCGGGGAAGAGCTCACAGAAAGTGATTATGAGGAGGACAGCTTTTCCCAGTATTATACAGGAAGAAAAAGCAGGGCCGGGAAATCGAGAAAGGCATATCAGCTGAAAGGAGAACGTCTGGAACAGTCGGAGATGCAGATCACGGAGCTTATCCTTTCGGCATCGGAAGTTCATCGAAAGGCAAAGGAATACGGAGTCTCAGTGACAGCTTATCTTGCGGCGGTCTTTCTTTATGCAATATATGAAGAGGTGCCGAAAAGCAGGCTGAAACGTCCGGTGTCACTTATGATTCCGGTAAATCTGCGAAATTTCTTCCCGTCCGGTTCTATGACGAATTTCTGGAGCTGGATCGAGACAGCCTTTGATTTTCGTGAAAATACAAAGCTGGAAGATGTCATCAGGAAGATGAAAGAGATGTTCGGAAAAGACTCTGTGGAAAAGGAAATTTCCGGACGGATGAATGAACTGGTGCGTCTGGAAAAGAATCCTTTCCTGCGCGCCGTACCGCTGGAAATCAAGAATCTGTTCCTGCTGGCAGGTACTACGCTGGGCGGGCGCAGCGTAACCGCAGTATATTCTAATATGGGCCGTATTCAGATGGCGGACGAATATGAGGATTATATAGAGCGGTTCGGTTTTTTTGCAAGCACGGACAAGATGCAAATGTGCTCTTGTTCATATGGGGATACCATGGTGCTGGGGATTACATCAAAGATCATAGATCCCAATATATGCAGAAACTTTATCAGCATCCTTAAACGAGACGGAATAGAGTGCCATATGGAGGAAAACGATTTCCCGGGGTATCACGAAAAGCCGTCGAGAAGGGCGCTTATGGGACTTAAGATCTTCTCGTTTACGTGCACCGCGGCAGTTGTGATCTGCTGGATGCTTAACTACCTTCTGACATTCGGAATCTGGTGGGCTGGATATGTGACTGCCGGAGTATTCTGCACATGGCTGCTCATCATGGTCGGTTACCGAAAGCGGAAGAACCCTTTGAAAAACGGGATGTGGCAGCTTGTCATCGTGACAGCGGGATCCCTTCTGTGGGATCTGTTTACCGGATGGCAGGGATGGTCCGTTGATTTTGTCATTCCTCTGGCAATCCTTGTGAATATGCTGTCTATGGTAATTATCTCGGCTGCGGGAAAGATGGAAGTATCGGAATATCTTTTCTATCTGGTTCAGGCAGGTGCGTGCGGATTGCTCCCGTTTATACTGCTTGCGGCCGGAGCGGTTTCCGTGCCGTATCCGTCCGTTATCTGCTCCGGCGTCAGCCTGCTGTTCCTGACAGGGCTTGTGATCTTTAAATGGAAAGATTTTGTCAGAGAGGTGCAGAAAAAATTCCGCGTCTGAATGTTGATCATATCAGGCGCGGAATTTTACAATATCTGATCTGCTGTCTGGTCTTGACCGGGAAAACTTTCCCGGTCAAGCAGGACTAGTCAAGCCCTGCCAGTACATCTTCAAGTACTTCTTCAACGGAGTCTGTTACATATTTCGCGTGGCCCGCGATGCCGGGCGCTGCATTTGACATGGCATAACCGTATCCGGCAAGCTCCAGCATTTCTACGTCATTGTACTGGTCTCCGAAAGCCATGCATTCTTCAGGCTTCACATCAAAAAGCTCCATCATTTTCTGAAGGCCGGTTCCCTTATTATATCCCGGTACAATAAAGTCAATCCAGATATTTCCCGATGTAACGACTTTGACAGCCGGCGAAAACATTTCCTGAAGATGCTTCAGATACGCCCCGAGATCGTGGGATTTCATGTTTGCGATGGCAAGTTTAAGAAACGGTCCTTTTACTTTTGTAATATCATCGACGATCTGCGTCGTATTGTGCATTACATTTACAATGTGGTTGACAAATGCCGGATCATTGTCTTCGATCAGACAGGTATCCTCACGTGAAGCAACAATTTCGTAGCCGGGTTCCTTTTTAATCTCATTCATGATCCGGTAAGCCAGATCGTCCGGAATAATACCCCGGGAGATAACTTTTCCCTGATGGATGCAGATAGAACCGTTCTCTGCAATATAGGAGATCTCATCTTTGATATCTGCAAAGAGCCGGCGCTCATTGTCGTACTGCCGGCCGCTTGCCGCAACAAAATGGATCCCTTTCTCTGTGATTCTGTGTATAAGATCTATTGTATAAGCGGACAGTTCCTGAGCTCCGTTGTGGAGCAGTGTGCCGTCCAGATCGCTTGCGATTAATTTGATCATGAAAGATTCCTCCGTGGAAAAATGTATATTTACCTGTAATAAGACACGGCAGACCGCAATATTAAAAAGCACTGCCCTTATCTGCAACAGATTCAGTATAACTGAAAAAAGTCACGGCGTAAAGAGACTAAGTGTCCGGACGGCACGGCACAGCCTGTAACATAAAAGAAATACTTGTAACTATTTTGTAATAGTACTATAATGAGAACGTGGCCGAAACAGATATTTTATTCAACTTTTCGGCATAAATATAATTGAAGATTAAGAGGACTGTTATTATGGGAAAATATTTTGGAACCGACGGCTTCCGCGGGGAAGCAAATGTAGTACTGACAGTGGAACATGCATTTAAGGTCGGCCGTTATCTCGGCTGGTATTTCGGTCAGGACCACAAAGCGAGAGTCGTGATCGGAAAGGATACGAGAAGAAGCAGTTATATGTTTGAGTATGCTCTGGCGGCTGGAATTACTGCATCCGGTGCAGACGCATATCTTCTTCATGTTACGACAACACCGAGTGTATCTTATGTAGTGAGAACAGAGGATTTTGACTGCGGCATCATGATTTCTGCAAGCCATAATCCGTTCTATGACAATGGAATCAAGGTGATCAACAGTGCAGGACACAAGATGGAGGCTGAAGTAGAGGAGAAGATCGAGGCATATATCGACGGTGAGACAGAAGAGCTTCCGCTTGCCACCAAAGAAAATATCGGACGTACAATCGATTATTCCGCAGGAAGAAACCGTTATATCGGCCATCTTATTTCTATTGCAACACGTTCCTTTAAGGATATGCGCATCGGACTTGACTGCGCAAACGGAAGCTCCTTTGCCATCGCAAAGAGTGTCTTCGATGCGCTTGGGGCAAAAACATATGTTATCAATAACGAGCCGGATGGAACAAACATCAATACAAACTGCGGCTCCACACATATTAATGTCCTTCAGGAGTTTGTAAAAGAAAAGAAACTGGATGTAGGATTTGCCTATGACGGAGATGCTGACAGATGTATCGCTGTAGATGAGAACGGAAATGTAGTGGACGGAGACCGCATCATGTATGTGTGCGGTAAGTACCTGATGGAGCAGGGACGTCTTGAAGGAAATACGATCGTAACGACTGTAATGTCTAATCTGGGACTTTATAAAGCATGCGACAAGATCGGTATGAAATATGAGCAGACAGCCGTAGGTGACAAATATGTGTATGAAAATATGCTGAAGAACGGTTTTGTGCTCGGAGGCGAGCAGTCCGGACATATCATCTTCAGCAAGCATGCAAGAACAGGCGACGGTATCCTTACATCACTGATGATCATGGAAGTAATGCTTGAGAAGAAACAGACACTTGGCAAACTGGCAGATGAAGTTAAGATCTTCCCGCAGGTTCTCAAAAATGTCCGCGTAAAAGATAAGAAAACTGCAAGAGAAAATCCGGCAGTTACAGAAGCCGTTCAGAAAGCTGCGGACGCACTTGGAACTGACGGACGTATCCTTGTCCGCGAGAGCGGTACGGAACCGGTGATCCGCGTTATGGTTGAAGCCGCATCGGATGAAATCTGCGAAAAATATGTGGATAGTGTCATAGACGTCATCAAAGCAGAGGGACTGACAGAGTAATTCGTATTTGTTGAACAAACACCGCTGTAATAGTAAAGTCATACTGATCGAATAACAGACGCAGAAAAAGAAGATACTGCAGCACTCCATGTCGATGCACAGCTTATGCAGTATCTTCTTTTTCTGCTGACACGTCCAGTCGGTACATATTTTCAACTGCAGCGCCATTCTTCAACATTGTTTGATAAACCTATCGGGACAGACGGGGAAGCAGCCCCTCCCCGTCTGTTCTGTATACGTGAGTCAATCTGCTGTATCCGAGTGATTTTCGGACGTTTTATCGAGAATATGTCTCTCAGATAAATACGAATCTATCCGCTTACGATCACCGTCTGGTATCCGGCGCGTTTGAGTCTTCTCTCGACAGTTGCCGCTTCGTCCAGTGTGGGATATGTTCCCACGGTAACGCGGTACAGCCCGTTCTCCTGACTGATCACGGCGGGAAAGTCCTGATCCAAAAGTTCCTGCTGCAGCCGGTCGGCATACATACCGTTGCGGAATGCACCGGTTTGTACAGTGTAGGAACCGGGAACTGACGGGACTTCTCCATTCATCTGCAGAGTGTCAAGTATTCCTCCTGCAATTCCTAGTGCGATATCGTCAAAATTATTATCGAACAGCATATTGTCTGTATCTGAATTGATAAAACCGACTTCTACGAGAACTGCCGGCATCCGCGTGCGCCTGAGGACAACCAGTCCCGGGCGTTCTTTTACGCCCAAATTAACAAATCCGACAGCTTCCAGCTGGTCATTTATGTTCTCTGCCATTTCCAGTTTGATTCCGGACTTATTGTAGACGAGAGATTCTACACCGGAGTAGGTGTTGGCTTCCGGGCTGGAGTTGCGGTGGATGGAAATGAAGAAATCGGCGCCGGCCTCATTTGCCTCCATTGCTTTCTGATAAGGGGATTCATAGACATCTGTTGTGCGTGTGTAGAGAACGTCAACTCCCCGTTCCTGAAGAATTTCACCGACTGCAAGTGTAAGGGCGAGGGAGTCGTCTTTTTCCTGCCTCCCGTTATATACCGCTCCGGGATCACGGCCGCCATGTCCGGCATCCAGCATGATAGTGTAGGGCATAATTCTAATTCCTTTTCCGATTTATTCTATAACAGAATATGCTGAAAAAGAAAAAGGGTGACTGCCGTCCGGCAGCCGCCCTTTGAAGTAAAATATAAAATTATCAGATGTCCGTTTTGGAAGCGGTTTCATCAGAAACCTGTCCAATGGAAGCGTGTTCATCGGGAGCTTTTGAAGCAGAATCTGCCTCATGCTGACCGTTTCCCTTGTCTTCAGTCTTCTCCGGAAGATATACGTGCACGCTTTCGATACGGTTCTTATCCAGAGTTTCTACGACCAGCCGAGTCCCGTCTTCTGTTACGACTTCATCATTTAACTCGGGCAGCCTGTCGAGATGTTCGATAATGAACCCGCCCAGAGAGTCGTAATCCTCCGAAGCAAATTCTGTGTGGAGACGTTCATTTACATCATCAAGATTCATAGCGCCTTCGATTACATACTCGCGGTCAGACAGCTGATAGAACTGGTCTTCCTGTTCATCGTATTCGTCGTGAATCTCTCCGACAATCTCTTCCAGAATATCTTCAAGAGTAATCAGACCTGCCATTTCACCGTACTCATCCAGTACGATCGCGATGTTGAATGTGGATTCCCTCATTTCTACAAGCAGTTCGGATATGCTCTTATATTCATATGTGAAATGCGGTTTCCGCATGATATCGCGGATATTAAATGAATCGTCCCTATTGCATAGGAGAAGGTCCTTCATATTAATAATTCCGACAATATTGTCCTGTGAGTCTTCATAGACAGGCAGGCGGGTGAATTTGTCTTCGCGAAAGATGTCAATGAGTTCGTCATAGGTATTGTTTACATCAGCAAAGGTTACATGCACCCTCGGGACCATGATGTCTTTTGCATCGGCGTCGCCGAGATCAAATACATTATTGATCATCTCTTTCTCACCGGTCTCGATTACGCCTCTTTCATGACTGACATCAACGATGGTCCTGAGCTCCTCTTCCGTCATGGCTTTCTTTGCGGCTGAAAGATCGACCCGCAGAAGCAGCATGATACCCCGTGAAAAGAGGTTGATAATGAAAATCACCGGAGTCATGACGGTCATAATAAATTTGATGATCCGTATATAACGCAGGGAAATCTTTTCTGCATTTATCGTAGCATAGTTTTTCGGAGTGATTTCCCCGAAAACAAGGATCGCAACTGTCAGGACTGCCGTAGCAATGCTGACCATATAACCGCCGAATGCGTATGCAAGTGTAGCAGAAAGGGAAGATGCAGAAATGTTAACGATATTATTTCCGATCAGTATAGCACTCAGCATCTTTGAGGTGTGGTTCTCTGTAATATCAAGAACCATTGCAGCCCGTTTATTCCCGTCATCAGCCAGAGAGCGCAGCCGGATCTTGCTCACGGTCGTGAGCGCAGTCTCGTTGGACGAGAAGAATGATGAGAGTATAAGCAAAATGATCAATATGATTAGTTGAAAGGTGTCACCAGAGTCCACTGTATTTTTTTCACTCCTTTGTCTGTTACAGTGCGTCTGATCTGACGCTGAAAAATTTAGAGATACTGCTACATTATACACTGAATCCGTGCGTTTTGCAAGAAACGTTACTTTACATCCCTTTGAGGTTGGATTATAATAATGTGGCGAATAACCATAGAAGTGAGAAATGGAGTATATTTTATGAACCTGTATAATGAACTTTGCACCATTACCGGAGAGAAAAATGTCCTGAGAGATGAACCGATGTCAAGCCATACGACGTTCCGTATCGGAGGCCCGGCAGATTATTTTGTCATGCCGTCATCCGCTGAAGAGATCAGAAAGATAACGGCGCTGTGTACAGAACAGGAGATTCCGTATTATATAATAGGAAACGGAAGCAATCTGCTTGTGGGAGACAGGGGATACAGAGGAGTTATCATACAGGTCTTTAAGAATATGAACAATATAGAGACGGAAGGAGCCATTATCCGGGCACAGGCGGGTGCACTGCTGTCAAAAGTGGCTGCAGCGGCATATGAAGCCGGCATGGAAGGATTTGAGTTCGCTTCCGGCATTCCCGGCACACTGGGAGGTGCCGTCCGCATGAATGCGGGCGCGTACGGCGGTGAGATCAGACAGGTGCTCAAAAGTGCCGATGTGCTTACTCCGGAAGGGGAAGTGCTGACGCTTCCGGCAGAAGAGATGAAGATGGGATACCGGACCAGTATTGTCTCGAAGAGGGATTATGTAGTGCTGGGTGCAGAACTTGTCCTCAGGCCGGGAGAAAAAGAGAAAATCCGCGCGAAGATGGATGAACTGAAAGAAAAGAGGGTGTCTAAGCAGCCTCTGGAGTTTGGAAGCGCGGGAAGCACGTTTAAGAGACCGGAAGGATATTTTGCCGGAAAACTGATCGAAGATGCGGGATTGAGAGGATTCCGTGTGGGAAATGCCCAAGTGTCGGAAAAACATTGTGGATTTGTGATCAACCGCGGCGGTGCGTCTGCAAAGGAAGTGTCAGAACTCATGGATTATATTATCCGGCGGGTCGAGGAAACTTCAGGAGTGCGTCTTGAGCCGGAGGTAAAGAAGATAGGAGAATTTTGATTTATGCGTTTAGTTATTGTGACAGGAATGTCCGGTGCCGGAAAAACAACTGCTCTTAAGATGCTGGAAGATATGGGGTATTTTTGTGTGGACAATCTGCCGATCCCGCTCCTTCCGCGTTTTGTGGAGATGTTCAGTGAGCCTGAGGAAAAGATTAAGAACATTGCGCTGGGGATTGACGTAAGAGGCGGTCAGGATTTCAGCGGCCTTCAGGACGTGCTTGACGAGATGGATGATAAGCAGATCCGCTTTGAAATCCTTTTTCTGGATGCGCAGGACGATGTGCTTATTAAACGGTATAAAGAGACAAGGAGACAGCATCCGCTGAGCGGCTCCGGCAGGGTGGATACCGGGATTGCTAAGGAGCGTGAGAAGATCATGTTTCTTAAAATGCGTGCCACATATATTCTGGATACGAGCAAGATGCTTACCAGAGAACTGAAATTGGAACTGGAGAAGATTTTCGTAAAAGGAGAGAGCTTCTGCAATCTTTATATTACAGTGATGTCGTTCGGGTTTAAGTACGGGATCCCTCAGGATTCGGATCTGGTTTTTGATGTGCGGTTCCTGCCGAATCCCTATTATATAGATGAACTGAGAGAGAAGACGGGAAATGACCCTGAGGTTCAGGATTATGTTATGGAAAATGATAAAGCGCAGATTTTCCTTGATAAACTGACGGATATGATTGATTTCCTTATTCCGAACTATATATTAGAAGGGAAAAATCAGTTAATTATTTCAATCGGATGTACGGGAGGCAAGCACCGCTCAGTGACTCTCGCAAATGCCCTGTACCAGAAACTGGATAAACAGGAAAATTACGGAGTGCGCATCGAACACCGCGATATCGGCAAGGATGCGGTAACGAAGAGAAAAGAGTGATGCTGATATGTCATTTTCTGGAAAAGTAAGAGAGGAACTGGCCGGGAATATCAGTCCGGCAAGACACTGCCAGATTGCGGAGCTGACCGCGTTTATCGGACTGTGCGGGACAATCGTATTCAATCGATTTGACCGCTGCAGCATTAAAATTCATTCGGAAAATTTTCTTGTTGCAAGAAAAGTCTTTACATTGATAGAAAAAACATTTAATATTAGAACTGATATCTCAATCAGGAGAAACATTGCGAAACAAAGCGTGTCATATGCTGTTATTGTACGGCGGCATGAGGACGCTTTTCGCATCCTTCAGGCCACAAAGATGATTGGAGACCACAGGGGAAATGCAGATGACATTCATCCGTTCAGCCTGCTCGTTCTTCAACAGATGTGCTGCAGGAGAGCTTTCCTGCGCGGCGCATATCAGGCGGCCGGATCTATGAGTGATCCGAAGAAGTCCTATCATTTCGAGATTGTCTGTTCGCTGCCGGAGGCGGCGGAGCGGATCCGCGAAGTAATATGCAGTTTCGGGCTGGCGGCCAAGATTGTGAAAAGGAAGAAGTCATATGTGGTGTACCTGAAAGAAGGTTCCCAGATAGTAGATATCCTTAATGTGATGGAAGCGCATATATCTTTGATGGAACTGGAGAACGTCCGGATCTTGAAAGAAATGCGCAATTCTGTGAACAGGAAGGTGAACTGCGAGACTGCCAATATTAATAAGACCGTGTCGGCAGCAGTAAAACAGGTCGAGGACATTACATATCTGAGAGATACAGTCGGATTTGAGCATATGCCGGATAATCTTGTGGAGGCGGCAGCTGCACGTCTTGAAAATCCGGACGCGACTCTGAAAGAACTGGGAGAGAAACTGGATCCCCCGGTGGGAAAGTCAGGTATCAATCACAGGCTGCGCAGACTTAGTGAAATGGCAGACAAGGTAAGGCAGGAACAAGGAGGATTATTATGATTAAAACACCTGTTGTAGTTAAGACAGAAGAAGGATTTGACGGCAGACCGATTGCCCTGCTTGTACAGCAAGCAAGTCAGTATGCGAGTAAAGTTTACATTCAGATCGGCGAGAAAAATATTAACGCTAAGAGCATTATGGGTATGATGAGCCTGAGCCTTGCAGACGGTGAGCAGATTACCGTAGTTACCGAAGGAGAGGATGAGAAGAAGGCGGCAGAGGGAATAAAAACATTTTTTGCAAATAATGTTAAATAAGCCGTGATAACTTCCGCCGGCATATCCGGCAGTATTTAATATAGAAGATTCAGAAGAAGATGTAAGAGGGGGCTGTGCGTTAGTACAGCCTTTTTCTGTCAAAATAATCGGATTATACAGGGGAGGGTATAGAGGATGAAAAAGATGCTGTTTATTTATAATCCTAATGCGGGAACGGGGACGTTGAAACCAAAACTGTCCGATGTGCTGGATATTTTTACAAAAGCCGGGTATGAGGTGACGGTATATCCGACGCAGAAATATCATGACGGGGCGGATAAGATGGAGAACTGTGCTGAAGGATACGATCTGATTGTCTGCAGCGGGGGAGACGGGACTCTGGATGAGGTGATGACCGGGATGCGGATGAGATCTTACAAAGCGCCGCTCGGTTATATACCGGCGGGGACGACGAACGATTTCGCGACGAGTCTGGGAATCCCGAAAGACATTCTGGCAGCGGCAGATACGGCGGTTAACGGTGTTCCGTTCCCATGTGATGTGGGGACTTTTAATAATGATTATTTTATCTATATTGCGGCATTTGGACTTTTTACAGATGTCTCCTATGAAACGAAGCAGAGTATGAAGAATATCCTTGGACATCTCGCGTATGTGCTGGAAGGAGCGAAGAGGATATTTAATATTCCGTCTTACAAGATCAGGGTGGTTCACGACGGAGAAGAGATAGAAGATGAGTTTATTTATGGAATGGTTACGAACTCCAGATCCGTGGGCGGCTTTAGCGGGATTATCGGACCGGATGTAGTGTTTGATGATGGAGAATTTGAGGTGACGCTGATCAAGACCCCAAAGAATCCTCTGGAGCTCAACGATCTGCTTGGAGCCATTATGCTCAGACAGATTAATCCGGACCGTATGTATTCGTTTAAGTCGGGATGTATACGGTTCGAATCTATGGAGGCGATACCGTGGACGCTGGATGGTGAATATGGCGGAACCCATGAGGAAGTCACTGTGCGCAACAACAGACAGGCGCTTCAGATAATGGTCAGACAGGAAGTCGCGGCAGGACTTTCGGCAGAAAAAATGGCGGTGGAAACAGCTGAATAAATGCGCCTCCGGACGTCGACTGGCTGAGCTCTTACAAAAAATGTAAAAAAATGAAAAAAAGTACTTGCATCTTATTCATCTATATGATATAGTAATATTCGCTGTGAGGGACAAATGCACAGCGAATATGAATAAGGCTCCGTGGTCAAGCGGTCAAGACGCTAGCCTCTCACGCTGGAATCAGGGGTTCGATTCCCCTCGGAGTCACTTGAAAAGCCTTGGAAACAGGGCTTTTTTTCGTATCTGGTAATCAAGAGGTAATCAAAAAGGTAATCAGACATATGTTCGATTGTCTAATACATAATAAGGAGGAAGATCTGTACATATTGTAAATACCTCATATCACAGGAAATTATAGAAAATTATTACATAGCCGGTTGATTTTCCTACGAGAGTCAATCGGTTTTTTTATGCCCATTTACATAGCCATTTCCCACAAAGGAGTGGCTATTACTATATCCGCGAAAGGAGGGAACTATTTACAATGCAGAAATGCAAGGTGATTGCGATTGCCAATCAGAAAGGGGGAACAGGAAAGACTACGACAACAGTGAACTTAGGTATTGGACTTGCAAATGAGGGCAAGAAAGTTCTGCTTGTGGACTGTGATCCGCAGTCCGATCTTACGACATCTTTAGGATGGCAGGGAGAAGATATTTCGCTCACACTGTCTGTACTCATGGAGCAGATGATCCGTGATGAACCGGTAGATGTGCATGAGGCAATTTTACATCATGCCGAGGGAGTCGATTTGATTCCTTCAAACATTGAACTGTCCGGAATGGAAGTTATGCTGGTGAATGCCATGAGCCGGGAGTTTACATTAAAATCCTGTCTGTCAGAGATGCGGAAAGATTATGACTATATCCTGTTAGACTGCATGCCGAGTTTAGGCATGCTGACAATCAACGCTCTTGCAGCGGCAGACAGTGTAATTGTTCCGGTACAGGCTCATTATCTCCCGCTCAAGGGTATGACACAGTTGGTAAAAACCATCCGAAAAGTACAAAGACAGATCAATCCGCAACTAAAGGTGGACGGCGTGGTACTGACACTGGCTGATATGAGGACGAATCTGGCGAAAACAACTGCAGAGTGCCTGAAAGAAAACTACGGAAAAATGTTGAAGATTTATGACACGATTATTCCCGTAGGAATTAAGGCGGCAGAGACCAGTACAGTAGGGAAAAGCATTTATGCGTATGACGGGAGAAGTACCGTTGCGAAAGCATACCGGGAGTTTACGCGGGAGGTGATACAGGGTGACGAAAAGAAACGTCATAGAGATGAACCTGCCCAAAGCAGATGACCTGTTCAGTACGCAGGAAGAGCGCGACAATGAAAACCGAGAGTATGTAAAAGCAATCCCATTAGATCAGATTTATGACTTCCCGAATCATCCGTTTAAGGTACGGATGGATGAAAAGATGCTGGAGATGATCGAGAGTGTGCAGGAATACGGCGTTCTGTCTCCGGCAGTCGTCCGACCAAAGGAGGACGGCACCTATGAGATGATCGCCGGACACCGCAGGAAACTGGCAAGTCAAAGGGCGGGTCGCTCAGATATGCCGTGCATTGTGCGAGATCTGACAGATGAAGAGGCAACAATTATCATGGTTGACTCCAATCTTCAGCGTGAAGAGATATTGCCGTCCGAGAAAGCCTTTGCTTATAAGATGAAACTGGATGCAATGAAAAGACAGGCAGGGAGACCAAGTAAAAATTTGTCGCCACTGGCGACAGATTTAATCGGCAAGCGATCAGATGAGATTTTAGGAGCACAAGTTGGTGAAAGTAAAGATCAGATTCGCAGATATATCCGCCTCACAGAACTTATCAAGCCAATTCTTGACATGGTGGATGATAAAAAGATTGCTTTACGACCTGCTGTGGAATTGTCTTATCTCTCTCAGGACCAGCAGGAGATGCTTTTGGACACCATGCAATTACAGGATTGCACACCGAGCCACGCGCAGGCAATTAAATTGCGTAAGTTTGCAGAAGAGGGCAGACTGAATGAAGATGTGATCTTATCAATCATGTCGGAAGAAAAAGGAAACCAAAAAGAACAGTTCCGTATACCAAGAGAACGTATCAATAAATATTTTTCTCCGGGGGCGTCTGTCAAGCAGATCGAAGATACGATTATCAAGGCATTGGAACTGTACCGTAAAAGGGAGCGGAGCAGGGAACGTTAAGGGCTTTCCGCCGAGGGAGAAGTCTCTCCATCGGCAGGAAAGCCTTTTGTCGTTCTCCCCCTTCCCACACCCTACCCCCTCTGGATTACCAGCCCATACCAGCCGAAAAGAGAAAGGTATCGCTGTACAGTAAATCATTCAGAGAGGGGGATTTCAGAGGAAAGGAAAAAAGTGATGAAAGAAAAGAAGAAACATGGAAGAAGAGTGACAGCATTCCTTTTGAGTGTGGTCACGGCTTTGACAACGATATTCTCGTCCGGACTGCCTGTACTGGCGGCAGATGGAACAATCCAGTTTAATTCTGGTGAATATATCTCTTATGGGGATTATCGCACTACGAAAATGACGTTTGACGGGGATAACGTGGCATATTGTGTGGAACCTTTGAAGAAAACGCCACAGGCAGGAACCTATTCCTATAACCTGATGGCAACAGATTCTCCGGTGAGGAAAGCACTATATTACCTTCCCGGTGGATATGGTTATGATGCCAATATCAAAGATCAGTATTTAAGTGGCTGGTCAGAGGATCAAGCCTATGTGATCGGACACCTGACCGTGGCTTATATTTATTCCGGGTATGACGCGGAAAGCGGGGCATTTTATGGTGCGCCACAGAACTATATCGACAAGGCAATCGCAGTTGCAAATGCGATCAGTGCATTGCCGAATCCGCCCCAGTCTTTTCGGGCGTTTATTGTACCGTCAAATAACGATCAGACCATTGCCGGGAGCTGGTATCAGAAACCTTACGGCTATATTGAAATCCGTAAATCAACTGCAAATGAGGAAATTTCCGGAGAGAATGGAAATTACAGTCTTGCTGGAGCAGAGTATGGCGTGTACAACGGGGAGACACAGGTAACAACTTTGGTGACAGACGATGATGGCTATGCAAAGTCTGGAGAGCTGGAGAGTGGAAGTTATACGATTCGGGAGCTGAAAGCCTCACCGGGCTATGCTGTTGATACGCAAAGTTATAACGTAACTGTGGAATCAGACGTGACAGTTTCTGTGGAGGTAACAGAAGTGCCGCAGAGCAATCCTTTGAGCCTGCTGGTGAAGAAGATTGATTCTGAGACCGGAGAGGGAACAGTGCAGGGAAATGCATCTCTTGCCGGGGCGGAATTTGCCGTGAAATATTATACCGTACAGTCCGATGATGATCCGGCGGCATCTGGTACAGAGCCTGAGAGGACATGGATCTTCCGGACAGATGAGGAGGGCAGGATCGAGTTTACGAGCAAATATCTGGTATCCGGGGATGAATTCTATTATCAGATGGACGGAACAACACCCTGTGTGCCGCTGGGAACGGTAACGGTACAGGAGACAAAAGCGCCGGAAGGGTATCTGTTAAATGAATCTGTCTTTGTACAGAAGATCGTGGTAGGGGGAACGATGGAGACGGTGGAGACGGTGGAGTGCTACCAGACCACGACTGTTGCCGATCAGGTCTACAGGGGAGATCTGGAGTTTGTGAAAGTATCGGATGGAGACCTGAACCGTCTGGCGGATGTTCCATTTTCGATTACGTCAAAAACAACAGGTGAAAGCCATGTGATCGTAACAGATTGGAACGGGTATGCCAGCACATCTGCTGACTGGACGCCCCATACATCTAATACAAACCGCGGGGAGAGCTCATCTGATGGTATCTGGTTCGGAACAGGCGAGCCGGATGATACAAAGGGAGCGCTACCTTATGATACTTATGTGATCGAAGAGCAGCGGTGCGAGACGAATGAGGGGATGAATCTGCTTAAGATTGAAGTGACCGTATACCGGGATTCTGTGACGATTGATTTGGGAACGCTGACGGACGACCGGATCGAGATCGGAACGACTGCATTGGATCAGGAGACTGGATTTCATCTCTCTAACCCGGATCAGAAAGTTACCTTGATTGATACGGTAGAATACGAGGGATTGAAAAAAGGAGTGGAATACAGGCTGACCGGGACACTGATGGATCAGGAAACGGGAGAGCCAATCCTTGTGGACGGAAAGGCAGTGACCGCAGAGACAACATTTACGGCGAAGAAATCCAGCGGCAGCGTTGAGGTGGAATTTACCTTTGACGGAAGTGGGCTGCAGGGCAAAACGATCGTTGTGTTTGAGGAACTTTATCAGGAAGACTTAAAATTAGCGGTTCATGCAGATCTGGAAGATAAAGACCAGACCATCTATTTCCCGAAAGTAGGTACAAAGGTAGCGGATACGGAGACCAGGGAGCAGATCGCCAATGCAGGAAAGGAAGTAAAACTGACGGATACCGTTTCTTATGAAAACCTTGTAGCTGGGGAGAAATACCGGCTGACCGGCACTTTGATGGATCAGGAGACAGGAGAGGCGATCTTAGTGGATGGAAAAGAAGTGACCGGAGAGACTGAATTTACCGCAGAGGAATCTTCCGGTACAGCCGAAGTCGCCTTTTCCTTCGATGGAAGTACACTGGCAGGTAAGACCGTAGTGGTATTCGAGAAACTCTGGTATGGGGATGAGCAGATCGGTTTCCATGAAGATCTGGACAGCAAAGAGCAGACGCTGGTATTCCCTGAGATCAAGACCGAGGCGAAGAACCCGGCAACAGACAGTCAGGTGGGAACTGCGGAGCAGGAGACGACAATCCTTGATACAGTGTCTTATCATAACCTGATCCCCGGCAAGGAGTACACCCTGAGAGGTGTGTTGATGGATCAGGAGACAGGGGAAGAATTTCTGGTCAATGGAGAGCCGGTGACATCGGAAGTTGAATTTACTCCGTCTGAACCGAATGGAAGTGTGGAGATGACATTTACTTTTGACGGAAGCGCGCTGACAGGAAAGACACTGGTGGTATTTGAGGATGTTTATTACAACGAAAAAACTGTAGCCAGTCATGCAGAGATCGAGTCTGATCCACAGAGTATTTATTATCCGGAGATTGGAACACAGGCAAAGGATGGTGAGGACGGAGATCAGGAGGCAAAAGCAGATAAAGAGGTAACGATCATTGATACTGTCTCTTATAAAAACCTTACACCAGGGCTGACCTATCAGGTTTCCGGTGTACTCATGGATAAAAGTACAGGTGCGGAGCTGCTGATTAATGGAGAAGCTGTGAACGGACAGACAGAGTTTGTGCCGGAGAGTGCAGAGGGAACCGTGGACGTGACCTTTACATTCAATGCTGAGGGGCTTGCAGGGAAAGAGGTTGTCGTATTCGAGAAACTGCATCTTATGTTAGATGGGAAAGTGATCCCGGTTACATCCCATGAAGATCTTACAGATCAGGGGCAGACTATAAAGCTGGTGGAGGAAGAAACACCGAAGACACCGGAAACGCCGGAAACACCTGAGACGCCGACAACGAATCCACCGCAGACCGGGGACACTACGAGCCCGGTTTTGTGGGTAGCCATAGCGCTTCTGACAGCCGCAGGAATCGGATGTGGCATCTGGAAGATCCGCAGGAGAAAGAGGACGGAGGATAAAGTCTGATGATCATGTGTGAAACAGAGAATGGAAATATAACGGATTTAAAAGCTATAGTAGAGCAGATGGCAGAAACTGATCTTCTTGTTATAGAGTTTCAGGAGGACAAAAATGAAGAATGAATTAGATGTTGTGAATATACGCTTGGTAAAAGAGCCGTCGCTATATAGCACAAAGCCATTAAATTCCCCGGAGGCCGTGCTGGAACTGATGGCAGAAGAGCTGTCCTCATATGACAGGGAAGTTCTATGTATCCTCAATATGAAAGCAAACAGTCAGGTGATCAATATGAATATTGTGAGTGTTGGCACAATTAATTCTGCTCTGGTTAATCCAAGGGAAATTTTCAAGAGCAGCATTTTATCAAATGCGTGTGCGATCATTGCAATCCATAATCATCCGAGTGGAAATATAATGCCTTCAAGGGAAGACGTGAATATTACCAAACGGTTGAAAATGAGCGGGGCTATTTTGGGAATCGATCTCTTGGATCATATCATTATCGGCGGCACTAGCGGGGAGATGTATAGTTTCAAATCGAAAAGGAAAGATCTGTTCGCAGAACAGTGCCATGAGCACGAAAGATAGCATTTCAATACGGTATCGGGCGACTGATACCGTTCTACATAGTCGGCAGTTCTGTCGGCAGAATCACCTTTATATGTATTTGCACAGTGGAAAGCGCATCTTCTTTCTGCTATATTTTCAAAAAATACTGCGATAGGAGATGAAAAGATGGGGAACATATTTAAGAACAGAAAGAGCCGACAATCAAGAGAGATAGGTACATTTTGCCAGATCCAAAGATTGCAAGAGTACCGTTGGGAATACCGGAAAGCGTGGGAGAGAGAAAAAAATATACGTCGCCTGAAATATTTCTTCAAAATCGGGGCGGTGATGCAACGTGCGGATCAGTGAGATCGATCTGTATCATCTTCCCGGCTGGATGAATGCTGTCTTTGAGCAAGTCGAAAAGCAGTGTGAAGAAGAGTTGGAGCGGGAGTCAGAGACATACCGGAAAATTATAAAAGAGGAACATACTCTGTTAGAGCAATTCCCGTTTTTAGCTACCTTGGCAGATGGAGACGAGATTGCTGAAGGTATGGAACTGACGGTGGAAGAGGCGAGAGCACTGTCTCGGTTTCTGGCATTGGAGGATGACAGGAGAGGAATCGAGGCGGTGAAGTATTATCTGTTGGGAGGAAGAGGGGCGGTGGAGATGATGGAGTTGTTGGGTTTGGTGTAAAATGCTGAAAGATTTTCCTTTCAGAGACAGATTGTTTATATTTTAATATACTACAGAGAAGAAATAATGATATAATGCAGATATATGAGAAAATATCGATTTAATGGGAGATATAATGGAAAGACAGTATGCTGAACCGGACAGATCTAATCCGAATAATTATATGCTTGATAGCTGTGTTTATGGAACACTCGCAGAGGATGAAGAACTTTTTGATGTGCTTAAAGAATCAGTATCAAAAAAATTCTGTTATTATACTACAGCAATCCAAGATATGGAATTTGTAGAAGGAAAGGGAGCCAAAACATATAACAAGGAATGCATACCAATAATAAAAAAACCGGTTCCTTCAGATTCAATTGAAAAGTTTAGGCAAATTAATAAAGAACTTAATGTTAAATGGGTGTCGGAAGTGGCTACATATATTCGTGATCATACTCGGGTGGATGGAACAAATCGTTTCGTTGAAAAAAATAGTTTAGAGGCGAAATTATTGCAAGAAATTATGAAAAAAAATAATCCTGATGGAAATAAGCCTTTTTTCTATAGCCACGATGCAATAATAGTAGAGGCAACGGTTCACTATGGATGTATACTCGTATCAGATGACAAAAAATTGAGATATACAGTAAATCAATTTTGTCCAGGAAAAGCCATTACCACGTTACGGTTAAAAGAAATTATCGAAAAATTATGATAGTGGTATAGATTGTGCAGACAGTGTTTGCACAATTTATAAAAAGATATTGGGGAGGAAATATGGATCAAAAAAGTAATGAAATAGAATCATTTTCAGAATTATTTGCAAAATCAAAAGCAATCATTCAAGCAGCTAGGGATATTACAGGCAGAGTTGCTAATTTGACAACAGTAATTTCCAATTTTGAAATTGGGCGTTATATTGTTGAGGAAGAGCAAAAAGGAAAAGAACGAGCGGGATATGGGAAAAAGGTTTTAGATGAGCTGGCAACATATCTGACAGAACAATTTGGAAGAGGATTTTCCAGAACAAATGTAGCCTCAATGAGAAAATTTTATTTGACGTATAGGGAGCGATTAAAGGGAAAGTTACTTGATAATTCAGGTATGTTTAATTTGATATCAATTGTGCAGACGCCGTCTGCACAATTGGATAAAGTAAATTTTCCTTTTAAACTTACATGGTCTCATTATCAAGTCCTAATGAGAATTGAAAATGATGATGAGAGAGAGTTTTATGAAAAAGAGGCTATTCAGTCTAATTGGGATGTACGAACACTGAAAAGACAGTATAGTTCAAGTCTATATGAACGGCTGGCAATGAGTAGGGATAAAGCAAGGGTAAAAGAACTTGCGGAAGAAGGGGTTACGTTACAAAGGGCAGAAGATGTATTAAAATCACCTTTCGTTTTGGAATTTCTTGGACTGGACGATAAAGCAGCCTATCATGAAAGTGATCTGGAAAGTGCGATTATTAATAAACTGCAAAAATTTCTTTTAGAACTTGGAAAAGGTTTTTTATTTGAAGCAAGACAAAAGCGATTTACCTTTCAAGAAAAAAATTTTTTTGTGGACTTAGTTTTTTATAATAGATTGTTAAATTGTTATGTGCTAATTGATTTAAAAGTAGATGAATTGACACATCAAGATTTAGGTCAAATGCAAATGTATGTAAATTATTTTGATAGATATGTAAAAACAGATGAAGAAAAACCTACGGTAGGAATTTTGTTATGTAAGGATAGCGACGAGGCGTTAGTAGAACTGACTTTACCAGAAAATGCCAACATATATGCCAAGGAGTACAAATTATATTTACCAGATAAAGCTACGTTACAAAATAAGTTGAAAGAATGGCTTGCGGAGGAAGAAAATTGAATGATATTGTAGAGATTGTATTAGGCGTTTTAGCTGGTGTCGGAGGTATCAGTGGGATTTTACTTGCTGGGATAAAATTGTCAGTTAATACGATTGCAAAACGTCTTGAAGAAAAATATACATTAAGATTAAATAAAGAATTGGAGCGATATAAATCGAACTTGGATAATAAAATCTACATAAGTAAAGCAAAGTTTGATGCAGAGTTTGAAATATATAGAGAACTGTCGAAAGCCTTTTTTGAAATGGTCAAGAACATTAGTATTTTGATTCCAACAGGATTTACTTTAGTACCGGCAGATCCAGAAGAGAAAAAGGAATATGATAAAAAGATATACAAAGAGGCTATGCAATCAACTGTAAAAGCACAAGATATTCTCAACGGGAATATACCGTTTATTTCAGAAGAAATATATAATGCATACACTGAAATATTAAAACTTTGCAGACAACAATTAAATGCATTTGAAAGAAGATGGAATCTGAGTTATTTATCGCCGAATAAAGAAGAATTAACAACAGAAGAATATGAGCGTACTGATGAGATAAATCAAAAATTTTCAGAAACGAATAATAAAATACGAAAGTACATTGAAAAATTGGATATTTTAGAATAAATGTCCAAGAAAATAGTACAGACAGTGTCTGCACAATTTGATTAATAAATATTTTACATAGCCGATTGGTTCAAACAAGAATCAGTCGGCTATTTTCATGCCCTGATAGATGCAAATTATCTATCAAATCCGGGGCAGGAAAGGAGATGAATTTTATGCCATATATCCCGCCGGATACTCTCGCAAAGATCAAGCAGATCGACCTTTTTTCTTATCTGAAAACCTATGCCCCGTCTGAATTAGTCCGTATCTCCGGGAATGTCTACCGTGTGAGATCACATGAAAGCCTGAAAATCTCCAACGGGAAGTGGATGTGGTGGAGCAGAGGGATCGGGGGCAGAAGTGCGCTAGATTACCTGATCAAAGTCGAGGGATATTCTTTTCTGGAGGCAGCAGAGCTTATCATGTCTCAGGCGTCCTTACAGCCGCCTGAGATTTTACCAGCCGAAAAGACAAAAGAGAAAATCCTGCTCCTGCCGGAGCCATACCGCAATTGCGATTATGTCGTCTCCTATCTGAAGAGCCGGGGGATCGACTCGGATCTGATCCGGTTCTGTATTCAGAGTGGGAGACTATATGAGAGCAGGAATTATCACAACGCTGTATTTGTGGGGCAGGACAGCAGTGGAAAGGCGAGATATGCTGCCCTGCGCGGTGTCCGATCTAACTTTATTGGAGAGGCAACTGGAAGTGATAAGAACTATTCTTTTTGTATCCCGGCAGAGAAAGCCAGCCAGAGTGTCCATCTGTTTGAATCAGCCATTGATCTTCTGTCTTACGCTGCTTTGCGAAAGATGGACGGAGAGGACTGGCGATTGGATCACCTTCTGTCACTGGCGGGAGTATACCAGCCCGCGAAAGAGATTGAGAAAAGCAAGATTCCGGCAGCCTTATCCCGGTTTCTGAAGGAGAATCCGCAGATTGGAGAAGTGGTGTTCCATCTGGACAATGACAAGACCGGGCGGCTTGCCACAACAGCGATACGGACTGTACTGCCGGAGAAATATCAATGTACGGATGATCCGCCAAAGCAGGGATCAGATGTAAATGATGAACTGTGTATGCGGTTGGGGATCCGGGTGACAAAGCGGGAGAAAGTAAGCCGCAATCGGGATCAGAGAAGGGAGCGGTGAGGAGTTTTTTGTTTCGGCTGGTAAAAGAATTAAACCGCGAGCGGTAACGCGAGGGGGAGATACACTATACCAGCAAGCATCGCCGTTGGATAGCCACAGCATCCAAACGGCAGCTTGTCAGGGGCTTTTGACGCCCCTGAAACCCCTCTTAAATAGTTACAAGAAAGAGAAAGGAACGGTGAATACGATGTTAAAGGCACTAATCGGTTACATGATCGGCAGCATGTCAGGCGTAGCACTGATGTGTATGCTACAGATCAACCGTGTAAACAAATGGGAGGAGATGAACGACTATGAAAGTAGAGATCACGAAAAAGGAAAGTAAATCTGTTAGGGAGCACTTGAAAAAATATCGTGACGAGATGATAAGACGGCTCAGGAAAGGAGTAAAACAGGATGAACACAGTTAAGGTGTTTGCGGAAGGTGTTGCAAAGCAGATCCATGATTATCTTCCGTCAGAGTATGGAAATGTCCAATGCGAGATTCAGGAGAACCTGAAAAATAATGGTGTCCGTTTGGTGGGAATAGAGTTTCATAAGCCTGATAGCACTGTATCTCCAGTGCTCTACATGGAGTCCTACTACGATGATATCAAACAGGGCAAAGAAGTTGGAATTGTGATGCAGGATATTGCCAATAGCTACATCCAACATGAGCGCAGCAGCAGAGAGATCGACGAACACAGCCTGATGAATTATGAATATGTCCGTCAGTGGATCGAGCCGGTTCTGCTTAATACGGCAGACAACCGTGAAATGCTTGTTCAAATGCCGCACAGGAAAATGGCAGATCTTTCTATCTTTTACAGTGTTGTGTTCCCGGATCGGGGAGATGATATGCGGGCAAGTATGAAGATAAAGAACGGTCACATGGCTTATTGGGGCGTATCAGAACAAGATTTATATACACAGGCAATTTTAAATATAGAGAGTAGGGAAACAAACACGTTGTTTCCCATGGATTCTGTCCTTGCGGCTATGCTTACAGGGAGAGAGAACGGACAAAATCTGTTGAAGGCTGCACCCGGGGAAAATATGCAGCCACTGTCGGACGGAATGTATGTGCTGACGAATGAGCAGAAAACTTATGGGGCATCCTTACTGGCGGTGCCTGGAATTATGGAAAAAGTAAATCAATTGTTTCCGGAGGGCTATTATATCTTGCCGTCATCGATACATGAGACGATCATCCTGCCGAAGTCCTGCGGCGTTCCGGCGAAAGAGCTGGGCGAGATGGTTCGTGACATTAACCGGACAGAAGTAAACCGGGAGGAACGGCTTTCGGATTGTGTATATGAATATGACAAAGAAAAGAGTGTGATCCGGCAGGTCCCGGAATCGGTACGACGCAGGGAGATGGAGCGATGAGAAAGCGGAATATTGAGATTTTGTTCCGGCTGAACAGGAAAGAGGCAGAGAATCTGGACAAGCGTGTGGAGAAAAGCGGGCTGAGCCGGGAGGCGTATCTCAGGCAGTTGATCAACGGACTTGTACCTAGAAATGCCCCTCCACCGGATTACTACTCTATGATGCGGGAACTCCACCAGATCGGGAACAACTTAAATCAGATTGCACAGAAAGCCCATGTGCTGAACGTGATCGACGTACAGCGGTATGATCGGGAAGTACGGAAGTTCCGTCAGGCGGTAGAGCAGATCACGGAGGCGGTCGTCCTGCCGGAGCGAGTTGAGCACCAGAGACCGGAACAGGGTAAAGAGCAGTCAGGGAACAGCGAACGGAAAAGTGTAGAGAAGTGGCTGGCAGAACGGGCTGACCAACGCACGGTGGATCAGAGGAAATGTCAGAAATGGCAGTAACTTCAATCTGGCGTGTGAAAGGATGGCTTGGGAAAGTTGTCCTTTATATAGAGAATCCTGAGAAAACAAATGATCCCGATTTTTACCAGAGGGAAGATCTGACAGGGCAGGGACGGGAGAGTCTTGCAGATGTGATCGCTTACGCGGTGGATCAAGCGAAAACCAGACGAAAAGATCATAGTAGCGAGACAACACCGGATGATGAGCATGAGCAGATTCTACAGCAGTATGTATCCGGTATCAACTGTGCCACATCAACTGCACGGATGGAAATGCTGGCGGTGAAAAAGCGGTTCGGGAAAGAGGACGGCGTGATCGCCTATCATGGGTATCAGTCCTTTGCACCTGGGGAGTGTACCCCGACAATGGCACATGAGATCGGCGTCCGGCTGGCGCAGGAACTGTGGGGAGAGCGGTATCAGATCTTGGTCGCGACACATCTGGATAAAGCAAACCATTTACACAATCATTTCGTGGTAAATACGGTGTCCTTTCTGGACGGACGAAAGTATCACCGGACGAAACAGGACTACCGGGATATGCGCCATGTTTCGGACAGGCTGTGTCGAGAGTATGGACTGTCGGTGATCAGGCAGCCGGAAAGACGCAGGGGAAAGTCTTATGGCGAATGGCGCGCAGAACAGGTGGACAGACCGACTTATGCTGGTATGATGAAAGCAGATGTGGATGAGGCAATCCGAATGGCACGTACAGAGAAGCAGTTTTTCTATTATCTGCGAGAGAAAGGATACAGCTTCAAGTTTGGAAAGGACATCACATTGAGAGCGGCTGGAAGAGAGCGGGGCTTGAAATTGGCAAGAAATTTCGGGGAGGATTATACAATAGATGCCATCCGAGAGAGAATCCTACAGCAGAAAACATTCCTGCAGGAGAGCCGGGAGAGACAGGATTCCAGATTCGCAGACTATAAGGACAGGAACTCGGTTACAGTTTTACGGGTACATGTGGGAGCGAGACCAAAGCATAAGATTGGTGGACTGCGCGGCCTTTATCTCCATTACTGCTACCTGCTCGGTATCCTGCCGAAAAGAAAAACTCAGGTGCAGCCGGGGCAGGTGCATGTGTTACTGCGGGAAGAATTATTAAAACTTCATACCATAGCAGAAGAGACGAGGCTGCTTTGCCAATATAAGATTGATACAGCAGAGCAGCTTTTTCAAGTACAGGGAGAACTGGAGCATGAGAAAGAGAGGTTGGTCGGAGAAAGACGGCATCTACAGTATCAGTGCCGCAGTATCCGAGATCCGGAACGTATGGCACAAGTGAAAAGAGAGATAAAAGAACTGAACGGAAAAATCGGGGAAAACCGAAGAAAGATCAAACTCTGTCAGGGGATCGGAGAACGGTTCTGTCTGATGAGAGAAAAGATACGGATCATACATCAGGAGAAAAACAGAGAAAAGGAGGTGCAACGCCATGAATACATCGGGCGAGGCGGCTGATCAGGTTGTGCGGATGGCGCTTCAGACAGGAGAAGTCGCTTTGAAGATTACCGGGGCAGGCGCAAAGCAGCTTGCTGTTTTGATCTATGCCATTTTGAAAGAACAGAAAAAGTCGAAAGGAAGAGCGCGGCTGGAGACACTGGTTCGCACCGGGAAACCATTGACAGTATTCTCTGTGAAAGAGAGCAACCTAAAAGAGTTTGTCAAAGAAGCAAAGCGATATGGAGTGCTGTACTGTGCAGTACGCAATCCCCGGGGCAGTAAGGATGGTATGGTGGATCTGATCGTAAAAGAAGAGGACGCCTCACGGATCAACCGGATCGTGGAGCGGTTTAAGTTTGCGTCTGTCAGCGAGGTAGCGAAGATCAAGTCAGAGATCGTGCGTTCACGGGAAGAAAAAGGGGCAGCAGCGCCAGATCACAAGCGAGCAGGACAGCCCGAACCAGAGAAGGGAACTCCGGAGAGGTCGGATGCAGATAAGCTGGTGGATGAACTGCTGGGAGCGCCTGTGCATAAAGAGGGAGAAAAAACGGAAAACCCTTTTCCGGCAAAGACAGAGAAATCCCATCTGTCCGAGCCTACATCCGGCAGGCACAGCAAAGCCGAAGAGGGTACTTCTAAGTCAGCAGATACTAAAAATGGAAGGAAACCTTCTGTACGACAGGAGTTAAAAGAGATTCAGGAACGAAGAAAGGTGCAGGGAGAGCGCGCCGGACTGGATCAGAATCGCGGGGAGCGTAAAGAGAAGAAGACATCATCAAAGAACCAGCAGAAATCTACTCGTCACAGGCAGCCGGTACGGAAGAAGAAAACACGAGGGAAAGCGAGGTAAAACGTATGCAGGATTTTGATTCTATGTTGAATGTAGCTGCCATACCGCAGGATGAAAAGAAAGCGGCATTTGTATCAGAGAGCCGGGAAAACAGGGCGCGCTGCTATGAGATGTCCGAACAGATGACAGAAGAAGTCGCCGCGAATGCAGAGACGTTCCGGCAGTATCTGGATACGCAGAGCAGATTCGACCGCTATACAGCCAACAACGTACTTCTGGTCATGGCACAGAGACCGGATGCTCAAAGGCTGGGAGATTACGGATACTGGAGAGATCAGGGAGCATTTGTACGAAGGAGTGAGCGCAGAAATCCGATCCTGATCTTGGAACCGGGGAAAGAGTATGAGCGTGACGATGGCAGTATCGGGCAGTATTACAATGCGAAGAAAGTTTATGACATTACACAGACCAACATGCGGGTGCAGGAAGAGCCGGAGCAAAAGATTGAAGACCGGACGCTGATACGCGCACTGGTTAATAATCCCCCAGTGGCGATCGAATCCACTGCTCCGGAGGATATGCCGGTCTATGATAAAGGTGCTTTGTTTGTTCCGAAAGACGGCAAAATTTATGTCAGGACAGGGATGAATGCACAGGATATTTTCCAGAGCCTTACACCGGAACTGCTTCTTGCACAGATTGCAAAGGGAGATCAAGGTTTTAACCGGGATGAGTATGCTT
Organism: uncultured Lachnoclostridium sp.; assembly: GCA_930986645.1. Lineage (GTDB taxonomy): Bacteria > Bacillota > Clostridia > Lachnospirales > Lachnospiraceae > Mediterraneibacter. The sequence continues at coordinate 195,860 of CAKNJS010000001.1, forward strand.
TTCATGCCTATTGTGCGTCTTATATCCTTTGCAGGAAATGCGGAGTGGAAACCGGGAGATATGATTTCACACTCGCTCCGGAGCAGTTTGCGGGATTGGAGCCACAGGAAGTACGCAGTGAGCTGTCCGTGATCCGGAACGCGGCATCCGAAGTATCAGCGCGGATGGCGAAGGTACTTGATTTTGGGAGAAACCATCAGACACAGGAGCAGGCACGGTAAAGGAGGCGGTGAGGCTTGAGTGATGGAAAACGGATTCTGGAACTGGACCGGTATGAACACAGTCTGCTGCTCCATTCCCTGAACGAACAGAGAAACCAGATGATCAAAGAGCAGGAGCCCACGGATGCGGTAGATGCAATCCTGCTGAAGCTTATAGACGCACTGATCGCCAGAGTACGGAGAGGCTGGTGGCGCAGTGAGGAACGGTGAGAAGAAATCATCTATCATCTTTGCTCTGTGCGGCATTCTCCCGGTCGTCTGGCTTGCACTTCTGACCGCGCCCTATATTAAAAGCGGTCTGATCGGGATTTTACAGGGATGGAACCGGGCATTCAAAAAGCCATTTGACATTACGATCTGCGAGGACAGTTTACGGACTGTCCTTATTTTTTTGCTCTGCTATCTTTGCGGGATCGGAATTTATCTTGCAACCCGGAGGAATTACCGGAAAGGGGAAGAACACGGATCAGCGGCATGGGGAGATGCGCGGGAGATCAATAAACGGTACAGCGACAAAAACTTTACTGCGAATAAGATTATGACACAGCATGTGCGGATCAGCTATAACAGCAGGAAACACAGGCGGAATCTGCTGACCGTGGTGATCGGAGGCTCTGGTTCCGGAAAAACAAGGCATTATGGAAAAGTCAATTTATATCAGGCAAATACCTCTTTTGTGGTGTTAGATCCGAAAGGGGAGAATCTGCGTGATGCGGGGTATCTTCTGGAGGCAAAGGGATATGAAATACGGGTGTTGGATCTGATCAACATGGAGAAGAGCCATTGTTACAACCCTTTTGTATATCTGAAAGATGATAATGATGTGCAGAGACTTGTCACAAACCTGTTTAAAGCAACGACACCAAAAGGCAGCCAGAGCAACGATCCTTTTTGGGATACAGCGGCGTCCATGCTGCTGCTGGCACTGATCTTTTTCCTGAAATATGAGGCACCGGAGGATGAACAGAATTTTCCGATGGTGATGGAGCTGCTTCGGGCAGGGGAAGTACGGGAGGACAACGACGAATATCAGTCTCCGCTGGATGAACTCTTTGAACGTCTGGAAATGCGGGAGCCGGATCATATCGCGTTGAAATATTATAAAGATTACCACTCCGGCAGTGCGAAAACATTGAAATCTATTCAGATCACGCTGGCGGCGCGTCTGGAGAAATTCAACCTGTCCAGTCTTGCGGCTCTGACCGCTGCGGATGATCTGGATCTTCCATCGCTGGGAGAAAAGAAAGTGGCGCTGTTCGCACTGATCCCGGATAACGATACCAGCTATAACTTTCTGGTGTCGATCCTGTATACGCAGTTGTTTCAGCAGTTATTTTATCTTGCCGACCATAAATACGGCGGCAGGCTCCCGGTACATGTCCATTTCCTGATGGACGAATTTCCAAATGTTTCGTTGCCGGATGACTTTGACAAGATCCTTTCGGTCATGCGATCCAGAGAAGTGAGCGTGTCCATTATCCTGCAGAATCTGGCGCAGTTAAAAGCGCTTTTTGAGAAACAGTGGGAGAGCATTATGGGAAATGCAGATGAGTTTTTATATCTCGGCGGCAACGAGCAGGGAACGCATAAGTATGTCAGTGAGCTTTTAGGAAAGGAAACGATTGATATGAACACTTACGGGAAATCCACCGGACACTCCGGGAACTATTCTACCAACTATCAGATTGCCGGTCGGGAACTGATGACACCAGACGAAGTGCGTATGCTGGACAACAGATATGCACTTCTTTTTATCCGTGGGGAGCGTCCGGTGATGGATGAAAAATACGACATCCTGAAACATCCGAATGTGGCACTTTCCGCAGACGGAAAAGGGAAACCCTACCGCCACGGGGAAGTGACAGAGGCTGTTGCTACGATCTCTATTGTAGATCGTCTGGAGGGGCTGGATATCCCGGAAGAATTATTAAATACAGAATATGAACTTCTATCGGAAGAAGAATTAGAAGCGATAATCTATCAGGAGGAACAAGCATCATGATATGGAACAGACGTAAAAAAGAGAAGAATACAAAAAAGGACACGACCAGAATGAGGCGGGCATGGATGGATAGGGGGATTTTCGGTGCGTACATCACACTCATGATTACCCTTACCTGTAGCATGACTGTATTTGCCTCGAATGATCCTCTGGCAGTAGTCAATAACCTGTCAGAGTTTATTTTTGGACTGATCCGCGCGATCGGAATGATCCTCTTAGGATTCGGGATCGTACAGATCGGTCTTTCGTTGAAATCACATGATCCGTCTCAGAGGGCAAACGGCTTTCTGACTTTGGCGGGCGGTGTGATCATTACTTTCGCAAAGGAGATTTTGACGCTGATCGCAGGATAAAAAGAAGATCTGAACTAAAGTAAAATCCTCAAAACCAATCTTTCGGTCTTGGGGATTTTACGCCCAAAAGGAGGTTTGCGAATGGAATCAGACAACTGGGTAGTGCAGAATCTCCAAAATGCATTGGAAACGTGGAACGAAAAGCTCGCTGAAATCTGGCAGATCCTTACACAGTCACCGGAAGAATTTAAGGGCGGTGCCATATGGGATGTGATCGTCAATATCCACGGCGCACTGCAGGCGATCGGCTATGCGCTGCTGGTACTGTTCTTTGTGGTAGGAGTTGTGAAGACTTGCGGGAGCTTTGCAGATGTGAAAAAGCCGGAACATGTAGTCCGGATGTTTATAAGGTTTGCTTTGTCGAAAGGTTCGATCACTTATGGGATGGAACTGATGGTGGCCCTCTTTAATATCGTGCAGGGGATTATTGGTACGATCATGGACTCGGCAGGCTTTGGAGAGGCGGAAGAGACGGTTCTTCCTGCACAGATTGTGGAGGCAGTAGAGGACTGTGGATTTTTAGAGAGTATCCCGCTGTGGGCAGTGACGCTGATCGGAAGTCTTTTTATCACGATCCTGAGTTTTATTATGATCATGAGTGTGTACGGGCGGTTCTTCCGCCTGTATCTTTATGCGGCGATTGCTCCGATCCCATTGTCCACCTTTGCGGGAGAACCAAGCCAGAACGTGGGCAAGAGCTTTATCAAAAGCTATGCAGCCGTGTGTCTGGAGGGGGCAATCATTGTATTGGCCTGTATCATCTTCTCCGTATTTGCGGCATCTCCGCCTGTGGTGGAAGAAGGCGCGTCAGCGGTCACAATGGTATGGAGCTATGTGGGAGAACTGATCTTTAACATGCTGGTGCTGGTCGGGGCTGTGAAGATGTCTGACCGGGTGGTGCGCGAGATGATGGGATTGTAGAATGTCCTATTCTACGATTTCGTCGGTATCGTTATAACGCATATTTCCCTGACTGTCGAAGTAGACGGAATCAAAAGGTATCCCGCGTTCCCGGGCGCGCTGGATCTGCCAGCTCATATCTTCTTCCAGTGCCTTATAGTAACTCCGGTCAGAGAGGTAATTCTTCAAGGCAAAGAGCCAGCTAATGACAGACAGGGCAATCAGTCCGAAGAGGATGCCAAGAGCCAGTTTTTCGTGTGCCGCCGCCCAAGGATTTAATACTGTGGCGATCAGCAGAAAGTAGACGAGCGGCAGAGTGAGACGAAGTTTTCCGGCGATCTTAAAGATCAGGGAAAGGATCATCAGTAAAACGGTCAGTCCAAGAGAAAGAAAAGGCGCATATGTCATAGTGGAATCCCCCTTTGCAGTTTTTTCTTTGAGTATACCAGACGGGGAGCAGAATGCAAATGTGCGAATCATAAAAATTAGAATAGAGAAACAGGAGGCAGACATGGAGATAAGAATTAATCGGGAGATCCGGGAATATACAGAGGCAATGTACTTTGGCTTGTCTCTCCGGCAGTTTATCTGCTCTGTATTCGCCTGCGGCGTTGCCGTCGGGCTTTATTTTTTGTTCCGTCCTTATGTGGGAATGGAAACGATTAGTTGGATCTGTATGCTGGGGGCATTCCCTTTTGCCCTGATCGGATTCGTGAAGTATCACGGGATGCCGGCAGAGAAATTTGTGTGGGTATGGATCAAGAGCGAGATCCTTATGCCGAAATATCTGGTGTGCCGGGCAGAAAGTCTTTATTACGAACTGACAAAAGATAAGATCAGAAAGCAGGAGAAGGAGGCAAGGAAAGCAGATGTTAAGAACACTAAAAAGCGTCATGCGGCAGGATCGGGAGAAGTTTAAGATCCCCAGGAGTGTCCAGCAGGCGATCCCCATCCAGAGGATCTGGAAAGACGGAATTTTTCAGGTGGGGAGAAATAAATTTGCTAAGACCTATCGTTTTACGGATATTAACTTTGAAGTATTGTCCGAGGACGATAAAAAAGCCAAGTTTCTAAACTATATGAGTATCCTCAATTTTTTTGACTGTGGAGCGACGGCGAAACTGACTGTGATTATCCGCAGGCTGAACAAAGAAGAGTTGAAAGAGGCTGTATTCATTCCCATGCAGGAGGACTGTCTGGATAAGTATAGAAAAGAAGTCAATGAGATGCTGATGGAAAAGACAATTGGTGCAAACGGCATGATCCGGGAATTGTATGTGACGATCTCGGTATACCGGAAGAATGTGGAGGATGCAAGAAATTATTTTCTCCGTACCGGAAACGGGCTGATCTCCCATTTCAGCACTCTTGGATCTAAGTGTGAGGAACTGGACGCACAGGAAAAACTTCACGTGCTGTACAGCTTTTACCGGGCAGGCGAGGAAAGTCAGTTCCACTTTGATCTGAAAGAATCTGCGAGGCTGGGGCACAGCTTTAAGGACTATATCTGCCCGGATACCATGGAGTTTGAACGAGATCATTTCAAAGTCGGGGAGAGGTACGGACGGGTGCTGTATCTGAAGGATTATGCCTCATACATTCCCGACAATATGGTGTCCGAGTTTGCGGACATCAATCAGGACATGATGATCAGTATTGATCTGATCCCCATTCCTACGGATGAGGCAGTACGTGAGGCTCAGACACGTCTTTTGGGAGTGGAGACGAATATTACCAACTGGCAGAGACGACAGAATGCCAACCAGAACTTTTCTGCTACCGTGCCCTATGACATGGAGATGCAAAAAGAGGAAAGCCGGGAGTTCCTGCGTGATCTGACCAAAAGAGACCAGAGGATGATGGTAGCGGTGGTGACGCTTATGCACACGGCAAAAGATAAGAAACAGTTGGACGCAGACACGAACACGATTCTGTCTCTGGCGCGAAACCGGATGTGCCAGATGGCGGTGCTGAAGTTTCAGCAGATGGACGGTATGAATACGGCGCTTCCGATCGGCGTGAGGAAGATTGACAGCATGAGGACGCTGACTACGGAGAGCTTGGGCAGCCTGATCCCTTTTCGTACACAGGAAGTTATGGACAAGGGCGGTATTTATTGTGGGGTGAATGCAATCTCCCGCAACCTGATCTTAGTGAACCGTGGATTCCTGCTCAATCCGTCCGCATTTATCTTAGGCGTGCCGGGCAGTGGAAAATCCATGCTGACAAAAATGTTTGTTCTGCTGATCATCCTGTCTACCACGGACGATCAAGTTCTGATCTACGATCCGGAGGGAGAGTATGAGCCATTGGTACATGCACTGGGCGGAGTAAGCCTGCCAATCTGTGCGGGGAGCGAGATCCATCTGAACGCAATGGATATGGTGAAAGGGTACGGGGATAAGAACCCGATCGTGGATAAGTCGCAGTTTGTCCTTTCGCTGTATGAGCGGATCACAGATGAAACCTATGTGATTGGACCGAAAGAGAAGAGTATTCTTGACCGTTGTGTGGAGGATGTGTACACGAAGAAAAAGCCTTATGAAATCCCGACCTTTTTTACACTTCGGCGGCTTCTTCAGGAACAGGACGAACCGGAGGCACAGGATCTGGCGCTCATGCTGGAGCTGTTTACAGACGGTACGCTCAACAACTTTTCCCATCCCACGAATATCGAGACAAACAACAGGCTGATCAGTTTCAATACGAGGGATATGGTGGAGGATATGAAAAACCTTGGTCAGCTTGTCATTACCGATCATATGATCAACCGGGTATCACAGAACTGGGAGAGGGGCGTGCGGACGCATCTGTTTCTGGATGAATTTCATACCCTGCTTCAGCACAAGTACAGCGCAAACTTCTTTGACAGTGCGTACCGCCGTTTCCGTAAGAGAAATGCATGGACGACCAGTCTGACGCAGAATGTGGAGTATGTACTGGAATCTCTGAAAGCAAGAACGATGTTATCCAACTCCGAGTTTGTGATCATGCTGAACCAGTCCGCGTCAGACCGTGAACAGCTCGCGGAGCTTATGCATATCTCCGAGGATCAGTTAAAATATATCACCAATGCTAATGCGGGAGACGGTCTTGCCAAGATCGGGAAAGCCCTTGTTCCATTCCAAAACCAGATGAGCAGGGGAACGGAAATCTATAAACTGATGTCCACCAAACCCGAAGATTTTGATGGAACATGGCACAATGCAGCAAGTACAAAAGAAAATGGAGGAAATACAGATGAGTGAACTACGCTTTCGTTCCAAGGAACACAAACAATTTTTTCAGGAGATGTTAGAGAGGAGCAGATACAAGGACTGTAACCATCAGTCCTTTTTCTATTGCGTGGGGATTTCTGAAAGTGCCAGAACGAACATTAATCGGCTGTTTGATTTTCAGAGAGACCGGATTAAGACAGATGGATTACATGATGGATGGCAGACAGGCGGAACAATCCGGCTGACACGGCTTGCCTTTAATCTGATGGAGGGATATGTGGAAAAGGGGCAAGAGAGAATGTATTCACCGTATGAACTGTTCGACTGCGGGTATGCACCTTACTTTTTCGAGGCAATCCGACTGCGGTATCCGGATTACTGCCGGGATCTTCCCCACAGCCGTGCTAACAGTCCGGGAGCTCATAGAAACAATCCGATAGAGCGGTAGGAGACAGAGATGAGTGGAGATATCAAAGTACGGCAGGTTAGACGGGATGTGAAAGTGCTGGATCGGGGGCTGACAGCGGCGGAGCATATGAAAAATGGATTTGTCCGTATCAAAGACCAGACCGGGCAGACGCCTGTTCAGAATCAGGGCAGTTCCGAATTCGTAGCTTATGCACAGGATCGGATTTCACGTACCGCTGAAGCCCTTGCCTACCGTGGAGGAAAACAGGCAATCCGGCAGGGTGGAAAGATTGGGCGCAGAGTAAAAGAAGGGGCGCAGTCTGTGAAAGAAAACACCCGCCTGAAAAGATCTGTCCAGAGTCAGGCACAGGGGATCAACAGTACCATCCGACAGAGTGTAAAGACGCGGAATCGGGGTACGCAGACTGTAAAAACGTTGCAAAGGACTGCCAGCTCGATCAAAACCGGAGGCGCGCAGAGTATCAAAGCTGGCGGGAAAGCGGTGAAAACTGCGACGAACAGCTCACGGGCAGCGGCAAAAACGACTGCGCAGACCGCGAAGGCAGTCCAGATGGCGGCTCGGACGTCCGTGATCACAGCACAAAGGGCGGCTTATGCCGCACGGATCAGTGCAAAAACGGCAATCGTGACAGCAAAAGTAGCGGCGAAAGCAGCAGCCGCGGCGGCGAAAGCGGCGATTGCCGCAGCCAAAGCTCTGATCAGCGCAATTGCTGCAGGAGGGTGGGTGGTGCTGGTGATTCTGATTGTGGTGATTCTTTTGGGCGCGGCGTTGAGTCTCTTGGGAAGTAATTCAGAGACATATACTCCCGTCAGTGAAGAAGTAGAGGCATATGATCCGCTGATCCGGCAGTATGCCAATGAACACGGGATCGGTGACTATGTGGAGCTGATCAAAGCAGTTATGATGCAGGAGAGCGGCGGACGTGGGAATGATCCCATGCAGGCATCAGAGTGTCCGTATAATACGGAATATGCCAACACGCCGGGCGGAATTACAGATCCGGAATATTCGATCAATGTGGGAATCCAGTACCTTGCATCCTGTCTTGCAGAAGCAGAGGTTGAAAGTCCGATTGACATGGAACATATCAAACTGGCGATACAGGGATATAACTACGGAAACGGATATATTTCATGGGCAAAAGAGAATTATGGCGGGTACAGCGTTACCAATGCCAGCGACTTTTCTGATATGATGGCGGCGCAGTTGGGTTGGAGCAGTTATGGAGATAAACAGTATGTTGCACACGTCCTGCGTTATTACCCTTATGGCAGACTGATCTCTACCGGCGGGAGCGGCGATCTGGTGGAAGTGGCGCTGTCTCAGGAGGGGAACAGCGGCGGGGAAATATACTGGAGATGGTATGGATTTGAAGAATACCAACCGTGGTGTGCCTGCTTTGTGTCATGGTGCGCGGATCAGTGCGGTTATATTGACGCAGGAGTAATCCCGAAGTTCTCTCTCTGTTCGGCTGGTGTGGAGTGGTTTCAGGCAAGAGGGCAGTTCATGGACAGAAGTTTTATTCCATCTGCAGGAGATTTGATTTTTTTCGACTGGCAGAATGATGGGAGCGTAAATCATGTGGGGATTGTTGTGAGTGTGGAGAATGGATTTGTAAATACTATCGAGGGAAACAGTAGTAATAAAGTAAAGAGAGGGAGATATGCGACGGGGAATAGCATGATTTATGGATATGGTATAAGTAGATATCGTAGATAGGTATATGTTCTGATCTGTGGATTTGAAAAAAATCAGAAAATTTGCAAAAAAGGAATGCATAATTTCTATTTTTTACATGTACGTGACAGTGAAAAGAAAATATACTTATTTTATAATTTATAATCTCATTTTGCAAAATGAAAAGGAAAAGGAGGAGAAAAAATGAAACGACTAATCAGTGTGATTTTAACTGGTGTGTTGGTATTTAGTTTGCCTGTTCTTTCGGTTTTGCAAACAAATGCTGCCGGAGAAGATGGAAATATCAGCGCAATTTCTGGAGAAAGTCTAACGTATAGCACGAATAGCGAACATGTCGGGGCAGAATTAAGGAAAGCATTTGACGGAAATCGTAATACTTTCTGGGATTCTGCATGGATGGAAGGCGATAAAGGACTTGGAGAAACACCTATCATAATCAATGTACAATTTAGTTCGCCAAAAGATATTAAAAAGTTTGTGTATACACCAAGGCAGGATGATAATCCGAATGGTCAAATTCTAAAATATTCTATGAACGGGACAACTATGTCAGGTGAAGAAGTTGTTTTGGTTGCACATGGTGAATGGGCAGATAACCATTCGGATAAAGAGGTGGTTATTAATCAGGACGAGCGATTAGTGTCTGTGAAGATGACAATAACAGAGGGGAGTTTCCAAGGGCAAACATCCTCAACAGCGGCAACGGCAGCAGAATTTACATTCTATGAAGAGAAATCTACTGCAAAAATGAATAAAGATTCATTAGCACTGACTACTGGGGAAGATGAAAAGCTTAGTATGATAGATGTTCAGGGAAACTCAATTTCGTGGAGTTCGTCTAATACTAATGTTGCATCAGTTTCAGAAAATGGAGTGGTTTTAGGTCATTCAGAAGGGACCGCGACTATAACAGGAATAACGAATTTGGGAGAAACTGCAATCTGTGAAGTTAGTGTTACCGGAATAAATGCGCCAGAACGTGAAGGGTATGAACTTGTTTTTGAAGATAATTTTAATGGTAATGTGTTAGATTCTTCAAAATGGAATAACTGGTGCGTAGACTTGGCACAATCTAGCCCATTTAGATATGGCAATACTCCTGATGTAGCTGTACATCCGGATAATGCATATGTTCAAGATGGAACTCTTCGTCTCTTAGGCAGCAAAGAAGAGACTACTTTTGATGGACAGACTAGTCATTATCGTTCTGGTATGGTTCAAACAAGGGATAAATTTGAACCATTATATGGGTATATGGAAACAATGATTAAAATTCCAGATGTTGCAGGAACCAATCCGGCAATTTGGACGATGCCTCAGGCAGGAGCTAACAGCGGCGAATGGTTATGGGGAGATGCTGACAATTTTGGAGCAGAAATAGATATTTTGGAACGACCGCACCCGGAAGGATCAGCATCTTATGCACATTTGACAGATAAATATCAAATTACAATTCATTATGATAATTATGCATTTACAAATCACGATAAATTTCACACAGAACCGACACTGAATAATCCATACAAATGGCACAAATTTGCAATGGAATGGACACCAGACTATATAAAATTTATCGTGGATGATGAAGTGAAAGCTATTCAGAATAAAGATGTTCCTAATACGCCGGAAATATTTATTTTGAGCTATGGACTGGGCGGATGGATTGGTCAGATAGATGATACAGGCTTACCAGCAGAAATGGAAGTTGATTACGTGAGATGGTATCAAAGTGTAGATAATTTTGAATGACGAAGAGAATTATTAAAAAAATGACATGTCAGTTTTGAAATTATGACATGTACTAAAAAAGAATGGGATGATAAGCTAATTTCAACAAAAAACTTGACAGGAGGAGTAAGTGAATGAAAAGAAAAAGATTATTGGCCTTGTTAATGGCGGCGGCAATGACATTCTCCCTTGCGGCATGTGGCTCGGGGGGATCGGAAGGTACAGGGAGTACGTCGGATGAAGATGCATCAGGAAATGGAGAGTCCCAGACAATTACAATGTTAGTTCAGCAGTCAAGGAATTTTGATGGATTGCAGGAGATGATCAAAAAGCTGGAAGAAGAGGAAAATATTGTAATTGATGTTCAGGTAGTTCCGGATGATGAGTCGTTAAATATGATTAAAATGAAACTAAATTCCGGAGAGTGCCCGGATCTGATCGATTATAACGTTCCTGCTATTTATGATATTGTAGACCCGGCGGAAAATTTTGCTGATATGTCAGATGAAGAATGGGTAAGCAAACTTAAAATCCCGGAGAATGTAACGGCAGATGATGGTAAGATTTATGGATTCCCGTTCCTTTCAGTACCTGGAGTACATGGCTTTATTTACAATAAGGATGTGTTTGAACAGTGTGGTATTACAGAGGAACCGACCACATGGGAAGAATTCCTTAATGTATGCCAGACTATCAAGGACAATGGAATAACCCCAATTCATATGCCAAAAGATTCATGGGTTCCGCAGGTACTTATGACGGATAATTTTGCCAAAGCACTTGGGAAAGATGCTACAGAAGAGTTTAGCGAAAAGATTATGACGAATGAAATGAAATGGACGGATGTGCCGGAGTTCGCAGAAGTGATTGATCAGTATCTCGACCTTTATGAAAAGGGATATATTAATGATAATTTTGCTTCAGCAACTTACGATGATTCGATCCTTGCAGTGGCAGAAGGTACAGCTGCAATGCATTTCAATGGAGATTTCTTTGCGGCATCAGTATTAGAAGCTAATCCTGATGCAAACATTGGAATGTTTGCAATGTCAATGACAGATGGTGTAGATGTTATGACAGAAAACATGTCTTCAGCAGGATTTGTGGCATATAAGAATTCTGAAAATCTTGATACGGTGAAAAAGGTTCTGAATTTATGGGCCACACCTGAATATGCTAACCTGTACTTTGCGGATCGCCCTGCATTTCCGGCCTTTGAAGATGTTGATGGAGGCCCGGTTCCTGAATATTTGCAGGAAGTAAACGAAAAATTTATTGATGCAGGAAAAGTAATTCCGGAGTTTAATTACTATGTGATGGATCTGAATGCACTGTTTGAGAGTACGTTATATGTATATTATGTAGATGCGCCTGCAAAAGGAGATATGGACGGAGCCCAAATGATGGAAAAATTCCAGGGAGATTTCGAACAGTATATGAAAGATCAGGGAGCGGAAGGATTCTGATTGTTCATGATATAGGGGCTGTCATCTGACAGCTCCTTTTTTGTACAGTAGGATCAATGAAAGAAAGAGGTGGTTATCATTAACAAGAAACAGCTATCAAAGATATATCCAATGTGGTTGGGAATTCCGGCAGGGCTGGTATATACGATATTTTTTATTCTTCCAATTGTAACGGCGCTGTTTTATTCGTTTACAGATTGGAATATGGACCGTTTTGACAGTCCTAAATTTGTTGGAATGAATAATATTATTAATCTGTTTCAGGATGAAATATTCCTTAGGTCTTTATGGAATACTGTGCTGTTTGCCTTTAGTACGACCATACTAAAAACTGTTGTCGGACTGGTTTTAGCGTTACTTGTGGTTAAAAAATTCAGAGGAAACAGTATCTTCCGTACGCTGTTTTATCTTCCGTGCATTTTAAGTTGTATGATTGTTGGTCTGCTTTTTACGGGAATACTTAAACAGGATGGGTTGATTAATAATTTTTTGACAGTAATCGGTCAGGCAGATCTTGCAAGAGACTGGCTTGGAAGTTATGGAACGGCAATGTTCTGGATTATTATCATCGAGGTATGGATGTGGGCTGGATTTACAATGTTCCTGTTCATATCAGGGCTGCAGGCTATCCCGCGAGAATATTACGAAAGCGCTGAGATTGATGGCGCTTCATCGTGGAAAAGATTTACAAAAATAACATTACCGCTGTTGGCTCCATCTTTTACAGTAGTTGTTACATTCAATATTACCGGCGGATTAAAGGTATTTGATCTTGTATATTCTTTAACGGGTGGAGGCCCCGGATTTGACACGCAAGTATTGAGCACATATACATATCGGGCATTTGGCATGGGATTACTTGGAAAATCCAGTGCAAGTGCTTTAATACTATCCATATTTATTGTCGGCGTAACGTTTGTGTTAAATAAATTTCTCCGATCAAGGGAGGTGGATGTCTGATGAAATTAACCAGAAAGAGAATTGGTACGATTCTTACAGTATTAATTTTATTGGTGATATCAAGTGTATATATTGTACCGATATTGATGATGGTGTTGGGGTCATTTAAAACCCAGGGGGAAGCGCTTCATATGGATCTGACACTTCCTGCTCAGCTGCAGTTTGAAAATTATCAACATGTAATTGAAACAGGAGGAATACTCAGAGGTTATACGAACAGTCTTATTATTACAGTCTCGGCAGTAGCTATTATTATTATTTTTGGCTCTATGACAGGGATTATTATCTCAAGAAGAGGAGACAGAAAAGGGCGTGGATTATACTACTATTTTGTTTTTGGACTTACAGCAACAATGCAGATCGTAACTACGTATGCCTTGATTTTAAAATTAGGATTATATGGCACCTATATTAGTGTGATTTTTGTGTTGGCGGCAATAAATCTTCCGTTTGCTGTAATAACATTTTCCAGTTATGTAAAGGGTATACCGCGAGAAATTGATGAAGCTGCAATTATGGACGGATGCAATTCTTTTCAGCTTATATTTAAGGTCCTGCTTCCTATTATGAAACCAATTACAATAACGAATTTAATTATCGCAGCTATTGGTATTTGGAATAATTTCCAAGTTCCGCTTTATCTTATGAGCAGTTCTGAGAGAACAACGATACCAATGATGATATTTAATTTTTATGGCTTGTACTCTCGCGATTGGAATTATGTGTTTGCGGCTCTTGTAATAACTGTGCTGCCTGTTGTGATTTTATATTTGTGTTTACAAAAACATATTGTAGAAGGAATGACTTCCGGAGCAGTAAAAGGCTAGCAGAACTTTCTATTTTCAAAGCGATAATGTATGATATAAGAGGAGGGATAAGACGTGAAAAAGATAAAATATCAGACAAAATTTCTTTTATATCATACAGGAATCATGATGCTTCTTATCTTTGGCATTGTGAGTTGGGTTTACCGGGTTGTAGTTGATGAGATGCGTAGCAGAGAAAGCAGCGATTTCAGGATCATAACGGAGAAAACAGCAACTCAGCTTGATACGCTTTACTATGAAATGGACAGAACAGCATTGCAAATTGCTGCGAATCCGGAGATTGTGGAAGTATTTCAAACATTGCCGGGACAAGAAGAGAATTATTTTACAGATCATCCGATAGAAAAGAATCAGATGAAAAAACTCCTGGAATCCTATAATTTCAAAAGCGACGGACATGCAAGAATATGTTTGTATAATGCAGATGACGATTTTGTATGTACGGCAAACCGGGCAGTGACGGATGCAGGAATTACATATTTCTTTCAAAGCGATGGCTATGCGGAAGTAGAGAAATACTTTTCCGCAGAAGATACGTTTATATACTACAGGCAGCCGGTGGCAGATATTTTGGCATACGGTGAACGCCCGGAATCAAAATATTTTTCTATTATTCGGGAAATAAAGGACTATTTTTCTACCAGTTCCAGCTGGGGGTATATCGAAGTGCAGGAATCAACCGATAAAATCGATGAAATATTCTGTGATCTGGGCGATGGAGTGAAAGTAGAACTTTTGGATCAGAATGGAAATAAATTTTATGAAAGGGCGTCCGATCAGACGAAATGGAATGATCCGGATATTAATAAAGTAAGCATATCCCTTGAAAATGCGCCATATCAAATTGTGTTTTATAAAAATCCGACAGAATTTCAAGAGTCGGTCAGTCAGTTTTATTTCGCATTTGCGCTCGTGGTAGCTGCAGTATTTGCGATGGCAGTTCTTTTGGAGAGAATCTTGGTAAAGCATCTCTCAAAGCCGCTTATAGATCTTAACCATTCGCTGAAATCGGTTACCGTAGATAATTTACATGTAGATATAGCAGAAGAAGATTCAGAAGATATCGTAATACGTTTGGAAGACTCGTTTAATTCTATGTTGAAGCAGTTAAATGACAGCATAAATAAGCAGGCGATGGCCAAAATGAATGAAGTAAAATCACAATTTTTTGCTTTGCAGTCACAGATGAATCCACATTTTCTGCATAATATTCTTGCTATTATTTCTATGGAATCACAGATGGGAAGAAACGGAAAAATCCCGGATATCTGCAGAAGACTGGGAAAAATTTTAAGATATAATGCGAAAATGGGTGACGGACACAGTACGATTGCAATGGAGTGCGAGATCGCAGCTGATTATATGGAACTTATGAAAATCCGGTATGAGGATACGTTTGAATACAGTGTCAATGTAGATCCAGCAGCAGAATGTGTTAGTATTCCTAAATTGATTATACAGCCTTTATGCGAAAATTGTTTTCAACACGGACTGAAATATGTTGATCATGTATGGAAAATACAAATTCTGGCATGGGTTGAAGGCAGAAAATGGTTTATTACTGTCAGAGATAATGGAAATGGATTTTCAGATGAATTTTTACAGAAATTTGAGGAGAATAGAATTGCATGGTATGACGGAGAAGTCAAAGACGTACTGGAAAACCTTTCTATAGGTGGTCTGTGCATCCCAAACATTTATACGCGTATGAAAATTGATTATGGTGAAGGATTTTGTTTTAAAATATTTAATGATAATGGCGCAGTAATTACACTTGGGGGCGAAATAGATGATAACGGTTTTAGTAGCGGAAGATGAGAAACCTCTATTAAGAGGAATAAAAAAGTTCATTGAAGAGATAGATTCAAGGTTTACTGTAGTGAAATGTGCAGTAAACGGTAAAGAAGCGATGGATTATCTGAGTGTAAATCAAGTGGATGTCGTGTTTACGGATATCAATATGCCTCTCGTGGATGGTTTGGAATTGATGAAGTATCTGAGAGAGGAACATCCGGAAACAGTCGTGATTGTAATCAGCGGCTATAGTGATTTTGAATATGCACAGAAGGCAATCCGATATGGAGTAAAAGAATACCTTCTTAAACCAATAGTAAAAGATGAACTGGCGGTTATCCTAAAACATATTTGGGAATCTTTCGAAAACAGTAAGCAAAACTTAGAGAAGAGTCGTCTGCAAAACGCAGTTTATCACGGGAAACAGGAGAACATACAGGAGGAAAAAGTCCAGATTGCATATGCGTGTGCAGGTCCGTTTATTAAAGAGGGACTTGAAGAAAGTGTTGCAGAGTGCGATTTTTGGC
This sequence comes from uncultured Lachnoclostridium sp., assembly GCA_930986645.1. Lineage (GTDB taxonomy): Bacteria > Bacillota > Clostridia > Lachnospirales > Lachnospiraceae > Mediterraneibacter. The sequence continues at coordinate 211,984 of CAKNJS010000001.1, forward strand.
AGGGAGTCGACGTCGAGAAGACGGCTTGCGATATGCTTCCGGGAGATTTGCATATATATTGTTTTGAAAAGAATCAGGCAAATGAACGTATCATTCTGCTGGTAATGGAGAATGAAATTAATATGAAGGATTTCTCAAAACAGTTTGTTGCAGCCATGGAGCAAAGGGAAATCCCTGTAACAGTCGCATATAATCAGGATCGTATAGGACTTAAAGACATTTCATCCGTAAGCAGGACGCTCAGAAGATGTATACAAAGAAATATCATCGTAGGAGAGGGAAGCTGCTGGAGTATAGAGGAAAATGAGAAGAAAAACAATATAAATAACCTGTTGTTTTCCACACGGGGTATAGCCGGGAAAAGTGTTGAGCTGGCATTAAAACAATTTGATTCAGCGATACACGGCGGGAGTATACGGCAGGAAGAATGCCGCAGATGGCTGTCAGCGCTGCTTTCCTGTTTTATGCCGGAGTATCAGGAGGAAGATAACAGAAGTCAGCTTGAGGAGATGATTGCAAACCTGTTTCTATATTCGGCAAATATAGGGGATCTGAGCCGGAATCTAAGACAGATGCTGGATAAAAAGCAGTTATATAAGAAAGAAAACACAACAGCCAATATTATGGAGGAAATGGAAAGCTATATAAGAAAGCATATGACAGAAACTGTTACAGCGGCTGACTTGGCGGAAAGGTTTGGCCTGGTCGCGCCGTACTTAAGTAAACTGTTCAAAGAATACAGTGGATATACTCCTGCGCAATATCTCCAGAAAATCCGGCTTGATCGGGCAAAACAACTGCTTCAATCGGAGCAGAATTATCTCGCAAAGGATGTGGCAGAAATAGTAGGTTATCCAAATCCTTTATATTTTTCAAAAGTTTTTAAAAAGAACGTTGGCATATATCCTTCGGAATATCGGAGAAAATACAGGGAGGAGAAAGAAAACAAATGAAATTTGATCTTAGCAGAATGAATCCGAATCTGACAGATTCAGCGACTGAATTTTTGAGTCATTTGGGATATATGACGAAGACAGGAGGTACTTGCATTGAATGGAAGTGTGATCCGGTGGCAGATCATCTGAGGGTCGAGTACAATGACGGCACTTTATTGATTACAGGTAGAGAGAATGTTCATTTCTACAGGGGATTGACTTTGTTTCTATCAGAGATTACGGAATACAGAGATAATTGCACGGAGTTTAAAAGGGAGGAGCAGATTTTTTTCAAAGAGACCGGAGTTATGCTTGACTGTTCAAGAAATGGTGCGTCTAATATCAGATTTCTCAAACGAATGATCCGCTTTTGCGCCGCTTGCGGAATGAATCAGTTATATCTGTATATGGAAGATATGTATGAAATACCGGATCATCCATATTTTGGAGCTTATCGCGGCAGATTTAAACATGATGAGCTTAAAGAAATCGACCGGTATGGAATGGGATTTGGTGTAGAGATTATTCCGGCAATACAGACTTTGGCTCATATGCATACTTATCTGCGTTGGGCTGAAGCGCAGCAACTGAAAGACACAGATGATATTCTACTTGTTGGAAGTCCTGAGACGGATGCTTTTGTAGAGTCTATGATCAGAAACGCGTCCAGTTCGTTTTCGACAAAAAAGATTCATGTGGGAATGGATGAGGCTGATTTACTTGGTCTTGGCAGATATTTGCGGATACATGGTTATGATGACAGATATAAAATTATGATAAAACATTTAAAATCAGTGTGCCGTGTCTGCAAAGATCTCGGATTGAAGCCGATGATCTGGGGCGATATGTTTTTCCGGTTGAAATCACCTACGGGGGATTATTATGATTTACCAGAAGAAACAACCTTTGATGAAAACATCGCAGTGCCTGATGAGCTGGAACTTGTATATTGGGATTACTATCATCATACTCAAAAGGAATATGAAAAAAATATATATCTCCATCATAAAATTACAGAGCGGGTTAGATTTGCAGCAGGCGGATGGACATGGAACGGAATCTCCCCCAATTACAGCAAAGCAGAGAAAACAATAGCTTCTGGAATTGTGGCATGCAAGAAGTTGGGGATTACGAGAGCTTTCTGTACATTTTGGTTTGACAATGGTACAGAGACGCCTTTGCAGACCGCCTGGTATTCGATATCATATTTTGCACAACAGTGTTATGGTGAAGAGGAAAATGCAACGGATAGAATGCTGCAAATGCTGACGGGAACAGGTATAAAACAATACCAGCTATTGGATCGATTTGATACTGTAAGCGGAACCTCAAAAGAAAATGAAAATGCGGATAATCCCTCAAAATATATTTTTTATCAGGATGTCCTGTTGGGATTATTTGACGCACAAATAGCAGACGCTGCTCTTTCAGATCATTATAAAAATTTGGCAGAAGAATTAAGAAGTCAGATAGATACCATAAAAAATATACATACAGAAAAACTGTTCTCTTACTATTGCATTTTGGCAGATACATTATCTATAAAAGCAGAGCTTGGGATAGAGATTTGTAGAGCTTATAGAAGCAATGCTAAAGAAAAAATGATATCTCTCTGTAAGAAATTGGATGAATGCGCAGAAAAGGCGGAAATGCTTAGGAGAATGAGAGGAGAAATATGGTTTTACGAATGCCGTCCGTTTGGTTTTGAAATATTGGATATCAGATTTGGCGCGGTATCAATCCGATTACGAAGCGCAAGGAAACGTTTAGAATCATGGATTGATGGATACGTTGAGCGTATAGAAGAACTGGAAGAACCAAGACTCTTGTTTGCAGAAGATAAAAATAATCCGGCGCACAGGCAATGTGCTGCGGGTTTTTGGGAAAACATTGTAAGTGCAGGTAATATAGCAGGAATATAAGAAAGGATGGAGTACATATATGGAGTTTATCGTTAATATTATTCATCGTCCAGAGATGGTGCCGGAGTACGCAGAGAAGGTGACCGGTCACGGGAAAGAGGAGGATATCGGAAGAAAATCTCTTCTAACAGAGTCTCTCGATATCTTTAAATTCCAGCAGGAGACTGCGCATAAGAACGGGTTGAAGACGACGATCCAGATGACGTATGCTTCTTTGTTTAACGAAGAGGCGATCCGGATCGCGAAAGAAGATCACGAAAAATACGGTGATGAGATCGCGCTTTCACTGCTCGGTCTCCCCTGTACAGAGTTCCGGGAGAAATATAAGACGAAAGATTTCTGTATTTGGATGTTCTCCATGGAAGACAAGAAGTCGATCGTGGACGATGTGTTCGGGAAATTCTATGACACATTCGGTTTCTATCCGGAGTCAACCGGTTCCTACTATATGGATGCGGAACTGACAAACTATATCAAGGAAAAGTATCCGTCCGTAAAATGTGAGATCGCGACCTGTTGGGAGGAAGGACCAAAGGCGTACCATACGTGTAATAATTCGTGGTATACCCTGTTCGATGGAGGTCCGTGGAATCCGTGGATTCCTTCAAAGCAGAATACACATGCACCGGCAGCTAATGAGGCGGAGGACAGCGGCGTTGTAGCAATTCCTCATCTCTCCCGTGATCTGCTGGCATGTTACGACGGTAACGGTTCCAACTTCGGAACCCATCCACAGAATGTGCTGCGCGGAATGATTTATGATACAAAGACATGGGAGTACCCGTATCTGTATAACCTCATCGATCAGTACCGTGCGCTTGAGAAGTACAACAATGGTTATGCCTACAATATGATGTTTGTGGGTCCGGGCTGGCTCAATAAGATGGGACGCTGGGAGGCGCCCTACGAACTGCTCAAAAAGTCCTATGAGGACGGCATGGCATATTACGGACAGCTCAAAAAAGAAAGAAAACTTGTAGATATGACAATGGTGGAGTTCGCAGATTATTACCGGCAGAAAAAGACTTATACAGAGCCGGAGTGCGCTCTGTGGAGAGATATTCTCTACGGCTCGGATAAACAGGTGTTCTGGTACTGTGATCCGTATATGAGAGCCTGCGTCAATATGGATCAGGGCGGCGCGATCGTAGATCTGCGTCCGTATGCAGCTAAACTGAAATGGGAAGTGGGAATCGGGACAAAGCATGTACAGGATGCGTCCTATCCGTTTTTGATCCAGGAGAAATACAGAGCCGGATACTTTACACATTATGCAGGTGAAGGGACAGTCCGCAGCGCGAAACTCACTTATAAAGGCGAAGAAGTTGATCTGTGCCTGTGCCGGACAAAAGCACATTTCTCTGAAAAAGAGATGGAGGAAGGAAAGAAAAAGCGAATCCTGACGCTTGATCCGGTAGACATTGAATTTCGGGATTTGACTGTAAAGCTTCAGACAAGAGTAATCTTTGCAGAGGGCGAGTCGGATATCCAGATTGAGAGAAATATCCTTGAGATGAGCGACCCGTTCGCAAAAGTCGAGCTCAACGAGTACATGGTGGCATGCTACGGTACGACCGAGTACCCGGAGGATATGACAGGCATCACTCTTGCGTGCACAAAAGCAGGAGAAGAGAAGACGATCAGCTATGAATATAAATGCAGAGAAGCTGATATGGAAAGTGCTGACAGTGTCAGTGCAGTGATCCCGGAGATTGAGACGAAAGTCTCTATGAGCATGGACAAAAAAGAGGCAAAAGGCTATGTCCGCGAGGGATATGCATTTTCCCCGATGTTCACGCTCGGATATACGACAGAAGTTTCTGATAAGGAGGTAGTGACCACATGGCTCAGGCTGGAAAAGGCAGATTAAATTACCGCTGCCCGATGTGTTTTATGAGAGATCTTGATATTGATATGTTTTACGACAAGGATAAAGACGAGTACTACTGTATCCGTTGCCAGTACACGGGCAATGAAGAAGATGTACTTAAGAGAAATGAAGTTGTCCGCATAAAATATGGGGCAATGATGAAACGGTTTGATTTTGGCTTATAGCGATATTAGAAATTATACATTAAATGGAAGAATTAAAATGATAATTGCGTCCTTTAATAAAATGTGTACTTTTTGGGATAATATTTCATAGAAGAATTATATGAATGATACATTATGAAAAAATTGTAAGTCCACTTCTCTAGAATATAGCAACTTCCACCATATAAAAAAACAAATTGTTATGGTGGAAGTGCTTTGTGGTGTGCATTTCCCTCTAACAGAGTTTTGTTAGGAGGGATTTTTTATGCGCTGGAGCATTTCGCGCAGTGCGCTGCCGATTAGAAGCGGCGCTTATTGATCATACGGAAAGAGTGACAAACAATCTAATCTTTGTGTATGGGGCGATCTGAATGAAAAGGGATCAGTTCATACATTACGTATTGAACTATCAGGATATGAATATGATTTAAAGAAAGACATATCTCTTTTTCGGCTGATAAAGTCGAAGAAAGCATATGTCTTTTTTATACGGTGCAGGTACTTTTGTGAAAAATGTCGAGATCCTCCCATTTGATCTGAAACTCATTGAATTTCAGATTGAACGGAGGATAAACGCATGGATGAGAAACGTCCTAAAAGAAGAAAAGATAAAGACAACCCATATACACTGAGCTGTCGAGATGGTAGATACTACATAACATTTAAGGATGGGCAGTCGGTGGAACAATGTATAGAGATTAGTGAAGAACTGTTTCAGGTATTTGACCGTTTTGAGCTGGATGATTTACGACATATACACGTTGTTGAACGTCATATGGAGCATTCAGTAGTATACGAGAAAACGTTGTATAAAAGATCGGGAAGATATGAGGAAAGCGCAGAAGATAAAGTGATCTGGAGCCTTACAGTGCGTGAACTTTATTCTGCCATTTCTTTATTACCGGAAGTAGAAAAAAGAAGGCTGGTATTCAAGTATTTTGTAGGAATGACTTATAAGAAAATTGCAGAGATTGAGCAGACATCTATTTCTTCAGTAGTAAGGTCTATCTCGGCTGCTAAGAAAAAAATTAAAAAAATTTTGGAATAAGCCGGAAAAAACAGGCTCTGAGTGGGGAAACACATGAGAGAGTAATTCTTTCAACTGTTTCCCCGCTAATGGGGAACGGGTATGCACCTTGACAATTTCATACCCATTCATCAGGTACATTCCTGTTGCTATCGTGATGAGCGTAAGCCACGTTAGCCGGTACGCCATGATCCGAGTCACAGAACAGCGCAATTCTCACATCTCCTATGGTTAAAATGATTGACGGCTGTATGTCACTTCCGGGGAGCGATAACTGCCGGGCTACAACTGTCAGTATGCTGCTGACAGGGCGATAATAGGTAACAGGCATAATGATACTCCTGTCCGGTCATAAAGTCGAGTGCATAAAATAGAAGAAGTGCGCCGCAACAAGTGAGGGCAGTTCCGGGCGATCCCCGGAAGGGCTTTTGATCCCGTGGAGCTGTAAAGCAGACAGCCGCCTGATGACTTCCCTGTGCCATTTACGGTACAAAAGAGCCGGGGTGTCGAGGACAAATAGGCAGAATACTTACTCGTTTTAGAGGGAGACATTTATATGCCAAAGCAAATATACAGAGGTGAAATGTATTACGCGGACTTAAGTCCCGTAATCGGATCAGAGCAGGGCGGTAAACGCCCTGTTCTGATTATACAGAACAATATTGGCAATCTTTACAGTCCCACAGTAATCGTAGCAGCCATGACGGGAAAAGTAAGACGAAAAGCAAAGTTACCCACACACTTCATAGTGAACAATTACAGTGGGCTTGGAGAAGATTCGATTATTTTGTTGGAACAGATACGGACGATTGATAAGAGGCGGCTGAAGAAATATATCGGTCAGATCAGACCGGAGGATATGGAAAGAGTGAACAGGTGCTTGAAGGTGAGTTTAGGAATATAAAAGTACATTAAATAGAAAATTAGGGAGGATACTATTTGAAAAGTCAAGGACAGGAAAACTCCCTTTATAATGTAAACGCAGTTTTGAAGTATGCAATTGATCATGATATGTTGGATGTACAATATGTGCAAGATCAAATAGAAATGTTGAAGAGAGAGGAACTGCTGAAAAAACATCCCTATAAAATATGGCAGGGAACGGATGGGAAATGGAGAACATATCTGCCGGATGAAGAAAAAGGCAGAAATATGAAGAAAAGAAATACGGAAGCGGCGATCCAAGATCTTGTTGCAGAGTATTGGAAAGAAAAATTAGAAAATCCTACGGTACGTGAACTTTATGATGAATGGATTACAGATAAATTGAAAAGGAAAGAAATCGTAAAGGAAACAAGAGACCGCTATAACCGACAGTTTGATGAAAGTTTACAGGAGTTCGGTAAGAGGAGGATCAAAACAATTGCGGAATTTGATATTGAAGACACAATACTGAACGCAATTTACGAACATGACTTGACAGCAAAAGGATACAGCAATTTGCGAACACTTTTTTATGGAATCTTCAAACGAGCAAAGAAGAAAAAGATGGTAGATTTCAGTATTACGGAAGTGATCGCAGATATGGATATATCTAAAAAGAGTTTTCGTAAAGTAATTAAGGCGGATGAAGAGTTGATATTCTCTGAGGATGAAACAGACGAAGTCATAAATTATATTATGGAATCGGATTTAGATATTTTGAATTTAGGTATCCTTTTGTATTTCAAGTCAGGTGCCCGCCCGGGAGAATTAGTCGCCCTGAAGCCGGAAGATGTTATGGGAAGAGTGCTCCATATTAGACGAACAGAGATCTTCTATAAAGGCGACGATGGGAAAAATGTCTATGAAGTACGTGACTTTCCAAAGACAGCGGCAGGTATACGCGAAGTGATCCTTCCGTCTTCTGCCGAATGGATACTAAAAGAAATACGGAAATTGAATCCTTTCGGAGAGTATCTGTTTGAGAGAAATGGAGAACGAATCAGAACGTACACTTTTACATCCCGACTGAAAACGATTTGCCGGAAATTAGGAATCGTTAAAAAATCTTTGAATAAGATCCGAAAGACATATGGAACAATTCTGCTGGACAATGGAGTTGAAGAATCTCTTGTCATAGCGCAGATGGGGCATACTGATATCAAGACGACAAAACGGTACTATTATAGAAACAGAAAAAATCTGCAACAAAAGAGTGAAGTTATTGATAAAGTTTCAGGGCTGTGATAGTATTTTGATTACCTGGTAATCAAAAGTAATCAAAGGGAACTGCCGGTATCCCTTGATTTTACGGGGAAAATGGCGAATCGGACCGGGGTTCGATTCCCCTCGGAGTCATTAAGAAAGCCTTGGAAACAGGGCTTTTTTTTGTGCCTGATAATCAGCGGGGGAGAAATACCTTAACCCTTGTGCTTATCCGCAAATCGGCATATAATCATTCTGAAAATCGGAGCGCTTATTATGAACTGTTTAAGTGGTAAACAAGCGGTTGAAAAACCGGACGATGCAAGAGAGAAAATGCAAGGTAAAAAGAAAAGGATTAATGAAAATATAAGGATTGAGCGAATTTGGGCAATGCCTAACAAAAATACTTTTGAAATTAAGCCGATTAATAACTTGATTACAGAAGAAATGACGGACGGCATTTGGATAGATCCGTTTGCAAATAGGAACAAATTAGCTGATATAACAAATGATTTAAGTCCTGACTATGATACGGACTATCATTTGGATGCTCTTGATTTTTTGAAATTATTTGATGATAACTCTGTTGACGGCGTTTTGTATGACCCGCCATATTCTCCGCGGCAGGTGAGCGAATGTTATAACAATGTCGGCTTAAATGTTACATGGGATACAACGAAGGCTTCGTTTTGGGGCAACCATAAACGTGAGATTTCCAGAATAGTGAAGCTTGGCGGAAAAGTCATAACATTTGGTTGGAACAGCGGCGGCATAGGCTACAAATATGGCTTTGAAATTGAAAGAATCCTGCTTGTGCCTCACGGCGGATGGCACAACGATACTATTTGTACCGTAGAGGTGAAAACTCATAACGGTGAACAACAAACTACGAAGAAAGCGGAAGAAAAAGTTATGAGAAAAAAATTGAAAGAAAATGTGCTTGAAATGGATAATGAATTGATCTCTTTGTTTGAAAAGCTGCCGGCGGATTATTGGGATTTTAAAGACAATGACACAAGAGAGTATACTCACGGAATCCATAGTTATCCGGCAATGATGGCTTGTCCAATAAGCAGAAACATTATAAATATAGTCAAACAAGTTAGAACTGTAGATTCGTTATTTGATCCGTTTGCCGGTTCGGGGACGGTTTTAGTCGAAGGGATGCTCGCTGATATTAAGACTGTGTATGGAAATGATATCAATCCGCTGGCGTTGTTTATTTCTAAAGTGAAAACACATAGACTTGATAAGGGAGATTTGCAACAGAGTGTTACGAATCTGCTGCAAAAAATAGATGCTGACTATAGAGAAAAACAAGACTTTTATGAGCAGGCAGATGAATATTGTCAAAAGGTATTAGGGCTTGATCTTACTGCAAAGGATGGCTGGGGAAACAAAGCGCCGATATATCTTAAAGAATATATTTTAAGAAAGAATGTGGATTTTGAGATACCGGATTTTAAAAATATCGGTTATTGGTTTAAGCCGAGAGTAATATTACAACTGCAAATGATTAAAAACCACATACTGCAAATAGGAAATGAAAATATAAAGAATTTTATTTTTATTGCTTTCAGTGAATCTATCAGATTGGTATCAAACAGAAGGAATGGTGAATTCAAAATGTTTAGAATGCCGCCGGCAAAAGTTGAATGTTTTGCCCCTGATGTTATTAAAGAATTTACCGATATTTTAGAGCGCAATGTTGAAAAAATGAATAGTTTTGTTGAAGCGTGTTCGGAAAAAGGCTGCACTTCAGAAGTTACAATTTTTTCTGACAATGTAAAAGATTTATTTGATGTTCCGGATTCTTCTGTTGATTTGGTTATTACTTCGCCGCCTTATGGAGACAGCAGGACGACAGTTGCCTATGGTGAATACAGCAGATTATCACTTCAATGGATTGATCTGTTTGACCTTTCCGAAAAAGATATAATGGGGCTTGATAAGTCATTGATGGGCGGTACAAAGTATAGAAATGGTTTTGAATTTACAATTCCGAGCGAAACATTGAGGCGGTCGCTTGATATAATTAAAGATAATGATTTAGAACGAGCTGGAGATGTGTATAGTTTCTATTTGGATTTGGAAAAAGCAATAGCTTCAATAGCGAGAAAAACAAAAGAAAATGGTTATCAATTTTGGGTGGTCGGCAATAGGACTGTTAAAGGCGAGGTTTTAAAAACAGATAAGATAATAATTGAAATTGCCGAACATTATGATATGGATTATATTTATACAATTAATAGAAACATAATAAATAAGGTCATGCCGTCGTTAAACTCCCCGACAAATGTGACGGGGAAAAAAGCGGAAACGATGTGTAATGAACATATAGTTGTTCTTAGAAAGAGATAAAAGAACGATTCACGGGTATAATAGTATAAAAACATAATATAATAATGGGCGCTGGGGAGGGTGTAAATGGGAAACATACTTTTTCTGATCATAGATATGCAGAATGGGTTTATGAATAGCTTTACAGAGAAACTTGTGAAAAGGATCCGTGATTTCCAGAACAGGATTGCCAATCACGTGATCACAGCCGGAACGCGCTATGTGAATCATGAGCATACAGCGTGCTATGTGTTTGAAGGATGGAAAAGCTGTATGGCGGGGTCAGAGGAAGCGGAGATTGTGCCTGAACTCCGGGGATGTATGCAGAGAGTGTTTGATAAGGATAAGTACAGCTGCTGGAATGAGGAAATGCAGGCATTTATCCGTGACAATGAGATCAAAAAGATATACTTTGCAGGTGTGAATACAGGATGCTGTGTTCTGCACAGCGCTATGGACTGCTATAACGATCTGGTGGACTGCGCGGTGATAGAGGATCTGTGCGGTTCGACGTCGGGGATAGAAGAGCATGAGGCGGCGCTTGTCGTTCTGCGCAGCTGTATTACCAAAGAACGTGTGATTACGGCTGAGAAGGCATACGAGGAGATATGCGGTGCCGAAGGGCATGCAGAAAATTAGATTGTATTTTCTTCTCTGTTACGCTATAATCCCATCTTTGACAGTTATGAGAGAGAAAAAGCGGCTATATCCCTGATT
>CAKNJS010000002.1 GCA_930986645.1 uncultured Lachnoclostridium sp.
ATGTCAGATGATGATCTCTGCTGCATTGTAAAGGGGGAAGGAATGTGCTCTCCGAAAGTGACGCCGGGCACTGCGACGGCTTTCGGCGGTCTGACGGAATCTTTGCAAAAACTTGGAATTCCCTGCGGATGCTGCGCAGACGGACCTTCGGGAATCCGTATGGACTGCGGTACACAGGCGTTTTCCCTTCCCAACGGCGTATGTCTGGCCTCTTCATTTAATGAAGGACTTCTGGAGAAGCTCTACGAGATGACGGGCGCAGAGCTCAGGAAAAACCGGATAGATACCTTGCTCGGTCCGGGCATGAACATACACCGTAATCCGCTGAACGGGCGCAATTTTGAGTATTTTTCGGAAGATCCTCTGGTGACAGGAAAGATCGCGGCGGCCCAGCTGCGGGGGATGGCGAAGTATGGCGTGACCGGCACGATCAAGCATTTCGCGGCAAACAATCAGGAGTATAACCGGAGAAAATGCAACTCGATCCTGTCAGAGCGGGCGCTGCGGGAGATTTACCTGAGAGGATTCGAGATCGCGGTAAAGGAAGGCGGCGCCCATTCGATCATGACTACATACGGTGCAGTAAACGGTCTGTGGACAGCAGGAAATTATGATCTCCTTACCAGACTGCTCCGTCAGGAGTGGGGATATGACGGTATGGTGATGACAGACTGGTGGGCTGAGATGAACGACGAGGGCGGACAGCCTTCTGTGGAAAATCTTGCCGAGATGGTGCGCGCGCAGAATGACGTGTTCATGGTGGTGCCCGATACAGAAGAAAAAATGGGAAATCTCAAAGAAAGTCTTGCCAGCGGTTTCCTGACGAGAGGGATGCTTTTAAGATGCGCGGGAAATGTCCTGAAGATGCTTATGCGTTCCCCGGTGATGGAGAGGTCTCTGGGACGTATTTCGGATGAAGAGAAAGAGGCATTCGAGAATGCTTTGCCGGAGGAACAGGCTGATTTTGATCTGGAATACTATAAAATAGATGAATATCTGGAGCTCCCGGGAGAAAAGATCTGTACGGATCGGGGAGAATCGTGGACGTTCGGGATCATTATCCGTGATCCGGGCGTATACCGCCTTACATTGACGGCGAGCGCCGAAGGAGGAGAACTGGCTCAGATTCCTGTTTCCGTATTCCTGAACGGAGCACTGAAAGGTTCGATCACGGTGAACGGAACGCATGGAAAGGTGATTGAAATAGACCAGAGCATGGGTGAGATTTTCTTCCCGAATAATTATGTGCGGATTTACTTTGCACAGAGCGGTATGAAGATAAAGAGCGTGAAGATATGGAAGGAGAAGGGAGATTGAATATTCAGTCTCCCTTCTCCTGAATTTTCGTCCGCTACATTACAGCGAGAATATACATTTCTTTTTCTTCTGCATTGAAAGGCACTTTGTTCCCTGAGAGTGTTTCTCCGTTGACAGTGAGCGATGAAACGCCTTTTTCTTTATGGTCAGGGTTCTGTACGGTGATATGATATTTAACACCGCGGAATACCCTTGTCACTTCGTAACTTTCCAGAGTATCCGGGATGCATGGATCGATAATAAGTCCGTCGTAATCCGGGCGTATGCCGAGAATGTACTGGGATACGTTTAAAAAGGTCCATGCGGCGGTCCCGGTCAGCCAGCTGTTCTTCGCCTCGCCGAAATTAGGCGCGTCTTTACCTGCGATCATCTGTGAATATACATACGGTTCTGTACGGTGGATGTCGCTGATATCTTCAATATAAGCCGGACAAGTGCGGGTGTAGACGCTCCACGCACGGTTCCCTCTTCCCACGACTGTCTCGGCGATGGAGATCCATGGGTTGTTGTGGCAGAAGATTCCGGCATTCTCCTTGTATCCCGGCGGATAAGAGGATATCTCTCCCAGCTCGGTGTGATAGCGCAGATAAGGGGGCTGGAGTAGCACGATCCCGTATTTTGTATCAAGATGCTTTTCGACAGATTCCAGAGCTTTTAAGCAGTACCCGTCAGAGAGACCGATCCCCGCCATAGAACAGAATCCCTGAGGCTCGATAAATATCTTTCCTTCTTCGCATTCATGGGAGCCTACTTTGTTTTTAAAATGATCGTATGCTCTCAGATACCATTCTCCGTCCCATCCTGTATCCAGAACGGTCTGTTCCATGTCCTTTACAGCTGTATCGGCGAAGACGGCTTCTTCTTCCATGCCCCGATGCCGGCAGATGGCTGCATAGTCTTTCCCGTACAGGACAAACATCCCGGCAATAAATACAGATTCTGCATTGGGCCCTTCGGACGGTCCGGACGTCTGGAAAGATTCTCCCGGTTCTGTAGAAAAGCAGTTCAGGTTCAGGCAGTCGTTCCAGTCCGCGCGGCCGATCAGCGGCAGGCCGTGAGGACCAAGATGGTCCACGGTGTAGTGGAAGGAGCGGCGCAGGTGTTCCATGAAGGGCGCTGTGTTGGCAGGGCTGCTGTCGAACGGAGTCGATTCGTTCAGAATGGTATAGTCACCGGTCTCTTTGATATATGCGGCTGTTCCGGCGATAAGCCACAGCGGATCATCGTTAAAGCCGCTTCCGATATCCGAGTTGCCTTTTTTGGTGAGCGGCTGGTACTGATGGTATGCGCTTCCGTCCTCAAACTGTGTGGAGGCGATGTCGATCAGCCTCTGCCTTGCTCTGTCGGGAACGAGGTGGACGAATCCCAGCAGATCCTGACAGGAATCCCGGAATCCCATGCCGCGCCCGATCCCGGATTCAAAGTAGGAGGCGGAACGGCTCATGTTGAAAGTGACCATACACTGATACTGATGCCATACATTGACCATCCGGTCCAGCTTCTTCTCGGCGGAAGACACGGTAAATCGGTTCAGGAGATTTGTCCAGTATTTTTTCAGCTTCTCAAGTGCCAGATCAGCTTTTTCTTCAGTGTCAAATCCTGCCATCATCTCGTCTGCGCGTTTCCGGTTGATCCTGCCTTCTTCCGGGCGTCCGTCCCATTTTTCTTCCACAGGATTTTCAATATAGCCCAGAAGGAATATATAAGTTCTGGATTCGCCGGGGGCAAGGGTTATTTTGATATGGTGGGATCCGACCGGCGCCCATCCGCTGGCGATCGAGTTTTTCGACTCGCCTTTTACTACGCATTCCGGAGCGGAATTCTCTCCGTAAGCGCCGAGAAATGCATCCCGGTCCGTATCATATCCGTCGACTGCAGTGTTTACCGCGTAGACTGCATAATGATTCCTGCGTTCTCTGTATTCGGTCTTGTGAAAGATGGCCGATCCGTGCACTTCCACTTCACCGGTTGAGTAATTACGCTGGAAGTTGGTCATGTCGTCCATTGCGTTCCAAAGGCAGAATTCCACATATGAAAAAACAGAGAGCTCCTTTGTATCTGTACTTTCATTTGTGATCGTCAGCTTATTGATCTCACAGTTCTCGCCTACCGGAACGAAAGCTGTCAGTTCTGCCGCGACAGAATTCTTTTTGCCCTCAAAGACAGAATACCCAAGGCCGTGGCGGCATTTGTAAGAGTCCAGATCTGTCTTTGACGGCATCCATCCCGGATTCCAGACGGTATCCCCGTCTTTTATGTAGTAATAATGTCCGTTGCTGTCAAGCGGTACGTTATTGTACCGATATCTCGTCAGCCGCAGAAGCTTAGCGTCTTTATAGAAGCTGTAACCGCCGCAGGTATTAGAGATAAGAGAGAAAAAGTTCTCTGAACCCAGATAATTGATCCATGGGAGGGGAGTCTGAGGAACAGTGATTACATATTCTTTCCTTTCATCGTCAAAATATCCGTATTTCATACCGGAACCTCCGTTTCCTAAAACATATGGGATAGTGAGTTTACGAATACGTTTAAGTTACGTATTTTCAAGGAAAAGTATATATGAAAGAAACTGAAAAATCAATAATAATTTGAAAACGAGTAAGTTAAAGTACAAAATTTACAATTTAAATTTTATACAAAAACAGTAATAATATGATAATTGCACAATAAAATAATAAAAAGTTTAGATAAATTAACAAAATTGCAAAAATAGTATTGCGAAAATACGAAAATGGGGTTATAGTTAAAGCACGAAAACGATTAAGTAAAAAGAAAAGCTTACTTAATCAGGATATGCGCATAGAAAGGGGAAAGCAGCATGGTATCGATGAAGATGATAGCTGAACGGTGCAAAGTATCTGTTGCTACAGTCAGCAAAGCATTGAGCGACCGCGGAGATATCGGTGAAGATACCAAGAATCGTATCAGACAGACGGCAAAGGAGCTGGGATATGTTCCTAATGTCGCTGCCAGAGCATTGAAGACGAAACATTCTTATAATATAGGAGTTCTTTTTGAAGAACAGGCCGGAAGCGGTCTGACACATGAGTATTTTTCAGGAGTACTTAACGGGTTAAAGCTTCAGATAGAACAGCAGCATTACGACCTTACTTTTATTAACACATCATTTGAGAACAGCGACATGACCTATCTGGACCATGCGAGATATCGAAATTTTGACGGCATTGCGGTTATCTGCTGCGATGATTATGAATCGCCTCAGGTTCAGGAATTGTTGAGAAGCGATATACCCACAGTGACAGTAGACTATATACATCAGAACTGTACAGCTGTTTTATCAAATAACATTAAAGGGATGGAAGACCTGATGAAATACATTTACAGTCAGGGACACCGAAGAATCGCTTACATATGCGGGCAGACCGGCTCTTATGTTACAAAAGACCGTCTGGCAGCATTTTACAGAACAGCAGAAGAACTGAAACTTGACATTCCGGGAGAATACGTAATAGAAGCCCGGTACATGGAGACAAAGGAATCTGCAGAAGCAACAAAATCCCTCCTTGATCTGAAGAATCCGCCCACCTGCATCATCTATCCCGATGATATGGCGCTGATCGGCGGAAGAAATGTGATCACGGAGAGAGGAATGACAATACCGGGTGATATATCCATCGCCGGGTATGACGGGATCAGGATGTCACAGCTGCTCCATCCGAAACTGACAACGATCAGACAGGATACGGAGCGGATCGGACGGGAAGCCGGACGCAGGCTGATCCAGTCTATTGAAACACCGAAGACGGCTCTTGTGGAAAGAGTTGTTATAGAGGGGGAATTGTTGACAGGACAGTCTGTCGGGAAGATAACCCCGGAAACAAATAACCAATTTTAAAGGAGGTCCATCTATGAAAAAGAAACTGGTAAGCGCTTTATTATGTACGGCAATGGTTACATCCATGATCGCAGGATGCGGAAGTACAGGCGGCAATGACAGCAGCGGAGCAGGAACGAACAGTAAAGAAGCAAGCGCAGACGAGCAGGGCAAGGTATTTAATATCTATTGCTGGAACGAAGAATTCAAGACAAGGATCACAGACCACTATGCAGACTATGAAGAAGTAGATGCTACGACCGGAAAGATCGGTGATATCACCGTAAAATGGAATATCACTCCAAGTGATGATAATGCATATCAGAACAATCTGGATGCAACACTTCTGAAACAGGCTGACGCGGCTGCTGATGACAAGATCGATATGTTCCTTGTTGAGGCTGATTACGCATTAAAATATGTAGACAGTGATTATACAATGCCTATTAAAGATCTGGGAATTACCGATGACGATCTGTCAAAACAGTATCAGTATACAAAGGATGTTGTTACGGATTCCGACGGTGTTCTGAAAGGCCTGTCATGGCAGGGATGCCCGGGAGTTCTTTTCTATAACAGAGCGGCGGCAAAAGAAGTGCTCGGAACAGATGATCCGTCTGAAGTACAGGAATACGTAAAAGACTGGGATACATTCAAACAGACGGCAGCTACGCTGAAAGACGCAGGTTACCATGTAATGTCTACAGTAAATGACTCCTACCGTGTATATTCCAACAATGTTTCTTCACCGTGGGTAGTTGACGGCAAGATCAACATTGACGACAACATCATGAAATGGGTAGATGACTCGAAAGAGCTTGTAGATGCGGGCGAGACAGGAACTTATGAACTCTGGAGTGATGACTGGAGCAAAGGTTTCTATCCGGACGGAAAAGTATTCTGCTACTTCGGACCTGCATGGCTTGTAAACTTCTCAATGGCAGCTGACACAGAAGGCAGTATCGGATACGAAGGCGGCTGGGGAGCTGCTGAGGGACCGCAGGGATTCTTCTGGGGCGGCACATGGATCTGCGCGGCAGAAGGAACAGATAATGCCGATCTGATCAAAGATATCATGCTGACAATGACAACAGACGATACAGTAATGAAAGAGATCGTAGTAGACGATGACGACTTCGTAAACAATCAGGATGTCATGAATGAGATGGCTGAAGATCCCGATTATTCAAGCAAGATTCTGGGCGGCCAGAACCCGTTGCCGATGTACATCGCAGGCGTTGAGAATCTTGATCTGAGCAACCTTTCCGCATATGATCAGGGATGTAACGAAGAATTCCAGAACGCGATGAAGAACTACTTTGAAGGCAGTGCAACAAAGGATGAGGCACTTGATCTGTTCTACAAAGCAGTGGTAGAGAAGTATCCGGAACTTACTTATTAATATCACTTATAAAGTGAGGGGGATATAATCACCCGTAAATCGGACAGAAAAAGTCCATGAACAATATTCGCACATAAAGTATAGTGCGACAGCAGGTATTTTAGGCTGCGCCTGCCATGCCGCAAGGCAGGCGGACGCAGCCATCATTTTCTGAAACGGAGGACGGATCAGATGAAGAAAAAAAGAAGCAGAGTGTCCGGCTATAATAAGTGGGGATATATTTTCCTTATCCCATTTACGCTGGCATATGTAATATTCCAGCTCATACCGCTGGTAAGTACAATCTATAACAGTTTTTTTGAAAACTATATGTCCGGACTGACTCAGATCGGTCCGACGTTTGTAGGATTCGACAACTATGTGCAGCTCTTTGAGGGGGGAGATATCTGGAAATATGCGAAGAATACAATGGTATTGTGGATCATGTGCTTTATTCCTCAGATCATCTTATCACTGCTGCTGGGGGCATGGTTCTCAGATACAAGGCTCAAGCTTAGAGGTTCCAGATTTTTCAAGACGGTGATCTACCTGCCGAACCTGATCATGGCGTCAGCTTTCGCTATGTTGTTCTTTACATTGTTTTCAGACGGAGGACCGATTAACTCACTGCTTATGCAGATTGGATTTATCGACACGCCGTATAAGTTCCTCTCCAATACAGGAAGCGCAAGGGGACTGATCGCTCTTATGAACTGTCTGATGTGGTTCGGAAATACGACGATCCTTCTGATGGCCGGCATGATGGGAATCGATACGAATCTCTTCGAGGCGGCAGAAGTGGACGGGGCAACCTCTACTCAGGTATTTTATAAGATCACGCTCCCGCTTCTGAGACCTATCCTCGTATACGTGATCATTACTTCCCTGATCGGCGGATTACAGCTGTTTGATGTTCCACAGATCCTGACCAACGGAACCGGAGATCCGATGCGTTCTACCATGACGCTGATCATGTTCCTCAACAAGCATCTGTTCAGTAAGAATTACGGCATGGCCGGCGCTCTTTCGGTTGTATTGTTCATCATGACGGGTATCCTGAGCCTTATCGTATTCAAGGTGACAGGAAACGATAAGAGAAAGGGGTAGGATTATGAGCGGAAAAAACAATGACGGTTTAAAGAAAGGCTTGGGAATCAAGGCGCGAAGAATTCTGGCATATATTATCCTTATTATCATAAGTTTCTTCTGCCTGTTCTGGTTCTACATATTGTTTATCAATGCCACAAGGTCAAATGGAGAACTGCAGGCCGGATTTACACTCCTGCCGAGCACACATGCGCTGGACAACTGGAAAAACCTTCTCCACGGTACGCTGCCCATTGTACGGGGCATGCTGAACAGTTTGATCATCGCCGGTTCGAGCGCAGTGCTGAGCGTATATTTTTCCACCATGACAGCGTATGCCATCCATGCATATGATTTCAAACTGAAGAAATATATCTATCCGTTTATCTTGATGATCATGATGATCCCGACACAGGTGACGGCGCTCGGATTCGTACAGCTTGTATCCCGTATGGGCCTTGAAGATTCTTTTATACCATTGATATGCACGACGATCGCTGCACCGGTTACATTTTTCTATATGAAGCAGTACATGGAAAGCACTCTGCCTCTTGCTCTGATCGAGGCGGCAAGGATTGACGGATCGGGCGAGTTCCGGACATTTAACCACATCGTGCTTCCGCTTATGAAACCGGCGATCGCGGTACAGGCAATCTTCACATTTGTGAGCAGCTGGAACAATTACTTCACGCCGGCATTGATCCTGCATGATGACAATAAAAAGACACTGCCGATACTGATCGCGCAGCTGCGTGCCGCAGACTGGCTGAAGTTCGATATGGGGCAGGTGTATATGGCAATCGCATTCTCCATCTTCCCGGTGATCATCGTGTATCTGGTATTGTCCAGACAGATCGTTCAGGGTGTTGCAGTGGGCAGTGTGAAAGAATAAACAAGAAAATACAAAAGAGAATGAGAGGGGATTTACCTGCGGGGATTTTGTCTTCGCAGGTAAAAGTTGTATTCCGACATCAGTACCATTCATATTACTCAGACAAGGTTCCAAAGAAGGGGTGGGGCACAGTGGCACTAGAGAAAAAAGATATATTGTCAGTCAAAATGTTTGGAAACTTTTCCATGCTGTATAACGGCGTATCTCTGTCTGGGCAGAAAAGCGGTGAATCCCAGTTTATAACTCTGATGCAGCTTCTGATCCATAACCGGAACCGGGGAGTCAGCCGGGACATGGCGGAGGAAGTCCTGTTCGGGGACAGAGATATACAGAATCCTCATCACGCACTCAGGAGCGTCGTGTACAATGCAAAGAAGAAACTCGAGAAGGCAGGTCTTCCGAAATGCAGCTATATAGAGATGAAGAACGGGATCCTATACTGAACAGATCAGATCCCGGTGGAGGAAGACGCAGAGATCTTCGAGAAACTGTACAGAAAAGGAAGAGCCACAGCCGATCCCGATGAACGCGTGAAGATCATGGCAAAGGCCTGTGAGTGGTATACGGGAGAGTTCCTGAAATCTTATTCCGGAGAGGTATGGATCGCGACGGAAGCCAAGAGATACCGGGGCATGTTCTGCAAAAGCGTGGAGGACATCGTCCTCCGACTCCGGGTCAGACAGGACTACGTCGCCATGGAGAGGCTGGGGCGGTACGCCTCCATGGCGGCTCCCTTCTGCGACTGAGAAGCGGTGGTGATGGAAGCTCTGATCGGAATGGGGAGATATGAGGAAGCCCATCAGTATTATGCAGACACAGTAAAGATCTACTTAGATCAGAGAGGGATGCGGCCCTTCCGGAAACTGATTGATTCCTTCCGGAATCTGGGAAATCAGTTTGTACATCCCCGCAATAGTCTGGAAAGTATCCGGTCAGACATGGAAGAACAGCAGATGAACGGCCCCTATGTATGCAGTTATCCTGTTTTCCGCGGGATATACCGGGCTCTGAAGCGTATGTCCATGAGCAGCGGACATACCGTCTACCTGATGCTGTGTACCATAGTGGACAGTAAAGGAAATCCTATGCAAGAGGGAAAG
The DNA here is from genome assembly GCA_930986645.1 of uncultured Lachnoclostridium sp. Lineage (GTDB taxonomy): Bacteria > Bacillota > Clostridia > Lachnospirales > Lachnospiraceae > Mediterraneibacter. The sequence goes on from CAKNJS010000002.1 coordinate 9,612, forward strand.
AAACTGGACGAACTGGATGAACGCCTGACAGAGTCTATCCGAAAAGCCGTCTGTGGCAGCGATGTGGTGAGCAGGTACGGGAAAGGACAATATCTGATCCTGCTGGCGAATATCGAGTTGGAAGAGTGCTGCGCGACCGAGAAGAAGATAAGCGGGTACTTCCGGATCGGAAGACAGCGGACAGGAGTCAAGTACCAGATCATAAACATAACCCAGAACAATGAAAACCAGTCATTATGACCCTTTTTATATAAAATCTTTGACGCATTCTTTGATAACGGTATTGTTATACTTAAGAAAAATGATTTCACGTATATGGAAGGAGAGGAGAAAAGCCATATGAAACAAAGAGTCAAAAAAACAATCTGTGCAGTTATGGTTTTGCTCATGGTATTCAGCGTGATGCCTTCCTATGCATTTGCTGAAGGGGAGCCGCAGAATACTGAAATCGAAGAAACGGAAACAGCACAAGAAACTCCGGTTTCCGACGAAACTCAGGTAACGGAGGAGACGGGCGGGGGATTGCCTGCAGAACCGGCTGCTGAAGCTGTGACAGAGGTACAGGCAGACACAGCTGCGAAAAAACAGGAGCAGGCAGATACTTCTGTAAAAGAAGAAATCTCAGAACCAGTAACAGAAGTGACAACGAAAGAACCTGCAAAAGTCAATGAAACTGCTGAGGCTGAGAGCAAAACAGAAGAAAAGAAAGAAACGACTGATGCAGCGGAGGCAGAGACTCCAAAGACAGAGTTTTCTTATAAGGACAGCAGAGTCACTATCACAGCGACTGCTCCGGAAGAAGCAAATCTTCCTCAGGATGCTGAGCTGAAAGCTGATTATCTGAAACCGGGAAGCGATGAGTACAAAGCCGCAGTATCATCTATCGAGGCACAGCTTACTTCTGAACTGAAGGCAGACCAGAAGGACGTATCGGTAGATTATGTGCTTTACGACATCTATTTCCTGTCCACTTCAGAGAATAAGCGGATCGAACCGGAGGATGGAAAAGTCAAAGCAGAGATGACAATCCACGCACTTCAGAAGACGGCAGAAGACGGTGATATCATCAATAAAGACGTCGTCCATCTGAAAGATAACGGAACCGCTGAGATTGTGACTGATTATATCAACACGAATGCAGACGGTGAAGTTACTTCCATGGGATTTACTCAGAGCAGTTTTTCCGTAACGGGTGGTGCAGTGACGTACAGCGCTGTGGAGGAGAATGCTGCAGAGAACAATGATGGCAGCGGTGATGCAGACGGGAATGAGCCGGTTGTTTTGGATGAGAATGATTTGGACGGTACTGATCTTAGCACAGTGGGTAAAGATAATCTTAACATTACTATCACACCAAGTGCTGATCCACTGCCAAAAGATAACGCGAGTATAAGTGGAAGAATCGAATATACGATTCCAAATACGATGAAAGACAAAACTTCTCCTTATACAGCACATTATAATCTTCCTACTAATTATCTGACATTTACATCGAGTTTATCAGGAACGATTTATGCTGAAGACGGAACAAATATAGGATCCTATGTGCTCGATTCAGCTACGGGACTGTTGACACTTACATTTGGAAATGAATCATATTATGAAGAGCATACAAATATCAGTGGATATTTTAATTTCAAAGCCACTGTAGATACCAACCAGATTCCAGATGAATCAGATGCAAAATGGGAGTTTCCCGGATATGGTGAAATTACGGTTCCTGTGGAAGAAGGAAAAATATCCGGATCAAAGCAAGTAAGTGATATTGTTTTTGATGAAGATGGTCAGCCTACTTTGCCCTATACTATCAGTTTATATGCAAATAGTAGTATGACTGGTGTGATGCTTACAGATATCTTAGGGACAAATCAGGAATTCATAGAAGGTTCATGGTCAGTAAAAGATTCAAGTGGAAATAAGGTGCATTTCGATTGTAATATCGATGGTACGACTGCTATATTAACGAATCTTGGAGATGATAATGATGGTGATGGAATCTATACATTGACAAGAGGTAATTATACAATTACATATAGAGCGTTAATTAAAGATGTAAACAATATAGCTGCCCTGACAAATACAGCAACGTGGAAATGGGATGGCGGAAGTAATACATCCAGCACGACGAAAGAAGTATCTGGTTATTCAATTTCTAAAGATGATACAAATTTTTCAGGTAATAGTGCGTCTTGGAGAGTCCTAATCAATAAAGGAACTTATACAACTATGGAGCAGATGGCAAATGCAACTTTGACAGATACATTGCCTGAAAAAATGCAACTTAATGAGGAATCTATTATAATCAAAGATACTGCAAATAACTGGCAGGTAGTTGATAAAACACAGTATGATGTTACGGTTAATGAAAACAATGGAACATTTACAATTCAGTTCCATAGAACAGATTTAGATAATAAAAATATACCACAGTATGAGATTATTTATAAAACAGAATTAAAGGATAATGCATCTCTCGAAAATAATGAAAAAGTGGAAAATACTGTAGAATTCAAGCCTGGAGGTACTGAGCCGGAAAAACCTGAACCGGTAAAAGATACTGGTACAGGAACATATATTGAAAGTACGCCGGGCACAGAAGATACTAGAGTTGCCGGAGCTGTTTTTAAGAATGTAACAAATGTGAACTATGATGACGGTAATGCCATAGCGGATTGGAGAATTACCATTAATCAGTATGGAAATTTAGGTAAAATGATAAATCTAAAAATCGAAGATGGTTATCGCGATTATGATACTCAGGGTTCAACTAAATTGGTACGTGATTCCGTTGTTGTAACGATAAAAGAGAATGGAAGTGATAAAGTCTTAACCACCGATAATTATGATTTAATCCAAAATGATTGGGGCCTATTTTTTAAATTAACATTCAAAGGCGATTATGCGTCAGGAATTGATGGACCGATTACAATTACTTGCAAAACAATTACAAATGGAGATGATTTAAAGAATAATGCTTCTACTTATGAAACTTATATTACAAATCATGTCAAAGTCAGTTGGGATGGCCATTATGATGAAGATTCGGATTCCTTCCACTATAAAAAAAGAGCAGGCGAATTAGAGAAAAGAGTACAACGTGAAACAGATGGAACATATATCTGGACGATCATAGCAAATTATGGAACAGATAATGGAGCTGCTATTGATTTAGGAACCGGTACAATAACTGTAACTGATATCCTTCCTTCCGGTATGTCATACGTGGAGGACAGTGGTCAATACTCTATAATTGATAGTTATTATAATATACAGGAATGGGATCATTCCTTAAAGAATGGTAAAGCTATTACTCCCTTAAAGACAGGAAATGTGCTTACATTTACTGTAAATAATGTAGGTAAGAACTATATCGCAATTCAATATAAAACAAAGATTAATGAAGGTTATATGGATGATAAGGGTGATGTGGACTTTACAAATTATGCTTCCTATAGTGATTCAGAGGGAGTGATTAACAGTGGCTCAGCTACAGTTACTGAACATGGAACAGCTATTAAAAAAACAGGTGAACTGACGGATGATCATCAGCAGGTGCTATATACAATTACAGTGAATCCTGACAAAAAGACATTAAATGATGGAAAGGACCTTATTCTGAAAGATACATTACCATCTAATGGTTATTATGTATCCGGAAGTTTAAAGGCCACGGAAGGAGAAATTATCTCCAGCAGATATATGGATGGTAAGCTCTATATTACTGTACCTGATGAAACAAAGGTTGTGTTGACTTATTTAATTGCGCCAAATCGTACGACTGACAATAGTGAGCAGATTACTTTGAACAATACAGTTTCCGTTGAGGGGCACGATGAATTAACAAGTTCGGTGGATGATTCTTATAATTTTGATGAGTCAACAGCTGGGGCTGGAGGAAGTAATGATGCACTTTTTATCAAAAAAATTGATTCAGAAACCCAAAAATCTTTGGAAGGTGCTGAATTCGAGCTTCATAGGATGGCTTGGTCCGAAGCTTTACAGACATATATTGAGGACATCAATTTTACTAAGGTAAAAGGGATCACCAATGAAAATGGATTAGTGGAATTTACGGAACTAGGTCATGATGAGATTTACTACTATATAGAGACAGCAGCGCCAAATGGGTATGAAAGAGATACTGCAAGGCATTATTTCTGGTTCAGAGGAAATGATGCTGAAACAATTAGAGAAAGAATTGCATCTTCAGGGTTGAGTGTAAACGAAATTCAACCGGGATTTATTGTGGTTGGAAATGATAAGGTTGAGACAGGCCGAATCACCGTGACAAAGAAAGTGACCTATAATGGGGAACCGGATAAAGTGACGGAAGACTTCTATGTTGCACTGTTCAGTGACAGCAATGGGGAAAAACTGGCAAGCGAAGTGAAGATGGTCAGCTTAAAAGACGCAAGTGAAGGTACGGCAACGTTCGATAACCTGACTGTTGGAAATACCTATTATGTGTACGAGACAGATAAGGATGGCACACCGGTAGGGAAAGGCTTTGGCTATGAGGTGAAAGATCAGGGGCAGGAAGTGACAATTGAAAGGAGTAATCTGAATAAATCGACAGTGATTATTAATGATTATATCCTAGAGAAAGTAGAAGTATCCGGAAGAAAGACATGGGATGATGCGAATAATCAGGACGGCAAGCGCCCGGCATCCATTACCATCAATCTGCTGGCAAACGGAGTGCAAAAAGAAAGCAAAACAGTAACAGAAGAAGACAACTGGAGCTGGAGCTTTACAAACCTTCCGAAGTATGAGGATGGAAAAGAGATCATCTACACGATTACCGAAGATACGGTTCCGGATTATATGTCAGTGGTAAATGGCTATGATGTGACCAACAGCTACACTCCCGGAAAGACCAGTGTAACAGTGACCAAGAGCTGGCAGGATAATAATGATCAGGACGGCATTCGTCCGAATGCAATCACGGTAAAACTTCTGGCGGACGAAAAGGACACAGGAAAGACGCTGACACTGAATGAGGCAAACAACTGGAGCGGCTCCTTTACCGATCTTGCAAAATATAAGGACGGAGAAGAAATCAGCTATACAGTTGAAGAAGCAGGTGTAGAAGGATACGAGGCAGTTATTGAAGGAAATATGACAGCGGGATATGTGATCACGAACAGCCACACGCCTGAGACAACGGAAGTATCCGGAAGAAAGACATGGGATGACGCGAATAATCAGGACGGCAAACGCCCGGCATCCATTACCATCAATCTGCTGGCAAACGGAGTGCAAAAAGAAAGCAAAACAGTAACAGAAGAAGACAACTGGAGCTGGAGCTTCACAAACCTTCCGAAGTATGAGAACGGAAAAGAGATTACCTACACCATTACCGAGGATGCGGTTCCGGATTATACGATAGAGATAGACGGCTATGATGTGACCAACAGCTACACCCCCGGAAAGACCAGTGTAACAGTGACCAAGAGCTGGAATGACGCAGATAATCAGGATGGCAAACGACCTGATAGTATACAGGTACAGCTCTATGCAGATGGAAAAGCACAGGGAGAACCTGTTGTGCTGAACGCCGAGAATAACTGGAGCCATATCTGGTCAGAACTGGATGAAAAATCCGCAGGGAATACAATTAAGTATACCGTAAAAGAAGTCGGAGAAACTGATGGCAAGATTGATTTCGACGGCGCTGAGTATCAGGTGACCTACACCGGAGATGCAGCAACAGGCTATACAATTGTCAACAGCTATACTACGGAAAAAGTGGAAGTGTCCGGCAGCAAGACATGGGAGGATAAGGGAAATGAAGGTGCAAGACCTGAATCCATTACAATCCGTCTGTATGCAGATAACAAAGAGATTGACAGAGCAGCAGTAACAGCAGAAAATGACTGGAGCTGGAGTTTTGAAAATCTGCCGAAATACAGAGATGGCGGACAGGAGATTATTTACACGATCAGCGAAGACACAGTAGATAATTATATAACTGAGGTCGATGGCTACAATGTAACAAACAAATATCAGTCTGGTGCGACCAGTGTCAGTGTGGCAAAGCGCTGGGATGATTCCGGAAATCGCGATGGAAAACGTCCTGACAGTGTGAAAGTCCAGCTTTACGCAGATGGCGAAGCAGTGGGTGATCCTGTCACATTGAACAAATCTAATGACTGGCGGTACACATGGTCAGAACTGAATAAACAGGCAGATGGAAAAGAGATTGCCTATACTGTAAAAGAAGTCGGTGAACAGAAAGGAACAATCGACTTCAATGGGACAGAGTATAAAGTAACATATACAGGAAATGCGGTAAAAGGATATACGATCACAAACAGTTATAATGCAGTCTCCAATGGTGTTCAGACCGGTGATGATACAAATATGAGATCAAATCTGGCTGTTATGTTTGCTGCTACGGCAGCAACAGGAGCGGTACTGATCTTCAGACGCCGCCGATATAATAAAGAATAGCAGTTGAACTGCTGATAATTCCTCAGCAGTTCGACGGTACGGAAAAATCGTGCAGTTAAAACAGAATGGCGTCATTGCCTGAGAGTGAATAAATTCCTCCGTTTTACAGATACTACAATTACTGACAGTAATAAGCATTTTATGTAGATATCTGTAAGACGGAGGAATTTTTATATGAAAGCAACAGGGATAGTGAGGCGGATCGACGATCTGGGGCGTGTCGTCATTCCGAAAGAGATTAGAAGGACGCTCCGCATACGGGAGGGCGATCCGCTGGAGATTTTTACAGACCGGGAAGGGGAGATCATATTAAAGAAATATTCTCCGATCGGTGAGCTTGGAACTCTGGCAAAAATCTATGCAGAAAGCCTCTCCCAGACGCTCGGGTGCACAGTGTGCATTACAGATACAGATCAGGTTGTAGCTGCTTCAGGAAGCGGGAGAAAAGAGCTGCAGGACCAGTTCATCGGAAGAGAATTGGATCGATTGTTAAAAGACCGGGGACAGCTCATTGCGGGAAGCGGTGATTCATCGTACATCAAAGTTGTGCCGGATATGAAAGAATTTCGCGATGAGGCAATATGTCCAATAATAAGCGAAGGTGATGTGATCGGATCGGTAGTGCTTCTGAATAAAGATCAAAAGAAGAAATTCGGCGAAATCGAACAGAGGGTTGCCTCCAGTGCGGCGGATTTCCTCGGACGGCAGATGTCATAAGAATTTTTGTCATATTTTTCTCTCCCCCGGCATACTATTTATCAGTAGGACAAAGACTGACAGGCAGTATGATATCAGGAGGAAATTGATGGAGAAAAGGACAGGACAAAGACGGGAAGCTGACAGAAAAGCGGATGGCAGGATATCTGTCGATATGTTGAAAGCGCTTTTGTGCGCGTATGTTATGACGGGGATTCTGCTCCTTGTATTGACACTTCTTCTCTATAAGGCGGGGTTAAGCGAGGAGAATATTAATGCGGGTATTATTCTGACTTATGTGATCTCAACATTCTCCGGAGGATTTGTGGTCGGAAAACTGACCGGAGTTAAAAAGTTTATGTGGGGACTTCTCCTCGGAATACTCTATTTTGTGCTTCTGATGCTGATCTCATTGGGAATCTACCATTACCTGCAGTCAGATGCGGCAAATCTGGTTACAACATTTTTGCTATGTGCGGGCGGAGGTATGCTGGGAGGCATGATATCATAAAAAAATACTTTAAAAACGTGTATCCATGTGATATAATGTTACGAGCAGAACACGCAGACAGCGTATAAGAGTAGGAGGACATAATATGAAACACATTAAGACATTAAATACACAGACATTAAACAATACAGTAAAAAAAGGCGGATGCGGAGAGTGCCAGACATCATGTCAGTCTGCATGCAAGACATCCTGTACTGTAGGCAACCAGACCTGCGAGAACAGAAAATAATTATTTTGCGGCAACAAAAGAACAATGGGGGAAGGCAGCGGTTAAAAAGGCCGCTGCCTTATGTGTGTTTTAGAAAAATGAAAGAGAGGTACTCTTGTGATACATCAGTATCAGAATAACGGATATAATATAGTCCTCGATGTAAACAGCGGGGCAGTCCATGTAGTTGATCAGGAGGCGTACGATGTGATCGGCGCGCTTGAAAAACAGAATGAGTTCCATACACCCGAGACATTGAGGGCGCCGGAAACTCTGGCTTATCTGAAAGAGGAACTGGGCAGCCGGTACTCGGAGGAGGACATTGAGGATATACTTGAAGCAGTCACTGCTCTGACAGAAGAGGGACGCCTGTTTACCCGGGATGTATATGAAGATTTTATCGATGAAGTAAAGCAGCGCAAGACAGTAGTGAAAGCGCTCTGCCTTCACATTGCCCACGACTGCAACCTTGCATGTAAATACTGCTTTGCAGAAGAGGGAGAATACCATGGAAGACGTGCACTCATGTCTTATGAAGTTGGAAAGAAAGCGCTGGATTTCCTGATTGCGAATTCCGGAAAGAGAAGAAATCTGGAAGTGGATTTCTTCGGCGGGGAACCGCTGATGAACTGGCAGGTTGTAAAGGATCTGGTAGCATATGGAAGAGAGCAGGAGAAGATACATGACAAGCATTTCCGCTTTACGCTTACAACAAACGGTGTGCTTTTAAATGATGAGGTGCAGGAATTTGTCAACCGCGAGATGGACAATGTAGTCTTAAGTCTCGATGGAAGAAAAGAAGTCAATGATAAGATGCGTCCCTTCCGGAACGGAAAAGGCAGCTATGATCTGATCGTTCCGAAGTTCCAGAAACTTGCGGAGAGCAGACACCAGCAGAAATATTACATACGCGGCACATTTACCCGGAACAATCTGGATTTTTCCAATGATGTGCTGCATTTCGCGGAGCTCGGCTTTGAGCAGATATCTATCGAGCCGGTAGTAGGAGAGGACACAGATCCGTATGCGATCCGGAAAGAGGACCTGCCTGTGATCTTTGAAGAGTATGACAAGCTGGCGAAGATCATGGTGGATCGGGAGAGAGAGGGGAGAGGCTTTACATTCTTCCATTTTATGATTGATCTTGAAGGCGGTCCGTGCGTGTCCAAGCGTCTGTCAGGATGCGGATCGGGCACAGAATATCTTGCTGTGACGCCGTGGGGAGATCTGTATCCGTGTCATCAGTTTGTGGGACAGGAAGAGTTCCTTATGGGCAATGTAGACGACGGAATTACGAAACCGGAGATCGCGGATGCGTTCCGCGGCTGCAGCGTCTATTCAAAAGAAAGCTGTAAAAAGTGTTTCGCCAGATTTTACTGCAGCGGAGGCTGTATGGCAAATTCTTATAAGTTCCATCACACGATCAATGATACATACGAGGTGAGCTGTAAGATGGAACGCAAGCGTGTAGAGTGCGCAATCATGATAAAAGCGGCTCTTGCCGATCAGGCGTGAGAACAGCTGCGTCATGTGAAGATAAAACATAAAAGCGCAGAAGAAAGGAATGGAAAATCATGAAAAAAAGCAGAGGCATATTAAGCCTGATCCTGATAGCGGCTGTCATGGTATTCCTCGGAGTGACTTCGATCCACGGACTGAACTCCAAGGGTATGGGAGCAGCCCGTAATATCAATCTCGGACTTGACCTTGAAGGCGGTGTGAGCATAACCTACGAGGCTGTCGGGGATACGCCGTCCGATGAGGATATGAAAGATACGGTTTATAAGCTTCAGAGACGTGTGGAAGAGTACAGCACCGAGGCTCAGGCTTACCAGGTGGGAGACAACAGGGTCGGCATTGAGATCCCCGGCGTACAGGACGCCAATGAGATCCTGGAAGAATTAGGACAGCCGGGCTCCCTGTATTTTATCAGACATCTGGACAGTGAAGGAAATGAGAACTACACTTTAAATTCAGACGGAACAGGTTATGTACTGACAAAATCCATCGAGGAGCTGCAGGAAGACGGTTCTATTGTTCTGACCGGTACAGAGGTGGAGAGCGCTACGGCGGGAGCTCTCTCCGATAAAACGACAAGCGCTACGGAGTACGGCGTTGACCTGACTCTGACAGACGAGGGTACGAAAGCGTTTGCCGAGGCCACAAAGGAGGCATATAACAATAATCATGATTCCATCGCCATTTATTACGACGGCGATCTGATCAGTGTGCCGAGTGTCAATGCAGTTATTGAGAACGGACAGGCTCAGATTTCGGGAAATATGTCATATGAGGAAGCGGACAATATCGCTTCCACGATCCGTATCGGCGGTCTGAATGTAGAGTTAAAAGAGATCAGCTCCGAAGTGGTAGGAGCACAGCTTGGGCAGGAAGCGGTCAGCACCAGCCTTCTGGCAGGTGCCATCGGTCTTGTGATCGTATGTCTGTTCATGTGCTTTGTATACCTGCTTCCCGGATTCGCATCAAGCCTTGCGCTTTTGATCTACACAGGTCTGATCCTTGTGCTTTTGAATGCATTTGATATCACGCTTACTCTGCCGGGTATCGCAGGTATCATCCTCGGTATCGGTATGGCGGTCGATGCGAATGTTATCATCTTCGCCCGTGTGAAAGAAGAACTGACAGCGGGGGCTTCCGTACACGGCGCGCTGAAGGCCGGATTCCACAAAGCTATGTCCGCAATTATTGACGGAAATGTTACAACCCTGATCGCGGCTGCAGTACTGTGGTTCAGAGGAAGCGGAACAGTCAGAGGATTTGCGCAGACGCTGGCTCTTGGTATCGTGGTGTCCATGTTCACCGCACTGGTCATCACACGATTGATCATCTATTCCTTCTATGCGATCGGCATCAGAAATGAGAAGTTGTATGCAAAGAAATTGAAGAAACGCAAACCGATCGATTTCCTCGGAAAACGCAGAGTGTTCTTCATTATTTCCATCATCATGTGCCTGAGCGGATTTGTGGGAATGGGAATCAATCATGCGCGCGGAATCGGCGCTATGAACTACAGCCTTGATTTCGTGGGCGGTACATCTACAACAGTAACATTTGATCAGGAATACACGCTGGATGAGATTGACAGCGAGATGATCCCGGATTTGGAAGAGATCACCGGAGACCCGAATATTCAGGTACAGACTGTTCAGGATACTACACAGGTGGTATTCAAGACACAGACTCAGGATCTTTCAGAAAGAGAAGCATTTGCACAGTATATGTCGGATAACTACGGGGTGGCTGAGAAGGACATCGAGGTCCGGAATATCAGCGGTACTGTAAGCTCCGAGATGCGTACGGACGCGATTGTTGCAGTGGTCATAGCGACGATCTGTATGCTGATCTACATCTGGTTCAGATTTAAGGATATCCGGTTTGCTACCAGCGCGGTCATCGCTCTGGTGCATGACGTGCTCGTAGTACTGGCTTTCTATGTGATCGCCAGAGTGTCCGTCGGAAATACGTTTATCGCATGTATGCTGACAATTGTCGGATACTCCATCAACGCGACGATCGTTATCTTCGACCGTATCCGTGAGGAGCTGAAGCTGAATAAGAAAGAGGATCTGAAAGAGCTGGTCAACAGATGTATCACACAGACACTGACCAGAAGTATCTATACGAACCTGACTACATTTATTATGGTCGTTGTGCTCTACGTGCTGGGCGTAAGCTCCATCAAAGAGTTCGCGGCTCCTCTGATGGTAGGTATTGCCTGCGGAGCCTATACATCCGTATGTATCACAGGCGCTCTGTGGTATGTGATGAAGATCCACACGGATGCATCACTGAAAGCAGCTGCGGTGAATGCAGGATCCGGCTCAGCGGAGAAAGCAGTTACAGATAAAAATGAGACAGCTGCACAGGGAAATACAACATCCAAAAAACATAAGAAAAAGAAAAAAAGACATTAAATAAACTTTGTGTTTATTGAATAGACACCGCTGTAATAGTGAAGTTATACTGATCCACATTTTTCAGTTGCAGCGCTATTCTACAACAAACATTCATAGAAATCGGAAGAGACCGGAACTTCATCGATAAAGCTAATCTTTTCGACCGGTTTTTTGCAGATTTCGTGATTGCCGGAGATGTACTTCCAATGGATGAATAAAGAAAATCAGTCGGATACAGCTCCTTTGATGAACCTTTCGGGACGGGCTGGGAGGGGATGCTGACGGTGACTGTGCAGGAATATTAGACAAAGTTAAAGCCTGTGATGCGGCGTTAATCAGGAAAATGAAGTTGTCTGAACGAAGTGAGTTCTTCATTTTCCTGATTGTATTTAGCCGTATCACAGGCTTGTTACTTTGCCTTATGTTCCGTAACCGGAACCGGAAGCATCCCCTCCCAGCCCGTCCCGGATATGTGAGTCAATCTACTGTATCTGATTGATTTTCGGACGCTTTATCATACGATGACTCTCCGAAAAACACGAATTCAGATCATCTGCTCCCGGTATTCTTCAGGGCTTGTTCCGTAATATTGTTTAAAGTCATCTGAAAATGCAGTGACATTTTCGTATCCGCATTTTTCTGACACGAGATACAGGCTTATCTTCTTATCGCTCAGCAGTTCCGATGCATACTGTATTCGGATTTCACGGAGCATGTCAGCGGCGGTTCTGCCATAATATTCTTTTATGTGTATTTGCATATATTCGGCGGTTACCCCGAGGTTCTCTGCAATTTTTTCTATAGGAAGCAGACCGTCTGAGCGGAGTCCCTCTATCAGGCGGAGCGTCTCTTCATCCGGGCCTGTCCGGCTGAATTCTTCTGCCTCGGCGAGTACGGAGAAGAGAGTGGGAAACAGGTGCTCCAGTTCGGGAGTCTCACGGAATCTGCTTGCTGAGTAGATCTGCAGTACGGAAGAGAGCAGTACCTGAAAGCGCCGGTTCTGTTCCAGCGGATAGAACAGATAGTTTCCGCTCCCGGAGTCCCGCCCGAGCAGAAGATGTCCAAGGGGCGACCGTCTTTTTACCGCACGGAGCAGAGACTTGCGGAAAAATTCTTTCCTGATGCAGATGTTAAGGAGCAGGCAGTTGTCAGAACGGGGGATCAGGGAATGCCGTGCATTCCGGTTCATTAGTACGAGATCGCCGGAGGACATATAGACATCTCTGCCGTCAATACGGTTGATCAGTGTTCCCCGATACATATAATTGAGCTCAAAGTAGTCATGGCTGTGTTCCGGGTATGACTCGTTCACATAGTGCGCGATCAGAAAGATATTTCCGCCCTGAGGAAATTCGCGGAAAACATTATGAAAATTCTCCACGTTCAGGATATCACCGGGAAAATTCTGCTTGTCGTTTGAAAGCTTGTCAGGAGTGACTGTCTCAGGAGAACCGGCCGTGTCTGTCGTTGATACGGAAACGAGCGAGAGCGGATCGGATGACGGCGTGCTCTCTTCGGGACTGCCGGGATGCAGCAGTGTGCTTTTCTTTTCATAGCGGGGAATACGGATCTCAACATCAGTTCCCTGTCCCGGCGTGCTCTTATAGCTCAGCCCATAGGAGGCGCCGAATAAGATCTGGAGCCTGCGGTGGGTATTGTAAACTCCGATATGTCCGCTGCCCTGTGTGTGCTCCTGCTTTTCCGTCAGGAGTGAGTCAAGCTTTTCCTGCGGAATCCCAACACCGTCATCCGAGATCATGATCACTGCCGCTTCAGATTCCATCCATCCTGTCAGAACGATGGTGCCGGCCTTGCTTTCTTTTTCAAGAATGCCGTGCAGCAGTGAATTTTCGATGATCGGCTGGAATATCAGGGTGGGAATGCTGATGTCCAGCATACTGTCCGGAATATCTACCACGAAGTCCACTGCATTGCCGAAACGCATATTCTGGAGACGCATATAGATGGCGGCGTGCTCTATCTCGTTTTCTACCGTGGTGATCGTATTTTTACGGCTGAGCGTCAGCTTGTAAAAACGCGATAAGTCGCGGATCGCGGCAGTAGTCTCGGCTTTCTTTCCCTGCTGAGCCTTCCAGTTTATCATATCCATTGTATTGTAAAGAAAATGCGGATTGATCTGGGACTGGAGCGAATTAAATTCGGAAATGCGCAGCTCTTCCGCATATTTTGCCTGTTCGGCGATCAGCCGGTTGATCCTTCTGACCATATAATTATAGGAGTCCACCAGTTCTCCGATCTCATCTACCGAGGAAGACTCGCTCATGATCATGGGCGGATTATCATTTTTCACAAGGCTCATCTGGCGGCTGACTGCGGAGATGCGCCGGGTCAGAGAGCGCGAAAGCGACAGGGATACAAGAAGCCCTGCAATGATCGTAACGATACAGACGGCAAGAAACAGTCCGAGCATCTGCAGAGTTTTTGCCATAATAGGCCCGATGGGCAGAACGGTTACCATAAACCAGTCTGCAGAATCGATATAATAGAAGCCGACAAATACACGGTTCCCCGTAATGTTCTTTTCGATGAAACTATTGGATGACATAAGGCTATCCCGGATGCTGTCGTAATCCACATAGTAAAGCCCGATCAGATTGGAGTCAGATGTAGTGATGACGGCGTCTCTGTCATTCGTGATATAGGACAGGCTTCCGTCGTTGACAAGGTTATCTGTCAGGATTTTCTGAAGTGTGGAAGATTGGAAATAAAGTGCCAGATAGCAGGTCACTTCTCCTGAATCTACCGTCAGCATTCTCATGGGCATGATATAGGCACAGTCTCCCAGAAATTCGGCTTCCCTCTGGCTTAAGTAGAGCGGAGGACAGAACAGGGAGGAAGGATGGCTGCCTTGAAAAATCCCGTACCAGTAAGTTCTGCGTACCTGAGAAAGCGGAGCAAAATAACCGCCCGCAGAGGAAAAGCAGTCTTCGTTTTCCGGAATATCGACATAGATGCGGGCGGCAGAAACAGCATCAGTTTCTTCAGCCTGTTCAAGTACACGGGACAGACCGGTGCCTTGAGGCGATAAGAGAGCGTCTGATGCAGAGTCGTGGATCTTTTTTTCAAAAATATAACGGTATGCCTCAGAATCGCGGATTGACACATTGGCCGTCAAGATCTCCTGTACCATATCCTCGACCAAGGGGGCTGTCTGCGAAGCGCTGTCCTGTTCCTGACGGATCGTGTCGGAGGTGATCATATTAAAGAGTCTTCCCGAGAAGATGATAATGATCAGAAGCATGGGGATGGTGACGGCCGTAACCACGATAATGGAGAGCTTGTTCCGGATATTCAGTTTGTTGTAGCCGTCCTGTATTTTTTTAAAGAATCTCATTTGATTCTCCTTTCCCTGTAAACAGACGGGGAGATTCCGGTGTATTTCTTAAATGCCTTACTGAAGTAGTTGCTGTCATTATATCCTACCATGGTAGAAACAGTAGCTACAGTGTTGCGCGGGTCATTCAGCAGCTCCTGTGCTTTGTTCAGTCTGTATTCTGTCAGGTACTGGTTCAGTGTCTGTCCGGTCTCGTTTTTAAAGATCGTGCAGGCATAGGAGGCAGACAGAGATGCATACTCGCTGATCTCCTTAGTTGAAAGCATGGGATTGCCGTAGTGCCGCTGTATATAGCTTTTTATCAGATATACGGAAGAGTTCTCTGATTCGGATGAATTGAGGTCCCGCCAGAATTCGTCCAGTGCCTCCACAAGAGACTGATGCAGATCCTGATAGAAGAAAAGACCTTCTGTGTGTTCCAGAATCGCCTCAGGCGTCATGCGGAGCTCATCGCCGGTGATCTGCCTGCTTCTCCTCTGCTCGGATATAACAGTGAAGAGCTGGTAATAGAGTGACTGGACCGTGCGCTGCAGCAGAGAGGTGTTCTCGCGGCAGCACTCATAAAGCCGGCGGCACAGCTCCTCGGCGGACTCTTTATCAGTCTGTTCCAATGCCGATGCGAATGAAGAGGGAATCTGTTCGCTGAGTTCTCTGCCGGCAGAACCGTGGAGCTGTTCCGGTGTCAGACAGGTACCCGGAGAAAAGAAATATGTACTCTGCAGCGCGATGACTGCGGAAGAGTAGGAGTCATATATTCTGTGGAGGCCGGATACCGGACTCCCGACTGCAAAGTGAAAGTTTTTTACAGGAGTAAAGATATCTTTCAGATAGCTTTCGATCGAAAGGAGCAGCTGCGGTGTAAAATCCATTCGCCGGAAAATGTGAAAGACAAACAGATTTGTTTTCTTTGCCGTGCTGATAATATGCAGATGCAGAGGACGGATCATGTCATGCAGCTGTTTTTCGGCAGTCTGGATATAATCCATTGGAAGTTCCAGTGCTTCGGAGGCCTGTACGATCACT
The DNA here is from genome assembly GCA_930986645.1 of uncultured Lachnoclostridium sp. GTDB lineage: Bacteria > Bacillota > Clostridia > Lachnospirales > Lachnospiraceae > Mediterraneibacter. The sequence goes on from CAKNJS010000002.1 coordinate 25,775, forward strand.
GTGACCGCCGCGTGGAAAACATCTGTCGTGCCGTATTTCTGGCAGTAGTCTGAAGCCAGCTGTTCCGCTGATTCCTTAAGAGAATGCCACGGGTGCGTCAGAGCAAGGGCCAGTTTGGAAGCATAGATATTGAGCTTCATATCTTTGGACTGCCGGCTCTCTACGATCTGAAGATGACGTTCGGCGGCAGTGCGCACCGCCTGTTCGATCTCAACAAGATCGAGGGGTTTTTCGACATAATTGACTGCGCGCAGTTTGATCGCTGCTTTCAGATATTCCTTATCTGAGTAGCCGCTCATGAAGATAAAAATTGTGTCCGGAGCGCTTTCGCGTATTTTATAGAGCATATCTATGCCGTTCATCCGGGGCATGCGTACATCGCTTAAGATAATCTCGGGACTGTATTTTTCAGCCATTTTAAGCCCCTCGATCCCGTCGGAAGCCTCGTATACCTCGTCGATTCCCAGATCTTCCCATGAGATTGACGAGATCAGTCCCTTGCGTGTGAGTATTTCATCGTCTGCGATCAGTAGTTTCATATATCAGCCTCTTTTCCAAGATATCTTTTGTTATTGTTGTTTTTTGTCCGCTCCTGTCACTATTTATCAGATTATAGCAGAAAAAAATCATTTAATCTATACCGGCGCATCGGAGAATAATACCCGATTTCGAAAAAAATTCCTCTATATGGGCAAAAAAATACGATGCTATACTAAAGGAAATCAGAAAGGAGGAAATGAGCGTGGCAGAAGATTATATTCTGGAATTAAAAGGTATTACAAAGATCTTCCCCGGCGTAAAAGCGCTGAATAACGTGCAGTTTCAGCTCAGACGCGGGGAAGTTCACGCTCTGATGGGAGAGAACGGAGCGGGGAAATCTACGTTTATCAAAGTTATCACCGGAGTCCATGCGGCTGAGGAAGGCGAGATGTTCCTGAACGGTAAGAAAGTCCGCTTCAAAGGCCCGAGGGATGCTCAGGCTGCGGGAATCGCCGCGGTTTACCAGCATCCGACGTCTTATCCGGAGCTGTCGGTGACAGAGAATATTTTTATGGGACATGAGATCAGGAAGTTCGGCATGATCCAGTGGAATGTTATGAATCAGGAGGCACAGAAACTCCTTGACCGCTTGGATGCGGATTTCAGTCCTACAGAAGAGATGGGTGCGCTGAGCGTTGCACAGCAGCAGATGGTGGAGATTGCAAAAGCGCTTTCTACAAAGGCAAAGATCATCATTCTTGATGAGCCTACAGCTGCACTGACGCAGTCCGAGTCAGAAAAACTTTACAGGATCGTGGATCAGTTAAAAGAGGAAGGTGTGTCTATTATCTTCATTTCACACCGCTTCGAAGATATGTACCGTCTGGCGAGCAGAGTAACGGTGTTCCGTGATTCCCAGTATATCGGTACATATGATGTGGACGGCATCACAAACGCGGATCTGATCAAAGCGATGGTCGGCCGTGAGATCACGGATATGTATCCTAAGCCGGAGGTCAAGATCGGGAAAGAAATCTTCCGGATCGAAGGCATGACACGTACGGGATATTTTAAAGATGTATCTTTAAACGTACACGCAGGCGAAATCGTAGGACTCTCGGGACTGGTCGGAGCCGGACGTACGGAAGTTATGGAGAGTGTGTGCGGCATTACGAAACCGAATGCCGGAAAAGTATATCTGGACGGAAAACAGTGCAGGATCCGTCAGCCGCTTGACGCGATGAAGGAAGGTATCATTCTTCTCCCGGAAGACCGCCAGAAGGAAGGCCTGATCTTAAATTGGGGACTTGGCCAGAATGTAACACTTCCGATCCAGAGCGAATTGGCGCACAGCGGCTTTAATGATACGGCGGCTGAGAAGAAAGTGGCGAAGCAGTATCTGGAAGAAGTAGATACGAAAGCCGTATCTATCTATGATCCGGCAAGTTCTCTTTCCGGAGGAAACCAGCAGAAAGTTGTTGTAGCGAAAGCGCTGGCTCAGAAGAACATGAAAGTTGTTATCATGGATGAACCGACAAAAGGTGTTGACGTCGGAGCAAAAGCAGAAATTTACGCGATCATGGGAGAATTGGCAAAGAAAGGATACGGAATCATTATGATCTCATCCGAAATGCCGGAGATCATCGGCATGTGCGACCGCATTTACGTTATGTGTAAGGGACGCATTACCGGCTGTCTTGACAGAAATGAAGCGACTCAGGAATCCATCCTGCAGCTCTCGATGGAAAAAGGAAACACGAAGAAGGAGGTGGCACAGGGATGAAACAGAAGTCCGTATTAAAACAGATTACGAAATCAAGGGAGTTCAGCCTTGTGATCGTTCTGATCGTACTGTGTATCGTTGCGACGATCCTCAATCCGAGCTTTATCAGCCCGACCAATATTGCTCAGATCTTCCGCAACAATGCACTGACTATGGTTATGTCTGTGGGAATGCTCTGTGTGCTCCTGACAGGCGGTATCGATATTTCGGTCGCATCAATCCTCGCATTTTCGGGAATGATCGTCGGAATGCTCCTGAAATACAAGGTGCTTGAAAATACATTCCTCCTGTTCGTGCTGGGATGTGTCATCGGAATTGTGTGCGGACTGCTCAACGGTCTGATCATTTCAAAAGGCAACGTTGCCCCGATCATTTCCACGATGGGCTTTATGTACATCTGGAGAGGTCTGGCGTATGTGATCAGTAACAACCAGTGGGCGAGCGGCGCCGATGTGGTAGGCTACAGTGATTTCGGCGCAGATGGAGCGGCAGGCCCGTATATCATCATTGCGGTTGTATTTATCGCAGGATTTATCGTCCTGAAGTGGACAAAAGCCGGACGTAAGATCTACGCAGTCGGAAGTAATGCCGAGGCAGCAAGAGTGTCCGGTATCAATGTGGACGCTGTACTGATTTATACATATGTGATCATGGGATTCCTCTCCGGTTTATGCGGTGCGCTTTCCGTATCGATCTATGCATCGGCTCAGCCGAATATGCAGTACGGACTTGAGATGGATATCATTGCATCCTGCGTTATCGGCGGTGTGAGCATGAGCGGCGGCCGCGGAAGCGTAGTCGGAACATTCTTAGGCGCCCTGATCCTTGCTCTGATCACGAGAGCGCTTCCTCTTGTCGGAATTGACGCGATCGCGCAGAACATGGTAAAAGGTATCCTGATCCTCGCAGTTGTTGTCCTTAACGTAGTGACACAGCGTATGATGGACAGAGCAAATCTGGAAAGGAGGGAGATGTAGTTATGGCTGGAAAGTCCGGTAGAGAAATATCAATTGCTTCCAATAAGAGTGCACTCAGCAGAGTACTCTCGTGGGAGGGAGCACTGGTACTTATATTTATCGCAGTCAATATTCTGGGAGTGATCCTCTCGGAGAACTATACGGCGGCAAATGTACTGAGGCAGATGCCAAGGTATCTGGCTGAAATCTTCATTCTGTTCCCGATGGGGTATATCCTGATCCTTGCAGACATTGACATCTCCGTAGGTTCTATCGTATGCTTAAGCGCGACGATGGCCTGCTTTGCAGGAAATGCAGGACTTCCGTTTCCGGTTGTCATCCTTGTATGCCTTCTGGTAGGACTGATCTGCGGCGCGGTCAACGGCGCGATCCTTGCAAAATTCACAGAGCTTCCTTCTATGATCGTTACACTGGCAACCCAGATTATCTTCCGCGGTATTGCCGAGGTGTCCATGGGAAGCGGCGGTACAATTTCCTATACAAATTCGGCGGACCTGATCCCGCTGACCACAATGGCGGGGCCGTTCCCGATTTCATTTTTCGGAGTTGTGATAGCAGCTGTTATTTTCATCGTTGTTCTGTCAAAGACAACATTTGGCCGCAAGCTCTATGCCATCGGCAGTAACAAGACAGCGGCTTATTATGCAGGTGTTAAAGTCGAGAAGATCAGATTTATTGTTTTCTCGCTTGCAGGTCTGATGTCAGGATTCTGCGCTCTTGTTCTTCTGTCCGTACTCTTCAGTGCGAATACGACGACAGGACAGGGATTCGAGATGGAAGTTATCGCCATGGCAGTATTCGGAGGTATTGCTACAACAGGTGGAAAAGGAAATCTGGTGGGCGGATTTATCGCAGCGTTTATTATCGTATGCCTGAGAGTTGCGCTCGGTCTTATTAATATGAATACACAGCTGATCCTTGTTATCATTGGTCTGATGCTTATCATAGCGGTATTGATGCCCGGTATCAGCCAGCGGATCAAAACGATGAAAAAAATGGCGAAACAGTCCTAAACTGAAAAAAAGTACCCGAAATCAAAAAATATTGCTATTCACGGTCTTAAGAGACCGATGATAGAATAAGTTCAAAGATAAACAAGATAAGAGGAGGTAACATTATGAAAAAAAGAATTGTTGCACTGCTGATGTGTACAGCAATGGTGACAAGCATGGTTGTCGGATGCGGATCCGGAAACTCAGACAGCTCATCTGATGCATCTTCATCTGATGACAGCGCAGCTACAACAGAGGACAGCGGGGAAGCGAAAGATATTGCTGACTGCACATTCGCGATCGTTCCGAAGTCAGCAGGAAACCCGTTCAATGAGGCGGAAGCAAAAGGTTTCCAGGAAGCAATCGAGGCAGCTGGAGCAGAGTGCATCGTAAGTTATCCGGAGCAGGCTACTGCAGATGCTCAGATCACAGTTTTACAGTCACTGATCTCTCAGGGCGTTGACTCTATCTCTGTAGCAGCGAACGATGAGAACGCACTTCAGGCAACACTGCAGCAGGCAATGGACGCAGGCATCAAAGTATCCTGCTTTGACTCTAAGACAAACGCTGACAGCCGTCAGGTATTTGTAAATCAGGCTGATACAGAGCTTATCGGACAGACTCTGATGGATGCTGTATATGACATCACAGGAGGAGAAGGCCAGTGGGCTATCCTTTCCGCTACATCTCAGGCAGCGAACCAGAATGCATGGATCGAAGCAATGCAGAATGTAATGGAGGGCGATGAGAAATATGCAAACCTCGAGCTTGTAGACATTGTATACGGAGATGACGAGCCGCAGCCGTCTACAGAGCAGACACAGGCGCTCCTTCAGAACTATCCGGATCTGAAACTGATCTGCGCACCGACAACAGTTGGTATCAACGCAGCAGCGAAAGTACTTCAGGATCAGAAATCTGATGTGAAGATCACAGGTCTTGGAATGCCTTCCGAGATGGAAGCATACGTAGGAGAGGACAATGTATGCCCGTACTTCTATCTGTGGAACCCGATCGATCTTGGTGAACTTGCAGCTTACACAGCTATGGCGCTGGTATCCGGTGACATCACAGGCGCAGCAGGCGATACATTTGATGCAGGTGATATGGAGAACAGCCCGTACACAGTAGTTGACGCAAGCGACGGCGGTACAGAGATCATCCTCGGCGAGCCATTCGAATTCAATCCGGACAACATCGCTGAGTGGGCTGACGTATTCTAAATCGATTCAGACAACATCATTATCCATAAAGTCAAATCATACATAAGGTCAGAGGCCGTGCAGTGCTGGAATCAAAATTCCGCGCTGTACGGCTTCTGTCATTTCGGATTGAGATTGCATGGTTGACATCTGAAAAACTTGTGCATACAATAGTTGTATCTACAACTATTGAAAGGCGGCGTCATATATGTTGAGACGGATTTTCTCCTATTCCGGAAAGTATAAAAAATATCTTGTGTTTGCGGCTTTGTGTATCGCGGCAGAGTCGCTTTTTGAGCTCCTGATCCCTCTGATCATGGCGGACATCGTGGATATCGGAGTCGTGAACGGCGATAAAGCCTACATTTTCCGACAGGGCGGATGGATGCTCGTATGTGCGGCGGCAGCGTTTTTGCTCGGTGTCGGCAGCGCGCAGTTCTCCGCGATAGCGGGGCAGGGACTGGGCGCGAACTTAAGAGAAGCGGAGTACGCCAAACTGCAGCAGTTTTCCTTTGCAAATGTAGACCATTTCCAGCTGTCATCTCTTGTGACCCGCATGACGAGTGATGTGACGAATATCCAGAACAGCATCTCGAGCGGTATGCGTCCCGCCTGCAGGGGGCCGGTCATGCTGATCGCCGCCACAGCCGTCGCGTTTTCCATCAATGCGAAGCTGGCCCTCGTGTTTATGGCAGCCCTTCCGACGCTGGCTGTCTGCCTGTGGCTGATCATTAAAAACGTGCGGCCGCTTTACGGACGGATGCAGGAGGCAATCGATCTGGTGAACCGCATCATTCAGGAAAATCTCACTGCCGTCCGTGTAGTGAAGGCATATGTGCGGGGCGAATATGAGATCGGAAAATTCAATGAAGTCAATACGAATCTGCAGACTCAGTCTGAGCGGGCATTCAAGCTTGCCACGACCAATATGGCGGCCATGCAGTTTGTCATGTACGGCACGATCATCAGCATCCTCTGGTTCGGAGGCGGCATGATCCGGATCGGAACCATGCAGGTGGGCGGGCTGACCGGTTTCCTGAGTTATGTCCTGCAGATCCTGAATTCTCTCATGATGATTTCAAATATCTTCCTTATGCTGACCAGATCTCTGGCTTCGGGAAAGCGTATCATAGAGATCATGGATGAGGAGATTGACATCAAGGAGGATCGGGCAGAGAACATTTCGGTCAGCCGAGGAGAGATTGAATTTTCCCATGTATATTTTAAATACAGAAAAGATGCGAAGGAATATGTCCTTTCGGATATTAATCTCCATATCAGCGCCGGACAGACAGTAGGTATCGTGGGGCAGACCGGCTCTGCCAAGTCAACTCTTGTACAGCTCATTCCCAGATTATATGACGTGACAAAAGGAGAGCTGCTGATCGACGGGAGACCGGTAGAACAGTATCCGCTGCGGCATCTCCGGGATTCCATCGCCATGGTGCTCCAGAAGAATACGCTCTTTTCCGGTACATTGCGGGAGAATCTTCTTTGGGGGAATAAGGACGCCACGCAGGAGGAAATCGAGGAGGCCTGCCGGATCGCCGGGGCGGATGAATTTATTGGAAGGCTGGAAAAGGGATATGACACGGAGATGGGACAGGGCGGTGTGAATGTCTCGGGCGGGCAGAAGCAGCGTCTCTGCATTGCAAGAGCCATACTGAAAAAGCCTAAGGTAATGATACTCGATGATTCTACAAGCGCGGTGGACACCGCGACCGAGGCGCGGATCCGGACCATGCTGCAGGAAAAGCTGCCCCGTATGACGAAGATCATCATTGCACAGAGAATCTCTTCCGTGCGCCATGCTGATATGATCGCAGTGCTTGACGACGGCAGGATCAAAGGCTGCGGCACTCATGAGGAATTGCTGGAAAGCAACAGGATATATCAGGAAATCTATGAGTCTCAGAAGGAAGGAGCTGATCTGTAATGGCAAGATATACGGGGTATAAGCGTCCGAAAAATACGCTGAAAGCATTGCGTCAGCTGTTTCACTATATGGGATATCACAGATGGCTGCTTCTTATAGTGGCTGTTCTCGTTTTGATCAGCACCGGCGCCAGTGTGGCGGGAACATATCTCCTCAAACCGGTGATCAATGATTTTATCCTCCCGGGAGATGTAAAAGGACTGATCCTTGCGCTGATCGGAATGGGGATCATGTATCTGTGCGGCGCCCTGTCCACGTTCGGCTATAACCGGCTGATGGTAAAGACGTCGCAGAAGGTAGCAGGGGATATCCGGCGGGATCTGTTTGCACATGTGCAGACGCTGCCGCTGAAATACTTTGACGCCCATACCCATGGAGAACTGATGAGCCGGTTTACCAACGATGTGGATACGATACAGGAGGCGCTCAACAACAGCTTCACCATGGTGATCCAGAGCTCCCTTACCCTGACCGGAACGGTCGTTATGCTCCTTGTGCTGAATGTGCGGATGGCTCTTATCGTGATCGTATTCCTTCTGATCATGTTCTGGTTTATCAAATGGAACGGAAAGCGGAGCAAAGCGTATTTCGACCGGCAGCAGGAATATCTGGCTGCGATCAACGGATTCACCGAGGAAATGGCGGCAGGCCAGAAAGTAGAGAAGATCTTTAATCACGAAGAGGAAGACATGAAAGTGTTCCGTAAGAAAAACGAGGACCTCAGGGCAGCGTCCACAAAAGCACTGGCCTATTCCTCCATGATGATCCCCAGCATTGTCAGCCTTTCCTACGGCTGTTACGCCGTCTCGGCCTGTGCGGGAGGCCTTCTGGCGATTGCAGGGCTGATGGATCTGGGAAGCCTTGCGGCCTATCTCGTCTATGTACGGCAGAGCGCCATGCCTCTCAACCAGTTCACACAGCAGGTCAATTTTATCCTGTCTGCGTTAGCCGGAGCAGAGCGCATCTTTGATATGATGGAGGAACCATCAGAGATCGACGAGGGCACTGTCACTCTGGTCCGTGTACATGAGAATGAGGAAGGCACGCTTACGGAAGCCGAAGATGGAAGAGATAAAGAGACAGATGTAATGCACCCGGGAAAGACAGAGTACGCATGGAAGGACGCAAAGGGAAATCTGACTCTTCTCCGCGGGGATGTCAGGTTTGAAAACGTCGTGTTCGGCTATGTTCCCGGAAGAAAAGTGTTATCAGGCATCAGTCTCTATGCAAAGCCGGGACAGAAGATCGCTTTCGTGGGATCCACCGGCGCAGGCAAGACGACCATCATTAATCTGATCAACCGGTTCTATGAGATACAGGGGGGACGGATCCTCTATGACGGTATCGATGTCCGGGATATCAGGAAAGATGATCTGAGACGCTCCCTCGGAATGGTCATTCAGGATACGCACTTGTTTACGGGAACCATTGCCGACAATATACGGTATGGAAAACTGGACGCATCGGATGAGGAAGTGATAAGAGCCGCGGAGCTTGCCAATGCGGACTCCTTTATCCGGAGACTCCCGGACGGATATGATACAATGCTGTACAGTGACGGAAGCAATCTGTCACAGGGACAGAGGCAGCTCCTCGCCATCGCCCGGGCGGCCGCCGCACAGCCCCCGGTACTGATCCTTGACGAGGCTACATCCTCTATTGATACAAGGACAGAGCGGTTGATTGAAAAAGGAATGGATGCTATTATGGATGGCAGGACAGTATTTGTGATCGCCCACCGTCTGTCAACCGTGAGGAATTCAAAAGCAATCATGGTGCTTGAGCATGGCAGTATTATAGAGCGCGGAAGCCATGAAGAACTGCTGGAACAGAAAGGCAGATACTATCAGCTCTATACGGGGATGTATGAGCTGGAGTAAGCGCGCTGGTGCGGCTGTGCGGCCGGCCGTCGGCGCATATTGCGCTGGCGGAGATGAGACGGAATGTGGAAATGAGGTGTGAAGATCGTGAAACAGAGACTGAGACGGCTTCTGTTTGAGATAGAGCAGCTTAAGCGGAATAAGGTACAGGATTTCCTTCTCAGTATCGGGCTTACGCCGGGACAGGGGCAGGCAAGGATCCTGATATCTCTGGCGTCCTCGGAGCACGTTTCCCAGAGAAAACTGGCGGACGAATGCATGCTTGATGTGACGACGATGTCACGGACGCTGGACAGACTGGAGAAGCAGGGGCTGATCGAGAGAAAAAGGGATCCCGGCTGCCGGAGAGCTTATCAGATCAGTCTGACAGATGCAGGCCGGATGAAAGCAGAAGAGGTAAAAGAAGGATTTGCAAGGCTGGAGGACATATTATTTGAAGGGTTTGATGAAACAGATATGGAAGGACTGAATAGGGAACTAGAAAAGATAAAGAAGAATCTGAAGGCAGGATAGAGATACTTTTTTGATAGGATTCCTGATACCACAAAATTCTATGATTTTTTACCAATTTGCTTGGATGATATTTCCCTATAATCGCATTATAATGAAATCACAAATAAAAAGTGCATGCACAAAAAAGTATAATGTCTATTTATAGAGGAGGTAACATTATGAAAAAAAGACTTGTTGCTCTGCTGATGTGTGCGGCAATGGTAACTGGTATGGTTGCCGGATGTGGTAATTCAGGCGGCTCAGACAGCACAGACAGCGCATCAAATGCAGCTGACAATACAGCGGAGGGAGAAGACGGCGCAGAAGGCAAAGATATTACAGAATGTACATTTGCCATTGTCCCGAAGTCAGCGGGCAATCCTTATAATGAAGCAGAAGCTAAGGGATTTCAGGAGGCTATTGAGGCGGCAGGCGCTACATGTATCGTAAGCTATCCGGAGACTGCGACAGCCGATGCGCAGATTACAGTCCTTCAGTCACTGATCTCACAGGGGGTAGATTCTATCACTGTAGCAGCAAACGATGAGAATGCTCTTCAGGCAACCCTTCAGCAGGCTATGGATGCAGGAATCCATGTATCTGCTGTAGACTCTAAAACAAATGCTGACAGCCGTGAGGTATTTGTAAATCAGGCTGATACAACCCTGATCGGGCAGACATTGATGGATGCGATTTATGATATTACCGGCGGTGAAGGTCAGTGGGCAATTCTTTCTGCGACGTCTCAGGCAGCGAACCAGAATGCATGGATTGAGGCAATGCAGAATGTAATGGAAAGTGATGAAAAATATGCTGATCTTGAGCTTGTAGATATCGTTTACGGTGATGATGAGCCACAGCCGTCTACAGAGCAGACACAGGCACTTCTTCAGAATTATCCTGATCTGAAACTTATCTGTGCTCCGACAACAGTCGGTATCAACGCAGCGGCTAAAGTCCTTCAGGATCAGAGCTCGGACGTAAAGATCACGGGACTGGGACTTCCGTCTGAGATGGAAGCATATGTAGGCGAGGACAATGTGTGCCCGTATATGTATCTGTGGAATCCGATCGATACTGGTGAGCTGGCAGCATATACAGCCATGGCACTCGTATCTGGCGAGATTACAGGGGCGGCAGGCGATACATTCGAGGCCGGCGACATGGAGAACAGTCCGTATACCATCGTTGAGGCAAGCGACGGCGGTACAGAAGTTATCGTAGGTGATCCGTTTGAATTCAATCAGGATAACATCGCCGAGTGGGCTGATATATTCTAAATTACTGAGGTTATCTCCAATTTATCTTGTTTATCTTTGAAGAGAGCGTCTGCATCAATATGGTGCAGGCGCTCTCAATTGTATTTTGATATTCTTTTTGTTTTTTAATCCCGCCACGCTTTACGATATGCATACGGCGTGTTGTTTTCTCTTGCTTTAAACAGATTGATAAAGTGAGTGACATTGTGGAAGCCCGCTTCGAATGTAATGTCATTGACTGAGAGGTCAGAATATTTCAAAAGTTCTTTTGCATACGAGATCCGTGCAGAAATCAGATATTCATTGATCGTTGTACCCATATATTTTTTGAATTGTTTTGCTATATGATATCTGCTGCGGTGGTATTTATCCTCAAAGTAAGGCAGGGACAGCTCGTTACGAAAGTTCTTGTCGATATCTTTGGCAATGCCTTTTACATAATCGGGAATGAGGAAAGTATCTGCATTGTTTGTCGCGGTTTCCACGATCAGTTCTGTCAACATTGTATTGATAAGATTCGATACGACGGCCTCTGTCGTTAGATTTCTTTTCTGATGGAGGGCGATAATACGCCAGATTGTCCGCTCCCAGAAGAACTGATCACGACAGTGTATGATCCGGAATCCGTCTTTTATAAATTCTTTGTAATATCCAAGGGCACTATTTCCGTTAAAGTGGATCCACAGCAATTCCCAGTCATTTCCCTTGTCTGTTCTGTACAGGTGATGGTTTTCACAATGGATGAGAAAGCAGTCCCCTTTCTTCATGGTGTAGTGCTGTCCTTCATAATCAAGGCTTCCCTGCCCTGAAACTGTATAGATGATCAGAAAGGAGTCCAGATTCTGCCGTTCAGAGTAATAGGGATATTTTGTCTTAAAGTACCCGACTTCCTGTGTGTAAAAATAGAGACTTTTGGCAGTCCGGCTCGGAGTCAGTATCATACGGATGGAATCATCGCTCCACACGTGGGCTCCGCGTTCTAAAAGTTCGGCGTGTTTTTTCATAATTATCACCACAATATTCAATGATTTTCAGCCAATTTGTTTGGATGTTATTTCTATAGTACAGCATTATAATTGGATTGTAAATAAATTCAGAAAGCACAAGATATATAAATAAGGAGGGCGCATTATGAGAGCGAGAAAAGAACTGAAAAAACCAAGGATCGGGATCTACTCTATGGGACTGAAACATTATTGGGGACAGTTCCCGGGCATGAAAGAGCGTCTGACAGAGTATGGCAGATTTATTGCCCATAAGGTTGAAAGCATGGGAAGTGAAGTTTACTTTTATGGGATGGTAGACTGTGAGCAGGAGGGACAGAAGGCCGGAGAGTATTTTAATGAAAAGAATGTGGATCTTATCTTTGCACATTCTGCCACATATGTTACGAGCGCATCGATCCTGCCTGTGCATCAGGTCTGCAAAGCTCCGGCAGTGGTGCTGAATCTTCAGCCGACAGCACGTATTAATTATGAAAAGACAACGACGGGAGAGTGGCTTGCACACTGTGGCGCGTGTCCGGTCCCGGAAATTTCAAATGCGATTAACAGGGCGGGAATTGAATATCGTGTCATTAACGGTCTCCTCGGACTGGACTATACACCTGAGATTTCTATGACAGATGAAAATACTGCTGATCGTCCGGAAGCAATACGTGCATGGAAAAAGATAGAAGAATGGGTACTGGCTGCCAAGGTTAAACGTAATCTTCAGGGAGCACGGTTCGGGTTCCTCGGGAATACTTACAGCGGAATGCTGGATATGTACAGTGATTTTACTATGTTTCAGGGACAGACAGGCGCGCACCTGCAGGTGCTTGAGATGTGCGATCTTGACAAACATCTTCAGAAAGTGACAGATGAAGAAGTTAAGGAGAAGAGAAAAGAAATCGAGGAATTTTTTGTGATCAGTGAGGATGATGCGGCAGATCCTCTGGCACAGAAACCGACAGAAGAACAGCTCAACTGGTCGGCAAAAGTGGCAGTTGCACAGGAAAAACTTGTGGATGAATTTGATCTGGATGCTTTGACATATTATTATCACGGAGCTCCGGGCAATCACTATGAAGACGTGCAGGGAGGTTTTATCGTCGGACACTCGCTTCTTACCGCTGACGGGATTCCCTGTGCCGGAGAAGGAGATCTGAAAACCTGTCTTGCCATGAAGATATGTGATATTATAGGAAAAGGCGGAAGCTTTTGCGAGATAGTGACTACAGATTATGAGGATGGGACAATCTTGCTCGGCCATGACGGTCCGTTCCATTTGGAAATCGCAAAGGAGAAACCAATTTTGCGCGGCATGGGGCTCTATCATGGCAAACAGGGGACGGGGGTTTCTGTAGAGGCAAAAGTGCGAACCGGAGATATTACAAATCTTGCGTGTACGCAGACTGTTGACGGTACATTGAAATTCATTATTACCGAGGCTGAGTCTACGGACGGCCCCATAATGACGATTGGTAATACACAGACGCCGGTTAAATTCAAGTCTGATCCTGATACATATATGGATAAATGGTTTGCTGAGGCACCGACACATCATTTTGCAATGAGTGTAGGACACAATGCAGAAGTGTTCAAAAAAGTCGCTGATCTGCTTCACATACCGGCAGTCGTGTTAGAGTAAAGTGATAAAATTTTACCTGAATTATAAGATTATTCCTCTATGCTGCCGATGCTATATAGAGTAATATCTATTATAGAAAGTAAAATCAGGAAAGGCAGGTAAATCGATATGGTAAGAAAAGGATTTAAAATGAAACTCTATCCGGGTATGGAAGCAGAGTACGAGAAACGTCACAATGAGCTGTGGCCGGAGATGCAGGATATGATCCATGAGTACGGCGGGAAGAATTATACAATTTTTCTTGACAGAGAGACACTGGTACTCTACGGATACATAGAAGTAGAAGACCCGGCAAAGTGGGACGAGAGCGCAGATACTGCAATCAACCGGAAATGGTGGGATTTCATGGCTGATATCATGGAGACGAATCCGGATAACAGTCCGGTGTCCGTGGATCTGCATGAGGTGTTCCATTTAGATTAGTCAAATCAGAGAGAATTGTGCTTTAAAACAGCAGCAGGAGAGATAAAGATCCGTTTCCCTGCTGCTGTTTTTATGTAATTTTTAGAGATGCATGAAGAATATCAGCTGAGTAAGAAGCCAATGCAGATAGATATTCTTATAAGAAAAATGCGGCCTTTCGACAGAACAGGTGAAGGAAATCTTGGAATAACGGTGTCTGAAGGAAAAGCAGCAGTTTAGCGAGCGGCTTCATGCATATTGACAGAAGCATATATAATATAATATGGAAAGAGACCTGCCTGCGGGTTCAGATGCAGGAGTATGTCGAATATGGATAAAGAAAAGCGCAGGTGTAAATATATGAAAAGAAAGAACAAGCCGTTCACCCGGTATGCGGAAGCAGGTCTTGCAGTGCTGATCGTTCTCACGCTCGGGCTGGCCGGAGCTGCAGGAGGCTTATCTCCGCGTGCTGCTCAGAGCGAACAGGCTGGAGCAGATGTTGAGGATATAAGTGCAAATGGCAGGGAAGAAAATGCAAATTGGGAAACTGCATCACAGCCGGATAACGGAGAAACGCAGGCGGCGGCAGCGGACGGGCAGTATCCGATCATGGGAAACAGCGATGTCACAGTACAGGAGATGGTAGATTATTTTAATGCATCCGGAGAGGAGTATCCTGCGGAAGAACTCTCTGAGGGCGGTGCGGATTCCATCGAGACATTCTGCCAGATGTATTACGACGAGGCAGCAGCAGAAGGGGTGCGCCCGGAAGTTGCCTTTGCACAGACTATGAAGGAGACAGGATTTCTCCAGTATGGCGGTGATGCCTCTATTGAGCAGTTCAATTTCGCCGGACTGGGAACAACAGGAAATGGTGTGCCGGGCAATTCCTATCCGGATGTACAGACGGGGATACGCGCACAAATCCAGCACCTCAAGGCTTATGCTACATCAGATTCACTGAATCAGGAGTGCGTAGATGACCGCTATGACTATGTGAAGAAAGGTTCAGCGCCCTATGTGCAGTGGCTTGGGCAGCAGGAGAATCCGGAGGGGGTCGGCTGGGCTGCCGGTGATAATTACGGATATGATATAGTGGGGATGATTGAAGATATGATGGAATGAACTGATATCTTAAGATTATTTAAACTTCTTGACAAATCCGCGTCATACGACTATAGTATTTGATAGTTAATTTTTAGTTAATACTATTGTAACAAAGGTGACGAGGAAGAGGAGTACACTGTTACTTCCGTCAGAGAGAACCGCCCGCGGGCTGAAAGGCGGTTTCGGAAAAGGATAGTGGAAGGTAGCTTTTGAACCGGATGGCCGAAGAGTGTCTGCACAGATAGATAAAGATACAGGTAAGCTGTCCCGGAGTGGTCCACGTTACAGGACTCATGAGGTATATTTCCAGACAGGAGCCGGTCTCCGCGTTTAGGAAATGTATGAAATAAGGTGGTACCGCGGATTCTTCGCCCTTTACGTTATGTAAAGGGCGTTTCTTTATATAAGTGTGAAAATTCCGTGAACACCGGGAGATACAGTCCGTCCGGCGGATGCGCATGATGCGGGGACAGGGACGGACGCAGGAATTCTATGAGGGAGATACAAGGAGAACACAATGAGCAAAGAATTAGCAAAGACTTATGATCCGAAAGCGATCGAAGAAAAATTGTATGACAAATGGTGTGAAAACAAATATTTCCATGCGGAAGTGGACCGCAGCAGAAAACCGTTTACGACGGTGATGCCGCCTCCGAATATCACAGGAAAGCTTCATATGGGCCATGCCCTTGACAATACGCTTCAGGATATTCTGATCCGCTATAAGAGAATGGAAGGATATAACGCACTGTGGATTCCGGGAACAGACCATGCGGCTATCTCTACTGAGGTAAAGGTGACAAACCAGCTGAAAGACGAAGGTATTGATAAGAAAGAGCTGGGACGTGAAGGGTTCCTGAAGAGAGTATGGCAGTGGAAAGAAGAATATGCCGGAACTATTGAGAACCAGCTTAAGAAGCTGGGAATCTCCTGTGACTGGGATAGAGAGCGCTTTACTATGGATGAGGGGTGCTCTAAGGCAGTTGAGGAAGTATTTATCAGTCTGTATAACAAAGGATACATCTATAAAGGTTCAAGGATCATCAACTGGTGTCCGAAATGTAAGACTTCCCTTTCTGACGCAGAGGTAGAGCATGAGGAGCAGGAAGGACATTTCTGGCATATTAAGTATCCGATCGTGGGGACAGACCGTTTCCTTGAGATTGCGACGACACGCCCCGAGACCATGCTGGGAGATACTGCTATCGCTGTGCATCCGGATGATGAACGCTATAAAGATATCGTAGGCAAGAATGTTATCCTGCCGCTTGTAGGACGTGAAATCCCGATCGTGGCGGATTACTATGTAGACAAAGAGTTCGGTACAGGAGCGGTGAAGATTACGCCTGCACATGACCCGAACGACTTCGAAGTGGGCAAACGTCATAACCTGCCGGAGATCAATATTATGAATGATGACGCCACTATAAATGAAAACGGCGGAAAATATGCAGGCATGGACCGCTACGAGGCAAGAGAGGCGATCGTGAAAGAACTGGATGAGCAGGGCTATCTTGTAAAAGTAGTTCCGCATACTCATGCAGTGGGAACTCATGACCGCTGCGGTACGACGGTAGAGCCGCTCATCAAACAGCAGTGGTTTGTAAAAATGGACGAACTGGCAAAGCCGGCCATTAATGCGGTAAAGACCGGTGAACTGAAATTTGTGCCGGACCGTTTTGACAAGATCTATCTGCACTGGCTGGAAAATATCAAAGACTGGTGTATTTCACGTCAGATCTGGTGGGGACACAGGATCCCGGCATATTACTGCGATGAGTGCGGTGAGGTTGTGGTTGACCGTCGCGCGCCGGAGAAGTGCCCGAAGTGCGGCTGTACCCATTTCACGCAGGATGAGGATACACTGGACACATGGTTCTCGTCAGCGCTGTGGCCGTTCTCCACACTGGGATGGCCGGACAAGACTGAGGATCTGGACTATTTCTACCCGACGGATGTACTTGTGACAGGGTATGACATTATCTTCTTCTGGGTAATCCGTATGGTATTTTCAGGATATGCACACACTGGAAAATCACCGTTCCATACCGTGCTCATCCACGGACTGGTACGCGATTCTCAGGGACGCAAGATGAGCAAGTCTCTCGGAAACGGCATCGATCCGCTGGAGATCATCGACAAATACGGTGCTGACGCGCTCAGACTTACGCTTGTGACCGGAAACGCGCCGGGCAACGATATGCGTTTCTACAACGAAAGGGTAGAGGCGAGCAGAAACTTTGCCAACAAGGTTTGGAACGCATCCCGGTTCATCCTCATGAATATGAAAGACGGAACAGCGATCGAGAAACCGGACGATGCGCTGCTTACGCCTGCTGACCGCTGGATCCTCTCCTCGGTGAACACACTGGCCAAAGACGTGACAGAGAATATGGATAAATACGAGCTCGGTATCGCGGTACAGAAGGTATATGACTTTATCTGGGATGAGTTCTGCGACTGGTATGTGGAGCTGGCAAAATACCGCATCTATCACGCAGAGGAAGATCCGAAATCTGCAAACTGTGCTCTCTGGACGCTGAAGACGGTGCTTGCACAGGCACTGAAACTGCTTCATCCGTTTATGCCGTTTATCACAGAAGAAATCTACAGCGCTTTGGTGCCGGAGGAAGAATCTCTGATGATGTCGAGCTGGCCGGTATATAGAGAGGACTGGGCATTCCCGATCGCAGAGAAAGTTATGGACCGCGTGAAAGCGATGACGAGAGGTATCCGTAATATCCGCTCTGAGATGGATGTTCCGAACAACAGAAAGACGAAAGTATATATTGTCAGCGAGGACAATGATATCTGTACAGGAATCGAGGCGTTCAAGGAATCGCTTATGCCGCTGATGATGGCAAGCGAGATCATTGTCCACAAGACGAAACAGGATGTGGATGATAATGCCGTATCTGTTGTAGTACCGGATGCCGTTGTCTATCTGCCCCTTGAGGATCTGGTAGATTTCGAGCAGGAACGCGAGAGACTGGCTAAAGAAGAAATAAGGTTAAATAAAGAAATAAAGAGGGCGGAAGGCATGCTCTCCAACGAAAAATTTGTGAGCAAGGCTCCGGCGGATAAGGTTCAGGCGGAGAGAGACAAACTGGAGAAATACACACAGATGCTTGCTCAGGTAAAAGAGAGAATGGCGGGACTTGCAAAGTAGACTTCAATTTCCTCTTAAATGAAGAAAGGATGTACGATCATACATGAAACGCATTCATATCAGAAAACCTGACATCAAAGGATTTTTTACAAAAGTCAGAAATCTGAAAAAAGAAGATATCAAAAGGCATTTTAAAGAGAAGAAAGAGCGCAGGCAGCGCATACTGGAAGAGAGACGCAACAGCAGATTCGCGAAGAAAATGCAGCCGGTATATAAATGGATGAACAGACTGTCGCTGCCGCTGCAGTTTCTCCTTGCGTGTGTGATTAACTTCCTGATTGAGACTGTTTCCCGCCTGTCTTTTTTCGAGGCGTGGGATTACTTAACAGGCACACCGCTTGTGTTTCTGTACAATTCGTTCATGATATTTGTGACGTTTATGATAGTTTATCTGTTCCGGAGAAGAGTGTTTGCCAGAATACTGATCAGTGTATTCTGGCTGTTCCTCGGAATCTGTAACGGATATCTTCTTACAAAGAGGGTCACACCGTTTAATGCTCAGGATCTGAAAGTTCTCTCGGATGCCTTAGAACTGACGGGAAACTATTTCAATACATTTGAGCTGGTTATGATCATCATCGGCGTGGTGGCTGTCGTATTCTGGGTTGTCTCCATGTGGAGAAGAGGCGGACAGTTTACCGGGAAAATGCACAGGATTATCGCACTGTGCGGAGTGGCGGTCTCATTTGCCGCGTGTCTGTGGCTGACAGATGAGGCGATTGATAAGCGTGTTATTTCAAATTATTTTGGAAATATCGCCTTCGCATACGAAGATTACGGTTTCCCGTACTGCTTTTCCGCCAGCCTGTTTAATACCGGAATTAACGAGCCGGCAGGATACAGTGAAGAGACAATGAATAAAATCACGGATAACGGAGAGATGACAAAGAGCACCACAGGGCTTTCAGAGGACGAGATGCCCAATATTATGTTCGTGCAGCTTGAATCTTTCTTTGATCCTACAGAGGTTGAGTGGCTGCGGTTCTCCGAAGATCCGATTCCGAATCTGAGAAAATTATTTAATGAGTATTCCACGGGCTATTTCAAAGTACCGTCAGTGGGCGCAGGTACAGCAAACACAGAGTTCGAAGTGCTGACGGGAATGAGTATGCGTTTCTTCGGTCCGGGCGAATATCCGTATAAGACTTACGCAAAGTTTAATCAGATGGAAAGCGCGGCAAGTGCATTGAAAGCGCTTGGATATGGCGCGGAGGCGCTCCACAATAACGGAGGAAATTTCTACAGCCGTGCACAGGTATTCAATAAAATGGGATTTGACCATTTTACAAGCAAGGAGTTTATGAATATCCTGCAGACAACTCCAAAGGGATGGGCGACAGACGATATCCTTGTCCCGAACATTATGGAATCCATGGATACCACGGAAGGGCAGGATTTTGTCTTTACAATAAGTGTGGAAGGACACGGAGAATATCCGACGGAGAAAGTGCTGGAAGATCCGGAGATCGTTGTCAGCGGAGTTGAGGACGAGGGCGAGAGGAACGCATGGGAATATTATGTGAATCTTGTCCACGAGATGGATAAATTTGCCGGCGAGCTGATTGATGCGGTAGAGTCGAGAAACGAACCTACGGTTCTGGTATTTTACGGGGATCATCTGCCGACAATGAATCTGGAAGCAAAGGATCTGAAGAGCCGTTATCTCTATAATACAAATTATGTGATCTGGGATAATATCGGACTTGAAAAACAGGATGAGAATATTGCCGCATATCAGATTATGGCGGAGGTGTTCGACCGGCTTGATATCCATTCCGGAACAGTATTCAATTATCATCAGCAGCGGCGGGAGACAAAGGATTACCTCGCGGATCTGGAACTTTTGCAGTATGATATGCTGTACGGCGACCAGTATGTCTATGAGAAGTACGGTATGCCGGTTCCCGAGGAACATATGGTTATGGGCGTCAAAGATGCGGAACTTAACCAGATGGTCGTGCAGGCCGACGGTACGACGTACAGTATATACGGAGACAATTTTACGAAGCAGAGCAAGGTTTATATCAATGGAGAGAAACAGCCTACTACTTTCCTGAATAATACCAGACTGGATCTGAAAGATTCGCAGATTGAAGACGGTGATACCGTTATGGTGGCGCAGGTGGGCTCCAGCAACACCATATTCCGCGTATCTAAGAGCTATGAATATAATGATGATACACTGACCGAACTCCCTGCTGACCCGAATGCAGTGCAGAACGGACGACAGGCTTTCGTTGATCAGGAAGAAGAACAGGAACAATGACATACAGCGAAGCAGTAAACTATATACTGGAGATACCTAAATTTACAAAGAAGAATGATGCGCAGCACACGAAGACTTTTCTCAGATATCTGGGAAATCCTCAGGAAAGCTTAAAAGTGATCCATGTGGCCGGAACAAACGGAAAAGGCTCTGTGTGTGCGTATCTTGACGGGATGCTCCGTTCGGAGAAAAAACGGACGGGGCTTTTCACATCTCCGCATCTGATAAAGATGAATGAGAGAATTGCCGTGGACGGCAGACCGGTAAGTGATGAGCTGTTCTGCAGAGCGTTCGATGCCGCTTATACAGCGGCCGCGGAAATGGAGAAACAGGGACTGCCGCATCCGACCTTTTTTGAATTCCTTCTGGGAATGGCTCTGTATACGTTTCATATTGAAGGGACAGAATATGCGGTTCTGGAGACAGGACTGGGGGGACGGCTGGATGCAACCAGTGCGGTGGAACCTCCGCTGATCTGCGCAATTACATCGATAGGATTTGACCATATGCAGTATCTGGGGGAGACGCTTGGAGAGATCGCTGCTGAAAAGGCCGGGATCATCCGCCCGGGCGTTCCTGTCCTTTACGCCGCGTCCTCGGAGGAAAGCGACAGAGTGATTGAAAAGGAAGCAGAAAAAAACGGGAGCTTCTGTAAAAAAATCGGGAAAGATGCGTACGAAATTCTCGGAATAGAGGACAAACATATTGCATTTTCCTGTTCCAGTGATTATTATGGAAATACCACGTGGAAACTAAACAATACCGGAACATACCAGCCGGGTAACGCAATGCTTGCTATGGAAGTGATGAGATATCTTTTCGGAGAGAAAGCACATCCGGACCGGTGGAGAGAGGTTCTGGCCGATTTAAAATGGGCAGGAAGAATGGAAGAAATCCTTCCCGGAGTGTACGTGGACGGAGCGCATAATATCAGCGCCATTGAGGCGTTTGTGCAGAGCGTTCCGCAGGATGAGACAGAAAATATGATTTTATTTTCTGCTGTAACAGACAAAGAATACGAGAAGATGGCTGCCGCGCTGAGCAGAGATCTGCAGGCAGATATTTACGTGGTCACACATATTGACGATCCCCGCGGAACAGCTGCGGAGCAGCTGGGGGAGTGTTTCAGAAAGTATACGGACAGACCCGTTGTGGTAAAGGAGTCCGTAAGGGAGGCTTTTCTCTGGACGATGAGACACAGAGGCGGACGGAGGCTCTACTGCCTTGGGTCGCTTTATCTGACCGGTATGATAGAGGAATTAATTCAGGAGGTAAAAACTGATGCTGAATTACGAAGAAGAATTAAAGAAGTTTAAACCGAGTCTTGAGGTAGAAGAGATTGAGGACGCTGTCTATCAGGAAGATCTTACAGATATGACAGATCTTCTGAAGCAGGTTATGGATCAGAAGAAATAAGGTACAGAAAGTTAATGGTGGGTATAAATGGATTATACGAAGAAAATCGTATATCAGTCTAATTACTGGTATAACGACGGCTTGCGCAAGGCCCGGAACCGGGATATGTCCGGCGCGATTGCTTCGCTGCGGCGCAGTCTGCAGTTCAACAGGGAGAATATTGCGGCGAGAAATCTTCTGGGACTGGTCTATTATGGGATAGGTGAGGTGCCGGAAGCGCTGGTTGAATGGATCATCAGCAAAAATCTGCGCTCCTATAATAATATAGCGGACTACTACATTAATACAGTACAGGCGTCCGCAAAGGAACTTGAGACAATTAATCTTGCAATAAAGAAATATAATCAGTGTCTGGCATACTGCCAGCAGAATGGCGAGGATCTGGCGATCATCCAGTTGAAGCAGGTGGTTTCATCCCATCCGTCTTTCCTGAAAGCGCATCAGCTTCTGGCGCTTCTTTATCTGCATACCGGGCAGTATACACGTGCCCGCCAGATGGTGCGTCAGGCAAGAAAACTGGATACAGGCAATGAACTTACTCTGAGATATATGCATGAGCTTACTCATCAGAGGGGAAAGCAGAGACGCAGAACAGAGAAAAAGAAAGAGGATGCTGTAGAGTACAGCCTCGGGAATGAGACGATTATCCAGCCAAAGCATTCCAGAGTAAAGGCAATGGCAAGCCATCTTGCGGTTGCCAATATTTTTATCGGAGCGGCGATCGGAGCGGCAGTGATATGGTTCCTTGTAGCGCCTGCCGTAAACCAGTCTCAGAATGAGCGGATGAATAATCAGATGCGCGACTACAGCGATCAGATCAAGACGCTGGAGGCACAGGTCAGCGCCCAGACAAGAACTCTGGACAATTACCGTGCGTCCGGAGAAGAGGTAGAGGCTGATACGAATCAGGCACAGTCGACCAGAGACAGCTATGAGAGTCTGATGACAGTTGTGGAACAGTATAATTCCGGTGAATACAGCTATGCATCAATGGCGGATTCCCTGATCGGTATTAACAGAGATTATCTCGGAGAGAGCGGACAGAAAAGATATGATGAACTGACTGATGAAATCTATCCGAGCGCGTGTGATACAAACTTTTCTAACGGAACAGATGCTCTGGATGCCGGAAACTATCAGGGAGCGGTCGATGCTCTTTACAAAGTCGTGCGGATGGATGCGGGATATAATGACGGACAGGCGCTTTTTAATCTGGCACAGGCATATATGGGAAACGGCGACAATGAGAATGCCGTTACATATTTTCAGCGGGTTGTAGACGAATACGGGGATTCGGAGTACGCGGAAGAGGCCCAGAAGAATCTGGATTCTCTTTCAGCTGCATCAGACAGCGCTTCTTCCGATGACGGAACTTCAGACAGCGGACAGGCGGATGACGGATCGTCGGACGGGGATGCTTCCGGAGAACAGTGATCTTCCGGTATACAAAGATAAGGATTACAGATAAAGACAGAGAGATACGAATGAAAAGGATATGTCGAAAGGCATATCCTTTTTACGTGTACAGATCAGAGAATATGGGGAGAAGAGCCGGTGTGCGGAACAGAGCCGGCAATAGCGGAAACGAGGAGGAGCAGTATGAAATATCAGGTTCAGGAGAACTGTCTGACGATCTATCTGCCCCGCGAAGTGGATCATCACAATGCGGAGGAAATGAAAAGGGAGGCAGATGCCGTAATTGACAGGAATCATATTAAATATGTGATATTTGATTTTGAGAAGACAGACTTTATGGACAGTTCAGGAATAGGGGTTATTATGGGAAGATATAAGACAGTAAGCCTGATCGGAGGAGAAGTGTGGGCAGTTCATGCAAATGAAAGGATCAGGAAGATCATGACATTGTCAGGCGTGACGAAAATAATGCAGATCTATGAGGAGGAAAGAATATGAAAAATACGAATGAAATGGAGATCAGATTCGACAGCCGTTCGGAAAATGAAGGCTTTGCAAGAGTGGCAGTGGCATCCTTTATGACACAGCTGAATCCTACGGTGGAGGAAGTGGCGGATGTGAAGACTGCCGTTTCGGAGGCAGTGACAAATGCCATCATACACGGATATGAAAATAAAGTACATAAGATATGTATACGCTGCAGGATATCGGAAAATGTACTTACTGTAGAGGTGAGCGACAGCGGGAAAGGAATTGAGGATGTGCAGCAGGCCATGCAGCCCATGTTCACTACTATGCCGGAACAGGACCGTTCCGGTATGGGATTCGCCTTTATGGAGGCTTTTATGGACAGCGTGGAAGTGGAGTCAGAGCCGGGAAAAGGAACCCGCGTGAAGATGAAAAAGACCGTCGGAAAAGGAAGGGAGCTATGG
Organism: uncultured Lachnoclostridium sp.; assembly: GCA_930986645.1. GTDB lineage: Bacteria > Bacillota > Clostridia > Lachnospirales > Lachnospiraceae > Mediterraneibacter. The sequence continues at coordinate 50,115 of CAKNJS010000002.1, forward strand.
ACCACACAATCGCTTTGATCAGAAAATCACACGACGGGGATAAAGAAGCGAGAGAACAGCTTGTTGAGGAAAATATAGGTCTGATCTGGTGCGTTGTCAGACGTTTCGGAGGGCGCGGAGTGGAGATGGAAGATCTGTTTCAGATCGGAAGCATAGGTCTGCTCAAGGCGATCGATAAGTTCGATCTGGATTATGACGTGAAGTTTTCCACATATGCAGTTCCTATGATCTCCGGGGAGATCAGACGTTTCCTTAGGGACAACGGGATGATCAAGGTCAGCCGTTCACTGAAGGAACTGTCCTATAGAAGCCTGAAAGCCGGGGAGAGACTGACAGACACGCTTGGAAGAGAACCCACTATGGAGGAACTGTCCGAGGAACTGGGGGTTGAAAAGGAAGAACTGGTGCAGGCGATGGAGGCCGGTGGAGAGGTGGATTCTCTCTACCGTCCGATCCATCAGAAAGAAGGGAGCGAGATACGTCTTGTGGATAAAATTGAAGAAAAAGAAAAAAGTGAAGATAAAATTCTTGACCGCATGGTGCTGAAGGAACTGCTGGAGACGCTGAATGCGGATGAACGCAGGCTGATCTGGCTGCGCTACTTTGCCGACCGGACGCAGTCCGATGTGGGAAAGATTATGGGGATATCTCAGGTTCAGGTGTCGAGAATGGAAAAGAGGATCATGGAAAACCTGAGAAGAAGAGGTTCCTGAAGAAAATAGGGGCAGGCATGTATATTTTTTCTGTATATCCGGATACTAAACCACAGAATCAGATGCAGAGAAGCCGGCGCACAGATGCCGTGAAAACTGCGTCAGCGGAAAGGTCGGTGGATGTGATGGATGACGGACGGAAGAAAATATGGATCTGCCTGCTGGCTGTGGTCCTTGCCGCAGTCGTAATCGGGATTCTATACTATTTCAGCACTCCTGCGGAGCATGGCAGCGAGGGATTCCTGATCAGGGCGGAGGTGGAAGAAGATGCCCTCTGATGGAAAGACGCTTTATATAAAAGGGGACCGGGACGTGGAAGTTACAAAGCCTGAAGTGACACTCGGGGATCTTCTGAGCATGGAATGTACGGATAAACTGATGCTGGCGAAGATCAAGACGCTTAAGATCATCAGGTTTAAGAAAAGCGGAAGGCAGAGATGCGTAGTTTCGGTACTGAAGATCATATCATGCATCCATGAAAAGTTCCCGCAGGCAGATGTACAGAATCTGGGAGAGACGGATATTATCGTGACCTATGAAGACCAGAAAACGCCTGCTCTTGCATGGCATATCATAAAGACTGTGTTTGTTGCCGCAGTGACATTTTTCGGCGCCGCGTTTTCCATTATGGCATTTAATAATGATGTGGATGTAACGAAGCTTTTCGGGCAGATCTACGAGTTTGCCACCGGGCAGGAGACAAGCGGATTTACAGTACTTGAGATCGCATATTCCGTAGGAGTTGCTGCAGGAATTTTGATTTTCTTTAATCATTTCGGCAAGAAGCGGTTTACTGTGGACCCGACTCCCATGGAAATTCAGATGCGTCTGTATGAAAATGACATTCAGACAACACTGATCGAAAATGCAGGGCGGAGAGGAGAGGAAATCGATGTGGGCACAACAGATACTTCTGGCAGTGATCGGACTTAGCGCAGGGGCCGCCGTGTCAGGCGGCCTTTTTTCTTTTATTGTGGAACTGGGAGTGATCGCAGACTTTGCGGACCGGACACATACCGGAGATAAAGTGATGCTCTATGAAGACTGCACGGCGCTGGGCGGGGTTTTGGCAAATACCCTCTATGTGTTTAAGATCGCAATACCGGCCGGAAACTGGGGACTCGGGATATTCGGGCTCTTTGCCGGGATATTTGTCGGGTGCTGGGCCATGGCGCTGGCGGAAATACTGAATGTATTTCCCGTATTCATGCGCCGTACCCGGATCGTACGGTATATGTCTGCTTTTATTATCAGCCTTGCAGCGGGAAAGGGGCTGGGAGCCTGCCTGTTTTTCTTCCAGAGGTGGTAAAAATAGTAATGCAAAGAGACTGAGATCCTGCCGCGGGATCTCAGTCTTTTTATGTGAAAAAGTCTCCTCGACAAACACGGATATATTCGCTATAATAACAGCATTGAGGGTTAGGGGGCGGAACCGGCTTATACCCGGGAGAAAGGAGAAACATGAATGCTTCAGATCAAAGACATCTGTAAGGAATACCGCACCGGAAGTCTTGTCCAGAAGGCGCTGGACAATGTGAGTTTAAATTTAAGAGACAATGAATTCGTTGCAATCCTCGGACCCAGCGGTTCGGGGAAGACAACACTTCTTAACATAATCGGCGGACTGGACCGCTATGACACGGGAGATCTTATCATCAACGGGATTTCCACAAAGAAATATAAGGACAGAGACTGGGATTCCTACCGGAACCATACGATCGGGTTCGTATTTCAGAGCTATAACCTGATCCCCCATCAGACGATCCTTGCCAATGTAGAGCTGGCGCTTACAATTTCAGGCGCAGGAAAGTCAGAGCGCAGGAAGAAAGCACAGGCGGCACTGGAACAGGTCGGGCTCGGCGAGCAGGTGCATAAGAAACCGAATCAGCTCTCGGGCGGACAGATGCAGAGGGTGGCGATCGCCCGCGCACTGGTCAATGACCCGGATATCCTTCTGGCGGATGAGCCCACGGGAGCACTGGACAGTGAGACCAGTATACAGGTAATGGAACTGCTGAAAGAAGTGGCAAAAGACCGTCTGGTCGTGATGGTAACCCACAATCCGGAACTGGCATATGAATATGCAAACCGGATCGTGAATCTGAAGGACGGGAAGATCATATCAGACAGCAATGAATATGTCGTTGCTGAGGAAGAGATGAAAGAGCCGGAACACAGGAACATGGGGAAAGCATCCATGTCTTTCCTGACGGCTCTGTCTTTGAGTTTTAACAATCTGAAGACAAAGAAAGCGAGAACTCTTCTGACATCATTTGCAGGTTCCATCGGTATTATCGGCATTGCGCTGATCCTGTCCCTGTCCACAGGGGTGAATGACTATATCCAGCGGGTAGAGGAAGAGACGCTCTCGGAATATCCTCTTCAGATCCAGAGCACGGGCTTCGATTTTTCCTCGATCATGGTAAGTGATGAGGGAAGCAGCGGACAGAATCAGCAGGGAGATATCCATGTGGTGGAGATGGTGACGGATATGTTTTCCACCATGGATTCCAATGACCTGAAATCGCTGAAGGCATATTTTGACAGCGGGGACAGCGGGATCGAACAGTATACGAACGCGGTGGAATATTCTTATAATATAGAGCCGCTGATCTACAAGGAGAACGGAACAGAGATCCGGCAGGTGCACCCGGACCGCTCCTTCGATGCCATGGGACTTGGAAGTTCTTCAAATAACAATAGTATGATGTCCTCTATGATGAGCACCAATGTCTTTTACGAGATGCCGGAGAATAAACAGCTCTATGAGGGACAGTACGATGTAAAGGCGGGACGCTGGCCGGAAAATTATAACGAGTGTGTGCTGGTGCTGACTTCAGGCGGCGGGATGAGCGATTTTATGCTTTACACATTGGGCTTAAGAGATCCGCTTGAACTCGACGAGATGGTGGATCAGTTCATTAATGAAGAGAATATTACTGTGCCTGAGGATATGGGAACCTACACATATGACGATATTGTCGGTACTGTGTTCCGTCTGGTAAACAGCGCGGACTGTTATCAGTATGACAGCCAGTATAATGTATGGACTGACAAGTCCGGCGATGATGAATATATGAGAAAACTGGTAGAAAACGGAGAAAAGCTTACTATTGTCGGTGTTGTGCAGCCGTCTGAAGATGCCAGTGCTTCTGCGCTGAACCCGGGTATTAACTATCCTGCATCTCTGACAGAGCATGTCGCAGAGTATGCGGCTGATTCTGAGATCGTAAAAGAGCAGCTGGCGGAACCTTCTGTCAATGTATTTACAGGAGAAAAATTCGGGGAGGAAAGCCCGGAAGACGGATTTGACACAAATTCGCTGTTCACTGTAGATGAAGAGAAGCTTCAGAAAGCGTTCGGCTTTGATGAAAGCGCCTTTTCCGATCTCGGGGATTCAGTGGACTTTTCAGGAATCTTTGCGGATGCAGGCAGTGCAATCAATCTTTCGGATATGATAGATCTCGGAAATATACAGGTGGATCTGCCGGATATGCCGGCAATGAATATGGGAGACCTTCTGGGAAGTCTGGATCTTGACGTATCCTCCGACGGATTTTCAAGGATGGCGTCAAGCCTGCTGGAAGGATATCAGCAGTACGCTGCAGAGCACCCGGAGGCAGATTATTCCGGGCTGACCGAGGCGTTTCAGGAGTATCTGGGGTCAGATGCGGCGCAGCAGATCCTGAAAGATCATATTGTGGAAATCATTCAGTCGGGAGAAGGTGTTACCGTGACTGCGGATCAGCTCCGGGAGATGCTGTCTGAAATCATGTCAGGTTTCCGGGCATATATTGCAGGTAAAGAGGATCTTGATCCGGGTAAGTTCGATGAGTATTTTCAAGAATATCTGGAATCAGGAGAAGCACAGCCGATTCTGGATAAATGGGCTGACAAGATTTTCAGCGGCGTGATTGAAAACGCAGATATTTCTTCCGATCAGATCAGCAGACTTGCAAGTGAGCTCGCGGCGGGATATCTGCAGTATGCTCAGGCAAACGGAACGCCTGATCCGAGCCGCATGGGAGAGCATTTTATCGCTTATCTCGGCACGGCAGACGGGCAGCAGAGACTGACAGACGGACTCGCAGGGGCTGTGGATACCGCCGGACTGGAGAAGCAGATATCCGGTGCGGTAGAAAGCTATATGAGAACCGCCATGGCATCCTACGGAAGTGCCATCGGCCAGACGATGGAAAGCCAGATATCATCTGCCGTGCAGCAGATCATGAACCAGCTCGCTGCTGGCATGAGCAATGCCATGGGGCAGGCGATGACGCAGGTGGGAAGCAGTCTTGAAAATGCCATGAACATTGACGGAGATGCATTCGCAGACGCATTTCAGATGAATATGACCGGGGAAGAACTGGCGGAACTGATGATGTCCATGAATTCCGGCCAGAGCGCATCCCTTGAGAATAATCTGAGAACGCTGGGATATGTGGATTTCGATGAGCCGGCCGGCATTGATATCTATCCGAAAGATTTCGAGAGCAAGGAAAAGGCAGTCGGTATTCTGGATGATTACAATGCGCGCATGGAGGCAGAAGGAAAAGACGAGCAGGTGATCACATACACCGATGTTGTGGGAACGCTGATGTCCTCCGTAACCGACATTATTGATATCATAAGCTATGTGCTGATCGCATTTGTAGCAATTTCACTGATCGTTTCCTCTATCATGATCGGAGTGATCACATATATCAGCGTGCTGGAGAGAAAGAAGGAAATCGGCATCCTGCGCGCGATCGGAGCATCGAAAGGGAATATCTCGCAGGTGTTCAACGCGGAGACATTTATCATCGGCCTGTGTGCCGGTCTGATTGGAATCGGTATTTCCCTGCTGCTTCTGATACCGGGAAACGCACTGATCCATTTCCTTGCGGGAACAGATGAAGTAAGCGCAGTGCTGCCTGTTGTGCCCGCTCTGATCCTGATCGCATTAAGCGTGATCCTGACGCTGATCGGCGGTCTGATCCCGTCAAGAAAAGCCGCAAAGAGCGATCCGGTCACGGCACTCAGGACGGAGTAAAAGATATAGTTAAATACAGGTGAGAGAACTGTCGTACAGAAGAAATAAAAGACATGGTAAGGAGAGTGGCCATGAGTCAGAATATTATTGAATTAAGAAATATCAAGAAAGTATTTGAAGATGATGATACAACAGTGGTTGAGGACTTCAATCTTGAAGTGAAAAAAGGGGAATTTGTTACATTTCTCGGTCCGTCCGGCTGTGGAAAGACGACAACACTCAGAATGATCGCGGGCTTTGAATTCCCGACAGAAGGGGAGATCCTGCTGAACGGGGAGGATATCAGCCATCTCCCGCCAAATTTAAGGCCGATCAATACAGTGTTCCAGCGCTATGCGCTGTTTCCGCATCTGAATGTCTATGACAATGTAGCGTTCGGGCTGAATTTGAAGAAACTTCCGAAACACGTGATCGATGAAAAGGTGAAAAAAGTGCTGGAGGTCGTTGACCTTGAGGGATTTGAAAAGAGAAAGATCTCCACACTGTCCGGAGGACAGCAGCAGAGGATCGCGATCGCCCGTGCCATAGTCAACGAGCCGGATATCCTGCTCCTCGATGAGCCGCTGGGTGCTCTGGATCTGAAGATGCGGAAAGAGATGCAGCTCGAACTGAAATCCATGCATGAGCAGCTCGGGATCACATTTATCTATGTGACCCATGATCAGGAGGAAGCGCTGACCATGTCCGATAAAGTTGTGGTCATGTCGGACGGCATGATCCAGCAGATCGGAACGCCCGAGGAGATCTACAACGAGCCGAAGAATGCATTTGTTGCTGACTTTATCGGCGAGAGCAATATCTTTGAGGGAAAGATGACGGCGTCCAAGACTGTTGCGTTCTGCGGAGCCCAGTTCCCGTGTGTGGACAATGTGCCAAAGGATACGCGGGTGGATGTGGTCGTGCGCCCTGAGGATGTGGTCATTACAAGACCTGAGGACGGTCAGATCCGGGGAAAAGTGGATTCGGCTGTTTTCAAGGGAATGTACTATGAAATTACGGCGATCCTGCCTGATGAGAATGAGGTGGTCATCCAGAGTACGAGAAATGTACAGACCGGTGAAGAGATCGGTATGCGCATCGGGCCTGATGAGATCCACGTCATGCCTGCAGGCGTTCTTGTCAATGTATTTGACGGGACGATCACGAAAGACGGACGCGCTGCATTTGCCGGAGGAGAGTATGAATGCGATCTGACCCGGCTTTATGAAGGCTCTGTCTTAACAGGAGCAAGCTCTGTCAGAACAGCGGATGGAACAGAAGTTGACCTTGCGGGAATGGAGGTAACTGTGGAAGTACCGGTAAAAGCTGTCTCCATGAGCGATGAACAGGTGGATTACCGTGCGGACGGAAATATTATTTCTTTTATCTACAAAGGAAACCATTACAATTATACAGTTCGTACAGCTACGGAGGATGATTTCGTGCTGGATGAGGATGATCTGTGGAACGAGGGCGACCATGTCAGCCTGATGATCCCGAAAGAAGAGATCATACTGAAGAGAAAGTAGGGAGTTGGATATGAAAAGATTTCGGTTCAGCAGGAAACAGCTCTGCATACCTTATGCCCTGTTTCTGGTCTGTTTTGTCATACTGCCTCTGGCAGTCATCGTCTATTATGCATTTACGGACGGAAGCGGCAGGTTTACTCTGGCTAATTTTCTGAGTTTCTTTACCAACGGAAATACGATCGGCACGCTCTGCTACAGCGCAGTGATCGCAGTTGCAGTAACCGCGGTCTGTCTCCTGATCGCCTATCCGGCGGCGTATGTACTGGCGAGAAGCGGTCTGAAGAGAGGACCGGTGCTCCTGATGCTGTTCATTCTTCCTATGTGGATTAATTTTACACTGAGGATCACGGCGCTTAAGGAGATACTGACAGTGATCGAGGGAAATCTGTCCCTCCATCCTTTCCTGAATACTGTGATCGGCATGACTTACGATTATCTGCCGTTTATGATCCTGCCGCTGTATACGACACTGCTTCAGCTCGACCAGAATCTGCTGGAGGCGGCACGGGATCTGGGCGCGGGTCCCGCATCTGTATTCTCGAGAGTGACTCTGCCCTTGTCTATGCCGGGAATCGTGAGCGGAATCACTATGACGTTTCTTCCGGCTATGACGAATTATGTAATCCTTGATATGATGTACAACAGCACCTATATCATGGGATCGCTGATCGGTAGCTACTTTAATATTTACGACTGGAACAACGGTTCCATGATTTCCCTGATCCTGTTCGCGGTGATCTGTATTGTTTCGATCGTGACAGGCGGCGGTGATCAGGAAGACGCGAAGAACAGGGGGGCAGTGCTGTAATGAAAAAGATACTTTCCTATTCATGGCTTGCAGTTGTGGCGCTTTTCATGTATATCCCGGTGTTGATCCTCGCCTTTTACAGCTTTACGGATTCTACTACGATCGGTGCCGTGCGCGGGTTCTCCCTGCACAATTATGTAACGCTCTTTACTACAGAAGAACTGAGAAATATGATCGTCGGTACAGTCCTGCTTGCTGTGGGAGCAGCGGTGATCTCCTCTGTTCTGGGGACGGCAGGCGCTGTGGGTGCATTTTACTCCAGAACGCTGACGCGCAGGATGGTGGAGACGGCAAACCAGATCCCGGTGGTGAATGCAGATGTCGTGACTGCATTTTCTATCTGTATCCTGCTCATTGTCGTGCTCGGGATTGAGAAAAATACATTTATACCGCTGGTGATCGGACACGTAGTGCTGTGTACTCCTTTCGTGTATCTTGCCGTGATGCCCAAACTCAAACAGATGGACAACGGTCTTTATGAGGCGGCTCTTGATCTGGGAGCAACGCCCTTTCAGGCACTGTACAAGATCGTGATCCCGCAGATCATCCCGGGAATCATTTCCGGATTTATGCTGTCTGTCACGCTTTCACTGGATGATTATTTTATCTCCACATATACGAAGCCGGCTACATTTGACACGATCAGTACGTATGTAGTAAACGCTACCAGAGGAGCTCAGACTGAGATCAAGACTGCACTGTGGGCATTGTCTACCGTGATTTTTGCAGTCGTGATCCTTGCAGTGGTGATCATGAATGTGGTTTCAGCGAAAACAGAGAAGAAACAGGAGGTGGGCACGTATGACGGCAGAGAGTAAGAGAAAGCGCTGCAGGCCGGTCAGAACTGCGGCAGCGGGACTGATTCTGACTACAGGACTTTCGCTGGCGCTGCCCGGAACTGTTCTTACCGGCGGGCCGGCTTCTGTATCTGCGGCGGAAAACAGCCAGAAGGTGACTCTTCGCATTGCAAACTGGGAGGAATACATTGACGAGGGAGACTGGGATGAAGAGGAAGCGATAGATCTGGATGACAGGGAGGGTACGACTATTCTGGGGGAGAACTCCATGGTCGAAGACTTTGAAGAGTGGTATCGCGAGACGTATGGCGTGGATGTGGAGATTGAATACTCTACATTCGGTACAAATGAAGATCTGTACAACCAGCTTACTCTCGGGAATAACTTTGATCTGGTCTGTCCTTCTGAGTATATGTTTATGAAACTGATCGCGGAGAACCGGCTGCAGCCGCTCTCGGAAGAGTTCTTTGACGAGCAGAATGAAAATAATTTCTACATTCGCGGCGTGTCAGATTATATCAGGAATATCTTTGACACGAATACAATAAACGGTGAACCGTGGAGCAAATACGCAGCGGGCTATATGTGGGGGACTACCGGGATCGTCTATAACCCGGACGTGATCTCAAAGGAGGAGGCTTCGCACTGGGCGGTCCTTGCGGATCCGAAGTACAAAGGGCAGGTGACCATCAAGGATAATGTGCGCGACAGTTATTTTGCCGCGCTGGGCATCCTGAATGAGAAGGAGCTGCTGGATCCGGAGTTCATTCAGGCGCCGGATCGTCTGGAACGCATTGCGGAAATTATGAACCGGACAGACGAAGAGACGGTCGGCAAAGCGGAGGCAATGCTTAAGCGGATGAAAGAAAACGCTTATTCTTTCGAGTCCGACAGCGGAAAAGCCGATATGGTCACAGGAAAGGTCCTTGCCAACTATCAGTGGTCGGGAGATGCAGTCTATACGCTCGATCAGGCGGAGATCGACGATTATTATCTTGCATATGCCGTGCCGGAAGAGTGTACCAATGTCTGGTTTGACGGCTGGGTCATGCTGAAAGACGGTATAGCCGGTGATGCTGCAAAACAGCAGGCGGCAGAGGCCTTTATGAATTTCATGTCAAGACCGGACAATGTGGTCAGAAATATGTATTATATCGGGTATACCTCTGTTATTGCAGGTGGAGACAGCGATATTATCTATGCATATGCAGACTGGTGCTATGGTGCGGAAGATGATGCGGAAGATACAATAGAATATCCGGTGGGATTTTTCTTCAGCGGAGATAACGCTGATGAAGATTATATCATTACAGCAGAAGCAGATCAGGCCGACAGGCAGCTCTTTGCCCAGTATCCGCCTCAGGATGTGCTTGAGCGCGCCGTGGTCATGCAGTACTTTGATCAGGAAAAAAATGAGCGGATCAATCAGATGTGGGTCAACGTCCGGTGTTTTGACCTTGCGTCATTGACATGGCAGGACTGGGCGAAGATCGCGGCAGTGGTGATCGTACTGGCAGCGTCGCTGGTAATCTACAAAAAACGCGATAAAATCCGTATCCGTTCCGGTGCGTGATTGACAAATCGTTACAAAAGACTGAAAACAGCTAAATGAAAAGCGGGCACATGAAGAACTGATGTCAGATAACTTCGTGTGTCCGCTTAATATTGCTCTCCTGATTCTAAGTTTGACTGGGGCACCTCCACAGCCGCCGTTATCGGTCTGTCTCTGTACGTGGATTTTGCATCAGTCCCAAAATCGAAAATTAATTACAGAAAAATCTCCGCTTTTTTATCGCTCTGGCAGACTTTCTTAAGCTTGCTTTCCGCCACTTTCATTTTTAGTGAATTAACGCTTCTTGCATTCTGCTTACAGACGCGGACGCATTTCATGCAGCCGATACATTTCTTTGTATCTGTCTTTTTCGGCTCTTTTACCGGGATCGCTCCCGCCGGACAGACTTTAGCGCAGGCACCGCACAAGGTGCACATATTTGCGTCTGCTTTTGGAAAGAGGACGTTTTTGCCGTATTTCTTGTAAGGTGTGCTGCCGGGCACCTGAATGTTGATGTGGTCGAAGGATTCTTCCTTTCTGATCCTGCGGTTGAGTTCCACGCCATATTCAGCTATGGTCTTCAGATCTGTTTTATTCGGCCTTCTCGCGCCGATCGCCGGTACGATGGAGTGCTCTGCCGGAAATGCTGCAGCGCCGATGACTTTAAAGCCGCGGTTCTCCACTTCTGTTTTCAGCTCCAGAAGAGCGTCTTCGTATTCACGGCATCCGTAGGTGGCGATCAGGGCGGCGGGGGTGCTGCTGCCCGAGATATTCTGGAGATACTCCATGAAAAGAGCAGGCACTCGTCCGTAATACACCGGGATTGCAAAGATGGCGAAATCATTATGAGCAAATCTTAATGTCGGTTTCTTCTCTTTGTAAACAGAAAAATCAAAAGATACGGATTTCAAGTCAATGCTTCGGGCAGCTTCCATGACTGCTTTTCTTGTTGCGCCTGTCGGACTGAAATAGACAAGCTTCAGTTCATTCATTTTCATAAAACAAAACTCCTTTGTATGTATTTGATCTTCCGGCAGATAGACAGATATCTGAGCGCGGAAGTCATGATCCGGTAACAACTATGATAGCATACTATGTGAAAAAATGCACGGTATTCGGGAAAAAGCTATTGTATTAATTGTATTATATGATATAATACAAAACAACAAAGGCGGAAGACACATTTGATATGGAACTGGAAAGAGTTGTGAAGAAAAGAGGAAGTCTGTATGGTACTTAAGATTGATATGTCGGGTGAGACTCCCATTTATATCCAGCTCAGGAACGAGATTGTCAAAGGAATCGGCAGAGGAGAACTGGCAGCGGGGGAGAATCTTCCTACAGTGCGTCAGCTTGCCTCAGAGCTGGGAGTCAACACTATGACAGTGAGTAAAGCCTATCAGCTCTTGAAATCCGAGGAATTTATAGAGACTGACCGGCGCAAAGGGGCCGCAGTAAAACCGGCGCAGTCTATGGGCGGGCCGGCGGCAGCCGGTTACAGGGAGCATCTGGAAGATGAACTGGAGCTTTTGAGTGCCGAGGCGAAACTGCGAGGTCTGAAACGGGAAGAATTTCTGAGGCTGTGTGAAGATGCATTTGCGGAGATGGGGGTGTAAACCATGTTTATGTTTGTCCTGTTTGCAATGATCGATCTTGTTATCGTCGGTATTTTCTACGCAGTTTACGGAACGAAGCGGAAGTATTCCGAGGGCATGCTTCTAGGCGTGCATCTGCCGCAGAGCGCGGCGGAGAGTGAGGAAGTAACGGCTTTTATGGAACGGTATCGCAGAAATACAAAGATATTCTACGCGGTAAACGTGGTGATCAGTACTGCCGTCTGTGCGTTCTGTTTCTGGTACATCTCTGTTTTTATGACCGTATGGTCGGTATGGCTGCTGGAATTCTGCGTCGGGGCGATGGCGCTTCTGTATGGAAACCATCGGAAACTGTATGATATGAAAGTGGAGAAAGGATGGATCGGGAGCGGCGGAAGCCGGATCATGGCAGTGGATACGAAAGCGGCGGTCCAGTCCGGCAGGATGGGTTTGTCCCCGTGGTGGCACCTGCTTTTCTGCGCGTTGATCCTGATGCCGTGCATCGATACAGATATCAGAAAATATCTGATGACGTCCGACGACGGCTGGATATTTCCGGTCACGGGGATCCTCGTCAGCCTCACCTTCGGTATCCTGCATATTGCCATACTCAGGATGCGCAATAAAGTGTACAGCGAGGATTCCGATCTGAATGTGGAAGTCAACCGGATGCAGAAAAATGTATGGTCATGGGCGCTGGCCGGGAGCAGTCTGTTTAATGTGGCGGCGTATCTCGTTGTAGTGTCCGGTATCGATGAGACTGGATGGATCAGTACGGGTGTGCTTGTGATTTACAGCATTATAGAGACCATACCGGGATTCTTCCTGATCGGCGGATTCTTCTATATGCGCAGCCGGAAAGAAAAGCTGCTTCAGAAAAATGTCCGGCCGCTGTATATTGACGATGATGTGTACTGGAAGAACGGCTGGTACAGCAATCCCAATGACAAGCGTCTGATGGTTCAGGACTGGGCATGCTCATGGAATTACACGACAAATATGGCGAAACCTGCGGGGAAGATCTTTATGTTTCTGGCTATTGTGTTTGTGGCAGTATGTCTGGTATGGGGATGCGTTGAGATGTGGAAGATTGATTTTGTCCCGATCGAGGTGAATCCGACAGGTACACAGTTAGAGATTACATCGGGGTATTCAGATTACGAGATAGCCTATGACGACATCACGGGCGTGGAACTGCTGGACAGCCTTCCGGATGATGATTACCGGAGAATCAACGGCGGTGCAGATCAGCATAAGATGATGGGCAGATTTAAAGGCGAAAAAACAGGAAAATGCCGGATGTATCTGTATGTCGGATATACTCCCGTTTTGGAGATCATGACAGAAGACGGACCAGTGTATGTGAACAGCAGAGACGTGCAGGAAACAGAGGAGTGGATGCGTGAAATAATGCAGCAAGTTCAGCCCGCGCCATTCGGAAAAACGCACTGACGTGCTTACTGTGGCAGCGCCATGAATTGAACTGCTGCAAAAAATATCTAAAAATTCCTTGACAGCTCTGGTTGTCTGGTGGTAAGATGCACAAAACGAAATAAATTTAAACCGTTGATGCGGAGATCAAAGTATTCATGCGCGCACAGAGAGTCCGGGCGGGTGAGAGCCGGGCCGAGATGCAGTTTACCAAATGGACCGCGGAGGGCGCAGTCAAAGGGAGATGATCCTGAGTATTCTGCGACGTGTGGGCATACGTCAGTTGCCGGGGATATGCTGGTATCTCGCAGAGCGCACGGGGAAACCGTGAATCAAGGTGGCACCGCGGAAATTATATTTGATGAATTTACCGTCCTTGACAGAATAATTATATTCTGTCAGGGACTTTTTTTGTGCGATAAGTCCGGCAAGCGACTGCCGTGCTTGCACGAGCAGTCATTTGACGGGCAACGGACAGCGAACGGCTTTGCCGTGAGCTGGTCGTGGCAGAGCGCCTGTCAATGAGCAAAACAGCGGCGCAGCCGCAGTAAGCACGTCAGTGCGGTTTTGCGAATGGCGCGTGCTGAACGGACATTTGCAGGGCAACGGACAGCGAATGGCGCGTGCTGAACGGACATCCTTTCTCCGGCAGAATGAACAGCAGCAATCCAGTAATTAACAGCATCACAGTCAAAAGGAGGAGACCAGATGAAAAATATGCTTGAAACATTGCAATCCTATGCAGATGCCGGGAAGTATAAAAGAGTTCCCGTGAGCAGAGAACTGTATGCAGATGCATTTACACCTGTGGAAGTCATGCGTACGCTGCGTGCGGCGAGCCGGCATTGCTATCTGCTGGAAAGCGCGGAGGACAAACAGCGCTGGGGAAGATATTCTTTTCTCGGATACGCGCCCACGATGGAGATCACGTGTACGGATGGTCATGTGATTATTACAGAGGGCGGTGAGGAGGAAGAGAAAGTACGACGAGAGTTTGATACGGATCATCCGGGTGAAGTGCTTCGGAAGATACTGGAAGATTACAGAAGTCCGGTGATGAAGGAGATGCCGCCCTTTACCGGCGGTCTTGTGGGATACTTCTCCTACGATTATATGAAATATGGGGAACCATCGCTCAAAGGTGTGTTAAACCGGAAACGGGACGGGGAAAACGGGCAGGAATTCCGGGATATGGACCTGATGCTTTTTGACAAAGTGATTGTATTTGACAATTACAGACAGAAGCTGCTCCTTATAACCGGCGTCAGCCTTACAGGTGATCTGGAGGAGAACTGCGGAAAAGCGTTACAAGAACTGGACGATATGGAGCGGCTTATAAAGAGCGGAGCAAAAGCAGATTTCCGTCCTCTGGAACTGGAAGATCCAAAGCCGGAGGCAGATCAGGAGACATACTGCAAAATGGTAGAAAAAGCGAAAAAATATATCAGGGACGGAGATATATTTCAGGTGGTACTTTCCAATCCCATGACGGCAAAGGCGAAGGGCAGTCTGTTTGATACGTACCGGGTCTTAAGGACAACGAATCCGTCGCCATATATGTTCTACTTCTCCAGTGACGACATCGAGGCGGCAGGGGCGTCTCCCGAGACGCTGGCAAGACTGGAGAACGGACTCCTGTATACATTTCCCCTTGCGGGCACAAGGCCGAGGGGAAAGACGGAAGAGGAAGACCGGCAGCTGGAAAGGGAGCTCTTAAGCGACGAGAAAGAGCTGGCAGAACACAACATGCTGGTAGACCTTGGAAGAAATGATATCGGGAAGATCAGTAAACCGGGAACCGTACACGTAGAAAAATATATGGAGATCCAGAAATTTTCCCATGTGATGCACATCGGTTCCACTGTCTCGGGAAAGATCAGGCCGGAGAAAGACGGAGTAGACGTTATCGACGCGATCCTGCCGGCCGGCACACTTTCCGGGGCGCCGAAGATCCGGGCCTGTGAGATCATCGCAGAGCTGGAGCACAGCAAGAGAGGAATCTACGGCGGGGCAGTCGGATATCTGGACTTTACGGGTAATATAGACACCTGCATTTCGATCAGGCTGGCTTATAAGAAAAACGGACGCATCTGTGTGCAGTCCGGAGCCGGGATCGTGGCGGACAGTGCCCCGGAAAATGAATTTATGGAGTGCAGGAATAAGGCCGGCGCAGTGATCAAGGCGCTGCATATGGCGAAAGGAGGACTGGCATGATACTTTTGATCGATAATTACGACAGTTTTGTTTATAACCTGTATCAGTTCCTCGCAGTGGAAGATCCGGATGTAAGGCTGGTGAGAAATGACAGGATCACACCGGAGGAGGCGCTCGCTTTGAAGCCGGACGCCATCGTCATTTCCCCCGGCCCGGGAAAACCTTCAGATGCAGGCGTCTGTATCGAATTGATCCGGCAGCTGAAGGGCAGGATACCGATCCTTGGCGTGTGTCTCGGACATCAGGCGATCGGGGAGGCATTCGGTGCGGCAGTCACTCATGCGTCAAGGCTGATGCACGGCAAGACTTCCCTGCTGACAGATGTGGCGGACGACATTATATTTAGAGGAATAAAGAGGCCGGTACAGGCAGCAAGATATCATTCCCTCTCTGTTCAGGAGAGTACGCTCCCGGAAGAATTGGAAGTGACAGCGCGCAGTGAGGATGGAGAGATCATGGCGATGAGGCATAGAGAATATCCCATATATGGACTGCAGTTCCACCCCGAGTCGGTGATGACGCCGGACGGACCTGCGATGATACGGAACTTTCTGGCAGCGGTAAAGTAAAATATAACTAATCAAACAGCTATAGGAGGATTACAGACATGATTAAAGAGGCAATTATCAAACTTTCACAGAAACAGGACTTGACATACGAAGAGGCAGAACAGGTTATGGATGAGATCATGGAAGGAAAGGCGACGGATGTGCAGAAATCCGCTTACCTTACCGCATTATCCATGAAAGGTGAGACGATCGACGAGATCACAGCGTCTGCTGCGGGAATGCGTTCCCACTGTGTCAAGCTGCTCCACAATATGAATGTGCTGGAGATCGTAGGGACGGGCGGAGACGGGGCCAACTCCTTTAATATCTCCACCACGGCATCCATGGTCATCGCGGCGGCGGGCGTTCCGGTGGCAAAGCACGGCAACCGGGCGGCGTCTTCCAAGTCAGGGGCAGCGGATGTGCTGGAGGCGCTGGGCGTAAAGATCGATCTTCCGCCGGAGAAAAGCGCCGAGCTCCTGAAGAAGATCAACATTTGTTTCCTGTTTGCACAGAACTATCACATTGCCATGAAGTATGTGGCGCCTATCCGGAAGGAACTGGGAATCCGTACGGTATTCAATATTTTAGGACCGCTGTCCAATCCGGCGGGAGCCAACATGGAGCTGATGGGAGTCTATGAGCAGGAGCTGGTAGAGCCGCTGGCACAGGTTATGGCAAAGCTGGGCGTTGTCCGCGGCATGGTCGTCTACGGACAGGATAAGCTGGATGAGATCTCCATGAGCGCACCCACATCCATCTGTGAGATCCGTGACGGATGGTTCCAGTCCTATGAGATCACACCGGAGCAGTTCGGGTATACACGGTGCGAGAAGTCAGAACTTACAGGAGGCACACCGGAAGAAAATGCGCAGATCACGAGAGACATTCTCTCCGGGAAAGAGCGCGGGGCAAAGCGCTGTGCTGTGTGTCTGAATGCGGGGGCGGCGATCTATATTGCAGGCAAAGCGGCATCCATCGAAGAGGGTGTGCGAAAAGCAGAGCAGCTCATTGACGACGGACTTGCAATGAAGAAGCTGGAGGAATTTATCGACAACAGTACAGCCATCTGATGTCAGTATATGAGCAAAACAGCGGCGACAGCCGCAATAAGCACATAGTGCGGTTTTGCGGATGGCGCGGGCTGAACGGATATGTTTATTAAGGAGAACAGAAAATGAATATATTAGAGACGATCACGGAGAGGACCAGAGAGAGGATCCGGGAGCAGGCAAACCTGATCCCGCCGGCTGAGATGAGACGTATGGCGGAGGCCGTGCTCCGGGAAGAACAGACAGATGCGGTTCCGGCCTTTGAGCGGGCGCTCCGCCGGCCGGGGATGTCCTTTATCTGCGAGGTGAAAAAAGCCTCCCCATCCAAAGGGATCATTGCAGAGGATTTCCCATACATGGATATTGCAAAAGATTATGAAGCTGCGGGCGCTTCGGCAATCTCCTGTCTGACAGAACCGTACTGGTTTCTGGGCAGCGATGTGTATCTGGAGGAGATCGCAGAGGCGGTGTCTATCCCCGTGCTCCGCAAGGATTTTACATGCAATGAATATATGATCTATCAGGCAAAGGCGCTGGGGGCCTCCGCGGTGCTCCTGATCTGCTCTGTACTGGACGATGGTGAACTGAGAGCATATCACCGGCTGACGGAGGAACTTCATATGTCGGCCCTTGTGGAAGCCCATGACGCCGGTGAGATTGAGCGGGCGAAACAGGCGGGCGCCCGGATCATCGGAGTGAACAACAGGAATCTGAAAGATTTCTCTGTGGATATCAGCCACAGCGCCCAGCTGAGACGGCTGGCGGGAGAGGATACAGTGTTCGTCTCCGAGAGCGGCATCCGAGGGCCTGAAGATATGAAAGCTCTCTATGAAAACGGCACAGACGCGGTACTGATCGGCGAGATGCTCATGCGTTCTCCTGACCGGCAGGCGGCGCTTAGAGCCCTCATGCAGGAGGATGCGGGAAGATGACGGCAGGAAAGACAGACAGGGAAACGGGAATTAAGATCTGCGGCTTAAGCCGTATGGAGGACATCGGTTATGTCAATGAGGCGCAGCCGGATTACTGCGGTTTCGTCATCGGAGTGCCGGCGAGCAGGAGAAATGTCACGGTCACGCAGCTTGCAAGGCTGAGACAGCGGTTATCGGAGCAGATCTGTCCGGTGGGAGTCTTTGTGAATGCTGTGCCGGAGTTGATTGCAGAGCTTTTAAATGACGGCGTCATTGATGCAGCGCAGCTTCATGGAAGCGAGGATGAGGCCTATATCGCTCGGCTGCGGGATATGACGGATAAACCGCTGATCAAGGCATTTTCAATACAAAATCTTTCTGATCTTGAGGAGGCGGAGAAGAGCAGTGCGGATCTGGTGCTTCTGGATCACGGAAAAGGCGGCACCGGGGCAGCCTTTGACTGGGAACTTCTCCGGTACTGGAAGAAAAGGCCGTACATTCTGGCCGGCGGCCTTGACGCCGGAAATATCCCGGAGGCGGTCAGAAAGTATCATCCCTATGCGGTGGATCTGAGCAGTTCGGTGGAACGCTCGGGCAAGAAAGACAGGGAAAAAATATTGGCAGCAGTGGCTGCGGTAAGGAGTATTACGATATGAAGAAAGGAAGATACGGCATTCACGGCGGACAGTATATACCTGAGACGCTGATGAACGCGGTGAATGAATTAGAGGAAGCATATAACTATTATAAAAATGATAAACAGTTCAATGAGGAACTGACACAGCTTCTCAATGAATATGCGGGAAGGCCGTCCCGGTTATATTATGCAGGGCGGATGACCGAGAATCTGGGCGGAGCGAAGATCTATCTGAAGCGTGAGGATCTGAACCACACGGGGGCGCATAAGATCAACAACGTGCTCGGGCAGGTACTCCTTGCGAAGAAGATGGGGAAGACAAGAGTCATTGCGGAGACAGGAGCGGGCCAGCACGGCGTTGCAACGGCTACTGCTGCAGCGCTTATGGGCATGGAATGTGAAGTGTTCATGGGCGAGGAGGATACGAAGAGACAGGCGCTCAATGTCTACCGGATGCGCCTTCTCGGGGCGAGGGTCCACGCGGTTACGACCGGAACAGCCACGCTGAAAGACGCTGTGTCCGAGACAATGAGAGAGTGGACGAGGAGAATCGAGGATACCCACTATGTACTGGGATCCTGTATGGGACCCCATCCCTTTCCTGAGATCGTGAGAGATTTTCAGGCAGTCATCTCAAAAGAGATCAAAGAGCAGCTGATGGAGAAAGAGGGAAAACTTCCGGATGCGGTTCTTGCCTGTGTGGGAGGCGGCTCCAATGCCATCGGAGCGTTCTGTCATTTTATTGAAGACGAGAGCGTGCGCCTGATCGGCTGTGAGGCGGCAGGAAGAGGCGTCAACACGGCGGAGACGGCTG
Organism: uncultured Lachnoclostridium sp.; assembly: GCA_930986645.1. GTDB lineage: Bacteria > Bacillota > Clostridia > Lachnospirales > Lachnospiraceae > Mediterraneibacter. The sequence goes on from CAKNJS010000002.1 coordinate 69,727, forward strand.
CCACCATCGCCACCGGAAAGCTTGGTATCTTCCACGGCATGAAGTCTTATTTTTGTCAGGATGAGTTCGGGCAGATCGCTCCGGTGTATTCTATTTCCGCAGGGCTGGACTACCCGGGCATCGGACCGGAGCACGCGGCTCTGTACGACAGAGGCAGGGCGGAATATGTGGCTGTGACAGACGACGAGGCAGTGGATGCATTTGAATATCTGGCACGGACAGAGGGAATCATCCCGGCCATTGAGAGCGCCCACGCGGTGGCTTATGCGAGAAAACTGGCGCCTCAGATGGGAAAGGATCAGATCATGGTGATCAACATTTCGGGAAGGGGCGACAAAGACTGTGCCGCCATCGCAAGATACAGAGGGGAGGATATTTATGAGTAGGATACAGGAAGCATTTCAGGAAAAGAAAGCATTTATCCCGTTTATCACGTGCGGGGATCCGGATCTTGAGACAACGGAGCAGCTTGTCTATGCAATGGAGAAAGAAGGGGCGGCCATCATAGAGCTGGGAATCCCGTTCTCGGATCCCACGGCGGAAGGAGCGGTGATACAGGCGGCAAACCTGCGGGCATTGAGCGGCGGCGTAACTACGGATAAAGTATTTGAGACAGTAGAAAAGATCCGGAAGAATTCCCGGATCCCCCTCGTGTTTATGACTTATGCCAATGTAGTATTTTCCTACGGAACCGAGCGCTTTGTAAAGAGAATGAAAGAGACGGGGATGGACGGACTGATCCTTCCGGACGTGCCTTTTGAAGAAAAAGAGGAGTTTGACTCTGTCTGCAGGGAGTACGGCATTGAACTGATCTCCCTGATCGCGCCGACTTCTCATGAGCGTATCCGCATGATCGCAGAGAAAGCGTCGGGATTTGTGTACTGTGTTTCCTCGCTGGGAGTTACGGGAACAAGAAGTGAGATCACAACAGATATCGGTGAGATGGTGAGACTTGTAAAAGAGGCGAAAGATATTCCGTGCGCGGTGGGCTTTGGAATATCGACGCCGGAGCAGGCGGCAGAGATGTGCCGGCATGCTGACGGCGTCATTGTAGGAAGCGCGATCGTGAAGCTGTGCGGCGCTCACGGAAGAGAGTGCGTGCCTTATGTGGCGGAATATGTGAGATCCATGGCAGAGGCAGCCAAATAAATCATTTTCTTATGCTAGTCCTTTTTCTTCCAGCCAGTCGATGAAAAGCGGCTGGCTGTTTTTGCGCCGGTGAGACATACGGTGAAACTGCAGGATCGTAAGTCCGGTAAATACAACGGTCAGCAGGGAGAGCAGGATTACGGAATTCCGTATGCTTCCTCCGCCGCTGATCGTACTTCTAAATGCGTCCACAGTATAAGTAAACGGCAGATAAGCATGGATGTCAGCGACAAATGCCGGTGAGATCTCAACCGGATAAGTGCCGGCGGAACCGGAGAGCTGCACGACCATAAAGATCAGCATGAGAAAACTTCCGACTTTTCCGAGCGTAATATTAAAAAAGTACATGATAGATGTAAATGCTGCGGCAGTAAGACAGGCAAACAGTATTGTCTCAGTCATTTTTGCCGGAGTGAAACCGTCAATCACATGAAGCAGCCAGATCAGCATAAGACCCTGCAGGATTGACACCGGATAGAGAACGGACGCTTTGCCGGCCCACCAAGCAAGTCCGGATTTCAGTTCCCCGTTATATTTTGTCAACGGATACATAAGGCAGAAAGCCAGACACCCCACCCACAGTCCTACAGACATCATGTACGGCGCCATGGCATGACCGTTATTTTCTACTGTAGTAATCTGTGTCTCATCTGCATTTACCGGAGAAGCAAACATATGGATTGTATCTTCGTCTGCGGTCGTACCGGCGGCCTCATCCGCTCCTTCGGACAGACTGCCTGCAAGAACATCAGCGCCGTCTTGCAGCTGTGCCATCCCTTCATCCAGTTCCATAGAACCGTCATAAAGGCGGGAAGCGCCGTCACAAAGCTGACCGGCTCCGTCTGCGAGAAGCGCCGCGCCGTTATTCAGGCTGTCATTGTTTTTGACCAGCGAGGCAGTTCCTTCTGCCAGTGCGTCGGTTCCATCGGAAAGCTGTCCGGCTCCCGAACAGAGCGTACCCGCGCCGTCAGCCAGTTTTTCAGTACCGTCTGTCAGTGCAGGACTGTTATCTGCAAGTGCGGATACGCCGCCGGTATAAGTGCGGATACCGTTTCCCAGCACCTGAATGCCCTCGGAGACTGTAAGCCCTCCAAAACGGACGCTGCTGATCCCGCCGGTCACATCAGTTCCGGCTGCGCGGAGGCTGTCAGCCCCGCCCAGTAAAGCGTCGTTGTTGGAAAGGAGAGTATCGAACCCTGCGTTAAGTTCTTTGATCCCTTCGGCAGCCGCTGGGAAATTTTCAGTCTGTGTCTCAAGATCGGTCAACGCGTCTGAGACGGCCGCTGTTCCGGCAGACAGCTGGCGGGCCTCATCACACAATACACCGGCGCTTTCGGTCAGATCCTGAAAGTTATCTGCAGAGATATCCGGGATGGAGCCGGCATTCTCTTCCAGTCCGGCTGCAGTATCATTAAGCCGGCCGGCAGCAGTATCCAGCGCTTCGTCCAGTGAACTGAGCCCGGAGGCAGCGGTATCGGATATCTGCTGTGCCCTGACAGTATAATCATCGGTTACAATACCGGAAACCTCCTGAATACTTCCTGCGGAAGAACCAAGAGAATCAATTATCTGTCGAAGTGAAGCGAGAGTATCCTCCGAAACCGAATCATTTTCAGCCAGTTCCCCATAGACTGCTTCCAGAGAAGAGGCGGACGACGTCAAGGTATTCTTTGCGCCCTGAAGCTGTCCGTTGGCGGTACTGATCCTGTCGTTTCCGTCAGCCGCACAGGATGTCACAAGAGAGATGCTGCTGTCTGCAGCGGCTGAAACAGAGTCCTTTGCAGCGCTGATCTGCAAAGCTGTATCTGAGAGAGTGCCGGATGCAGACCGCAGGGCGCCGGCAGACTCTTCCAGCATCGGGGAAGCGCTGCTGATGACAGATGCATGTTCCGAAAGCTGCTGCATCCTGCTGTACAGGCTGTTAAGATCATCGCTTAAGTCCTCGGCACTGTTTTTGAGAGAGGAATCTCCTTTAGAGACAGATGCGTTAAGCCGGGAGACCGCGGAAGCTGCCTGATCCAGATTTTCCAGCGGTTCCAGCTGCCCTGCACCCCGTGCGAGCTGTTCTGCCCCCTGTGCATAAAGAACTGCACTCTGGGTAAATGTATTGACTGCGCTGACGTACCGGTCCGTGCCGGTCTGCAGAGTATCAAGCCCCCGGGCGAGGCTTTGGACGCCTGTTTCAAGATCCTGCGCCCCTGTCAGCAGCTGAGGGGAATTTGATTTCAGAGCATCTACTCCGCTGGTATAGGTTTTTACACCATTATTTAATGTATAGACACCGTCGGTCAGCGCGGGCAGAGATTTGGTAAGAGAGCCGGTTCCTTCTTTTAACTGTAACGCACCGGTATTGACCCGGCTGGCTCCGTCCGTATATTCCTTCAGCCCTTCCGTCAGAGTGTCGGCTCCATCGGAAAATACCAGCGTGCTGTCTGCAAGTGTTCTCAGGTTTTTCGTAATTGCTACACTCCCGCCGGAGGCTTCGTCAATTCCGTCTGATAATTGCATCGAGCCGTCCGCAGCTTTCGAAAGTCCGCTTCCGGCCTGTGCGATCCGGTCAAAGACGATAGCAGTGTAAGTCTCTGTAACCTGAGAAGCGACCTCATCGCGGATCCGGAGCAGAGCAGTTTCGCTCATTTTGGATGCAATATAATTGGTGCCCGGGTTCGTTGCGTATTTCAGTTCCATTTTCCGGGGCTCATCGTCCAGAAGAGTTGCCGCGCTGCGGGAAAAATCTTCCGGAATCGTGATCACCATATACCACGTCCCGTTTTCCAGACCTTCTTCGGCTTTTTCACTGTCCATAAAATGAAAATCGAGAGAGTCATTATCTTTCAGTGCTTCTGTAAGGTCATCTCCTATGCACAGAGTATTTCCTTCGTATTCCACCGGCCGGTCTTCATTTACAACCGCAACCGGGAGCTTGTCGAGATTTCCGTACGGGTCCCACATAGATTTCAGAAACAGACCTGCATAAATAAAAGGAATCGCAATAATTGCGATCAGGACAACAAGGAGAATCTTATTTTTCAGCAGGCTTTTCCACTCGTTTTTGATCATATAATTCCTTCTTTCTGGTTATTTTACTTACAGAAAGATAGCATGACCGGCGGTGGTTTCATACAGACATTTAAGGCTCCGTGCCTGAAAACCAGACAAAGAGCCTCAAGTGTCTGAAACCTGCTGACAGGCTTACTGTACAGATAAACTATTCCGTCTCAAATCTGCGGATCATTTCCTCCACAGTTCCTTTTTTCAGTTGATAGATACGTTCAAATGTGGAGCGGATCTCTTCTGTAAGGCCTGACTGGAGCCATGCAGATGCAATTCCGAAACTTAATGCTTTGAGGTACTGGACTATGATGCGCCTGTCCTCCGGGCGGATCTGGCGCCCGTTCAGCACGGAATCTACATAAAGGGTCACGACCCGCCCGCATACCTGCCATAGATACTGCTCAAACAGCTCCCTGTTTACAGAGTTGTAGATGTGCAGAAACATGGTTTTCTTCTCTAGTACATAATTGATGACGGTTTCAAAAAAGTCCTCGATCGTATCGGCGGACGGGTATTTCTGTATGATGTATTCAGCTTCCTCCGTCACCATATCTTCGATCAGAGAAGGAATATCATGGAAATAATAGTAGAATGTATTCCGGTTGACTCCGCAGTCAGCTACAATGTCTTTCACTTTGATCTGGGACAGCGGGCGTTCGCTTAAAAGCTTTATAAATGAAGCTTTGATCGCATTGTATGTAAAGTTCGGCATAGTTATTCTCCTTTTTGAAGTGTAATAGTTATATTATTTTTACCTTATCATACTTTTCGGTTGTATGGTATTCTTTCATATCTTTTTTAGAAATGACGGGATGATTAAGAATATGTCTATTTTTCTGGTATGCCCGACCGGAATATGATAATATAAAATAGGAATCCGATGTAACAGTACTGGTGACAGAAAAGGGGCAGATTTATGAGTTACAAAAATGAGTGGTTTTTACTAGAAGCGGATGATGATATAGATGAAATTGAACACCGTGAGCCGACGGAAGAATTCCTGTTCTACCGAGCGGTGGCAGCAGGAGATGTTGATAAGGTCAAACAAAACTGTGAGCAGGGACGGTTTGTGGAGGGGGAGGGGGTCGGTGTCCTCTCAAGGGATCCGGTGGTCAATCTGAAATATCATTTTGTGATCACAACAGCGATGATCACACGGCTTTGCAGGCAGAATGGCATGGAGTTGGAGCAGGCGTTCCGGCTGAGTGATTTTTATATTCAGAAACTCGATGATATTCATACTGGAGAAGAAGTCCACAGGCTGCACGATGAGATGGTCATGGATTATGCGGAGAAAATGCGTAAGTATTCCCGAAGTGATACAAATTCAAAGCACATCAATGCGTGCAAGGAATATATATATTCGCATATCAAAGAGCGGATTACGATCGAGGATCTGGCAGATGAACTGGGGGTTTCTTCAGGGTATCTGTCCCGTCTGTTTAAGAAAGAAACGGGGTATCTGTAAGTGCTTATATACGCAGCCAGAAGATAGATATGGCAAAAAATTTACTCAGGTTCAGCGATTATTCTATGATAGAAATAGCAAACAGGCTTTCTTTTTCCTCCCAAAGCCATTTTATACAGCAGTTCCGTGAAGTGGTCGGTATGACTCCGAAAAAATATCGTGACGAGTATTATATGGTTCAGTGGGATATTGAATCTGAGGGACTGCATATGGACTGACGACACTGAAAGAGTTAGAGATAAATATGTCTTTTGGGAAAAATATCGGGATACAGTTGTTATTTGCACTGTATCCCGATATTTTTACATTGTCAGGAGAACTTCGTTATTTTCCGCAAGTAATTCTTCAGGTATATAATTATCAGTCAGTTCTTTCCCATTCAGAATCATGCTTTTGCATCCGGATTCATTATGATCAGGATTTTCGATGCGAATATGCAGATGTTTACCACGAAAGTCTTTATCAATTTCAAATGAACTCCAAGTCTCAGGAATTGCCGGTTCTATGCGAAGACCGTTAAGATCCGGACGAAGCCCCAGAATCCCTTCCACACATCCGACCATTACTGTGGAAGCGGTTCCTGTCAGCCAGTGCACATGGGAGCGGCCGAAATGACTGCTTGCCGGTCCTTCTGTAAACTGCCCGTAGCAGTAGGGCTCAAGATGGCGGATCTCTGCCCGGTCATTCTGTGCTGCCGGCGCATTCTCCGTAAAATATTCGAATGCACGGTTTCCATGGCCTCTGAGAGCCTCTGCAAGGATCAGCCAGCCCTGAGACTGGGAGAAAATGCCTGCGTTTTCTTTTGTTCCCTGATTGTAGATCACGGCAAGCGCACCGTCGAATGCGTGCGCATGGTAAGGCGGATCCATCAGGATGGCGCCGTATGCGGTGTTGAGTCTTTGATACACATTTTCCAGAGCGGTATCTGCCTGCTCTTTGGATGCAAGACCGCTGATGACGGCCCAGCTCTGCGGATTCAGCCACATATTTGCCTCCGGATCCGCTGCTGCGCCGATACGCTCGCCCTTCTCGGTATAGCCGCGGATGAAACGGTCGCTATCCCAGCACAGTTTCTGGATCTTCTGTTCGATTTCTTCCTGTTTTCCCTCGAGATAAGCGACGTATTCGCTGTCCTGTTTGTAGACGGCAAATTTCTTTAATATAGTCATTGCATAATAGAACTGCAGTGCGACGAAGGAGGATTCTCCTTCTGCTCCGAGGCGGAGGCAGTCATTCCAGTCCGCATATAATCCGGCAGGCATACCGTGGGGTCCCAGATGGTCAAATGAAAACTGTACGGCGCGTTTCAGATGGTCATAAACGCTTCCCTCGCCTTTGTTGGCAAATGGGATGACTTCATCGAGAAATGCGGTATTTCCGGTTTCCGCAATGTATTTGTAAACTGTCGGAAACAGCCAGAGGGCGTCATCCGCACGGTAGGCGGGATGGCCTGTCTCCCGGACATAGGAGGCGTCATCCGGCGTATCTTCGTGCCCCGGATTGTGGGTGAATTTTACAAGGGGAAGACCGCCGCCGTTATCTACCTGTGCCGAGAGCATGAAGCGGATCTTCTCATATGCCATTTCAGGGGCGAGGTGGATAATTCCCTGAATATCCTGTACGGTATCCCGGTAGCCGTAGCCGTTTCTCAGTCCGCAGTAAATGAAGGATGCCGCTCTTGACCAGACAAATGTGATGAAGCAGTTGTAGGCATTCCATGTGTTGATCATCGTATTGAAGGCAGGATCCGGAGTACTGATCTTCAGATGATCCAGCTTTGCATACCAGTCTGCTTTCAGCGCATTGATTTCCTGTCTGACCTGTCCGGCCGGATCGGCGTAGGAACTTATAATGGCTTCTGCTTCCGCAGAGGGTTTCATACCGAGAAGGAAGAGCACGGTTTCGGACTCGCCGGGAGCCAGCGTGACCGTACAGGAGAGAGCGCCGCAGGAGTTCTCATTGTAGCTGGTCACATTTCCAAGATCAGCGGAGATTACGCCCTGCGGATTGCCGTATCCGTGGTATTTCCCGAGAAAAGCATCCTTATCTCCGCAGTAGGAGGAGACTTCTGCACCCGCAAGACCGAAGAAGCGTTCGGTTACCTTTTTATCGTCTACTTCTTCATCCTCTCTCAGTGCATCGAGGTTGCCGTGGATCTGCTGGATGATCCGGTTCTTCTCAAATAATGTGCGGGTGATGAACAGGGAATATTGGAGATTTACCTGATCCTGTTCATAATTGCTGTGGCTTGTGAACTCTGCGTATCCTGTAAGAGTAAGCTCGCGCACGCGGTCCGATTCGTTGGTCACGGAAAGCGCCCATACCTCATAGGATTTTCCAAGAGGAACATAGTAGTCCGCTTCAGAGTGTATACCGCTGTAGTCTGCGACCATTCTTGTATAGCCCATACCATGGCAGCATCTGCTTTGATACTGTTCCGTATCCTTTCCCACCGGCTGCCATGAGGCGGACCAGTAATCGCCGGATGCATTGTCCCGGATATAAATATAGCGCCCCGGCTGGTCAAACTGGTTGAAGATGTATCGGAGGATACGTCCGTTTGCACCTGACCTGGCAAAACTGTATCCGCCAGCATTGTTTGAGATGATCGCTCCGTACTCCGGTGATCCCAGATAATTTACCCAGGGGGAGGGAGTATCCGGACGGTCAATCACATATTCCCGTTCTTTATCGTCAAAATATCCATATTTCATAAGTTTCTTCCTATCCTTTCAGTTGGTTTTAAATGAGTTTTACAATTACGCGGTGACAATCATCCGAAAGCGTATCCAGTATTCTGCGTGTGATAATAACGTGTCCGAGGGCGTCTGTCGGAAGTTGCTGTCCTTCGCAGACAGCCGAGAATACCGTGTATGTTCCGCTGTCTTTCCGGTTCGGATTTTCGTAGATGATCTCAAGTTCCTTCCCGGCGAAAACAAGGCTGACAGACGCTTTCCCCTGCTCGTCGAACTGCTCGGCCATAAGCTGGGGGGCAAGGATGAGATCGCCTGCCTGTCCCCGGACGCCGAAGACCTGGGTGATCATGGTCATCATGAACCAGCTTGCGGCTCCTGTCAGATAGTGGTACATTCCGCGGCCGTCGGAGCGGAAATATTCCGGTATACCAGGATAGATTCGGCTGGTGTCAAAATCCAGAGCGGTATCTGCCAGTGTTTTCAGTGCTTTCCACCCTTCCTTCGCAAAACCGCGGCGGTACAGTGCATTGGCATACATCACTGTCATATGTGAGAATACGGCTCCATTTTCTTTTTCACCGTATGCAAAGCCGAACATACGCCCCATGTCGAATTTAAGTTCATGGAAATCCGTGTTCAGCCTGTAACCGCCGATTTCTTTTCGGTAGAGATAGCGGTCTGCGCTGTTTACGATTCTGCGGATCTGTTGTTCGGAAGCGACGTTTCCCATAATGGAGAAGACCTGTCCTGTAAGCATCATGCGAACCTCATTCGGGAAAAATCCTTCCACTGCACGGCCATGATCATCGTAATAGCTGTTAAACCACCCTTCATCCGTTCCTCCGTCGATCCATTCGTGATTCTGGAGATGTCCCGTGAGCCAGTCGGCCTTGCGCTCCAGATTTTCCGCCAGCTCGGACAGGCGGACGGCAATGCGGCTGCCGCTGATCCGGTGCCGGCAGCGTTGGGTATAACTTGCGAGTAATTCGGTTTTTGCCTCTATGTTCTCAAATAATCCGGTATCGTCATTGAGCAGGATCTGCAGTTCTTCAATCAGTTCTGCTTCGGCTCCGGGAGAGCGGCTTTCAAGAAGCCGGATCATTGAGGCGAGCTCACGGAGATTTCCTGCATAGGCGCAGGTAAAAGCGACGCTTTCCCCGTGTTCGGGAGCCATATCCAGAGCATCGTTCCAGTCAGCTCCCCGCAGGCGGTAAATGTTATGATCACCGACCTCGTAAAAGGCAGTCAGCTGCTGGATCAGAAGATGTTCTAATATGGTCCCGGTATAAATATCATTGCCCTCTGTGCGAAGCAGGCTGCCCTGTCCGGCGTCCCACAGGGCATCGATCTGTGTTCCTCTGTCTGCCTGGGCATCCTTAAAATAAGAAGCCTGCCTGTTCAGAATATCGATATCCCCGGTCTGGTCAATATAGAGTTTTGTAGTCATCTGAGGCCAGAGGGCATGATCCATCCACACCCGTGCGATCCCGTTGCGGTCTGCTATAAAATTACCGTCCCCGTCGCCGATGATCGTTGCATTTGTCCCGTCGATCCGCACTCCGCCAAAGTTTTTCTCGATCATCAGTCCTACTCCGCCGGGGTCCATGAGAAGGAGAGAAAGGCAGTCTTGCCAGAGATCCCGCCATCCCCGTCCGCCTCTTCCATAATCATGGTGGGGCAGGAAGGAGCATCCGAACAGACGCCGGAGGAACGGCTGGAAACAGATCCATTTCATCAGCCGGTCAAAATCGGCGTCTCCGGTATGAAATCCCGTGTTGACTTTCTCTTTCCACCATGATTTCGTTGCTTCAAGGGCATTCCGGACCTTATCCGGAGTATTGTATTTTCCCAAAATACGGTTAATGTCCTCTTCGCTGTCTTCCACTCCGAGGAGCAGAATATATTCTGCCTCTTCACCGGGGGCAAGCCGGATCTTGGGAAAACGGAAAGCGCCCATCGCTTCTTTGCCAGCGGCTGTGGATCCTGCCGGGATACCGGGGCAGTTTTCATGGACGGCGCGTGGGTGTGTGTAGGTGCCTCCTTCTCCCAGAAAGTCCTCTACAGTGGGATAGAAACTTTCCGGAGCCTGGCCGTTGCCGCTGTATCCGCATACATAATAGATTTTTGTATTGGGACGATGTCCCCGCTCGTCAAAAGACATTGTCGGCCGGACGAAGACTCCGTTGGAATCTGTCCGGATGCGGTGGAGCATGGAAGTTACATTTCTGTGATCCCTTATATTATCAGCGCTCCGACCGTAGATCGGAATTGCGGCGTAAGGGATCAGCTCCTTTGTACTGTCTGACTGGTTACGGACAGTAATGTGCATGATTTCTACATTATCATTTACAGGAATAAAGGAAGTGATCCGTGTCTCAAGGGAAAGGGCGGAAGAGATCCTTTCCAGTGTATGCCACATGAATCCTGCGGTGATTTTGCTTTGATCCTGAAGGTCTGTAAATTTTACCGCTTCCTGCTCCGCAGACGCGCCTGACGCGGAGAAAACCCCTTCTTTTTCACATACAAGCCAGAAATTTCTGACAGAACGGTTATTATGAAGATTTTCCGCACTGACAGGTTCTAATAAGAAGGTTTCCTGATCCGTCTTGGAATCACCGCCCAGATTCGGTGTAAGAGAACTCTTCAACCCTGTTTCTGACGCCAGCGGAAAATAAAGATAACTTGTATTTTCCGGCTGTTCTATGGAAAAACTGCCGTACTCGTCAACAAACTGCAGATGTTTCATTTTGCGTCTCCTTTCATGATTCAGTATTTATTATTTATGGAAATTATATAAGAATCCTTGTATGGCAAAAATCAGAAAAAGGGGGGAAAATATCAGAATCATGACATAAAATCAAAATGTGCCGAAAACGGGTCATGAATCTGATATTTTTTTGAAATTTATAATATATTGAGCAGCCGGATTGAGCTATAATTTCATCATCGTAAGCAGGGCGGAAGCCTTGTGGATAATATAAGACAGGAGGAATGAACAATGAAAAAGAGAGCATTTGCTGCTTTAATGGCAGCAGTCACTGTGGCAGGATTGCTGGCAGGCTGCGGTAGTTCAGGATCTGATGAAGGATCTGGAACAACAGAGAGTACGGAAGAGGGAAAGGTCATCAATATTTACAGTTGGAATGATGAGTTCCGTACCCGTCTGGAGGCTGTGTATCCGGAAGTTGAGAGCACATCCGATGATGGAACGGTGACCACATTGAAAGACGGAACGGAGATCCACTGGGTAATCAATCCGAACCAGGACGGGGTTTATCAGCAGAAACTTGATGAAGCTCTTATGAATCAGGCTGATGCGGCTGCAGATGACAAGATTGATATCTTCTTATCTGAGACAGATTATGTTTACAAATATACGGATGCGGAAGCCGACGTGGCAATGCCGTTGACTGATCTGGGAATCGATCCTGATACAGATCTTGCGGATCAGTATGATTTTACAAAGATAACGGCTTCTGACAGGGAAGGAGTTCAGAGAGGCTCCACATGGCAGTGCTGCCCGGGAGTTCTGGTATACCGCAGAGATATTGCACAGGATGTATTCGGAACTGATGATCCGACAGCAGTAGGAGAGAAAGTAAAAGACTGGGATACTCTGAAAGCAACTGCCGAGGAGCTGAAAGCAAAAGGATATTATACATTTGCCTCATATGCAGACACTTTTCGTGTGTACAGCAATAATATCAGCGAACCGTGGGTTGCGGACGGTGAGACAACAGTAAAAGTAGATCCGCTGATTATGGATTGGGTGGAAAATTCCAAAGAATGGCTTGACGCCGGTTATCTGGACAAGACTGTAAAAGGTCAGTTTAATGACGACTGGAACAAAGCAATGGGCTCTTCGTCAAAGGTATTCGCATTCCTGCTTCCGCCGTGGGGAATTGACTTTACTCTGAATCCGAACTGGGATGGCGATACAGGCGCATGGGCTGTTACAAATCCTCCGCAGGAATACAACTGGGGCGGTTCCTATATCCACGCTGCGACAGGTACGGACAATCCGGAGCATGTAAAAGATATTATTCTCGCAATGACGGCAGAAAAAGATACACTGCTGAAGATTTCTCAGGATTACCTTGACTTCACAAATACGGTAAGCGGTATGGAGGAAGCTGCTGCAGACGATACATATGCATCTGATTTCCTTGGCGGACAGAACGCATATGAATACTATGCACCTGTAGCGGAAAACATTCAGATTGCTCCTCTTTCTGCATATGACTTGGGATGTGTAGAGTTGTTCCAGAATTCATTCAGCGATTATTTCCAGGGCAATGTGGATTTTGATAAAGCGAAAGATAATTTCGAAACAGCTATAAAAGAACGTTATCCGGATATTACAGAAGTTCAGTGGCCGGAATAACAGATGAGGAGGCGGCTGCACCGAAGAAGTTTCGGGGGCAGCCGCCGGACACAGAAAGGAACGGTAGCTTATGAAAAAGAAACGCAGAAGCGTCAGCTACGCAAAATGGGGATATATTTTTATCCTTCCGTTTTTTATATGTTTTTTCATTTTTTCGCTGATCCCTCTGATCGATACGATTCGATATAGTTTTTTCGAATATTACCGGTCGGGAATCAAAGAAATCGGTCCGAATTTTGTAGGGCTGCAGAACTATATCAGCCTGCTGGGATCAGATATGCTGAAATACGCTGGTAACACTCTGATACTGTGGGTGATCGGATTCATTCCCCAGATCGTGGTGGCACTGCTCCTTGCAAACTGGTTTACGGATATCCGTCTTAAGATTCGCGGAAAGCAGTTTTTCAAGGTGGTCATCTATCTTCCGAATCTGATCATGGCATCTGCATTTGCAATGCTGTTTTTTGCAATGTTCTCAACAAACGGACCGATCAATTCGATCCTGATGTCTCTGGGATGGATCAGTGAACCGATTGATTTTCTCGGATCCGTAATCGGTACGAGATCTCTTGTAGGTCTGATGAACTTCCTGATGTGGTTCGGAAATACTACGATCATGCTTATGGCCGCAATTATGGGTATCAGTCAGGACATATTTGAAGCCTGTGAACTGGACGGGTGTACAAGTATCAAAAGATTTTTCTATATCACTCTTCCGCTGATCCGGCCGATTCTTGCATATACATTGATCACATCAATTATCGGCGGACTGCAGATGTTCGATGTTCCTCAGATCCTGACAAACGGTCAGGGTAATCCGGACCGTACGTCCATGACACTGATCATGTTCCTGAACAGTCATCTGGAGAGCAGAAATTATGGTATGGCGGGTGCATTGTCTGTATACCTGTTTATTGTGAGTGGTATCTTGTGCTTCTTTGTATACAGGATGACAAACGGCACTGACAGCGAAGCAAAGGCAGCAAGAAAAAGAGCAAAAGCAGCAAAAGGGGGAGATAGAAGATGAAATCTAATAAAGCGAATCGTGTACAGACGATTATAGCTCATGTGGTGCTCATATTTCTGTCATTTTTGTGCCTGTTCTTCTTCTATATCCTGATCGTGAACGCAACGCGTTCTCATGCGGATCTGCAGAAAGGATTTTCCGCGATCCCGGGAACATATTTTCTGGAGAACTTAAAGAATGTTGCAAATGACGGAAGTTTCCCGATGTTCAGGGGGATTCTCAACAGTCTGATCGTATCGACATGTTCAGCGGCTCTGTGTACATATTTTTCATCGCTGACAGCGTATGGTCTGTATGCATATGATTTCAAGATAAAGAAAGCAGCATTTACGTTTATCATGGCAATACTTGTCATGCCGACACAGGTGACAGCGATGGGATTCCTGCGGTTGATCACGAATATGGGTATGTATGATTCGCTCCTTCCGCTTATCATACCCTCTATCGCATCTCCGGCTGTATTTTATTTTATGTACAGTTATCTGCAGTCATCCCTTCCGCTGTCTCTTGTAGAGGCGGCAAGGATCGACGGCTCCGGAGAATTCAGGACATTCAACCGGATCGTGCTTCCGATCATGAAGCCGGCGATCGCGGTGCAGGCAATCTTCTCGTTTGTAGGATCATGGAATAATTACTTCGTTCCTGCGTTGGTGATCCAGTCCAAGGATAAGATGACAGTTCCGATCCTGATCGCAACGCTCCGAGGTGCAGATTACATGAACTTTGATATGGGAAAAATCTATATGATGATCACAGTAGCGATCGTACCGATCATTATTGTATATCTGCTTCTCTCCAAATACATCATCGCGGGCGTGACCCTCGGCGGTGTTAAAGAATAGGAGAACAGAGAGAAACTGAAAAGCCGCCATAGGGCGATCCTTCCGAAATCCGCAGGAGAACGCTATGGCGGCTTTCTTATACTGCAGCTAAAAATTTATGACGGATAAAGAGGTAAGAATGATGAAAAAATGGACACACAGCGGCAGCCTGAAACAGGGGCTGTCTCATCGCGAAGAAAAACACAGAACTCTGGCTAGAAGAGCGGCGGCAGAAGGAATTGTGCTCCTTAAAAACGAGGGGATGCTCCCGCTGAAGACTTCTGATCCCATCGCCCTGTTCGGCAGCGGTGCGGAGAAGACAGTAAAAGGCGGCATCGGATCAGGCGATGTCAATAACAGGGAAAACATCTCTGTTTACAGAGGAATAAAAGAAGCCGGAGTATCCGTTACAAACGAAGAATGGATCCAGGATTATGATAAACGTTATAAAGAAGCCAGAGAAGAGTGGAAAGAAAAGATACTGGAGGATGCGCGTCATGTGCAGAATCCATTTGATGCCTATGCGGCAAATCCGTTTGCTCTTCCGGGCGGACGCAGGATCACAGAAGCAGATCTGAAAGGAGCCGCCGCGGTGGTTTATATGATCAGCCGGATCTCCGGAGAGGGAAAAGACCGCCGCCTTGAAAAGGGGGATTATTATCTGAGCAGCAGAGAGAGGGAGGATATATTGTACCTTGACGGGCTTCATATTCCTCTGATTCTGATATTGAACTCCGGCGGTCCGGTTGAGCTTACGGATATCCTTCAGGAAACGGAGAATATCCGTGCAGTTCTGAATATCTCCCAGCCGGGGCAGGAAGGTGGACACGCTGTTGCGGATATTCTTTTCGGCAGGGCGGTGCCGGAAGGAAAACTGACGACAACATGGGCCCGGCGGTATGAGGATTACCCCTTCGCAGATACATACAGCTATCTCAACGGAAATCTGGAAAAAGAAGAGTACAGGGAAGGCATCTATGTGGGATACCGTTACTTTGACAGTTTTGGCGTAAAGCCGTTGTTCTCTTTCGGATACGGACTTTCCTATACATCGTTCGGATTGGAATTCTGTGACCTGCAGACGGAGAAATCTTCGGTTCAGGCACGGGTCGCGGTCAAAAATACAGGAAAAAGCTATGCCGGCAGGGAAGTGGTGCAGGTATATGTATCTTTTCCTAAGAGCGGAATTGAAAAAGAAAGCCGAAGACTTGCGGGATTTGCAAAGACAGACCGTCTGATGCCGGGAGAGAGCCGGGAAGTAGTTGTGGAGATCCGGCAGAAGCAGCTTGCCGTATTTTCTGAAGAGCGGCAGGCGTGGATCGTGGAAGCAGGAACATACGGTATATGGGTGGGAAACAGCCTGGATTCTGCTGTGCTCTCGGCTTATCTTACAGTTTCCCGGGAAGTGGTTCTGGAGAAAACGCACCGGATCTGTCCCCGGAAAGAGCCGTTTGAAGAACTGTGCCGGGACAGCTCCGGAAACAGCGAAAGCAGAGCGGAGGAAGCAAAGGAAAAAGCGATACCGGTATATGAATTCGTGCCATGCAGACAACCGGAAATCCAGTATGTATCACCGGCAGAAGAACAGTATCCTGTAGAGGATCTGATTCCGCTTCACTACGGAAACATTACAGCGGGAGCAAGCACTCTTGGATCAGCCGGAATCCGCGTGCCGGGTTCTGCTGGGGAGACAACAGAGGCATTGGAAGAGAAGTACCGGATCCGTTCTCTGATCATGGCGGATGGACCGGCGGGCTTAAGGCTCAGACAGAGTTATCAGGTCGATAAGGAGACAGATTCCGTCTATGGAACCGGCGTTCTCGGATCTCTTGAAAACGGATTTTTGGAGCCGATGAAAATTCACAAAAACGCGGATACATATTATCAGTACTGTACGGCATTCCCGGTAGGCACTGCCCTGGCACAGACATGGGATCCTGAACTGCTCACTGAGTTCGGATGTGCGGTTGCGGAAGAAATGAGAGAATTTCAGGTAGACCTCTGGCTGGCGCCCGGCATGAATATCCAGCGAAATCCTTTATGCGGACGTAACTTTGAATATTTCTCGGAAGATCCGCTTCTCTCGGGAGTACTTGCCTCCGCAGTCACCCGGGGAGTGCAGTATAAAACAGGATGCGGTGTAACGATCAAGCATTTTGCCTGCAATAATCAGGAAGATAACCGGATGGGAGTGGATGCCTGTGTTTCTCAGCGGGCGCTCCGTGAGATCTATCTGCGCGGTTTTGAGATCGCGGTAAAAGAAAGCGCCCCGGCGGCGATCATGTCCTCCTACAATCTGATCAACGGAGTACACGCGGCAAACAGCCGAGACCTTTGCACGGTCGTTGCGCGGGAAGAGTGGGGATTTCAGGGAGTGATTATGTCAGACTGGAACACGACAGTGCCGGAAGACGGAAGTATCCCGTGGAAATGTGCGGCTGCCGGAAATGATATCATTATGCCCGGGAACTGTGATGACGACGAGAATATCCGGCAGGCATATGCGCGCGGCGAACTGTCCGAGAAAGAGATCCGCGAATGTGCAGGGAGAATCATAACATTAGTGAAAAAACTAAGTCAGGAGGCAGAGGAATAATGTCAGAAGAAAATGTGAAACACCGGGAGGAAAGCCGGCAGGACAATACGAATTTGTCCTATGAAGGTTATAAGCTTGTATGGGAAGAACAGTTCCAGGGCGATGCCCTGAACAGAAATGACTGGAATGTGGAACTGCATGAACCGGGATGGGTGAACAATGAACTGCAGGAATATGTGGATTCTCCGGATAATATTTATATCAGGGATGGGAAACTTGTACTGAAACCGATCAGGAAAGTAAATGAGGACGGCAGTGTATCCTATACCTGCGGCCGGGTAAATACACAGTATAAGCATGACTTCCAGTATGGACTCTTTGAGGCGAGGGCAAGAGTGCCGGAGGGGAGAGGATTTCTCCCGGCATTCTGGATGATGCCGACGGAAGAATATTTCTACGGACAGTGGCCGCGCTGCGGAGAGATTGATATCATGGAAGTCCTTGGAAATGATACGAAGACTTCTTATGGAACACTTCATTTTGGAAAACCACATTGTGAAAGCCAGGGAAGTTATACTCTCAAAGAGGGAACGTTCTCAGACAGTTATCATCTGTTTGCCGTTGAGTGGAAGCCGGGAAAGATCCGCTGGTATGTTGACGGCAAACTGATCCACACGGAAAATAACTGGTATTCTGCAATGGAAGGCGAAGGCAAAAAGCCTTATCCCGCACCCTTTGACCAGCCCTTCTATATCATACTTAATCTTGCCGTCGGAGGAAATTGGCCGGGAAGTCCGGATGGGACGATGGATATTGAAAATGCCGAATTTTGTATCGATTATGTAAAAGTATATCAGAAGGCATAAAGCGCTGGAAAAATATTCAGTTGTAAAAACCATATATCTGGAGTATAATACTTGTAGAGTTAACAGAAAAGTTAACCTGGGATGTGCGACAACCCTGTAATTTTGAACCTACATTTGTTTAAACGGGATTCCTATATTTCTGTAATATGTCAGGCCTCCAATATGCAGTGGACGACAGAAAAGCAGATGCGGTTGCCCACCTGGCTGCGGCTAGGACTCAAAATACAGGACCGGCATTTTGGGTGAACTACTAAAGATAAAGGCGGTCGTCTTGTACGGCCGCTTTTTGCTAGTACATTGTTACTAATGCGGGGGGCTGTGAATAGTAACAGTACATCGAGCCACAGTCCGGGCCTGCCCGGATATAAGAATTTAGAAGAGCGGTATTATGGAAAAGAAAAAGAAGTTAAAGGATCAGATCATCAAGTTCATAGAGACTGTAAATTCCCACCATACCGGCGCTTATGCGGCTCAGGCGGCGTATTTTTTTGTGCTTTCTCTGATTCCTATTTTTCTATTGCTGCTCACCATGGTACAGTATACGGATGTGACGATGGACGATGTGATGAGCGCGGTACTGCAGGTGTTCCCTGATTCTGTTGCACCGCTGATCAGAGGTATTGTGTATCAGGTATATATCCAGTCTGCCGGAATGATCCCTATCACTGTGATCGTAGCACTCTGGTCTGCCGGGAAAGGAGTTCTTTCTGTTACTTCGGGGCTGAACGCGATCTATTCCAATACAGAGACTCGAAATTATTTTTATCTGAGAATACGTGCGTCTGCATACACTGTTCTGTTCCTGATGGCGATCATGCTTTCGCTGGTGATTTCAGTGTTCGGAAACAGTATCAGCAGTATAGTATATCAGCATATTCCTTTTTTGATCAAGGTAGTGGATTTTATAATGCGGATACGAACGCTGGTAACGTTTATCGTATTGACGGTATTTTGGGATCTGGTTTATAAATTTCTGCCGAACAGAAATCATATGGCAAAAACAACTTTGAGAAGACAGCTTCCGGGAGCTGTCTTTACAGCTTTCGGATGGCAGCTGATTTCCTTTGTTTTTTCTATATATCTGGATGTATTTACGGGGTTCTCCAGCATGTACGGCAGCATGACAACAATTATCCTGATCCTGCTCTGGCTCTACGGATGTATGTATATCATTTTGCTTGGCGGAGAGCTGAATGCATTGCTGGAGAGGATTTCTTATAATAGAGAAAATATATTATCAAAAAAACCGCAGGAGTGATTTATTGACAAAAAAAATATTCTATGCAATAATTACATGGATTTAGACTGTGAACATACGTGAGTAAAGAAGATGCGGCGACCCAGAGACGGAGTGTCATCGGCTGGAAGCATTCCGCGCGGCCCTTTTTGAAGTTTCAGTATGGGAGTCTTCCGGCGAAAAGCAGCTGATTTGGACGGTTTGCGTTAAGCCGGATGTTCGTGTAGCAATAATTTTACACAAAGAGAGTGCAGAGCAAGAAAGAAGTGCTCTGAAATAGGGTGGTACCGCGATCAACATCGTCCCTTGTCAAAATGACAGGAGACGATGTTTTATTTTATGGAAAATCAACGGCTTCGGCGGGCGGCTGCCTTAAATAGGAAAGGAGAAGTGTAATGAAAGATAAAATCAACAGTATTTTATCAGAAGCAAAAAACAAGATTTCTGAATCGGCGAGTGAAGGCGAATTACAGAATGTGAAGAGCGCGTATATCGGAAAACAGGGTTCTCTGAGCCTTCTGATGAAAGAGATCCCGACGCTGGATGTGTCTCTTCGCCCTGAGATGGGTAAACTTCTGAATCAGGCAAAAAATGAGGTCAAGGAACTGATCGATGAAAAGAGAGTGGAACTGAAGCTGAAAGCTTCGGAAGTATCCCCTGATTTTGACTGCTCTGTCCCGGGAATCATGCCGTCAGGCGGCGGACTTCATCCAATCACACAGATGTGCTATGACCTGAACGATGCATTCCGCTCCATGGGATTTGAGATTTTCGAGGAAGATGAGATCACAAGCGAGATGTATGCTTTTGATAAACTGAACTTCCCGCCGAACCATCCTGCCCGCGAGAGCATGGACACTTACTGGCTGGAAGGACACGACAGCGGAAGCACGAACGAAAAACTCTGCCTGCGTCCGCATCTGACCGGAGGAAGCGTCCGCTATATGCAGACACACAAACCTCCGTATCGTTTCGTATATCCGGGGCGTGTGTACAGAAATGAGACTACAGATTCACATCATGAGAGGGCGTTTTTCCAGTATGAAGCTCTTATCGTGGACAAAGATATTACATTTACATCGGGAAAGGTAATGATCCAGAGTATCCTGAGCAAAGTGTTCGGAAGACATGTGCCGGTAAGGATGCGCTCCGGTTTCTTCCCCTTTGTGGAGCCGGGATTTGAGATTGATATGGAGTGTCAGGTATGCGGCGGAAAAGGCTGCAGTGTCTGCAAGCATGTGGGATGGATCGAGGTAATGCCGGGAGGTTCCCCGCATCCGAACGTGCTCAGAGCAGCAGGACTGGATCCGGACGAATACACAGGATTCTATGTAAACATCGGTCTGGACAGACTTGTTATGATGCGTTACGGTGTGGATGATGTGAGACTGTTCCACAGCGCTGATTTAAGATTCCTGAAACAGTTTAGATAAGGAGAGGAAAAATGAAGTTATCATTATCATGGATCAAGGATTATGTGAATATTCCGGAGGATGCGGATCTGAAAAAACTGGCGTACGACCTGACCATGTCCACAGTGGAAGTGGAGGACGTGGAAGATCTTGCACGCCGTTTTGACAATATGCTGGTGGGAGTCATCGAAAAGATCGAACCCCATCCCAATGCGGACAGATTAAGAGTGTGCAAGGTAGATATCGGCGGCGGAGAGATCAAGGATATCGTCTGCGGCGGCATCAACCTGAAGAAGGGGATGCGTGTCGCTGTATCCTGCCCGGGCGCGGTTGTCCGCTGGCACGGGGAAGGCGAACCGGTAGTGATCAAAAATTCCAAACTTCGTGGCGTTGAGTCGTACGGTATGATCTGCGCTTCCGATGAGATCGGGCTGGGAGAACTGTTCCCGGCAGAGCAGGAGGCAGAAATTCTGGATCTGTCTGCTTTTGACGTGCCGGCAGGTACTTCTCTTGCCGATGCGCTGGATATGAATGATGTCCTTCTCGAGATCGATAATAAATCAATGACGAACAGACCGGATCTCTGGGGACATTACGGAATCGCACGCGAGATCGCAGCACTTTATGACCTGCCTCTCAAAGAGATTAAACCTTTTGAGACAGACGTTCAGTCTGATTTTAAGGTTGAGATCGATGCGCCGGACAGATGTACAAGATACATCGGCGTTGAGATGTCCGGTGTGAGTGTGAAGCCTTCACCGTACAAAATGCAGAACCGGATCTGGAAGGCTGGAATGCGGCCGATCAACGCACTTGTAGATATTACAAACTATGTCATGCTTGCAGTCGGAAATCCGACACATGCATTTGACGCGGACAATATTACAGACCACATCGTGGTAAGACATGCGTCCGAAGGAGAGAAGCTGCTTCTCTTAAATGACAACGAACTTACACTCTGCGATGACGATCTTGTGATCACGGACTCCGAGGGACCGGTTGCACTTGCAGGAGTCATGGGCGGAGCAAAGGATTCCATCCTTCCCAAGACAGAGAGGGTAATCCTTGAGGTTGCAAACTTTGAGGCTGCCGGGATCCGCCGCACGGCACTGCGCTATGATACACGTACGGAGGCGTCCTCCAGATATGAGAAAGCCATTGATCCGGAGAGATGTGATCAGGCTCTTGCCCTTTCCATGCACTATTTCATGGAACTTTATCCGGAGCTGAAAGTGACCGGATTCTGCGATAACTATGTGAAGAAACTGGAGAGAGCGCAAATAGATGTAAGCCTTGCATGGCTTGAGAAGAGACTTGGAAAACATCTGACAGACGATGAAATCCGGGGCAAGCTTGAGAAACTCGGATTCGAGGTTCAGATTGACGGCGGCAATATGCATGTGACCGCTCCTTCATGGCGTTCCACAGGCGATATTTCCATCAAGGATGATGTAATGGAGGAAGTTGCCAGAATGTACGGTTATGACAACTTCGACGCTACACCATTCACGACTTCCTTTACCGGAGCGATCAACCAGAAGGATAAGAACCTTGTCAGAAGCATCAAGGAGTATCTCGCGATCCGCTGCGGCATGCAGGAAGTGTACACCTATCCGTGGATGAATGATGTGTTTGTAAACGCAGTTCTTCAGAACACGGACGGAATACTGAGGCTTTCCACTCCGCCGGCACCGGAACTGGGATATATCCGTTCTTCTCTGCTTCCGAACCTGTGCGAGGCTGTTGCAAAAAACGAGCGTTATTTCAATGACTTCTCCATTTTTGAGGAAGCTCAGGTATTCTTCGATAGAAATTATACATCTGTATACGACGAGACAGAATCACTTCCGGAGCAGCGCAGACATATCGGGGCGGCTTTCGCGAGCAGCGTGAAAGATATCAACACGCTTTTCAGAGAGGCGAAGGGTGTCCTCGAGTATATGCCCCGCTATACGCATATGGAAGCGTATGAGTTCAGAAAAGAGGAAAAACCGGTGTGGGCTGACAACGTTGTCTGGCTCAATATCTATCTTGGAGATGAGAAGATCGGTGATATGGGACTGGTGGCAAAGAAGGTTTCCATGGAGTGCGGTATCAAGAACCTGTCCGTTATGCTGTTCGAATTGGATGCAACAAAGCTGAAACCACTGGCATCCAGAACGAATAAATTTACTCATCTGGCAGAGTACCCGGAGACAGATTATGACATCTCTATGCTCTTTGATGCGGATGCGGCATGGCATGATATCTATGATGCGGTAATGGGTAAGAAGAAAGCCAGCGCGCTTCTTAAGGATGCGTCCTTTGTTGATGAATACAGAGGGAAACAGATTCCGTCCGGAAAGAAATCTGTGACCATCAGACTGACGATCGGATCGGATGAGAAGACTCTGACGTCTCAGGAAATCGAAAATGCTGCAAATCAGGTGATGAAAAAACTTAGCAAAAAGATGAATGCAGAGCTCAGAACACAGTAAAACAGAAATAATGATTCAGGCGGGCCTTGTGTGGAATGCATACAGGGCTCGTTTGTCGAAGGGAATAGGTTTACAGTATGAAAACAAGTGATTTTTATTATGACCTGCCTCAGGAACTGATCGCTCAGGATCCGCTGGAAGACCGTTCTGCCTCCAGACTTATGGTGCTGGATAAGGAAACCGGAGAGGTACAGCATCATGTATTCCGAGATATTATCAATTATTTAAATCCGGGAGACTGTCTTGTGATCAACGATACAAAAGTTATTCCGGCAAGGCTGATCGGAGCCAAGGAGGAGACCGGAGCCAAGATTGAAGTCCTGCTTCTAAAGCGGGGGGCGGACGATGTATGGGAGACTCTTGTAAAACCGGGACGCAAGGCGAAGCCGGGCACAAGGATCAGCTTCGGTGACGGGCTTCTTACAGGGGAAGTGGCAGACATTGTAGATGAAGGAAACCGCCTGATCCACTTTGAGTATGAAGGAATTTTTGAAGAGATACTGGATCAGCTGGGACAGATGCCACTGCCTCCGTATATCACACATCAGCTCAAAGATAAAGACAGATACAATACAGTCTATGCAGAACACTCAGGCTCAGCTGCCGCACCTACTGCAGGACTGCACTTTACGCCTGAACTTCTGAAAGAAATAGAGGAAAAGGGCGTCGATATCGCACGCGTCACTCTCCATGTAGGTCTGGGCACATTCCGACCGGTCAAAGTGGATGATGTGGAAAACCATCATATGCATTCGGAATTTTATATGATAAACGAAGAGGCGGCGGAGAAGATCAACCGTGCTAAAGACAGCGGCGGACGTGTGATCTGCGTCGGTACAACGAGCTGCCGCACCATCGAATCCGCGGCGGACGAAGACGGCCATCTGAAGGCATGCAGCGGCTGGACGGAGATCTTTATCTATCCGGGATATCGCTTTAAAGCACTGGACTGCCTGATCACCAACTTCCATCTGCCCGAATCCACACTGATCATGCTTGTGTCTGCTCTGGCAGGGAAAGAACACGTGCTGGCGGCGTATGAAGAAGCGGTGAAGGAAAGGTATCGGTTCTTCAGTTTCGGGGATGCAATGTTTATCAAATAAATGAAATTCCGATTTTTCATACCGGTTCATCAGAAGAACGCAAACTAATAAATCAGGAAATCAGCTGAAAGCAAAACGGGCACGCGAAGAACTCCTTACGTCAGACATCTTCGCGTGCCCGTTTAACACTATTGGTCTGTTAATAGGTAAAACGCCCAAAGCAGACAGTACGAAAAAACGAAATTTCTTAGTGCTTATTTTTTGGAAATATGTTACACTGCTTGTGGGTTTATGCGCCTGCCGCCGGTATCTGCCGGCGGATGGCGCGTTCTGTTTATAATCTGATGTATTGGACAGGAGGCGGGATCGTTGGAAGCGTATACGGGGTTTGCTGCGGTATATGATACATTTATGGACAATGTCCCCTACAGCGAGTGGGGAGAATATATACATAGTATGCTATGCAAATATAACGTAAATGACGGACTTGTTCTGGATCTTGGATGCGGCACAGGTACAATGACGGAGATTCTTGCGGGATACGGTTACGACATGATCGGGGCAGATAACTCCGAGGAAATGCTGGAGCTGGCTATGGAAAAACGGATACAGTCCGGACATGATATCCTTTATCTTCTGCAGGATATGAGGGAGTTTGAACTGTACGGCACGGTACGCGCAGTTGTGAGTGTCTGTGATTCGGTTAATTACATGACAGATCCGCAGGATCTTGAAAAAGTATTCCGGCTGGTGAATAATTATCTGGATCCGGGAGGAATTTTTCTGTTCGATTTCAACACAGAATATAAGTACCGTGAAGTTATGGGGGACTGTACGATCGCAGAGGACCGCGGTGAGTGCAGTTTTATCTGGGACAACTATTATTATGAAGAAGAAAGAATCAATGAATACGATCTGACACTGTTTGTAAGGGAAGAAGGACAGGCGGATCCGGAAGATCAGGACGCAGAGGGACAGTTGTACCGCAGATATACCGAGAAGCATTATCAGAGAGCATATACGCTGGAAGAAATGCGGCAGCTTCTGGAGAAAGCGGGACTGGTCTATGAAACAGCATATGATATGGATACAAAAGAAGAACCGCGGGAAACTTCCGAGAGAATCTGCGTGATTGCCAGAGAATGCGGAAAACAGCGGAATGATTTACCGGGAACAGAAGAATAAAAAGACAGGAAGTTAGGAGAATATCAGTATGAAGGATTATATAGTAAGAGCCTCGGCGGCGCACACACAGATCCGTGCATTTGCCGCAGTGACAACAGAGATGGTGGAAGAAGCGAGACAGCGCCATGGCACGAGCCCGGTGGCGACAGCAGCCCTCGGCAGACTCCTGACCGGCGGTGTAATGATGGGCAGCATGATGAAAAACGCGACAGATATGCTGACGATACAGATCAAATGCTCCGGTCCGATTCAGGGACTGACTGTGACGGCGGACAGCCAGGGAAATGTAAAAGGCTATGTATTTGATCCGGACGTGATGCTGCCGCCGAAGAACGGCAAACTGGATGTGGGAGGAGCTCTCGGGCAGGGTGTGATGACCGTGATCAAGGATATGGGGCTTAAAGAGCCTTACTCCGGACAGACAATCCTTCAGACCGGAGAGATTGCGGAAGACCTCACGTATTATTTCGCCACATCGGAACAGGTACCGTCTTCTGTAGGTCTGGGCGTGCTTATGGAGCACGATAACACTGTCCGCTGTGCGGGCGGTTTTATCGTACAGGTAATGCCTTTTATCGAAGACGAAGTGCTGAATAAACTGGAGCAGAATATCCAGAACATTCAGTCTGTCACCTCTATGCTGGACAATGGACATACGCCGGAAGAGATGCTCGCGCAGGTACTGGACGGCCTTGATCTGGAGATTACAGATACAATGCCGGCACGGTTTTACTGCAACTGCTCCAAAGAGCGGATCGAGAAAGCGATCATCAGTGTGGGAAAGAAAGAGATTCAGTCCATGATCGATGACGGCAAAGATATCGAAGTAAAATGTCATTTCTGCAATACGGCATATAATTATACAGTGGATGAACTGAAGGAACTGCTGAAAAAGGCGAAAGCCAGATAAGAGTAAATTGTGAAAAAAGTGTGAACGGGGACGTAGTAAAACCGGGTTTTACTACGTCCCCAACGAGAAAGGCGGAAGGGAAAATGAAACACGGATTCTTAAAAGTTGCCGCAGCTACACCGGATATCCGGGTGGCAGATGTGGAGTTTAATACAGCAAAGATTTGTGAGGCGATCAGTGAAGCCTGTGAACAGAAAGCGAAGATCATCGTATTTCCGGAGTTATGCGTGACCGGATATACCTGCAGTGATCTGTTCACTCAGGATGTACTTTTGAAAGCCGCGAAAGATGCGCTGATCAGGATCGCAGAATATACGGCGGACAAGGATATCCTCGTTTTTGCGGGCGCCCCCTTGTCAGTGGGCGGCAAGCTGTACAATGTGGCGGCTGCTATGAATCAGGGAAAGGTGATAGGACTTACGACCAAGACATTCCTTCCTAATTACGCAGAATTCTATGAGATGCGCCAGTTTACGCCCGGACCGGAGACTGCCGGATATATTGATTTTGACGGTCAGAGAGTGCCTTTCGGGCCTCAGCTTCTGTTTAAGGAAAGTGAAATGGAGGATCTGATCGTGTCCGCAGAAATCTGTGAGGATGTCTGGTCTCCTGTTCCGCCGAGTATCGGAGCGGCGCTGGAAGGAGCAACCGTGATCGTAAACTGTTCTGCCAGTGATGAGACCATCGGAAAAGACAGCTACCGCAGAGAGCTGATCTCAGGACAGTCCGCACGTCTGATCGCAGGATATATTTATGCAAATGCGGGAGAGGGCGAATCTACAACGGATGTAGTCTTCGGCGGGCATAATATCATCGCAGAAAACGGGGCAATCTTAAAGCAGGCTGAGAGGTATCACAATAAGATCATATATTCGGAACTGGATATCCAGAGAATTGTCAGTGAGAGAAGAAAGAATACTACATTTAAGGGGGCAGCCAGACAGACTCTTATCCGGATCCCCTTCCATATCAATAATGAAGAAACAGTGCTCACCAGAACATTTCCGAAGAAACCTTTTGTCCCCGCGGATGAAAGAGCGAGGGCACAGAGGTGTGAGGAAATCCTGACGATTCAGGCGATGGGACTGAAGAAACGTCTGGCACATACAAATTCAAGGACGGCCGTTGTGGGAATATCAGGAGGTCTCGATTCCACTCTTGCGCTTCTTGTGACCGCCAAGGCATTTGATATGCTCGGACGCGATAAGAAAGACATTATCGCAGTGACGATGCCCTGCTTCGGGACAACGGACCGGACGTACAACAACGCCTGCGAGATGACGAGAAAGACAGGTGCTTCTTTGAAGGAAGTGCCTATCGCAGACGCGGTGAATATCCATTTCAGGGATATCGGACAGGATCCGGAAAACCACGATGTGACTTACGAGAATTCTCAGGCAAGGGAACGCACTCAGGTGCTGATGGATATCGCCAACCGGACGGGCGGCATGGTCATCGGTACCGGAGATATGTCCGAACTGGCACTTGGCTGGGCAACATATAACGGCGACCATATGTCAATGTACGGTGTCAATGCATCCGTGCCGAAGACGCTGGTGCGGCATCTGGTAAAATATGCGGCTGACGAGACGCCGGACGAGGAACTGCGCAGAGTACTGTACGATGTGCTCGATACACCAGTCAGTCCGGAACTGCTCCCGCCGAAAGACGGAGACATTGCGCAGAAGACAGAAGATCTGGTGGGTCCGTATGAGCTTCACGATTTCTTCCTGTATTATATGCTCCGTTTCGGCTATGAACCGGCGAAGATCTTCCGGCTGGCGGAAATGACGTTCGATGGAGACTATGACAGAGAGACGATCCTGAAATGGCTGAAGACATTCTGCCGGAGATTCTTTTCCCAGCAATTTAAGCGTTCCTGTCTGCCGGACGGACCGAAGATCGGTACGGTGGCGCTTTCCCCGAGAGGCGACTGGAGAATGCCGAGCGATGCGTGTGCGGCAGTGTGGTTGAAGGAACTTGATGAGTTGTAAACAGTACTGTGAGTATAAAACAGGAGGCGCAGATTATGAAACTGATCAGGACAGAAGATGCGGTCGGCAGTGTGCTCTGTCATGACATTACGCAGATCATCCCGGGCGTTGTAAAGGATGCTGTATTCCGGAAAGGGCATGTGGTTACAGAGGAAGACATTCCTGTTTTGCTTTCTGTCGGGAAAGAGCATTTGTATGTGTGGGAGAAACAGGAAGGTATGCTTCATGAAAATGATGCTGCGGAAGTGCTTCGGCAGGTATGTCAGGGAGAATATATGGAAGCGTCCGAGGCAAAGGAAGGCAAGATCGAGCTGACGGCAGACGAGGACGGGCTTTTAAAGATCGACAGACAAAAATTGAATGCAGTGAACTCTATGGGGCAGATTGTGCTTGCTTCCAGACACGGCGATTTTCCGGTGAAAAAGGGCGATAAGATCGCAGGAATGCGTGTGGTTCCTCTTGTGATCGAAGAGGAGAAAATGAACCGGGTAAAAGAAATCTGCGGAGCTGAACCTATTTTCCGGATCCTTCCGTTCCATAAGATGAAAGCAGGGATTATTGCCACAGGGAGCGAGGTGTACCGCGGGCGGATCGAAGATAAGTTTACTCCGGTGGTAAAAGAGAAACTGGAAGAGTGCGGTGTGGAAGTAATGGGGCATGTGCTGTGCGATGATAACGCAGAGATGACGACAGGCGCGATCAACGACTGGATCAAAAAAGGCGCGGACATGGTGGTATGCACCGGAGGTATGAGCGTAGATCCGGACGACAGGACGCCTCTTGCCATTCGCAACGCATCAGATGAAGTAGTTACTTATGGCGCTCCTGTCCTGCCCGGCGCCATGTTTATGCTGGCGTACAAAAAGCAAAAGGACAGTGATGCGGCGGATATTCCGATCATGGGGCTGCCCGGATGCGTTATGTACTCAAAGCGGACGATCTTTGATCTGGTTCTGCCGCGGATCGCGGCAGGAGAGCATCTGAGCGCAGAGGATTTCAGTGTGCTGGGAGAAGGCGGATTGTGCCTGAACTGCAAGGTGTGTACATATCCGAACTGCGGTTTTGGAAAGTAGCTGCTGCTGATTACTGTATCCGTCGATTACTGCAAACGCCGCTTTCCCGGAGATATTCCGTACTTCCGTTTAAAAATACGGTTAAAGTAGGAAAGATTGTCAAATCCGCTCTGTTCCGCAATCTCCAGTACAGAGGCGTCTGAAGATTTGAGCAGGCGTTCCGCCATCGTCAGGCGGTAATCATTAAGGTATTCAATAAATCCCGTACCCATGTGCTGCTTGAAGAATTTCATAAAATGGGATTTGCTGTAATAAGTGAGAGCTGCCATGTCATCGATCGTGATATGTTCGGAGTAGTGCTCTTCCACATATTTTAATATGGTTTTCATTTTTTCGAGAGACTTCGTCTGAGATATCGACGCAGTCTCCTTTTTCTGCCTGTTGGAAATAAGCAGATAGAAAAACTGAAACAAAAGCCCTTTTACCGCAAGCTGATAGCCTTCAGTTTTGGAGCTGCACAGCAGGTCAATCTGGCGGATACATTCGGAAACATCTTTATAATAAGAAACAGCAGGAGTGAGGTAGGTGTCTGACGAAATCTTACCGTTAATAAAAGGAAAAATAAAACGGACCGCGCACAGGTCGTTCTCGCCTGATATGAGCAGCTCCGGCTTCATTATGATATTTTCGTATTCCATAGTATACCCCTGATCCTGTTCGATGGAATGGAGCTGTCCGGGGCGGATGAGAATAATATCCCCCGAAGTGACAGAACGCTTTTCAAGATCAACGGAAACGAAGCCCCGTCCTTTCTTAATAACGATCAGCTCAAGCTCTGCATGCCAGTGCAGAGGAACTTGCGGAAAATCCTTCGGGATAGAGCAGAGATAAGTATTGTATGGGAATTCTGCTGTTGTATGCGGTTTTACTTCTCGGTAATTCTGATATTCATTCAGGTTCATAACAGGCCTCTTTAATAAAATATAACAGCTCATATGGCTGAACTGCTCCATTGAGCATGCGTCAGTTGTAAAATGAGAATCCCGTTATACTGCTTCAGTAGAGAATCCTTTAAGGAAGAGGAATCCTTCTGATTTCTTCCGGGATTTTATATTACAATAATTAATAGTGTCTATATGGGCAGTGAAAACTGCCCTTTTTCTTTTGTGTTATCAAATGATATCCTGTTCTTTGTCCGACGGCAGAAAGGAGTCATCATGTCATCATTTTTAACGTATGAAGATCGTCTTACGATTGCTGCCGGTCTTAAAGAAGGAAAAAGCTTTAAAGCCATAGGCGATGACGTCGGCAAGGACCGGACAACCATCGCTAAAGAAGTCAAAAAGTACTCAGCAGATAAAAAGTCCGGTAAACCCGGCTACAGCTTTAATGATTGCTTATACCGCAAAACCTGTAAGGTTAAGAGGATTTGCAAGGATAGCTGCACCCGGTCCGGTACATATGGGGCAAAATGCAGTGTTTGCGGTAAATGTATCTCCTTGTGTCCTAACTATCGGCAGGAAATCTGCCAGATCAAGACAAAGCCGCCATATGTCTGCAACGGCTGCCAGGATCTTGATAAATGCACACTGCTGAAACGCTGGTATGACCCGGGAGACGCACAACTTCTCGCTGAAAAAAACATTTCTGAATCCAGGAGCGGTATTCTGACGAACGAAAAGGATCTTCGCAGGCTCAACGAAATCATCTCTCCTTTAATCCGTAAAGGCCAGTCTGTTCACCAGATTTACCTTAATCATGTCGATGAACTGATGTGCTGTGAAAAGACTATCTATAACTACATCGATGGATCCCTTCTGGATGTACGTAACATTGATCTGCCGCGCAAGGTACGTTACAGAGCGCGCAGCAGGGAAAAAGTTTTCAAAGTTGACCGTGGCTGCCGTATCGGCAGGACTTATACGGATTATCAGAAGTTTATGTCAAAAGAACCCGGAACACAGCATGTGGAAATGGATTCCGTTATTGGAAGTGTTGGCGGTAAAGTCCTTCTCACCATACACTTTGTGTCCTGCTCTTTCATGATTGCATTGCTCAGGGATGCCAATACTTCCAGATCAGTCATCGACTGTTTTGATGACCTTTATCAGCTCCTTGGCAGAGAAGACTTTAAAAAGCTCTTCCCGGTCATCCTGACTGACAATGGAAGTGAGTTTTCCAATCCCAAAGGAATCGAGTTTGGCCCCGAACAGAATGATGCACGCCGCACATGGATTTTTTATTGTGATGCAGGGAAGCCGTATCAGAAAGGTGCGATTGAGGTTAATCATGAACTGATCCGGCGTGTACTTCCTAAAGGTACCAGCTTCGACAGCTTCACTCAACAGGATATCAATCTTGTAATGAGCCACATTAATTCTTATAAAAGAAAGAAGCTGAACGACCACTCACCATATGAAACGTTCAGCTTCCTCTACGGAGAAGGACTGGCAGAAAAACTGGGGATTGTTCCGGTTGCCGCCGGGAACATTGTCCTGAAGCCTCGCCTTCTCAAGAAGTAATTAATCATCAGCATAGCCGTCGGAAGTGACAGTCTAATAACCACACCTCAAGAGGTGGATTCTCCGATTACAAAAAAATCGAGAGGGAATTGACCTCTGTTTGCCATGCAGAATCATAAATCTATTATAGCTGAATCTCCTTTATTTGTGGGAAATTCGTTTACAAACTGGGACTTTTATTTACAAATATATCGCGAATCGGGAAACTCGCTTACAAATCTATCTCTTTCGTTTACAAACCGAGACTTTCGAAATACAATCGGGATTCTCGGATTACCATTGAGCCGAACTGAACTGTTGGTGATAGTATTGTACAATAAAAGGAAAGTATATTGCAAGAAATTCCATAGAATTAGTACTATAATGCGAATCATAGAGATAAGACATATGGATTCTTTTTTGAAAGGAGAACTACTATCATGAACATTCAGGAAAAGCTAGAAGCGTACCTTGGAAAGCCGGCCGCACAGGCTTCCAACAAAGAAATCTATGACGGACTGCTCACTATCGTACAGGAGATGGCATCCGAGAAAGAGCGCACAGACAGCAAGAAGAAACTTTATTATATTTCAGCGGAGTTCCTGATCGGAAAGCTGCTCTCCAATAATATGATAAACTTAGGCATCTATCAGGAAGTAAAAGAGATGCTGGAGAAGAACGGGAAAGATATCTGTGAGATCGAAGAGGTCGAGCCGGAGCCGTCACTTGGGAACGGCGGTCTGGGACGTCTGGCAGCATGTTTCCTTGACTCCATCGCAACACTCGGACTTGCAGGAGACGGAATCGGCCTGAACTATCATCTCGGTCTGTTCAAGCAAGAATTCGAAAATCATCTGCAGAAGGAGACTCCGAACCCGTGGATCGAGGAAAAATCATGGCTTAAGAAGACTGACACAGTATATCCGGTGCAGTTTAAAGGGCTCAATGTCAATGCGAGAATGTATGATATTGAAGTGACAGGCTACAATAACAAGACAAATAAACTTCATCTTTTTGACATTGACTCTATAGACGAGTCTATCGTGGAAGACGGAATTGATTTTGATAAAGAAGACATCCAGAAGAACCTGACGCTGTTCCTCTATCCGGACGACAGCGATGAGCAGGGAAGACTGCTCCGTATCTACCAGCAGTACTTCATGGTAAGCAGCGGCGCACAGCTCATTCTCGATGAGTGCACGGCAAAAGGAAGCAGCCTGTATGACCTGCCGGATTACGCTGTGATCCAGATCAACGATACACATCCGACTATGGTGATTCCGGAACTGATCCGCCTGCTCATGGAGAGAGGCATGGATATGGACGATGCTATCGACGTAGTATCCAGAACATGTGCATATACAAACCATACAATCCTTGCAGAGGCGCTTGAAAAATGGCCGGTAGACTACCTGAAGAAAGTGGTTCCCCAGCTTATGCCGATTATTGAGGTGCTGGATGACAAAGTAAGAAGAAAATACGAGGATGAGAGCGTTGCCATCATTGACCGCAATAACACAGTGCATATGGCGCATATCGATATCCACTACGGATTCAGTGTAAACGGTGTTGCGGCGCTGCACACAGAGATCCTCAAGAACTCTGAGCTGAACAACTTCTACAAGATTTATCCGGAGAAGTTCAACAACAAGACAAACGGAATCACATTCCGCCGCTGGCTCATCCACTGCAATCCGCGTCTGACTGCCCTGCTGGACGAGACGATCGGAGAAGGATACAAGAAAGATGCCGCAGAGCTTGAGAAACTTCTGGCGTACAAAGATGATGACAAAATTCTTGATAAGCTGCTGGAGATCAAGCACAAGAATAAAGAAGACCTCTGTGCTTATCTGCGCGAGACTCAGGGTCTGGAAGTAAGCCCTGATACGATCTTCGATATTCAGGTAAAACGTCTCCACGAGTACAAACGTCAGCAGCTGAATGCACTGTATATCATTGATAAATATCTGGAGATCAAGGCAGGAAAGATCCCGGCGGCTCCGGTGACAGCAATCTTTGGTGCGAAAGCAGCTCCGGCTTATGTGATCGCGAAAGATATCATCCATCTGATCCTCTGCCTGCAGGAGATCATCAACAATGATCCTGAGGTAAACAAATACCTGAGAGTTGTCATGGTAGAGAACTACAATGTAACAAAGGCCGGCAAGCTGATCCCGGCATGCGATATTTCCGAGCAGATTTCCCTTGCTTCAAAAGAGGCCAGCGGAACAGGAAATATGAAGTTCATGCTCAACGGCGCCGTAACTCTGGGGACAGAGGACGGAGCAAATGTAGAGATCCACGAGGCTGTAGGCGACGACAATATTTTTGTATTCGGCGCGTCCAGCGATGAAGTGATCGAGCATTACGCAAAGGCTGATTATGTTGCGAAAGATTACTATGAGAACAACGAGGCAATCAAAGCAGCGGTTGACTTCATCACAAGTGATGAGATGCTGAAAGTCGGCTGTGAGGAGAACTTGACACGTCTGAAAAATGAGCTGATCAACAAAGACTGGTTTATGACACTCTTAGACTTTGATTCTTACAAAGAGACAAAAGAAAAAGCTCTTGCAGCATATGCCGACAGAAAAGCATGGGCGAAGATGGCGCTGGTCAATATAGCGAAAGCAGGATTCTTCTCATCCGACCGTACCATCGAAGAGTACAACAGAGACATCTGGCATTTGTAAGATGCAGGAACAAAAAGTCATGTGTCTCATGCTTGCATGAAGATATATGACTTTGGGTTCTGTAAAAACATGAGAAAGTAACCCGATGGGGCGGGGGTCGAATGTTTTTAGGGCTGCGGGAGCATGAAATGAGGAGCAGTCCGCAGCATCTGAATATAGAAAGGAAAAAAGAAATGAAAAGAGCAAGCGGAATTTTATTACCGATATTTTCCCTTCCGTCAAAGTACGGGATCGGATGTTTCTCAAAGGATGCGTATAAATTCGTGGATATGTTAAAAGAGGCGGGCCAGAGTTACTGGCAGATACTTCCGCTTGGACCGACTGGTTACGGGGATTCCCCGTACCAGTCTTTCTCCACGTTCGCGGGCAATCCGTATTTTATCGATCTGAAGACTCTTATCAAAGAAGGTCTTCTGACGAAAAAAGAGTGCAAGGCATACGATTTCGGCGATCAGGCAGACTGCATCGATTATGAGAAAATCTATAATTCCAGATTTAAAGCACTGAAAAGAGCATATGACCGTTTCTGTGAAAAGGGCGGGGAAGACGAAGAAGACTATGTGAAATTTGTTACGGATCAGGCGTTCTGGCTGGACGACTACAGCCTGTATATGGCTGTAAAGGACAGTAAAGGCGGAGTGAGCTGGAATGAATGGGATACGCCTTTGAAGAACCGCGAGGCAGACGCGCTGGCAGAAGCGAGAGAGGAACTCGCGGAGGAGATCGGATTCTACAAATTCCAGCAGTATGAATTTGATAAGCAGTGGAAAAAGCTTCACGCATATGCAAACGAGAAAGGCATTCAGATCATCGGCGATATCCCGATCTATGTGGCATTTGACAGCGCGGATACATGGGCAGCGCCCGAGATGTTCCAGTTTGACGAGAACAATGAGCCCACCGGAGTGGCAGGGTGCCCGCCGGATGCATTTTCCGCAACGGGACAGCTCTGGGGAAATCCTCTCTATGACTGGGATTATCACAAAAAGACAGGATATGAGTGGTGGATCAAAAGGATTGAGTACTGTTTCAAACTTTATGATGTGGTGCGTATCGATCATTTCCGCGGCTTCGACGAGTATTACGCAATTCCGTACGGTGAAGATACAGCCGTAAACGGCAAATGGATGCCGGGACCGGGAATGGATCTGTTCCGCGCCATTGAGGCGAAGCTTGGCAGACCGGCGATCATTGCGGAAGATCTGGGTTTCCTTACGCCGAGCGTGCTGCAGCTTTTAAAAGACAGCGGATTCCCGGGCATGAAAGTGCTCCAGTTTGCATTTGACGCGCGTGAGTCATCCAACTATCTGCCCCATACTTATCCAACCAACTGCGTAGTCTACACAGGCACTCATGACAATGATACGACAAGAGGCTGGTACCATGAAGTCGGAAAAGACGCCAGAGACTTTGCAAAAGAATATATGTGCAAAGAAAGACTTGACGAGGATACGCTGACGAAAGACTTTATCGCTATGGCTATGAGCAGTGTTGCTGATTTGTGCGTAATTCCTATGCAGGATTACTTGAATCTTGGCAGCGAGGCGCGTATCAATATTCCGTCCACACTCGGCGGCAACTGGGTATGGAGAATGAAGAAAGGACAGTTTGACAAAGCGACGGTAAAAGAGATTGCAAGAGTGACCGGACTGTATGGCAGATAGATTTTGATTTTCGGACTGACAAAGTATCCGCCGGGAGGCAGGTATTGCTAACGCACACATTTTCATTCGGTCGCAGCGTAACGGTACATAAGAGCGCAAAAGACGCGCTCTAAATGCCGACGCTGCTCCAACGGTGCGTACGCAATACCTGCCTCCCGGCTGCTTTCTTTCCCATTCCGAAAATTCTCATGCAAACGGGTATAAGAAGCGGCTTCCCCGACTATGATCTCATTATTTCGGACCTTATCCCATTGGCATTCAGTCCGAAAAATCGAAATTTATCTTATATGCTGACATACACCCGCGCAAATGCTATTATTAGAAAAATAATATTTATAACAGGCAATGCTTAAGGAGAGAGGGGTATGAGTGTTAAGAAAAAACGCTTACTTGTGTTTGCGGGAATCACTGCTTTTGCTGTAATGATCATTGTTCTGTTCCTGATTGCGGGAAAACAGAGAGATACAGACACAGACGGAGGCTGGGGTACGGTTCAGTATACGACGCTTGGTACGATTCAGGAGATGAATCTGGAAAATGGAATCGTCACCGTACGGATCCATGGAGAGGATGAAGATTATAATTACGAGTATAAAAGTGTACTTCATTATCTCGAGGATGAGCAGCTCAGTTTGGAATTTAATCATCCGGATACCGATTGCGCGGGGTTCGAAGAGGGAGATGTCCTTGCCTTTCATTATTTTGCAACAGATGAAGAAAAGCGGCCGCTTCCCACATGGAGCGCCGAGGTGCTGGGAAAAGAGAATCCGAACTCAAATATCAGCCGGATGAATTTTGTTTCCGCAGAGGGAGAGATCCTGTCGATCGACAATGAAATGCCGCAGTCTATAGTAGTTATGGCGGATCTGACGGACATCGGCGAGACGGAAATCACTCTTAATATTTCATGGGCTCTTCCTGAGCCGGAAAAGTATTATGAAGAAGGACAGAAAATACGGTTTTACTATGAACCGCCGCGCGAAAACCGGATTCCGGGCAGCGTGTATATCGGTTCCTATGAGGAGCAGATTGTTGTGCTGGAATAGAAAGCAGCCGGGATATGAAATTCATACCCCTTTTTTGAACAGCCAGAACGAATACACTGCCGGAATTCCCGCACAGATCAGTACGATCACGATGAGCGTGGCAAGTGTTCCGTAATCGCCCATCACGCTGCCGAGGAAGCCTGTTATAATCAGGAGGAATCCGCCAAGTATAAACATTTTTCCTCCCATCCTGTGAGTCCGGTTCCAGTTTTCTGTGCTGTTCAGTGTCCACGGAACGCGGATGCCGATTGTGTAGTTCTGCTGGAGCTTCGGCATATAGTTTCCGAGGATGATGAAGAGGATGCCGATCAGTATAGAAACAATAATTCCCACATCTATATCCATGCCGAGGGCAATTGCATAAGTAATACTGTTTACGATAAGCGACATTACTGGAATGATCCAGAGCACCAGCGTGAGCGGCTTTTTGTGGATGTTTCGTCTCTTCGGGTCATTAAGGGTGATAAAAGAGACAAACAGCTGCAGTACGGCCAGAATACAGGGCATGCCGAATACAGCAAACGTTTTCCCCGAGTATCCGTCCGCCTGTCCGTCTGCGCCCCAGTGTGTTGCAATTTGTTCGGGCAGCCGGTTCCATACGATGAGACCGAAAAGGATCGGCAGCAGTGTGATCAGCGTTGTAATGATAATTGTTATTTTATATTTTTTTACATTCTCCATCGTTTAATTCTCTCCTTTCAGATCTGAAAGCCAGACCATGACTTCCTCCAGCACGGTCAGATTTAATTCATAATAGATAAAATTCTTTTCCCGCGTCTCGCGGACCAGATCAGCCTTTTTCAGGATCTTCAGATGATAGGAGACGGTTGCCTGCGTCATGTCAAAGTTCGCGGCTATGTCTCCGGCAGAGAGCCTGCCGGTTTTCAACATCTCCAGTATTTCGCGGCGTACCGGGTCGGATAACGCTTTAAATGTCTCGGCAAAACTCAATCGTCCACTTCCTTTCCAAACTATTTAGAAATATTTCTAAATACTGTATAGCACTGCGACGAAAAAAAGTCAATAAGGTTTTGAAAAACAGGTTAAATAAAAAATCATCTGGAATCCCGCCTGCCTCTGTGCTATGATATAGCCAAAGCATTAATACATTCCGGCATGTTTTTGTTTCTGAAAGGCATTTCGCCATTTCATCATTTCTAATTACATTCAGGAAAATCTCGATGCTTTTATTCCCAATTGATATAGCAGAGTGGTTTCCGGAACAATTGGAAATCAATACACTTGAGAACGCTGTTTATATGTCGATGAAGAACGACCTGTCGTTTTTGATCGACGGGAGACTTTCCCTTTATGAACATCAGTCCACCTATAACCCGAACCTTCCGCTGCGTTTCCTTATCTATATTTCCCAGCTTTATGCGGGAATGACGAGGAACGAGAACCCGAAACTGGAACTGGAAGCAGTGATGCTAAATATTTCAGGGTCGAATAACAGCAGGCTTAAGGAGGCGAAAGCGATGAGTATTTTTGAATACGATCAGGACAAACATATCAGACAGGAGCGGGAAGAAGCATGGGAGGAGGGCAGAGCCTCCGGACTGCAAGAAGGTCAGGCTTCCGGCCTGAAGCTTGCAGAGATGATCTTTAGGCTCTTCCGGGAGGGGAAAACTATAGAGGAGATATCAGCCGGCTGTGATCTCCCGGCAGAACAGATAAGGGAACTTCTCGGACAGCAAAAATAATACTGTGACAGGCAATAGTTCAGCTTTACGGCCGAAACTACGGGTTTTAGGGGATGCCGCATTTATGCGGCATCCTCCGTTTTTCTAATCGGGATCAGCATAAATCACTTTTCAAACAGCAACAGCTTTGCTATGCTATTATGGTAAGTGTATAAGTAAATACATTCAGAAAAGATATAAAACAGCGGCATATATTGCCGCTGAATTTCCGGGAGGCACAGCAGATATGGAAAAATGGTTCATCACTATGAAGAAAGCGGATTTTAATCAGATTGGAGAGAAATATCATATTTCACCGATTCTTGCGAGATTGATCCGCAACAGGGATATCATCGGGGATGAGGCTGTTGATTTCTATCTGAATGGGACGATAGCGGATCTCTATGACGGGATGCTGATGAAGGATATGGACCGGGCGGTAGAAATCCTGTCTGAAAAAATCCGTGAGGAGAAGCGGATCCGGGTAATCGGCGATTATGATATAGACGGGGTGAATGCCACGTATATTCTTCAGCGGGGGCTGTCCGAACTGGGAGCGGATGTGGATACGGATATCCCGGACCGGATCAAGGATGGGTACGGGCTGAATATTGATCTGATCGACCGGGCCATCGGTGACGGAATCGATACGATCATCACCTGTGATAACGGGATTGCCGCGTCGAATGAGATTGCCTACGGGAAAGAGAACGGGCTGACGATCGTGGTGACGGATCACCACGAAGTGCCCTATGTGGAGATGAACGGAGAGAAGGAGTACATACTGCCCCGGGCTGACGCAGTGGTCGATCCCCACCGGGCGGACTGTGAGTACCCGTTTAAAGGTTTGTGCGGCGCAGCGGTAGCATACAAGCTGATCGAGGCGCTGTATAACGTGATGCAAAGGGATCCGGAAGATGTGGACTACCTTATGGAAAATGCAGCCATCGCCACGGTGGGCGATGTGATGGATCTGACCGGGGAGAACCGGATCTTTGTAAAGCAGGGGCTGGAGATGCTCAAACGGACGCAGAATCCGGGGCTGAAAGCGCTGATCGAATGTACGGGTATTGATGTGGAGCGGCTGAACGCTTATCATATCGGGTTTGTTATCGGCCCCTGTATCAATGCCAGCGGAAGATTGGACACGGCAAAGCGTGCTCTGGATCTTCTGAACGCCCGTACCAGACGGGATGCAGTTATGCTGGCGGAGGATTTAAAAGCCCTCAATGACAGCAGGAAAGAGATGACCGAGCGGGGCGTCGAGAAAGCGGTGCAGATGATCGAGAGTACGTCTCTGAAAGATGACCGGGTGCTTGTGGTCTATCTGCCGGACTGTCATGAGAGTATTGCGGGGATCATTGCCGGACGCATCCGTGAGAAATATTACAGACCTGCATTCGTGCTTACAAAGGCGGAAGAGGGTGTCAAAGGTTCCGGGCGCTCCATCGAGACTTACGATATGTTTGCCCAGATGTGCAGGTGCAGGGCACTGTTTACCAAGTTCGGCGGGCATAAGCTGGCGGCCGGGCTCTCGCTGGAAGAAGAGAATGTGGAGCGCTTCCGGGAGACGATCAATGAACTCTGCGAGTTGAGTGACGAGGATCTTCAGGAAAAAGTGTCCATCGATATGAGACTGCCGTTCCCCTATATCACAGAACAGCTTGTAAATGAACTGGAACTTCTGGAACCATTCGGCAAGGGGAATCCGAAGCCCCTCTTTGCCGAGAGAAACCTGAGAGTTATAAGTCCGCGCATTTTTGGGAAGAACAGAAATGTGCTTAAATGCAGACTTCAGGATCAGCAGGGGAACCAGATGGAAGCCGTGTATTTCGGCGATGTGGAAGACTGCCTGCAGGCGATGGAGAGAAAGCAGGTCATGTCGTTTACATATTATCCGACAATCAACGAATACATGGGGAGAAGGACCCTGCAGATTACGATTGTGAATTATCAGTAGAAAAATGTTTGAAAATCGACAAAATAGTGCTATACTATGGATATTATAGAGTTACCATAGACTCAGTGGGGATGCCCCGAAGTTACAGAGGCATCCTTTTTATTTAGAGATATTATACCTATAGATAAACCGTTACAGTTCAGACGCTGGTATATCTGGCTGTTACTATAAATCAGTGCAAGGGGGTAATGATATGGCAGGAACACTTGAATATGAACAGTTGAACAAGAACCTGGAGGTCGTTGACGGCCATGCCGTAAAGGCTCCCGAGGATTATCAGGATCCGGAGCAGCTCTATCAGGCGCTCGTCGCAAGAGTGAGAAAATACCATCCTTCAACGGATATCTCCATGATCGAGAAAGCGTACAGGATCGCAAAAGAAGCGCATAAAGATCAGGTGAGAAAATCCGGCGAGCCATATATCATTCATCCGCTGTGGGTGGGGATCATCCTTGCAGACCTTGAGATGGATAAAGAGACGATCGTGGCGGGCATGCTCCACGACGCTGTGGAAGATACAGACATGACGCTGGATGACATTACAAGGGAGTTCGGCGAAGAGGTGGCCCTTCTAGTGGACGGCGTTACAAAGCTGGGACAGCTCAATTATTCGCAGGATAAGCTGGAAGTACAGGCGGAGAACTTAAGAAAGATGTTCCTTGCCATGGCAAAGGATATCAGGGTTATCATTATCAAGCTGGCAGACCGGCTTCACAACATGCGTACGCTTGAGTTTATGACACCGGCGAAGCAGCAGGAAAAGGCTCGTGAGACGATGGATATCTACGCACCCATCGCACAGAGGCTGGGTATTTCTAAGATTAAGACCGAGCTCGACGACCTGTCCCTGAAATACTGGAAGCCGGACGTCTACTATCAGCTTGTACACGATCTGAATGAACGCAAGACAGAGAGAGAAGAGTTCGTCCAGCAGATTGTGGCGGAAGTATCGAAGCATATGAAGAATGCCCACATCAAGGCAAAGGTCTACGGACGTGTAAAGCATTTCTTCAGTATATATAAGAAGATGGTAAACCAGAACAAGACGCTGGATCAGGTGTATGACCTGTTTGCGGTCCGTATTATTGTTGATTCAGTGAAAGACTGTTATGCGGCTCTGGGCGTGATCCATGAGATGTATACTCCCATCCCGGGGCGCTTTAAAGATTACATCGCTATGCCGAAACCGAATATGTACCAGTCGCTCCACACGACGCTGATGGGGCCTTCCGGACAGCCTTTCGAGATCCAGATCCGTACCGAGGAGATGCACAAGACGGCTGAATACGGTATCGCGGCCCACTGGAAATACAAGGAGGGTGCGGATGCGGCGAAGAGCATGGCGTCTCAGGAGGCAAAGCTCAACTGGCTGCGCCAGATCCTTGAGTGGCAGAGAGATATGTCCGATAACAGAGAGTTCTTAAGTCTGTTGAAAGGCGACCTTGACCTGTTTGCGGAGGACGTCTACTGCTTTACCCCGAACGGTGATGTGAAGAACCTGCCCAACGGCTCCACGCCGGTGGATTTCGCCTATGCGATCCACAGTGCGGTGGGAAACAAGATGGTGGGAGCAAGAGTAAACGGAAAACTTGTCAACATTGATTATAAGATACAGAACGGCGACAGGATCGAGATCCTCACGTCGCAGAATTCCAAGGGACCGAGCCGGGATTGGCTCAATATTGTCAAGAGCACACAGGCGAAAAACAAGATCAACCAGTGGTTCAAGAAACAGTTTAAAGAAGAAAATATTGTCCGAGGCAAGGAGCTGATCGTATCCTACTGCCGCAGCAAGAACATTGACCTGCTGAATATCCTGAAACCGAAATATCAGCAGATTGTACAGAAAAAGTACGGTTTCCGGGACTGGGATGCGGTCCTTGCGGCCATCGGCCACGGCGGCCTGAAGGAAGGTCAGGTGGTGAACCGTCTTCAGGAAGAGTATGAGAAAGAGCATAAGAAAGAGATCACAGACGAGACGATCCTTGAGAAGATCTCGGAGGCAAATCGTCAGAAAGTCCATATCGCAAGATCTAAGAGCGGCATCGTGGTCAAGGGCATTAACGATATGGCCGTGCGGTTCTCCAAGTGCTGTAATCCGGTGCCGGGAGACGAGATTGTCGGCTTCGTTACCCGCGGAAGGGGAATGTCCATCCATCGGACAGACTGCGTGAATATGCTCCATCTCTCCGCGGCTGAGAGGGAGAGACTGATCGACGCCGAGTGGGAGGATACATCAGATACAGAGGGCGGCGGCCAGTATCTTGCCGAACTCAAGATTTATGCGGATGACAGGCAGGGGCTTCTGATGGACGTGACCAAGGTCTTCACGGAAGAGAAGATCGATGTGAAGTCCGTCAATACCCGGACGAGCAAGAAAGGTACGGCAACTCTGGACATGGGCTTTATTGTTCAGGGACGTGAACAGCTCGATGCGGTGATCAAGAAGCTCAGACAGATCGAGAGTGTGATCGATATCGAGAGAACGACAGGCTGATCTGTTGCAGCCTAATGGGAGATTATGAGAATGAAGATAGAAAAATTTGTGCTGGGACCGGTAGGGACGAATTGCTATATTGTCAGAAATGATGACACGATGGAATGTTTCATCGTGGATTTGGCGGCCTGTCCGCCGGAGTTTGCCAGCCATATTAAAAATGCGGGACTGACGGTGAAGGCAGTGCTGCTCACTCACGGGCATTTCGACCATATCATGGGGCTTGACCGTTTTCTGGAAGAGTTTCCGGCTCCTGTCTATGCGTGCGCGGCGGAAAAAGAAGTTCTGGAGAGTGCACAGCTGAATTCATCATCCGGAATGCTGGGCCAGCCTTATACATTTACCGGAGCCCGGTTTGTGAAAGACGGAGACCTGCTGGAAGCTGCGG
This sequence comes from uncultured Lachnoclostridium sp., assembly GCA_930986645.1. Classification (GTDB taxonomy): domain Bacteria; phylum Bacillota; class Clostridia; order Lachnospirales; family Lachnospiraceae; genus Mediterraneibacter. The sequence goes on from CAKNJS010000002.1 coordinate 113,430, forward strand.
GAATGAAGATTCAAGTGATCCAGACCCCGGGACATACCATCGGCGGGTGCTGTTATTACATTGCAGATGAAAATGTCCTGTTCAGCGGAGATACGCTTTTCCGGGCGTCTGTAGGGCGCACGGATCTGCCGACCGGAAGCATGAGCGCACTGGTGCGCTCTGTCACGGACAGACTCCTTGTACTGCCGGATGAGACGCGCGTCTATCCGGGACATATGGAAGAGACAACGATCGGATATGAGAAACAATATAATCCGTTCCTGTAGTTACAGATAGGAAAAAGATAACAATGATCGAGATAGCAAGTAAGAAAAACAAGTATACCTATAATGCATATCACATTGTAAAATCATTTTTTCCGGGCGAGGAGATCATACAGAAAGTAGATGAAAAGCAGGAACCTCTTATGGCAGTCAGTCTGCCGGGGGGCTCTTGCTTTTCCCTTGCGCCGGAAGAAGTGGATGCAGTGCTTGAAGGACAGGTGTTCTCCGCCAAAGAGGCGAGGGAACAGGCTGTGAAGAAAGAAGTGACCAGACGGCTGTACCGGTATCTGGCCGAAGAGACTGGAAGAGAGCTTGCATGGGGAACGCTGACCGGCGTGCGTCCCACCAAGATTCCCATGGAACAGCTGGAGGGCGGCGCTTCGGAAGAAGAGGCTGCACAGTTTATGATGGAGAAATATTATGTGAGCCCTGAGAAGGCTTTCCTTGCGGCAGAGGTCGCGGCACGGGAGAATGCGCTTTTGTCCAGACTGGACTGCGACAAAGGTTTCAGCCTGTATATTGGAATCCCGTTCTGCCCCAGCGTGTGCTCCTACTGCTCTTTCAGTTCATCGCCTATCGGGCAGTGGAAAGACAAGGTGGATGCCTACCTTGACGCACTGATAAAAGAGATCCGGTATATCGGCTCCAGAGCAGAAGGGAGAGTGCCGGATACTGTCTACATCGGCGGCGGGACGCCGACTACGCTTGAACCGGAGCAGCTGAAACGTCTGCTGGATACAGTCACGGAATGTTTTGACCTCTCAAATGTGCTGGAGTTTACCGTGGAGGCAGGCAGACCGGACAGTATCACGGAAGAGAAACTCTCGGTGATCAGAGAGTATCCTGTGAGCCGCATTTCTGTCAACCCGCAGACCATGCAGCAGAAGACACTGGATCTTGTGGGAAGGCGCCACACGGCAGAGCAGACAGTGCAGGCATTTGAGCTGGCGCGCAAGAAGGGCTTCGATAATATCAACATGGATCTGATCGCCGGGCTCCCCGGAGAGACAATCGAGGATATGGAAGATACCCTGCGTCAGGTGGAAGCGATGCACCCGGACAGCCTGACCGTCCACGCCCTCGCGATCAAGCGGGCGGCACGGTTCGGACAGGAGGGACGAACGGCAGACCTTCATGCGGAGATATCCGGCATGGTGGAGAGCGCATATGCGGGCGCCCGCAGGATGGGGCTGGTTCCCTACTACCTGTACCGGCAGAAGAATATTGCCGGAAATTTTGAGAATGTGGGCTATGCAGAACTTGACAAAGCCGGAATATACAATATACTGATTATGGAAGAAAAACAGACCATCCTTGCGGCGGGAGCGGGGGCGTCCACAAAGATCCTGCTCAAAAATCCGATCATCAAGGATGGAGGCAAAGAAGTCAATCTGGTCCGCGCGGAGAACGTGAAGAATATCAACGAATACATTGCCCGGATCGATGAAATGATAGAACGAAAAGGAGAATGGTTATGGCGCTGAAAAAGAAACCGGTCACAGGCATGAAAGACATGATGCCGTCCGAAATGGAGGTCAGGGATTATGTCATCAGTCTGATCAAGGACACATATAAGACATTCGGGTTCTCATCGATTGAGACCCCCTGCGTGGAGCATATCGAAAATCTGTGCAGCAAGCAGGGCGGGGACAACGAGAAGCTGATCTTCAAGATTTTAAAGAGAGGCGAGAAGCTTAAGATCAATGAGGCAAAAGAAGAGGCTGATCTTGTGGACGGAGGACTGCGCTACGACCTGACCGTTCCGCTTTCCCGTTACTATGCGAACCATGCGAACGAGCTTCCGGCTCCGTTCAAGGCACTTCAGATGGGAAATGTATGGCGTGCGGACAGACCCCAGAGAGGCCGTTTCCGTCAGTTTATGCAGTGTGATATCGATATCCTCGGCGAGCCGTCCAATCTGGCTGAGATCGAACTGATCCTTGCGACGACGACACTGCTCGGCAAGCTGGATTTCCACAATTTCACCATCCGCATCAACGACAGAAGATTCCTGAAGGCTATGGCGGCTTACAGCGGCTTCAAAGAGGACGATTACGACAGTGTATTTATCACGCTGGACAAGATGGATAAGATCGGACTGGACGGCGTCGAGGCAGAACTGAAGGAGAACGGTTATGCAGAGGAATCGGTTGAGAAGTATCTTGAACTTTTTAAAGAGATTACGGGCGATGTTGAGGGCGTTCGCATGTGTAAGGAGAAATTACAGGGCTATCTTGCGCCTGAGGCGACGGACGGTCTGGAAATGATCATCAGCTGCGTGGAGCAGGAGAAAGAAGCGGACTTCCGCATGAAATTCGATCCTACTCTTGTGCGCGGTATGTCCTACTATACAGGGACGATCTTTGAAATCTCCATGGATGAGTTCGGCGGCTCTGTCGGAGGCGGCGGACGCTACGACAAGATGATCGGAAAATTCACCGGTCAGGATACGCCTGCGGTAGGATTCTCCATCGGGTTCGAACGTATCGTGATGCTCCTTCTCGAGCGCGGCTATCAGGTTCCTACAAGCAGACCGAAGAAAGCCTATCTTCTGGAGAAGAAGATTTCTCAGGAGAAGCTGCTTGAAGTGCTGGAACAGGCAAAGGCAGACCGTGCAGACGGAATGCAGGTTATGATCATGAATATGAAGAAGAACAAGAAGTTCCAGAAGGAACAGCTTGCAGAACAGGGATATACAGATATTACGGAGGTGTACAATGGCTGAATCAATGCAGGGACTTAAGAGAACTCACAGATGCGGAGAGCTTTCCGCGGCAAATGTGGGCGAGACTGTGACCATCATGGGATGGGTGCAGAAAAACAGGAACAAGGGCGGACTCGTATTTGTCGATGTGCGTGACCGTTCCGGTATCATTCAGGTTGTGTGTGAAGAGGGAAAGACAGATCCGGCGCTTCTCGAGAAAGCGGCGTCTCTGCGTTCCGAGTATGTTGTCGCTATTGTGGGAGAGGTGGCAAAACGTTCCGGCGCTGTGAACGAGAAGATCGCTACAGGTGAGATCGAAGTGATCCCCAGTGAGCTGCGCATTCTTTCCGAGTCATTGACACCGCCCTTTCAGGTAGAAGAGAACTGCAAGACAAAGGAAGAGGTGCGCCTGAAATACCGCTACCTTGACCTGCGCAGACCGGATATCCAGAGAAATCTGATGATGAAGAGCCGTGTTATGACCCTGACACGTCAGTTCTTTACAGAAGAAGGATTCCTTGAGATCGAGACGCCTATGCTTGGCAAGACGACTCCTGAGGGAGCGAGAGACTACCTTGTGCCGAGCCGTATCCACCCGGGATGCTTCTATGGACTGCCCCAGTCACCGCAGCTTTACAAGCAGCTGCTGATGTGCTCCGGTTTCGACCGTTACATCCAGATCGCCAGATGTTTCCGCGATGAGGATCTGCGCGCCGACAGACAGCCGGAATTCACACAGATCGATATGGAGCTGTCTTTCGTGGATGTGGACGACGTGATCGATGTCAATGAGAGATACCTCGCAAAACTCTTTAAAGAAGTGCTGGCTGTGGATGTACAGCTTCCGATCCAGAGAATGACATGGCAGGAAGCTATGGACCGCTTCGGTTCCGATAAGCCGGATCTTCGTTTCGGAATGGAACTGACCAATGTGACGGACGTGGTGAAAGGCTGCGGCTTCGGTGTGTTCACCGGCGCTATCGAGAACGGCGGAACTGTCCGCGGTATCAACGCCAAAGGACAGGGCGCAATGCCGAGAAAGAAGATCGACAAGCTGACTGCGTTCGTGAAAGACTACGGCGCAAAAGGTCTTGCATATATCGCAATTCACGAAGACGGCACTGTAAAATCTTCTTTTGCGAAGTTCATGAGCGAAGAGGAGATGGACGCGCTGATCAAAGCGATGGACGGACAGCCGGGAGACCTGCTTCTGTTCGCGGCTGATAAGAATAAAGTTGTATGGGATTCACTGGGAGCGCTCCGCGTGGAGCTGGCGAAACAGCTTGATCTTCTGGACAAGAACGAATACCGTTTCGTATGGATCACAGAATTCCCGCAGTTCGAGTGGAGCGACGAGCAGGGCCGTTATCTCGCCATGCATCATCCGTTCACCATGCCGATGGAAGAGGATCTGCCGCTCCTCGATAAAGGAGAGCTCGGCAAGATCCGCGCAAAAGCTTACGATATTGTCCTCAATGGAAATGAGATCGGCGGCGGAAGTGTCAGAATCCATCAGAATGACATTCAGGAGAAAATGTTCGAGGCACTTGGATTTACGAAAGAGCAGGCGCACAGCCAGTTCGGATTCCTGCTTGAGGCATTTAAGTACGGAGTGCCGCCGCACGCAGGGCTTGCATACGGACTGGACCGTCTTGTTATGCTCATGGCAAAACAGGACAGCATCCGCGACGTGATCGCATTCCCGAAGATCAAGGATGCGTCATGCCTGATGACAGAGGCTCCGACTCCGGCGGATGAGAAGCAGCTTGAAGAGCTGGGACTGTCTGTAGTGTCTGAGTAATTCGTATTTGACGGAGAGATCTTTCTTCGGCAAAGTGTCCGAAAATTAATCGGATACAGTGAAATGACGTACGTATTCGGAACAGCCGGGATTGTAATGCTTTCGGCTCCGGTTACAGGACGTAAGACATAGTAATAAGCCTGTGATATGGCAAAAAGCAATCAGGCAAATGAAGAATTGTTTCACTCAAACAACTTCATTTGCCTGATTAATGCCACATCACAGGCTTTAACTATCTCTAACGCCCCTCCACAGTTACCGCCAGCATTACATTCCCGGCTGTTCCAAAAGATGCGTCAAAGAAGCTGTATCCATCTAATTTTCTGCGCTTATCTAATTGGATGAAACAGCAGTATCTTCTTTTTCTGCGTCCGCTATTTAATCAACATATTATTATTTGCAGTGTTATCTATTTAACAAACACGAATTTACTCATCCCATCCTTCGTAGAATCGGATGTTCACTGAAATATTTCTTACGACATCTCCATCTTTCACCTCAATATCTTCTATATCAGATACATAAGGCATTACAGGTTCGTCTTCTTCGAGCTCCACTTCAATCCATGTCCTGCATGCTTCATTCGCCTTTTCAATGGCATCATCAAGTGTCTCGCCGTCCGCTTCACAGCACTCCAGATCCGGGAAGTAAGCGTGGTAACCGCCAGCTTCGTTTTTGCGGAAAACCGCAGGGTATATAAATTTCATAAACTGATAACTCCTTTTCGAAATGATTTGCTGTAAGTATAATAGTATAAATTCAGGGAAATGACAATAAGATTTCCTATGCCCTGTCAGAAAACATATGTTATACTCGTTATACGGAGCAACTGTGTTGCAGGGCGGCTGACCTCTATTCCTACATAGAATGGGGGTGGTGCTGATGGACAAAAAACGTTTGATTTTAAAGATTTAATGGCTTTTGGAATGTTCATTCTGGCATTGTTATGTATAGCTTTCCATAAAGCCGCTTATGTATAGTGATTAATTATGG
>CAKNJS010000003.1 GCA_930986645.1 uncultured Lachnoclostridium sp.
GCATCCAGAATCTCCCGCTCTGTCTCATCTGTATATTCCTTTCCATAACCGAAATCCCATGTATCCTGATTAAAGCATCCCGGACAGTGATGAGTGCAGCCGGAAACGAAGAGGGAGGCTCTGACTCCCTCTCCGTTGGCGATATCGCATTTTTTAATTTCTCCGTAATACATATTTTCTCCTGTTGCCGCACATTCACTATGCGGGCATACATCCGTCTCCTGACACAGGATGTCTGAACTGTTATTACAAGTGCAGTACTCTCTCCTTAATCTCCTGCGTCCTGCCCTGATTCCAGAACTGGGTTCCGATATAACCGCAGGTACGTCTTGCCACGTTCAGTTTATCCTGATCCCTGTTTCCGCAGTGCGGGCACTCCCATTCCAGTTTGCCGTCTTCTGTTGTCACGATCTGGATCTCTCCGTCATATCCGCATACCTGACAGTAATCGCTCTTTGTGTTCAGCTCCGCATACATGATATTGTCATAAATGAACCGCATCACCTGAAGCACTGCCGGTATATTATCCTGCATATTCGGCACTTCCACATAGCTGATCGCCCCGCCTGTGGAGAGCGCCTGAAACTGGGATTCGAATTTCAGCTTGGAGAATGCATCGATCTCTTCCGTGACATGTACGTGATAGCTGTTTGTGATATAGCTCTTGTCTGTCACGCCCGGCACAATGCCGAATCTCTTCTGCAAGCATTTTGCAAATTTATAGGTCGTACTCTCGATCGGTGATCCGTAGATACTGAACCCGATATTTGTCTCTTCTTTCCACTTATCACAGGCCTCGTTCATATGTTTCATAACATCCAGTGCAAACGGTGTTGCTTCCGGATCGGTGTGGGATTTTCCTGTCATATATTTCACACACTCATACAGGCCTGCATATCCAAGAGAAATTGTAGAATAACCTCCATAGAGCAGTTTATCGATAGGTTCACCTTTTTTCAGCCGCGCAAGCGCACCATACTGCCAGAGAATCGGCGCTGCGTCTGAGAGGGTGCCTTTCAGTCTGTTATGTCTGCACATCAGGGCACGGTAGCACAGATCCAGTCTGTCATCAAAAATCTTCCAGAACTCATCCATATCTCCGCCCGAAGAGAGAGCGACATCTACAAGATTGATCGTCACAACACCCTGATTAAAACGGCCGTAGAATTTGTATTCCCCATTCTCATCTTTCCATGGGCTCAAAGCGCTTCTGCATCCCATCACAGGGAAGCAGTTGCCCTCTTTGAGTTCCTTCATCTTCTTCTCGGAAATATAATCCGGAACAAGCCGCTTTGCCGTGCACTTGGCGGCCAGCTCTGTCAGATAATAATAAGGTGTTCCCTCGTCGATATTATCTTCTTCAAGCACATAGATCAACTTCGGGAATGCAGGCGTCACCCATACGCCGGCTTCATTTTTAACCCCCTTATACCTCTGCTTAAGAGTCTCTTCGATGATCATAGCAAGATCTTTCTTTTCCGCCTCACTCTTAGCTTCATTCAGATACATAAATACTGTGAGGAATGGAGCCTGTCCGTTTGTTGTCATCAGTGTAATAACCTGATATTCGATAGTCTGGACACCTTTTGTAATTTCCTTTTTCAAACGTCCTTCCACGATCTCGTTGAGCTGGTCCGCCGGACAGTCAAAACCGATCACGCGCATCTCTTCTTCCACTTCTGCACGGATCTTGTCTCTTGAAACCTGCACAAACGGCGCCAGATGCGCAAGAGAGATGCTCTGTCCGCCGTACTGGTTGCTGGCTACCTGTGCGATGATCTGTGTTGCGATATTACATGCAGTTGAAAAGCTGTGAGGCTTCTCAATCATAGTTCCGCTGATAACAGTACCGTTCTGCAGCATATCCTCCAGATTTACCAGATCGCAGTTGTGCATGTGCTGTGCATAGTAGTCCGAATCATGAAAATGGATGATTCCCTGTTTGTCTGCCTCTACAATGTCCTCCGGCAGGAGCATCCTCTGGGTAAGATCACGGCTTACTTCACCTGCCATATAGTCTCTCTGCACACTGTTGACCGCCGGGTTCTTGTTGGAGTTTTCCTGCTTTACATCTTCGTTGTTGCACTCGATCAGGGAAAGAATTCTGTTATCTGTTGTGTTCGCCTTGCGGACAAGGGAACGTTTATAACGGTATCTCACATATCTTCTTGCCAGATCAAAAGCTCCGGTTGCCATAATCTGGTTTTCCACCATATCTTGTATCTCTTCCACAGATACGGCACGGTTCAGCCGGTTGCATTTGAATTCCACAAACTCCGCAATATCTTCAATCTGCGCATCTGTCAGGCTTCTCTTCTCTGCTTTTGTATCTGCCTTTGTGACCGCCCTTACAATCTTTTTGTTATCAAATGCTTCTTCGGAACCATTTCTTTTAATAATCTTCATTCTGCCTTCTCCTTATTGACTCTATTTGCAAGTAACAGTTCAGACCTCCGGACAGCCCCGGCCGAACTATTATATCTGGAACAGTTCCCGCAGCCCGCCAAGGGGATCTTCACTCAGGTTCTGTATATCCGTCTGGAATTCATTCTAATACAAAATATAGTATAATGCAATCCCAAAAACACATTATCATGTATTTTCTGAACTACCCAGAATTTCTCGTACATTATCCCGAAAATGAAATTATTTTATTTTTTTCTCTATACAACTAACACACTTCATAAAAATTATCTGTATTTTCTGAAATAAAGCCGCAGGATGTGTCAAAAGGCATATCACGGGATTGCAGGCGTCCGCCAAGCTTCCGGTGGAAAACTGACTTCAGCTCACTGCCATCACAAAGAAACAGTCTGTACCCGGTTTCTCCCGAATACAGACTGTTTTTCCCTCTTCTATATCAGCTCATAATTTCTTCCATATTATGTACTGCTATCCTTATTTCATTGTCTTAAGTCTTGCAAAATAATCTTTGGATTCTCGTACAACAACCCCATTTAGAGCCAGCAGCGCCACAAGATTCGGGAACGCCATCAGCGCGTTAAATACATCTGCGATATTCCATACCGCAGCCACTGTCATATACGGGCCAATAAAGACTGCCGCAATATACAGCCATCTGTAACCTTTTACAACAGATTTATTTCTGTTAAAAAGGTACTCCACACACCGTTCTCCGTAGTAGTTCCATCCGAGGATCGTCGTAAATGCGAAGAACACAAGACAGATCATCAGAGAGAATGTCGCCACCTGCGGCGGGAACGGAAGCCCCTTCTGGAACGCATCCATCGTAATTTCCACACCTTCCAGATCCGGATTCATCCATGATCCTGCAATTACAACAGAAATACCTGTCATCGTACAGATCACAATTGTATCGATAAATGTACCTGTCATGGATACCAGCCCCTGACGCGCCGGTTCTTTCGTCACAGCAGCCGCAGCCGCGATCGGTGCGCTGCCGAGTCCGGATTCATTGGAAAAGATGCCTCTGGCAATACCCTGCTGCATAGCAGCCACCATACTTCCCATGGCTCCGCCTGCGAGCGCACTTCCTGTAAATGCGGATTTCACAATAGATACAACTGCCGCCGGAACTGCCGTAATATTGGTAAAGATAATGATCAGTCCGAGCACCACATAGAGAATTGCCATAAACGGCACAACAATCTCAGATACTTTGGCGATTCTCTTAATCCCTCCGATTACAACAAGACCGACACACAGTGTCAGTATGATACAAGTGATCACAGTACTCCATGAATACGTCCTTCCAAACAGTGATACCACGTTATTTGTGTTCGGATCAAAGAAGTTCGTCACGGCAGATGAAATACTGTTCACCTGAGTAAATGTACCGATTCCGAACAGTCCCACGCATGCTCCGAAGAACGCGAAAATCTTTGCAAGCCATTTCCATTTCTTTCCCATACCGTTCTCAATGTAGTAGAACGGTCCTCCCAGAATATGGCCGTCCTCGTCCACTGTACGATACTTGATCGCCAGAAGTCCTTCCGCATACTTCGTAGCCATTCCGAGAAATGCAGCCACGATCATCCAGAACAGGGCTCCCGGTCCTCCGGCTGCAAGTGCAGTTGCCACACCGGCAATATTTCCGGTTCCGATCGTCGCGGACAGTGCGGTACACAGTGCCCCGAAACTGGTCACTTCCCCGTGTCCTTCTTCTTCATTTTTAATCATGAATTTGAATGCTTTGCCGAGATGCCTTACCTGTAAAAGCCCCAGCCTGACTGTGAGTAGAAATCCTGTAAACAGGATAAGAAGAATCAGCGGCAGCCCCCACACAGCGCCCTGAACTGCAGTAATAATTTTGTTGATCTGCTCCAACATTCCTTTATACCTCCATCCTTTTGCCTGAGAGACTCACGTTTTCGCTCCGCTTTCTATTTTAAAAAACCAGCTCAGCGGCAACGCTTACACCTTCGGCGCTCTTTTCCCTTCTTCCGGCTCATCCAGCCGGAAGAAGGGAAAAGAGACTCTCCTGAGTATTTTTCTTTCGTGATTTAACACGATAGATTAAACAATAGCACTATTATAAAATAAATGCAAGAACAAATCGAAATTTTACTTCTCGTAAAGGAACCGCTCCGGCAGTGATATATGGAATCCTTTCTCCAGCTTTCTGAAGTTATCCGGACTGATCGTCTGTCTCTTCTGCGGTACCATTGAAAGTACTTTGATCAGAATTTCTGCGGACTTCTCGATAGTATGCATCAGTCCGAATGTGAGGTCAAAAGTCTCTCCCGAGCAGAACATGCCGTGATGCGCCCAGATAACCGCATTATACTTCTCCATAAGTTTACTTGTAGCAACAGCTATCTCTCGTCCGCCCGGGACCATCCAGCCGATCACACCTACACCCTCCGGAAATACAACCGGACATTCCGTAGCCATTTCCCAGAGTTCTCTTGTAAATACTTCATCTTCCAGAGGCAGTACAAAAGTAAGGGCAATCGTATTCGTTGTATGCGCGTGATAAATAACTCTGTGTCTGCCGTCTGTGAGTTTCTTCTTCACCTCATGGTTCATCAGGTGAGTCGGGAGTTCGCTTGTCGGATTACCGCCCTCTACAAGTCCCCAGCGGATACGGTAATTAGAGCCGCTCTCGTCAATCTCTATGATTGCAAGACAGGCTTCCGGATCTACAATGATATTCCGAAAGTACTTTCCTGTTCCTGTTACAAGGAAAAACTCGCCTGCAAGTCCCGGAACTTCTGTGCCGATCGGCTGCCATGGGGTGTCTCTGTACAGACGAGGACGGATTGCGTCTACTTCGCCTTTTTTCAGCCTGTAAGAAAGATTGCCGCCGTTCCTTTCATGCCAGCCCTGTTTGTAACCGTCATCTGCCATTTTAATGAAATCCTGCATAAATTTTGATTCTAAAACTTTCATTGTTTTCCTCCATTCAAAACAAATCCAAATATTTTTACCTGTGTATTTTGTTGTTTTATGTTGTTTTTAACGGATATTTATGTTGTTTTCCGTTGTTTTCATTTTATCACTTTATTCATAAAAAGCAATACATTTTTTGCTTTTTGTGAAAAACCGCCAGAACTTTATTGCATTTCACGGAAGTTAGAACTATATTATACAGTGTTAAAGATAATAAATTTAGAAAGGGGATTTTAATCATGTTAAATGAGAAAGTAGCTGAATTGCTGAATACACAGATCAATAAGGAATTTTATTCTGCTTACCTTTATCTTGCTTTTGCAAATTACTTTTCAGACGAAGGACTTGACGGATTTGCAAACTGGTATAATGTACAGGCACAGGAAGAACGTGACCATGCTATGCTGATCAGACAGTATATGCAGAACAATGACGCTCCTATTACATTTGAAGCGATTGACAAACCGGACTCCGAGTTCAAGAGCCACATGGAAGTGCTGGAAGCGGGTCTGGAACATGAACGCTATGTAACAGGACTGATCAATAACATCTACGGAGCAGCTTATGATGTGAAAGATTTCCGCACGATGCAGTTTCTTGACTGGTTCGTTAAAGAGCAGGGCGAGGAAGAGACAAATGCAGCCGATCTGATCAAGAAGATGAATCTGTTCGGATCTGATCCGAAGAGTCTCTATCTCCTTGATCAGGAGCTTGCAGCGCGTACATATGCTGCGCCGTCGCTGGTTCTGTAATTTTTTCAGTCAGTTTTGTTAAAGTTATAAATTTATTCTGCTGTCCTTTTATCCCAGGGCCACATCCAGTATCATCATGAGCACAAATCCGACAGCAACTCCTACCGTGCTGATATTGGAATGCGGCCCTGTCTGTGCTTCAGGGATCAATTCTTCCACTACAACGTAAATCATCGCTCCTGCGGCAAAGGAGAGAAGATACGGAAGAAGCGGTACAACGAGACCGGTCAGAAGTATTGTTATAACTGCCGCTGCCGGTTCCACGATCCCGGAAAGTGCGCCGTAGACAAATGCCCGTTTTTTTGAAATCCCCTGACTTTTCAGAGGCATGGAAATAATCGCGCCTTCCGGAAAATTCTGAATGGCAATACCGGCAGAAAGTGCGAAAGCGCCCGCCAGACTCATCAGCTGGTTATCTGTAAGAGCTCCGGCAAATGTAACACCTACCGCCATTCCTTCCGGTATATTGTGAAGCGTTACCGCAAGGACAAGCATGGTTGTTTTTTTTAAATGTGCAGGCACACCTTCCGGTTTGTCATCCGTAAAATGCAGATGCGGGGTCAGTGTGTCCAGCACAAGCAGAAATCCCATGCCAAGCAGGAACCCAGCAGCCGGCGGAAGCCATGGAATACTGCCTTTCTGCTCCGCCATATCAATAGCCGGTATAAGAAGCGACCACACAGAAGCCGCAATCATAACGCCTGAAGCAAATCCGAGCAGCATTTTCTGCAGCTGCCCGCTCATTTCTTTTTTCATAAAAAATACCATCGCCGAGCCAAGTGCAGTCCCGGCAAATGGTATCATTATTCCGATCAATGTATTCTGATTCATATCTTCTCTCCCTTTTATCCGGCATATAGATCCGCTGATTTATGATACTCTCTGCCGATAATTTTTATCGTTGTTTTATGATATGCACGAGGAGAAGATTTTGTCAACGCTTTTCAGACCCGCAGCTGCTCTGTCCTTCAGATACATTATGCTCCAGCCGCCAGCTCTTTTCCTGCTGCACGGCATTCTTCCAGAGCTTCTTCGTCCGGGATTTCATTTGCAGTCACTCCTTCATCCCTCACAAGAACAGCACCGGCATTCTTCATACGCTCTGCCCAGTCACGCATCCATTCTCCGTCTCCCCAGCCATAGGAACCGAACAAAAGGATCTTTTTTCCTGATACGAGAGGTTCCAAAGTCTCTACAAAAGGTTCCATTTCACTCTCTTCGAGCTGTTCCGCCCCCATGGAAGGACACCCCAGCGCAAACGCATTTTCCGATGCCAGAGCCGCCGCATCAGCATTTGCCACTTCCAAAACATTTGCCTCTGCGCCGGCCGAACATATCCCCTCTGCAACAGCTTCCGCCATAGCCTGAGTATTCCCTGTTCCGCTCCAATATACTACTGATACGCTCATTTTTTTCTCCTCCATTTCATAAAATGATCTCCCGGATACTTTTTCCGGTTATAAATTCATTTACCGCACAGTCTTTCGCGCGGTCATACTCCTTGAAAATCATTCTCGCACCTGTAAGGTTGCTGTAAACTTTCCAGTATCCGATCATCAGATATTTTTTTCCTTCATTTTCGATAAAGCCTTTTACATCGTCTGGCGGATATCCGAGAAAAGCACCGATCTCATGAGGGAATCCCATTCCCCGTTTCGAGAAATCTTCTATCCGGCCAGCAAGGCGGCGGATCATTTCTCCAAGGTTCATATCCGAATATCCGTATTCCCGGATCAGGCCCCGTATCACAGGACTGTTCAGATATCTTTCCAGTTCATCGGGACGGTAAAAGAGGACAAGGCATTTTCCCTCTGAACAGGATAGTCTGCTATATGCAATCTCCGTATCCCTGAAAAGTTCCGCCAGGCCGCCGTACAGTACAGCATCCACAGATATGACACAGGATACTTTCAGCCCTTTCAGAAAAGGCGCGCACTGAAGGACCACCTGAAACGCAAGACGCAGTCTTTGATCTCTGTTTTTTAAAAAATATGATAACACTTCTGACGGCATGGCTCCTCCTTAATTATGAGAATCATTTTCAATTGAATTTATACTATCATATCAGGCTCTCCATTTCAATATAGATTTTGAGAACTTTTATCATTTTCTGTATATAGTCAATATGCTCAATTATTTTTCCCTTTTTATCTTTTTTTTAGTTGTTCCCCACAGTGCTTTAGTGTATAATGGGTATATGATATTTGAGAGGTGAAAGTCTCAAACAATACATACATAAAGGAGAGATTCGCCATGGTAAATTTAATTACAGGCCCAAGAGGCAGCGGAAAGACACAGCAAATGATCGAACTTGCAAATGAGAAGGTGAAAACTTCCAACGGAAACGTAGTATTTATCAAAAGGAGCCACAAGGATACTTACACGGTAGATTTCAACATCCGTGCGATCCGCATGGCTGATTATCCGGATATTCTGACACTCGAAGAATTCGTGGGATTCCTTTACGGCATGGTAGCCGGCAACCACGATATCGATACCATCTTTATCGACAGTGTGCTGAAACAGGCAAATATCACACTTGAAAGTCTTCCTGTTTTCCTGCAGAAACTCAATAAGATAAGCTCCGAAAACAACATCGATTTTTATCTGAGCATCGGCGCAGATAAAAAAGAGATTTCCGGTATTGATTCTTCTGATTACAATGTAATCTCATAGAGAGCAAAACCGATAGAACCTCCAGATGCTCCCGAGCATCTATTGAAAAAGCGGCGGCAGAAAATTTATTCTGCCGCCGCTTTTTTCATACTCGTTTATTGCTGAACTGCCGCTATTTATTCCTGTACCGGCTGGCCGTTTTTTCTTACGGTGCAGCTGATACGTCCGTTCCGTTCATGGACAGGACTGTGTTGGTTTCTTCGCCCTCTTTATACTCAATGGTCACTTCATCCCCCACATCAAAGCGGATCACATCGATATAATCGACAACCGATACGTCAAAGATTCCGTCTGATCCTTCTATCATAATATAGTAATGGGAATTCCCGTCAACCACACCCTGAGCAATCTTTGTGATCTTCCCTTCTGCTGTCAGGATCTCGCGGGTGTCTTCTTCCACCTCTTTAATGCCATTCTGATACATCAATGTTGTGTACTGCTCCTCACACGCGCTCACTGTATCCCCCGTCGCCACAATCTGATATTTCTGAACATTGACCATAGCATACATTTTCACCAGTCCGGCATCATCTTTCAACGCAATAAAATACGTAGGCTCTCCCGATATATTGAGGAGAAGAGGAAATGTCGCGGTATAATGCAGGTTCTGCACCTGTCCCTCTGCCGAATCCATAGCAGACTGTTCCGTCGCCCCTTCTACCTCGTAGAACTTCGTCTCCATTGTCCGCTGGTTCATCAGCACAAATCCGACGTTGGACTGGTCTCCCGTTATAGAGGTGACACCCGTGTACACCCATACATCGTCATCGATTGCCAGATAATTATAGCCGTCCGTAGTTACAAGGCAGTCCTTCTGGCCAAATACACTGTTAAGGAATCCATGCTGGAGAGTTCCGTGATAATCATATAGTTCCACAAGAAGATCTGCCGAATATGCACGGTCAATCCACTGCGGGGCGTCCTCAATGGCATAATCCTCCGTCTCTCCTGTAATCGCATTACACAGTACTACCCTGCCGATAGTCACGCCGCCGAAGAGTCCGATATTATATTTTTTTACCGGGCAGATCCAGTATGGAGTCCCCTCTTCATCCACTTCGAAACTCAGATCATTAAAAATATAGGTCGGATAACGGAACCGCAAGTGCCTGTAAATATTCCGGTTAAAATGATCACTCGTGGTATATTTCATTCCTTCGTCCAGCTTCACAAGCTCGGTATCCTGAGTTGCCATATCAATCTTCATATACGCCGGGATACCTTCACCGTTATTTGTAAGCCATTTTATGATACTGGCATATTTAAGCGGAGACACTCTCACCGGACGGTCCTGATAGTTGATCTGGGAATAAAGATTATCCACCTCAAACTGGGATACCATGTCCACCATGCTTCCCATCTCCCTGTTTCCCAGAAGAGTGGCAGAGTCCCTGTCAAGCAGGGGAATCTGGTCAAAGGAGAGCTCCTCGATATCTGTCGCAAACTCTCCCGTCTCCACAGTCATCAGCTGCTGGTATTTCTTCGCATTTACAACCGGTGAGGACAGCAGGGCGCCTGCCAGATATACAATAACGACAGCCGCAAATATCCCCAGTATCACTTTCAGCCCTTTGGATTCCTTCAGCTCATACCGGCTGAGCTTTTTCTTCCGTATAAATATTGCCGCTATAAGCAGTACCAGAACTCCCAGAAAAACCCAGAATTCCGTAGAGTGGATATTTACTGCCGGCAGTGCAATGTAATAATAGAGACCGAGCAGGATGATAACAATTCCCGCAATAATAATATTTCGTTTTGCCTTTTTCATATTTTCCCTTTCTTTTTAAAATGCCCCGCAGCAAACCCTGCGGGGCATCTTTTGTATACGTTTCTTTCTGCCTCACGCTTCTCTTAGAATTTCTTCCTCCAGAGCGCAGGCGACAAGAGGATCAGGAACGGAATGATCTCAAGCCGTCCCACAAGCATATCAAAACTGAACACTATCTTGGAAAGCGGTGAGAACATATGGAAGTTCTCCACCGGTCCGACTTTTGATATACCGGGTCCTACATTATTTATTGTTGTCAGGACACCGCTGAATGATGTAGCAAAATCAAAATTATCAATAGATACGATCAGTACGGATGCCACCAGTATAAATACATATGCGGCAAAATATACATTTATCCCCCGTAATGTATCCTGTCCCACTTTTCTGCCGTTGAGTTTCACAACAGTCACTGCATTCGGATGGAGCACTTTGTGGATTTCCTGTCTGATCGATTTGATCAGAATCACGAAACGGCAGACTTTGATGCCTCCTCCGGTAGATCCCGCGCTGGCACCGATAAACATAATGGTCAGCAGAACCGCCTTCGACAGTTCAGGCCACAGTTCATAATCCGCCGTGTAGAATCCTGTTGTCGTAATAACCGACGCCACCTGAAACGCCGCATAGCGGAATGCATGGAACACATTTTCATAAATGTTCAGAATATTCACTGTAATCACCGCGATGGACGCAGCAATAATTCCCAGATATGCTCTGAGTTCTTCGTTCTTGAACACGCTTTTCCAATCCTTTATAAGGAGCAGGAAATACAGGTTGAAGTTCACGCCAAAGAGGATCATAAATACCGTGATCACTCCGTCAATATATGCACTGTCATAAAAGGCCACACTTGTATTCCAGTTATTGAACCCTCCGGTCCCCGCTGTACTGAAAGAATGGATCAGAGCATCATAAAGATTCATACCGCCGAGCATAAGAAGTATTACTTCCACTGCCGTCATTGCAAAATACATACCGTACAGGATCGTTGCTGTATTTCTTGCCTTCGGCACCAGCTTATCCGACTCCGGTCCGGGCATCTCCGCACGCATGAGCGGCATTGAATTTTCATCATCCAGTGAAGTGATCATCAGTACAAAGACCAGCACTCCCATACCGCCGATCCAGTGTGTCAGACACCGCCAGAAATTCATGCCCATAGGGAGGCTCTCAATCTCCTGAAGGATCGTAGATCCGGTTGTTGTAAATCCTGATACAGTTTCAAAAAATGCGTCAATATAGTTTGGAATGGTTCCGGATATCACAAACGGAATTGCTCCGAAAAGCGACCATAAAATCCAAGCCAGTGCAACAATGGCAAAACTTTCTTTCCCGTATATTCTCGTACATTTCGGCCGTTTTCTCCCGAAGATCAGATATACAGCACCGAGAATCACACTTACGATCAGGAAAGAAAAGCCGCTTTTTTCCCAGTAAATCAGGGAAACAAGGGCTGGAATCAAAAGCACTGCGCCTTCCACGCCCAGCATTTTCCCCAATATGTATACAATCATTCTCTTGTTCATTTTCTACACCTACACCAAAATATCTTCAAGATCTTCAATATGGCTGTCCATTGTGACCACGATCACACTGTCGCCCACTTCCATGCAGTCATTACCGCCGGGAATAATAATCTGTCTCTTTCTGGCAATACAGGCGATCAGATTATTTGATCTGATCTGAAGATCTTTCAGCGGCACCCCGGTGTATCTTGTCTCTGCCCGGATAATAAATTCAAGGGCTTCCACTTTCTCATCCACAAGCTGATAGAGTGTTTCCACATTCGCACTGCCCTGTGAATTCTTTCTCGCTCTGACATAGCTCAGTATGGCGTCCGCTGTCGCTGTCTTCGCGGAAACAATACTGTCAATTCCAAAATCTTCCACCATGCTGGCGCGGCGGTCTTCATTGATCTTTGCTATAATCTTCGTCGCTCCCTGACTCTTGGCAAACAGTGCCGTGATAATATTTTCTTCATCCATTCCCGTCAGGCCGACGAAAGCATCTGCCTCCTCGATACCTTCCTCGATCAGCAGATCATGGTCTGTTGCATCTCCATTGATAATCGTCGCTTTCGGGAGAAGTTCGCAGAGTTCCTCGCAACGGTTTACATCACGCTCAATGATCTTGACCTGCATTCCGATCTTACACAGCTGCACAGCCAGATAATACGCCACTCTGCCTCCGCCGCAGATAATAACTTTTTTAATCTTTCCACGGTGCTTTCCGAACATACGGAAGAAACGCTCCATCTCAAAATGTGAAACAGCCATATGGAGACGGTCGCCTTCCTTGATCTCATAATATCCGTCCGGGATCAGTACGTCCCTGCCATGTTCAACAGCACAGACAAGAAGCTTGATCTGGAACTTGTTATACATATCCGCAAGAGACATGCCAATCAGCCTGCTGTCTTTTTGAACGGGATATTCGATCAGCTCCACCTTCCCCTTTGCAAATGTTTCTATCTTACTGGCGTCCGGGAAAAGCAGAAGTCTGCTGATCTCGTCCGCAACGATCAGTTCGGGATTCACCGCCATACTGAGGTGAAGATCCTCCTTCAACAGTCCGATCTGCTTATAATAGATCGGATTACGCACACGGGCAATCGTATGTCTCGCGCCGAGCCGCCTTGCAATCAGGCAGCTTAACATATTGCATTCATCCGCCGATGTACAGGCGATCACAAGATCCGCATGAGGCACGTCTGCCTGCTTCTGCACTTCTGCATCCGCCGCATCCCCTGTCACGCAGGCAATGTCAAGCCGGTCCACAGCGTATTTCAGTTTCTTTTCGTTACTGTCGATCATCACCACATCATAGTTTTCGACTGAAAGCTGCTTAGCTAGTTTATACCCTACTTTCCCATCTCCGATGATAACAATCTTCATTCTTATTTCCCTCTGTAGTATCAATATTTTAGTGCCGATAATATCCGGGCTTTCCTGTCCGTATACACAGCAGAGCAATTATAGCACCTTTAATTCTAAATCACAATAATCTTAGCACTTTCTTAACGCACTTCTTAATACAATCTGAACACCCCGGCAGCATCCTTATTCTGCCGGCAGAAAAGGAGGTGCCAGATCCTGTCTGCCAGATCCTGCGCCTCCTTTTTTCTCTTACTTATTATAACAGTATTTGTAAAAACTTATTGCGTTTTTAGTCCTCTGCCGCCCTTGCCTTTATCTCTTTTTCCTGCACATCTGACGGAGCCTGCTCATACCTAGCAAATGTATACTCATAGGTTCCGCGTCCGCCTGTCATAGATCTCAATGTCGTACAGTATCCGAATAATCCTGTCATAGGGATATCTGCTTCGATCACCTGCTTGCCGCCTGCAATCGGATTCATACCGAGTACACGGCCGCGTCTCTTATTCAGATCGCCCATTACATCGCCTGTATAATCATCAGGCACAGTAACTTTCATAGAAGCGATCGGCTCAAGGAGTACAGGCGATGCCTCCATGAAACCTTTCTTAAACGCCTGTGATGTGGCTGTCTTGAACGCCATCTCCGAAGAATCTACCGGATGGTAAGATCCATCGTAAAGAATTGCTTTCACGCCCACAACCGGATATCCTGCAAGAGGTCCTTTAACTACGGATTCCTGAAGTCCCTTTTCTACTGCCGGGAAGTAGTTCTTCGGAACCGCACCGCCGACTACACATTCCTCAAAGATGTACGGTGTATCCAGATCACCTGACGGTTCAAATTTCATCTTAACATGACCATACTGGCCGTGCCCGCCGGTCTGTTTCTTATACTTCATATCCACATCGGATGTCTTGCGGATCGTCTCGCGGAACGCAACCTTCGGCGTCTCCAGCGTAATCTCCACTTTGTATCTTGCAGCCAGTTTGCTCGCTGTAATTTCCAGATGCTGATCGCCCATGCCATAGATGAGAGACTGCCTGTTCTCGCTGTCATTTACCACCTTAAGTGTCACATCCTCGGCTGTCATTCTCGCAAGGGCCTGCGATACTTTGTCTTCATCCCCTTTATTCTTCACCGTATACTTCATGTATGTATAAGGTACCGAATAATCTGTCTTCGCATATGTCACCTGATTTGCCTTTGTAGAAAGAGTATCACCGGTGCGTGTATTTGTAAGTTTTGCGATAGCGCCGATATCTCCTGCAAAGAGTTCTGATACTTCTGACGGTTTATTTCCACACATTGTGTAGAGCTTGCCCGGTTTTTCTTCCGCTTCCGTATTTACATTGTAAAGTACATCATCTCCTTTAAGTACGCCGGAGCATACCTTAATAAAGGAATATTTTCCGATAAACGGATCAACCATTGTCTTGAATACATATGCGGTCTTAGCCTTGGAGAAATCATAGTTTGCTTCAAAGATATCATTTGTCGTACGGTTAATGCCCGCGCATGTCCTCTTGTCCGGGCTCGGGAAGAAACGTACAATATCTGACAGAAGGTTGGCAACGCCCTGAGCCTGCACATTAGAGCCCATTGCAACCGGAACAATATCTCCGTCCATAACCTCAGTACGCATAGCTGCGCGGATCTCCTCAACCGAAAACTCCTCGCCGTTAAAATAGCGTTCCATAAACTCTTCGCTCGTCTCAGCGACAGCTTCCATCAGGGAATCTCTCAAAATTTCAAGGTTCGGCTTACAGTAATCCGGGATCTCACACTCTTCTCTCTGTCCGATTCCCGTGTATCTGCGGCCCGCATTCTTAATTACATTAATATATCCGACCAGTTTTTCATTCTCGCGGATCGGCTGGAAATGGGGAGCGATCTTCTTGCCGTAACGCGCGGTCAGATCCTCGACAACCTGACGGAAACTTGCATCGTCCACATCCATTTCTGTCACATAGACCATTCTCGGAAGATTATACTTATCACACAGCTCCCATGCTTTTTCTGTTCCAACCTGCACTCCCGCTTTGCCTGACACTACAATGACTGCCGCATCCGCCGCGCTGACTGCTTCCTCCACTTCACCGACAAAGTCGAAATATCCCGGTGTGTCAAGAATGTTGATCTTCGCTTTTTCCCACTCGATGGGGATCAGGCTTGTACTGATTGAAAATCCGCGTTTCTGCTCCTCTTTATCGAAATCACTTACCGTATTTGCCTCCGATACTTTGCCCATACGGCTTGACGCTCCTGAAACATAAAGCATTGCTTCGACAAGACTGGTCTTTCCGCTTCCGCCGTGTCCGAGCAATACCACGTTTCTTATTTCGTCCGTTCTGTAAACTTTCATGCTGCTGCCTCCTTGTATGTAGTTATTCTGCCTGCCCTCTTTTCAGTCAGGTAAGCACATCATGGGTATATTGTACTAAAATTTGCGTATAATTACAACTATTTTATTCACATTTTACATATCACTTCACTTAGATGATGTGAGTTTACTTTTACGATGTAAAGTGCTAAGATATGCATGTATGTGCAGACAGTTCTGCATGGCAGCTATGACCTTACAACTGACGAAAGGAACTTATCTGATCATGAATTCTATGAAGATCGGCTTTATCGGACTTGGTCTGATCGGCGGCTCGGTCGCCAAAGCCATACGGAAATACTATCCTGATTATGAAATTGTCGCATTTGATAAAAACCGGGAGACACTTGCGCTTGCCGTACAGGAAAATATAATCGACACGGCATGCTCTTCTATTGACGACAATTTTAAAGGGTGCGGTTATCTCTTTCTCTGTGCCCCTGTCTCCTGCAACACCGCCTATCTCTCCCAGCTCAAAGGACTGCTGGACGCGGACTGTATCCTTACAGATGTAGGCAGTGTCAAGACATCTATCCACGAAGAAATTACCGCCCTTGATATGGAAGAAAACTTTATAGGCGGGCACCCTATGGCAGGCTCGGAAAAAAGCGGTTTTTCCAATTCCAAGGCACATCTTATAGAGAATGCTTACTACATTCTGACTCCGTCGGAAATAGCATCGAAAGAAAAGGTAGAGAGATACCGCAGTTTCGTATCCTCTCTAAAAGCAATCCCGGTTATTCTGGACTACCGGGAACACGACTGCATCACTGGAACGATCAGCCATCTCCCGCATATTATCGCAGCTACGCTTGTAAATTATGTACGGGATAATGATACTAAAGACGAGTTGATGAAAGCCCTCGCGGCAGGCGGTTTTAAAGATATCACGAGGATTGCCTCGTCTTCTCCTGTCATGTGGCAGCAGATCTGTCTGAAAAACGGCAGTAATATCTCGCGGATTCTCTCCGGTTATATTCAGGCTCTTGAAAAAGCTAAAGCGGCCATAGACTCGGAAAATGAAAATGAACTGTATTCACTCTTCGAGACATCCCGCGACTACCGGGATTCCATGCCGAACAGCTCGGCCGGTCCGATCAAAAAGCAATTTGCCTTATACTGTGACATCATCGATGAAGCCGGAGGGATCGCCACAATCGCCACTATACTTGCCAGCAATAATATTAATATTAAAAATATCGGTATCGTTCACAACAGAGAATTTGAAGAGGGTGTACTGCGCATCGAATTCTACGATGAGGCGTCATCCGTAAAAGCCGCCGGACTGCTGCAGAAGTACCGCTATATCGTCTACGAAACCTGAGCGCGGACGGCAGCAGAAAACACAAGATACAATCGGAGCCTTATGGATACAAGGCTCCGCAGAAGAAAGGATAAATACTTATGGAATTATGCAGCATCACAGGATTAAAAGGTAAAATTACGGTTCCCGGAGATAAATCTATTTCCCACCGGTGTGTTATGTTCGGGTCCATCGCCAGCGGAATGACCGAGATCCACAATTTCCTTCAAGGAGCGGACTGTCTTGCAACGATCCGCTGTTTCCGCACCATGGGGATCGACATAGAAGAAAAGGGAGACACCATACTTGTCCACGGGAAAGGACTGCACG
This sequence comes from uncultured Lachnoclostridium sp., assembly GCA_930986645.1. Lineage (GTDB taxonomy): Bacteria > Bacillota > Clostridia > Lachnospirales > Lachnospiraceae > Mediterraneibacter. The sequence continues at coordinate 17,465 of CAKNJS010000003.1, forward strand.
GCCTCTCTGCTCCGACCGATATTCTCGATGTCGGGAACAGCGGTACAACGACACGGCTTCTATCGGGAATTCTCGTCGGCCAGCCTTTTGAATCAAAGCTTTCCGGAGACGAATCACTGAACTCCCGCCCCATGAAACGGATAATCGATCCTTTGACACAGATGGGCGCAAATATATCAAGTATCCTGCGTAACGGATGCGCGCCGCTGTACATTACCCCGGGCAGCCTTCACGGAATCCACTACAACTCACCGGTAGCTTCTGCTCAAGTAAAATCGTGCATCCTGCTGGCAGGACTGTATGCGGACGGAGAAACCTCCGTTACCGAACCATCCCTCTCCAGAAATCATACCGAGCTGATGCTGAAAGAATTCGGTGCCGATATCCGTTCTGCACACGAGCTCGGAAGCACGAAAGCGACCGCATATATTACCCCGGGCAGGGAATTATACGGCCAGAAGATCACTGTCCCCGGAGATATTTCCTCCGCCGCATATTTTATCGCCGCTGGACTTATTGTACCGGATTCCGAAATTCTCATTGAAAATGTAGGAATCAACCCCACCCGTGCCGGTATTCTGAAAGTATGTGAAGACATGGGCGGTGACATTACTCTTCTCAACGAACGTGTCGAAGGAGGCGAAAAAATTGCGGATATCCTTGTCCGCACAAGCAGACTCCACGGCATCACAATACAGGGCGATATCATTCCGACGCTCATCGATGAAATTCCTGTCATCGCTGTCATGGCGGCCGCGGCTGAGGGCACGACTGTCATCAAAGACGCAGCCGAGCTGAAAGTCAAGGAGACAGACCGAATCGAGACTATCTGCGACAACCTGAAAGCAATGGGATGTAATGTAACACCGGCCCCGGACGGCATGATCATCACCGGAGGAAAACTTAAAGGCGCATCCATCCACACACTTCTTGATCACCGCATCGCAATGGCGTTCAGTATCGCCGCGCTGGTTGCAGAAGGGAATACTAAGATACTAGACAGTAAATGCGTGGATGTATCGTATCCGTCATTCTATGATACCTTTGAGGAATTGCTGTAAATCCATATTTATCCGAGAGACATTTCCTCGGTAAAACATCCGAAAATCACTCGGATACATTGGATTGACCCACGTATCAAGGACGGGCGGGGAGGGGAATGCTTCCGGCCCGTCCTGAAAGGTTCATCAAAAGCGCTGTATCCGACTGATTTTCTGCGTTCATCCGATTGGAAGTGTCTCCCCGATAATCACGGAATTTACTGGAAACTGGTCGAAAGGGTGAGATTTATCGGCTACGTTCCGGCCGCTGTCCGATCAGTATGTCTTTACTATTACAGCGGTGTTTCTTCAATAAACACGAATTTAGATTCCGGCGTCCACTGCCGCTCTTTCGATTGCGAGTCCTTTTGTGTACCTCTCCATGAACTTCTCGTATCCTTCCACATCTTCCGGCACCGGATCCATTCCAGACCCTTTTGCATCGTGGAATACTTTGTTGTTAAGGTAATCTGTCAGGCTCTCTCCCTCGTCTTTTCGCACAAGGTAATCCGCCAGCAGTGCGATTCCCCATGCGCCGCCTTCTCCTGCCGTTTCCATAACATACACAGGAGTATCGAGCGCTCCGGCAAGTATTCTCTGGCCTACGCCTTTTGTCTTGAACAGGCCGCCGTGTCCCATCATGCGGTCAAGTTTGACATTCTCTTTCTTGAGCAGGATATCCATTCCTGTCTTCAGGGCGCCGAGAGATGTATAGAGATTCACTCTCATAAAGTTTGCCAGATTAAATCTGCTCTCGGGAGAGCGCACAAAGAGCGGACGTCCTTCGTCAAATCCCGTGATATGTTCGCCCGAGAAATAGTTGTATGCAAGCAGTCCGCCGCAGTCGGCATCACCCTCTAGCGCTTTATTATAAAGTGTTCCGAACAGTTTGTTCATATCCACATCAATGCCGAAGCTTTCTGCAAATTCTTTGAACAGCCCTACCCATGCGTTCAGGTCGGACGTACAGTTATTGCAGTGGACCATTGCCACCAGATCCCCGGCGGGTGTCGTCACAAGATCGATCTCCTCGTACGGTTTTGTCAGATCTTTCTCAAGGACTGCCATGGCAAATACGCTTGTTCCTGCAGATACATTTCCTGTTCTTACAGCAACGCTGTTTGTGGCTGTCATTCCGGTTCCTGCGTCTCCCTCCGGCGGACACATAGGGATGCCTGACGCCAGATTTCCTGAAGGATCGAGAAGCTTCGCGCCCGCTTCCGTCAGGGTGCCTGCATCTTCACCGGCAAGGAGCACTTTCGGAAGGAGCTCACGGATCTTCCACGGGAATCCCTTGTCTGCTGTCAGCTCATCAAACTGATCCAGCATCCTGCTGTCATAATCTTTTGCCTCGATATTGATCGGGAACATACCGGCTGCATCGCCGCTTCCGATCACTTTCTGTCCGGTCAGCTGCCAGTGGATATATCCGGCAAGCGTGGTAAAGAAACGCACTTTGCTGACATGTTCTTCGCCGTTTAAGATTGCCTGATACAGATGAGCAATACTCCAGCGCTGAGGGATATGGTACTGGAAGAGCTCAGACAGTTTCTCCGACGCCTCTCCTGTGATCGTATTTCTCCATGTGCGGAACGGCACAAGAAGTTTATCATTCTCATCAAACGCCAGATAACCATGCATCATCGCGCTTACTCCGGCCGCTGCCAGATTAGTAATGGTGACGTCGTATTCCTCCTGAACATTTTTCACAAGATCCTGATAGCTGCCCTGAAGCCCTTTCCACACTTCGTCAATGTCATATGTCCAGATGTGATCCACATACTGATTCTCCCAGTCATAGCTTCCGGAAGCGACAGGTGTTTTGTCCACATCTATGAGCACCGCCTTGATCCTTGTGGAGCCCAGCTCGATTCCGAGCACTGCCTGTCCGGCGCTTATCATCTCTCTGATCTCTTCTCTGCTTCGCATTTAAGCACTCCTCCTTTATATTTATTTTTATTATGTATAGCAATCAGCAGGCGCACGTGCACCTGCTGATCTGTATCCTACAGCATAGTTTTACGCAGCTCTTCTCCGCTCTTCGCACTCAAATATGCCGGTGCGATATCAAAAACTGTCCTGCATCCGCTCTGTCCTTCCTGCGATAAACGGTATGCCGCGCGGGCATAGGCAATCAGGACGGAAGATGTAAACTCCGGATTGGAATCCAGCTTCAAGCTGTATTCGATCAGATGGCTGTTCTCACCGTTCCAGCCGGTCTTGCCGCTCCTTAAAACGAATCCGCCGTGAGGGATGCCGCTGTGGTCTCTCTTTAACTCTTCTTCACTGATAAAATGTACGGTCGTGTCATAATCCGAGAAATAGTTCGGCATGGTCTTGATCTCTTCCTCGACTTTCGCCGCATCTGCTCCTTCTTCGAGGACAACGAAGCACTCTCTCGTGTGTTTCTGCCTTGTCGTAAGATCAGGATTTTCTCCATTTCTGACGGCCTCAAGGGCTGCATCTACAGGAATCGTATACTGCTTTGCATCTTTGACTCCTTCAATCCTGCGGACAGCATCAGAATGTCCCTGACTAACGCCCTTGCCCCAGAATGTATAATCTTTGCCGTCCGGAAGGATGGCGTTTGCATACAGTCTGTTGAGCGAAAACATACCCGGATCCCATCCTACAGAAATGATACCGATCTTACCTGCTTCTTTCGCGGCTGCATCCACATTTGCATAATGCTCCGGGATCTTTGCGTGGGTATCAAAACTGTCGATAACATTAAACATACCCGCATATTCCGGCGTCTGTACCGGAAGATCCGTTGCGCTCCCGCCGCAGAGGATCATAACATCAATTTTGTCTTTCCACTCTCGTGCCTCATCGACACTGCAGACCGGTACGCCTTCTGTCAGGATCTGCACCGTTGACGGATCCCTCCTCGTAAATACTGCTGCCAGTTCCATGTCCGGATTCTGCTTTATCGCACACTCGATACCTCTTCCGAGATTTCCATAACCCGAAATACCTATTCTGATACTCATTTATCTGCTCCTTTTCTGTTGGTTTATTAATACTCTGCTGTTATTATACAGGGGCATGAGTAAGTTTTCAATGAATAGATTGTTATTTTCTGTATGCGATATTATTCCATCTGAGCTCATTTTTCAGGCCGCGGATGGTCGTATCTTTATCAATGTAAACCGCCTCAATGCCCATGGCCGCCGCCCAGTCTCCCATCTGCTCGCTTGTCAGATCATAGGAGAATGCGGTGTGGTGCGCTCCGCCGCAGAGGATCCACGCCTCTGCGCCTGTCTGCAGGTTCGGCTCAGGTGTCCAGAATGCTGTTGCGACCGGAAGTTTCGGCATCGGTTTCTCTGTCTTCTTGCAGTTTACATCATTAATGATCAGGCGGAAGCGGTCGCCGAGGTCGATCAGCGATGTTGCCACAGCCGGCCCTGTCTTCGCTGTAAACACCAGTCTTGCCGGATCTTCTCTGTCACCCATAGAGAGCGGCTGTACTTTAATGCTGATCGGACCGTCGGAAATCGTCGGGCAAACTTCCAGCATATGAGCCTGAAGGATGCCTTCTTTGCCCGGAACCAGATTGTATGTATAATCTTCCATGAAGGAGGTTCCCTTTGCGTCTTTCATGCCCTCTGTCATAATCTTCATGATACGCACCATAGCCGCTGTTTTCCAGTCTCCCTCTGCCCCAAAGCCGTAGCCCTTCTGCATCAGTCTCTGGATGGCAAGTCCCGGGAGCTGCTTCAGACTTCCCAGATCACCGAAATGTGTAACGATTGCCTGATAGTTTTTCTCCTCAAGGAACCGCTCGAATCCGATCTCAATCTGCGCCTGTACAGCCACGCGACGGCGGAACTCTTCCGGATCTCTTCCCTCGAGCAGGATATCATATGTATCATAATACTCATCCGTCAGCGCTTTTACGTCGCTCTCAGACACAGCCTCTACGGCCTCCGCGATCTCGTTGACCGGATAAGCATCTACTTCCCAGCCGAATTTGATCTGCGCCTCTACTTTATCTCCGTCCGTAACCGCAACATTTCTCATATTGTCAGCTACTCTCATGACACGCACATGGCTGCTCTCGATCACGCCTGCTGCTGTGCGCATCCATGAACCAATCTTCTTCTGTACATCTTCATCAGCCCAGTATCCGACGATCACCTTGCGCTCGATACCCATGCGTGTGAAGATATGACCGTACTCACGGCCGCCATGGGCAGACTGGTTCTCATTCATGAAATCCATGTCAATGGTGTCATACGGGATTTCACGATTAAACTGAGTGTGCAGGTGAAGGAGCGGTTTTCTGTACTCCTGAAGACCGAGGATCCATGATTTTGCCGGCGAGAATGTGTGCATCCACGTGATAACACCGGCGCACGTCTCGTCCATATTTGCCTCATTGAATGTCTTTCTGATCAGTTCATTCGTGATAAGAGTCGGTTTTAATACCACCTCATATGGAAGATTTCCCGACTCATTAAGCTTCTCCACGATAATACGGGAATGCTCTGCCACATGGGCAAGGCACTCGTCTCCGTAGAGATCCTGTGAGCCTGTGCAGAACCAGAACTTGTACTCTTTTTTCCTTAACATCTTTGTATCCTCCTTATAGTTATAAGTATATTGTCTGCGGACTCCTTCCGCTGTCAAACTTCATAACGCCGGTCACAGCTTTTCACGGCGGTCTTAAAATTATTATTTCTCTCCCGGCTGTCCGTAATATGCGTTTGCCCCGTGCTTTCTATAGTAGTGCTTATCCTGCAGTTCCTGCGGAGCAGGTTTTACGTCCGGGTTAATAAACTCACAACGGGCCGCCATCTTAGCCACTTCCTCTGTCACAACCGCATTGTGCACAGCCTCATGGGCATCCTTGCCCCACGTAAATACACCGTGGTTCTTGCAGAGCACTGCCGGAACCGCTATATAATCTTTTCCCAGTCTCTCAAACTCGTCTGCAATCAACACCCCTGTATTCTTCTCATAGGCTTCCTCGATTTCTTCTTTTGTAAGATTTCTTACACACGGGATCTCGCCATAGATATAGTCCGCGTGAGTTGTTCCGTAGCAGGGAATATCCCGCCCCGCCTGAGCCCAGCTTGCAGCCCACGTCGAATGGGTATGCACGACTCCCCCGATCTTCGGGAAACGGTTATAAAGCACAACATGCGTCGGCGTATCCGAGGACGGATTGTATCTTCCCTCCACTTTATTGCCGTCAAGGTCAACAACGACCATATCGTCCGGTGTCAGCTTATCATACTCCACCCCGCTGGGCTTAATGACAAACAGACCGCTTTCCCGGTCGATCCCGCTTACATTGCCCCATGTGAATGTCACAAGATTGTATTTAGGCAGAAGTATATTCGCCTCATAGACTTCTTTCTTTAATTGTTCCAGCATAATAATTCTCCTCCTTTTATTTATATCTCATGGATAACCTGTACGGAATTGCGCATGATAAGTCTCGGCGCAAATTCCAAAGTCTCCATTTCTTCATTCTTAAGTATCTTGCGGGTGATCTGCTCTGCCGCCGTTCTGCCCAGCTCTTCTACCGGATTCTCCACTGACGTAAGCGGCACAGGACAGAATTTTGCAAGTCCTGAATTGTCGATACCTGCTACTGACAAGTCTTCCGGCACACGATGTCCTGCTTTCCGAAAAATTGACACAAGCTTGTAGGCGGTCTCATCGTTGTAACAGACACAAGCCGTGCATCCTTTCAGTCTCTTTAGGAATTTAACACTCTCATCTTCCATCATCCTGAGTTCTTCCGAGTCGATCCAGATTACCTGATCTCCCCGTATTTTTATATCTTTCTCCATCAGCGCATCAGTATAGCCTGCATACCGCAGATGCCCTTGCCCATCGTCCGCCTTAAAGATACCGCCGATACGGGTATGCCCGCACTCGGCGAGATGTTTCGCAGCAAGATATCCCGCTCTCCGGTCATCCATACTGATATGCGGAATGTCCAGTTCCCTGTAGAAGCTGTTGACAAACAGCACAGGTATGCCCAGCCTTTCAAGCTCTCTGTAAAGTTCCGTATTCGGGTTGGGAAGAGCACTCTTTACGGTCTCAGCTATAATCCCGTCCACCGACTGGGTATGAATAAACTCCTTGAGCAGCATCCGTTCTTTTTCCACCGCATTGTCCGTCATGGCAATCTGAAGGGTGCATCCTTCACGTGAAAGTACGGATTCTATCCCTTTTATAATTGAAGGGAAAATATAGGTGTCTACATAGGTCAGCATAACAGCGATCCTGACCTCTCTGCCGGCATAACGTCTGGTATTGACAGTCACGTACGTCCCGCTTCCCCTGCGTCCCTCAACCACACCTTTGTCCGCCAGTTCCTCCATTGCGCGCCGGACAGTCTGCCGGCTTACATCGAAGCGGTCCATCAGTTCATTTTCTGATGGGAGCTTATCTCCCCTGCTCAGGGATCCGTTTTTAATCTCTTCCTGTACCCACAAGACGATCCGCTCATATTTTTTCTGCATCCATCAGCCCCCTTTCCTTTTTTCACATACGTTCATTACTTTATATATATAATAAAACATAACAACTTTCAATACAATTCGCAATATAGATAAATATTTTGACTGTTTTTTGGCATAAAATAAGAAGTTGTACTGTTTTTCATCTTAAAAATCAGTACAACTTCTTTTGTCAAGTTATCTTTATATTTATTCGTTCCTGATCGCAGCCAGCGGACTCAGCTTCATCGCGCGCACTGCCGGAAAGTACCCTGCTGCCATTCCGACCAAAACAGCAAAGCCCATCGACGCCAGCATCAGCCAGACAGGGATATAGGAAATATTTCCTTCCGTTCCCCACAGGCTTTCTCCGGGGACAAGTACGTTTATCACGCCGGAAATAATCAGACTCAGAACATTTCCTGCTATCCCGCCGATAAATCCGATAAACGCAGCCTCCAGCAGAAAAAGCTGACGGATATTTTTCAGACTGCACCCGATTACTTTCATGACACCGATCTCCTTTGTCCTCTCATAGATCGCCATCATCATCGTATTTGTGATCCCGATTGCGGCAACCAACAGAGAAACTGCTCCGATTCCGCCGAGTACGGCCTGCACCATGCCGAGCGTTTTCTTCATTCCGTTAATATATTCCACATTGGTATATACATCATATCCAAGACTCCGGATCGTCTGAGCAAGTTCTTCTACATGATCCATATCATCCGCCTGAAGAGACGCTGATGAATATACAAACTGACTGTACGGCTTTCCGTTCTGTGTTGTCGGCTGTCCGGGAATCGCCCGTCCTCTGAACTCTTTCTGGAGATATTCTTTTAATTTATAAATATCGCACAGGACATTATAAGAATTGGCGTTATATGTATCCATTCCCCCTGCAATCACCCCGCATGCGCCGAGCACATATTTCCTCGGTGATTTTACTGTATTTCCGTTTCCTGCTCCTTCACTCTCCGTCGAACCGGAACTTCCCATGTCCGGCGTTCCCTGAGACTGGTAATAGCTGTCCTGATCCAAAATCACAAAAAGTTTGTCCTTGCTGAGATCAATGTCCGGAAGCTCACCGGTCTCCCAGCAGCTGCTTCCCGTACCCTTTTCATAAAAATCCATAAGCACCATATTGCCGAACAGAAGCTCCAGCTGAGGGCTTTCCGGATCAGGAAGCCGTCCGCCCGGTTCCAGTTCCAGATTCAGACGTTCCATCGCTTCCGGCGTCATGCCGTACAGCTGGATATATCCTTCATAGTTTCCTTTGAGAGCCAGAGCAGAAAAGTTCAGAACCGGATCCGCACTCTTTACATGATCCAGCATTTTCAGCTCCCGGATCGTCTCATCTGTAATATATTTTGCCGTTTCTCCGTCAGCGCCTGTTTCTGTACTGTAACTGCCTGAACTGTACATCATGCCGTCATCCGCTTTCCCCGTGACGGTAAGTCCTGTCGTGCCGCCATCCAGCTCCATCTGCTCATACATTGACCGCTGCAGTCCCAGCCCCAGAGAAATCATAACGACAATGGACGCAGTTCCGATCACAACGCCGAGGATTGTAAGAAAAGCACGAAGTTTCCGCCGCTTAAGACTCCCTGCGCTCATCCTCAGTAAATCGCTCCACCTCATCCATTAACTCCTCCTCTTCCGACGATTGGATCTTTTTCTTTCTACGTTTCAGCAGCACGACTGTCACAACAGCCGCTGCGGCAATAACAACAACCGTAACTGCGATGATAAGCCCGGCCGGGCTTCCCGTGTCTTCCGGCATATCTGTCATCATCCCCATATCCTCAGGTTCCATCTCTGCCGTAACAGTCATTGTAAACGGCCGTTCAATCGAATACTCTTTGCCGGAATCGTCTTCATATGTCAAGACAAGTTTACAGTTCGACTCATCATAAGATTCAGCGACAGCTGTTACAATGCCATCGATCGTACCTGAAGCGCCGGACTCCAGATTGCCGATAAACTGTTCCTCGCCCTCGATCGCATCTCCTTCAAACCTTGCCTTTACGTTGTACATCTTCACTCTGCCCAGATTATACAGGTTACAGGTTATATTTGCCTCTTCATATACGGACACTGTATCAGGCATCACCTGAATTTCACTGAATTCAAATCTGGCCTCCTGAGTAACCGGAATCGCAAGGCTGGACTCTCCCTCAAACTGTGCCGCGCTGCTGTCCTCATACTTCATTGTCATTGTAATACTGTACGGCTTCTGGATCAGATCCGCCCGGCTGTTCAATTCAATGGAAATATCTTTCGTTCCGTCTGCCGGTATTTTATCCAGATAGATTGAACTGGACCCTGATACCGGAAGGAACGCCGGAGCTTCCGCCGCCTCGTCGGTTCCTGAGGCAGGTGCCTGAAGATCAAAAAGCATATTTGTGACCGCTGTCCTTTTCGAAGTATTTTTCAGATGGATCACAAGTTTAAAGTTGTTTCCCGCCTTAACCGTGCCCGGATCCGTATCAAATCCCGTAACAATGACGCGGGGAACGGATCCATCGCCTGAACCTGAAGAACCTCCTCCTGTTGAGACAGGTTCACTGTTGTATATGCCGGCATCATAGAATTCTCCTCCGGATGAACCGCTCCCCGGATCTGCCGTATCTTTCCCGGAATCTCCGCCTCCGGTTTTATTTCCTCCGTCATCTTTACCGGAAGTACTTCCGGTCTGTGTGTTTCCCTGAGTCTTATCCTGACTCCCTGCCGTGTCTTTCTTTGCTTCAGTCTTTACAAATACGTAACGCTCGGTCTCGTACAGCTTTCCGCCGTCATCATATGTAAGCTTAAATACCAATTTCTGCGTCTTTCCCGAGACATCATCTCTCACAGTCAGAGACTCATCCCCTTCTCCCCATACTGCTTCCGTTTTGCCGCCCACTGCAATCGTCCCGAGGCTTTTATCATAATTCATCTGCTCCATATCAAAAGGCCAGTCATCCGTACTATTGATAACAGGAGTGACCGTTACATTTCGGGCATCTGTATTTCCCTTATTCAGAATATTAATTTTCAACACCGTTTTTTCGCCTGCTTTGTAAACCGGTGTTTTCTGGCTGTCTCCTATACTGAGTACAATCCTGCTTAATTCTTTTTCCGCCTGATCCCCCTGCCCTGCCGTATCTGCCTCCGCATGTACATCTGCGGGCAGAAACATTAACACGGATAATATCAGGCAGAGAAACATGGCCCCTGCTCTTTTCAACTGTTTCATAACCTTTTCCCTCTCTTATTCATTTTTTGCTTTATTCTGTGTATTAATATCGATCTTTACAATTTTACCGTCTATAATATGCATTACTTTATCAGCATACTCCGCCAGATGATCATCATGCGTTACCATAACAAGAGTCTTTCCCTGTTCTGTTACAACCCTTCTCATAAGACGCATCACATCTTCAGATGTACGGGAATCGAGATTTCCTGTGGGTTCGTCGGCAAAAATGATATCTGAATCCGCAACCAGTGCCCTTGCCACGCCTACCCGCTGCTGCTGTCCCCCGGACATCTGATTCGGCATATGTTTTTTGTGCGAGCTTAATCCTACTTTTGAAAGCATCTTGTCGGCTTTCTGCATACGCGTACTCCGCGCCTCTCCGCGGAACATCAGCGGGAGCGCCACATTCTCTAACGCATTCATAGTGCCGATCAAATGAAAAGACTGAAAAATAAACCCCGCGTTTTCTCTTCGAAACCGGACAAGTTCATCTTCGCCCAGTGTTTCGATATGTTTTCCGTTTACGATAATCTGTCCTTTTGTAGGCTTCTCGAGTCCTGCCAGCATATTCAGCAAAGTAGACTTGCCTGATCCGCTTGTTCCGACAATGGCACAGAATTCGCCTTTTTGTATTTCAAAGCTCACTCCATCCAGCGCGCGGACGACAGAATCACCGACTCTGTAGAGTTTGTAAAGATCTTTTACAGTGATTGCTCTTATCGCATTCTCCCCCTCTCCTGAGATAGTTTTATTAAATTTTAATGGATGAATTGGAATATTTTAGAAAGGAAATTATGAAGTTTTTCTTAAGATGGATTCAGTCCGCAGAAAATGCGGACTGAATATAGATTATTCATCAAATTCTAATGTCAGATATTTGAATCGGTCGTCGCTCCATTTCTTTACAACTTTACCCGTTCTGGTCTTAAGACGCTCGCGGTTCTTGAAATTGCCGCTGGCTCCATATGCATGCTCAAGCATATACCAGTAGGACGTGGGAAGTTTGTTTTCCTCCACTTCAAGGATGTCCCCAATCTCGCAGCAGTCAGGCTGCTCTGTTGTAAAATCCATTAATCTTGCCATTGATTACGTACACTCCTTTGTCCTTGTATAATGAAATCTATCTTCTTTGCTTATACTCCTTTCATTATACAGAACCTGCTCATGCTTTTCCAGCTTATTATTCTTCTGATCCGCAAAACCTTCTTTTCACTGCCTCCACAATCTTGCAAGACCGTTTTCAAAGTGCTACTATAAAACTGTCAAAGGCGACGGATCAGACTTCCGTTGTCTTTTCATCTTTTCAGGATGAAACTGACAAAACAACACAACAGAAAGGAGCCGGCATTTCTGCCGTGGAAACACTATGAAAAAAATGATACTTGTCACATCTCCTCCTGCCTGCGGGAAGACCTACATTTCAAAACAGCTTGCCAGAAACCTGAAACATGTCGTCTATCTTGACAAAGATACTTTGATTCCTTTATCCAACCGGGTGTTTGCAGCCGCCGGCGAAGAGATCAACCGCAGTTCAAAGTTTTTTGAGGAAAATATCCGCGACTACGAATATGAAACGATTGTAGACATCGGCGTAGAAGCGCTGGAGTATGATGACATCGTCCTGATCAATGCTCCGTTTACAAAGGAGGTCCACAACGAGGAAACTCTGGAGCGTTTCCGCACTAAACTCCGTACAAAGGGGGCAAAACTGGTCATCATCTGGGTAGTGACCGATCCGGAAGTGTGTCACCAGAGAATGATAGAACGAAACTCGGAGCGTGATACATGGAAATTGACACACTGGGACGAATATATCAGGACTGTAGATTTTTCCATTCCTGAACCTCTGGAGAGACTGGATGCAGGACACGACCTGATTCTCTTCCATAATTCCTCTGATGCTGAATTCGATGAATCCATGCGGTCAATCCTGCCGAAACTTGAAGAAGATTAAGAAGAAAGAACCCGCAGTAAGACACTGCGGGTTCTCTTATCTGTTTCACTATAAATTTACAGAAAGCTTCGTGTTAGGCGTTCATCTGTTTTGCAACTTCCTCAGCGAAGTTTTCTTCTTTCTTCTCGATTCCTTCGCCTGTCTCGAAACGGACGAACTTCGTAACTGTTACTTTTGCATTGTTCTCTTTTGCTACTTTATCAACGTATTTTGCAACAGTCAGATCGCTGTCCTGTACATATGCCTGATCAAGCAGGCAGATCTCTTTCATCTCTTTGTTGAGACGTCCGATGATCATCTTCTCGATGATGTTGTCCGGTTTCTCCGGGTTCTCTTTCTTAGCCTGAGCAAGAAGGATCTCTTTCTCGTGATCCATGAACTCCTGAGAAACTTCATCGCGGGATACATACTTCGGAGACATAGCTGCAACCTGCATAGCTACGTTCTTCAGGCATGTCTTGATCTCATCGTTTACTACGTCTGTATCAGCAACTACAAGAACACCGATACGTCCGCCGCCGTGAATGTAGGATACAACACATCCGTTCTCAGCTTCTACTCTCTCAAATCTTCTGATGTTCAGGTTCTCTCCGATTACTGCGATCTTCTCTACAAGAGCATCTTTTACAGTCTTGGATGTATCTGCTGCCCAAGCCTCTGCCATGAATGCATCCATGTCAGCCGGATTGTTGTCTGCAATCTGATTTACAACTGTCTCAACAAATCCCTGGAACTCATCGTTCTTTGCAACGAAATCTGTCTCAGAGTTAACCTCAACGATAGCTGCAACCTTGTCGTCTCTTACGACAGCTTTAACAATACCCTCTGCTGCGATTCTTCCGGCTTTCTTCTCAGCCTTTGCCTGTCCGTTCTTTCTGAGGAACTCAACAGCTGCGTCCATATCGCCGTTTGTCTCTGTAAGGGCTTTCTTGCAGTCCATCATTCCTGCGCCTGTCATTTCTCTTAATTCTTTTACCATTCCTGCTGTGATTGCCATGATAAATTCCTCCATTAAATCAAGATATTACTCTTCTACTGCCTCTTCTGCTTCCTCAGCAGCCTCTACTTCATAGTACTCTTCCTCTGTGTCAGCAGCTGCTCCCTGATTTGCCTCGATAACAGCGTCAGCCATCTTGGAAACGATCAGTTTCACTGCTCTGATAGCGTCATCGTTACCCGGGATTACGTAGTCAAGCTCTTCCGGATCACAGTTTGTATCGCAGATACCGATCAGTGTGATTCCCAGTGTGTGTGCTTCCTGTACGCAGATTCTTTCTTTCTTCGGGTCAACTACGAAGATTGCATCCGGCAGTCTCTTCATCTCTTTGATACCGCCAAGGTTCTTCTCAAGTTTAGCCCACTCTTTTTTCAGTGCGATAACTTCTTTCTTCGGAAGTACGTCAAATGTTCCGTCCTCTGACATTGCCTCGATCTCTTTGAGACGTTTTACACGGCTCTGGATCGTCTTGAAGTTTGTGAGCATACCGCCCAGCCATCTCTCGTTTACATAGAACATACCGCAGCGCTCTGCCTCTGCCTTAATAGCATCCTGAGCCTGTTTCTTTGTTCCTACGAAAAGGATTGTGCCGCCCTCTGCAGCGATGTCAGAAACGGCCTTATATGCGTCATCAACCATTCCTACAGATTTCTGCAGGTCGATGATATAAATACCATTTCTCTCTGTGTAGATGTACGGAGCCATTTTCGGGTTCCATCTTCTTGTCTGGTGTCCGAAGTGTACACCTGCTTCTAAAAGCTGTTTCATTGAAATAACACTCATGTTTCTTTCCTCCATTTGGTTTTTGATCTTCCGTATGTTTTGTTCCCTGAGACCGTCCCGTTATCCGGTTTTGGCACCGTCAGAGAAATCCGCATACGTGTTTTTTTGCAACATTCGTAGTATATCACAGATAAATATGCATTGCAAGGAATTTTTCCCGCCAATTCAGAGTTCCTGATATACTGCCTTCCCATTCTTCTGCACCGACTTCATAAGGGAAGCACGCTTTACCGTCATGACAGCTTTTCCCAGATTCACCTGATACGGTTTCTTGGCGGACGCTTTCCGGATCAGCGTGATATGTGGAATAAAACTGCTTCTGTCATATGGTATGCCCTCTTCATCCAATAACGCCCTCAGCTCTTTTACATAAGTTTTCAGTTTCTGATTTCCTTTCACGCCTGCCCAGAGGATATTGCCGAAATTTCCTTTCTCCGACAGACTGAGCCTGAATTCCGGCATAGGAACCTTTTTGAGCACTTTCTTTACTTTTTCCGGGTCATCATATTCGCCGATAAAGGCAAGCGTCATATGCAGATTTTGCGCCGGAACATAGTTTCCCTCCACGCCCTGCTTCTTCAGGTCATGCATGCAGTTGATCAGCGCTTTCTTCATTTCGTCTGAAAGCCGTATCGCAATAAACAGTCTCATATTTCTCTCTCCTCAATCTTCCGGAGCTGTCCTTTGTCAGACTCCGGCATACATATTTATAATGTCCACTACACTCCCAAGATACATACTTCCGAATAAATTCAGATGATTCAGAAGCTGATAAAGATGATACAGATTCTTCCTCTGTGCATATCCCGCCTTATCGACCGGATTTACTTCATTATAAGCCGCATAAAATCTCTCAGGCTGACTTCCGAAAAGCTGCGTCATAGCCAGATCCGCTTCAAAATCCCCTATATAGGCCGCCGGGTCTATGATCCACGGCATACCATGTTCACCGCACATCATATTTCCGCTCCACAGATCTCCGTGAAGCAGAGAGGGAAATTCAGGCTCCCGCAGATACCGATCAAGATGCTCCAGCAAACGGTCTGCTTTTTTTCTCACGGTAATATCGAAGTATTTCTCTGCCATAGTAATCTGCGGCAGAAGCCGGCATTCACGGTAAAAATCAATCCAGCTCTTTTTAGGCTGATTTTTCTGGGGAGCGGCGCCGATATAATTGTCCTCGTAAAAACCGAATATTTTCCCGCCGCTTTCCGGGGCCGCATAAGTCTGGCACTCCGCCCTGTGAAGTTCGGCGAGCTGATGGCCGAACTTCTCCCAGTAGGAAGGCGTACGGGGAGAACCTTCTATATATTCAAGTGCAAGGAATGAAATGCCCCTCTGTTTATCAATTCCTGTTCCCAGAACTTCCGGCACCCCGATCTTCTTCAAAGAGCGAAGAGCACTCAGCCCGCCGGATTCTGTCAGGAAGAAGTTTAGATTATCAACGGAATTCGTTTTCAAAAAAAGATATGTCCCATCAGATAGTCCCAGTCTGTATGCATTGTTGATATCTCCGCCCGGAACGCTGTCTGTTCCTATAATAAATACAGAATTTCCATAATTATCTTGTATCATTTCTTCCAGAGAGCGATACCTTCCCCGGATTCTGTTCTCGTACATAAGCCTCAGCTCCTTCTTTAATACCTGATCAAATCTGCGTGTTTTCTAAACTCTGATGCTCTGCTTTTCTCCATACATCCGAATCATTTTCTTTACACTCTCCACGCTCTCACCAATCTCCTTCGGTCTGCCGATTACTACTAACACAGCGCCGGCCATTTCCGCCGCCTCAGCCTTCTCCTCGAATCCGCCGGCTTTCCCGGTCTCTTTTGTGACAAAGTAGGACGCCTTCGTCTGACGCAGCAGGGCGAGGTTCAGATCCCGCGCAAACGGTCCCTGCATTGCGAACAGATGCTTTCCCTCAAAGCCGAGCCGTACGCTCTCCCTTACGGCAGGTTCTGTAGACAGCACTCTCGCAAAACAGCGCTCCCTGTAGTTTTCGATTTCCGTGTACAGATGCAGTTCTTTACTGCCTGTCGCAATCAGAATATTTCCTGTCGTTTTTTTCAGATATTCTACTGCCTCCTGTACAGACTCTGTATATACGATCTGTTCATCCTGAGTGTCTTCTCCACCAGACGCGCTGTCTTCCGCCTCTGATGTCTTCGCTGTCTGTCCGCATAAAGACCTGTTTTCAAATGATCTTACACAGCGCACAAATCGGACTTTTTCTGAATGTGCATGAGCTTTTTCACAGGCTGATCTGATATTCTCCGTCACCTCCCGCGCAAAAGGATGAGTGGCGTCTATGACCAGCCGGATATCATTTTCTTCTATAAAACGCTCCATCTCTTTTTCATCCATGCGCCCGGTAAGGACCGTAATATTCTCAAGGTGGTCGATCAGGCTTTTCCCGTAATCCGTGGCCACACTTACATAACATTTAATAGAATGCAGGGATGCATATTCTGCCAATTTCCTGCCCTCGGTTGTACCTGCGAAGATCAGGACCGCAGGATTCATTCTGTCTGTTTTCATACTCTGTCTCCATATCCAATCGTCAAATAAAAATTCTTTTGTATTTTATCATGGGAAAGTGATTTTGTAAAATTAGCTGATAATCAAAATAATTTATCAGATTTTTCCTAAAAATTTAACAAAATATTTATTTTTTTCGTTTTTTGCTTGATTTTTGTTTTTCGTTCTGATAGACTAAGCCCCATAAAGACAAAGACGTCTGATGTTGAGGCGAATGGAACGCCCTCACCGATCAGGCGTCTTTTCTTTTTTAAAAGCAGTTTAACTCTTTTTTGTGACAAAGTACCCGGGGAATCATGAAAATCTGTTAGCTCTACAGGAAACGGGAGGTATTTCTATGGACACAGGAAACACAGGATTTATAATGATCTGCGCGGCGCTCGTGTTTATCATGACGCCGGGACTGGCTTTCTTCTACGGGGGACTTGTCAGAAGAAAAAATGTAGTAAACACAATGATGGCCTGCGTGGCTATCATGGGACTGTCCGTATTTATGTGGACACTTTTCGGATATTCACTTTCATTTGGAAGCGATCACGGCGGAGTAATCGGAAGCTTTGAATGGCTTGGATTAAACGGCGTGGGCTGGGATGCAGGTCCGTACTCTGACAGCATACCGCATCTCGTATATGCAGCATTCCAGATGATGTTTGCAATGATCACACCGGCGCTTATTACCGGCGCAGTTGTGGGAAGAATGAAATTTAAAGCACTGTTTGCTTTTATCGCCCTCTGGTCTGTCATCGTATATTATCCGATGGCTCATATGGTATGGGGACAGGGCGGATTCCTTGCATCCATCGGTTCTGTTGATTTTGCCGGCGGAAACGTCGTACATATCAGTTCCGGTGTGAGTGCACTTGTACTCGCCATTTATCTTGGCAGAAGACGCGGCTATGAGAAGACTTCTTACCGCATTCACAATATTCCTTTCGTTGTTCTCGGAGCCGCTCTTCTGTGGTTTGGCTGGTACGGGTTCAACGCAGGAAGCGCACTTGCAGCAGACGGACTTGCAGCACATGCATTTATGACAACATCTATTTCCGCTGCAACAGCACTTCTTTCATGGATGCTGATCGATACGGTCAAAGACGGAAAACCGACACTTGTAGGTGCTTCTACCGGTCTGGTAGTCGGACTGGTGGCAATCACACCGGGCGCAGGTTTTGTTCCGATCTGGGCATCCTTTATCATCGGCGCTCTTGTAAGCCCGATCTGCTACTTTATGATGAATATCATCAAGCACAAACTGAAAATCGATGACGCCCTTGACGCATTCGGATGCCATGGCATCGGCGGTATCTGGGGAGGTATTGCAACCGGACTGTTCGGACAGAGTTCTATCAACTCCGTTGCTCAGTGGGACGGCCTTGTATTCGGTGAAACAAGACTTTTCGTTGCTCAGATCATCAGTATTCTCGTAACAATCGCTGTGGCAGTTGTCGGTTCCCTGATCTGCATCGGCATTATCCGTATCTTTACGAAACTTCGTGTCGATGAGAAAGAGGAAGCTCTCGGACTTGATGTCACACAGCACGGCGAGCAGGCTTATCCGTCCTTCAACGGTTTCGACTAAATCGAGGCATGCTGTATAATAATGAAAGGATAGGAGGAGCATATTATGTTAATTAAAGTAGAAGCAATCGTCAGAGAAGAAATGTTCGAGGACGTTAAAGACGCCCTCAATCAGATAGACGTCAACGGTATCACCGTATCTCAGGTAATGGGATGCGGTGTCCAGAGAGGATATAAAGAAGTAGTCAGAGGATCCGAGGTTGATATTGTACTTCAGCCGAAGGTCAAATTCGAAATTGTCGTATCATCCGAGGAATGGGAGAAGAAAGTCATCGAAGCCATTCGGGAAGCCGCTTTCACAGGTGATATGGGCGACGGCAAGATCTTCAGCTATGAGATCAGAAACGCTATGAAGATCCGCACCAAGGAGACCGGATACGACGCGCTGCAGTCGCAGCATGACTAAGGGCTTAATTAAGCCAATATTATACATACATTCTTAACAACCTTCACAAAAGAGCCGGCGGACTAGTTATCCATCGGCTCTTTTAATCCTTAAAATGTAATCTCCAACGGGCACTTCACAAGCGCCGCTGTCATTCCCTCCCGTATGCATTTCCCCTGTATCAAACTTCCGGAGACACAGCTGAGCCTTGCGGCCCGCTCGCACACATTATCCACTCCTGTGATCTTCTTCACAAAATCTGATGATGCCGTAACATCTGATATGCTGCTCAGCTCTTCCGCAGTGTATGTTTTAAACGGGATATGGTACTTACCGCAGAGATACAGAAGAGCTGGCTCGTCTTTCTTCAAATCTATGCTGGCAATGCTTTTCACCTGCCTGATATCCAGCCCGTTCGCAGCAAGGATTTCCAAAAAACCTTTTTCCAGAGCAGCTTCTTCTATCCCTTTCCTGCATCCGATTCCGGCCGCAATGTTCCGGGGCACAAGCAGCAGTGAGCAGCCTTCCCGTTCTGGTTTCTGTACTTCGTATTTCCTGTCCTGCACGGGTTGTCCTAAACTACCTGCTATCATAATTCGATAAGAATACTGTTCCGTCTCTTCTAAAGACTCGCAAAGAACGACTTCTTCCGGAGGCGTTCCTGTGATACTTACAGACGAATCTTCTATATATAATGCAGCCCTTTCTCCGTTCAATAATCCTGCCGATATTTTCTTAACTGCCTCCCGGTCTGTAATTACCAATCCGTTCTTTCTGGCGAACACATCTACGGCAAATTTCCCCTGCACATCTGTGGCCGTAGTATGAACCGGCACTGCCCCGATCATATCCGCGACTTTATCCGCCAGAGCGGCCGCGCCCCCCACATGGCCGGAGAGCAGAGGAATTACATACTGTCCTTTCTCGTCGATCACCAGCACCGGGGAATCTGTGTATTTATCTTTCACCCACGGAGCAATATACCGGACCGCAATCCCGGCCGCCCCGATAAAAATATATGCTGCCTTCCCCCATCCGCCGCCGATCAGAGCTGATTTATCCGCCGGGAGCGGCAGGATACCTTTCCCTGCGTATTTTTCCGGTGCATAGCCGATACACGCGTTTGATTCTCTTTCTATCTGAAAATTCTGTTTCAAATTTTCACATAACCGTCTGTTCAATTCCGTTCCTGTGCCGGTAAAACTAAAAATGATTATACTCATGTCTTTTGAACTATTCATTAACTCTGTCCTCTCCATCACAGCCTCAGTCCTTTAATATCCTTGATTCTCGACAAGATCGTATTGCACGTACACTCGACCACTCCCGGCAGTTTGTCCATTGTATTACAGATCAGATCTTC
Organism: uncultured Lachnoclostridium sp.; assembly: GCA_930986645.1. Taxonomy (GTDB): domain Bacteria; phylum Bacillota; class Clostridia; order Lachnospirales; family Lachnospiraceae; genus Mediterraneibacter. The sequence continues at coordinate 37,799 of CAKNJS010000003.1, forward strand.
CATCTCCTCGTTGGAGGAGGCAACTGCATGGACATGCAGCCTGCTCTTTCCGGTCACGCGGTAAATCTGTGTGACCGTATCGTTCTTCTCCAGAATTCCCGCCACTTCCGCCAGTGTATCGGGCTTTGTCTCTATCTCAAAATAGCAGGAGACCGCGCCGCTGATCTTCTGCGGATTAATAATTGTCGTATATTCCTCAATAATGCCCTTCTGCTCAAGCGCCTGCACGCGCATTTTTACAGCCACCCGTGAGATCCCGACCTGCTGCCCGATCTCCGAATACGACATCCTTGCATTCTGGATCAGCAGATTCACGATCTTCTGGTCCAGATCATCCAGTCCGTCCATAAACATGGGAAATACCTCCTTTTTGCTTCATGGCTCTTCCTTATCTGCAATTATACTATGCGTCAAAATTAGGAGTCAATATTGACATTCTATCAGTTGGGATTTATCATATATTACGAATGTTAATTATAAACTTACGAAAAGAAAGCTGTGGATTTAAAATGGAAAATGAACTGACACATGGTCCTGTCATGAAAACGATGCTGCGCTTTGCCATTCCTATGATACTCGGCGATCTGCTGCAGCAGTGCTACAATATTGCGGATACACTGATCGTCGGGCGGTTTCTCGGGGCAGACGCCCTCGCAGCGGTCGGTTCGGCATTTTCACTGATGACGTTCTTAACATCTATCCTGCTGGGCCTTGCCATGGGAAGCGGAACTGTTTTTTCCATCCGGTTCGGCCAGAAAGACGAAACCGCGCTCAAAGAAGGAATTCTGGCGTCCTTCGTTCTTCTCGGAGTCGTAACGGTTGTGCTGAATATCCTCGTCTTTGCGGGCATTGACTGGATCATCTGGTTTCTTCGCACGCCGGATGAGCTGACTGGATTAATGAAGGATTACCTGATTGTAATATTTGCCGGACTAATCGGAATCTTCCTGTATAACTTTTTTGCTTCTCTCTTGCGCTCTCTCGGGAACTCCGTTGTTCCTCTTGCATTTCTGGCAGTGTCTGCGGGTTTAAACATCGCACTCGACCTTTTATTCGTCGCTGTGCTGAACCGCGGCGTGGCAGGAGCTGCCGAGGCAACCGTTATCTCCCAGTATGTATCGGGGATCGGAATTGCCGTTTACACACGTATCAAATTTCCTCATCTGCTCCGCAGGGACGGTAAAATACACCTGAGAAGGGCCCGCATAAAAGAGATCACGAATTTTTCTGCTCTCACCTGCCTGCAGCAGTCCATCATGAACCTCGGCATCCTCGCAGTGCAGGGACTGGTCAACAGTTTTGGCACAACCATCATGGCGGCATTTGCTGCAGCCGTAAAGATCGATGCCTTTGCCTATCTCCCGGTACAGGATTTCGGAAATGCATTTTCTATCTTTATCGCACAGAATTACGGTGCAGGACAATCTGAACGGATTAAGAAAGGCATCCGGACAGCAGTCGTGACATCCGTCGCTTTTAGTCTTGTGATCTCATTGCTTGTCTTTGTATTTGCCGGCCCGCTGATGTCACTGTTTATTGATGCGGGTGAGACCGCTGTTATATCCGAAGGTGTCCGCTATCTGCGCATCGAAGGCGCTTTCTATGCACTGATCGGGATCCTCTTCCTGCTCTACGGACTGTACAGGGCGCTTGGGAAACCGGGTATGTCTGTAATCCTGACGATCATGTCTCTCGGAACCCGGGTGGCACTTGCCTATGCCCTGTCAGCACTCCCTGCCTTCGGAGTCGCAGGGATCTGGTGGTCTGTCCCCATCGGCTGGTTCCTTGCGGATGCACTGGGAATCGGATACTACATTGCAAAACACAAAAAGCTGGTCTCATAGACCGGCTTTTTGCATATAAGACAGGAATAATTGGCAAGCTTTTTGGCAGTTCATCTCACCAGCAGCCAGTTGGCCCGGAACGGCCGCATCAGATTCCAGTACCTCGCGCCTGACAGTCCGAACTCCCGGATCAGCTCCCACTTTGCCGTGATACTCCGCACATCCTCAAACCATACAACATGTTCCATCCCGTTCTTCCGGTATGTGAACCACGGGCTCTGTGAGATCTGGGCATATTCGATGACAGCTCCATTTTCTGCCACAATCTCCACAGCCTCTGCATTTCCGATGGATCTTGCTCTGCTGATCCCTCTCTCGTAGGGCAGCGTCCAGTCATATCCGTAATTGGGGATACCAAGTATGAGCTGTCCCGGCTGGATCTGTGTTACCGCATATTCCACTACTTCCCGCACTTTATCGAGCGGTGCTACCGCCATGGGCGGACCGTAGGTATATCCCCACTCATATGTCATGAGAAATACTGCGTCCGCGTTCTGACCCAATAACGCATAATCCACCCCTTCTACAAGGATTCCTCTCTGCCGCGCAGACACTTTCGGCGCTGCGGCAACGGTCACTTTATAGCCGTACCCGTTCATTGTCTCCCGCACTCTGCCGGCAAACTGCGCGTACTGCTCTCGGTTCTCCGGCAGGATATATTCAAAATCGATATCCACTCCTTCGTATCCTTTTTCCTGCATCACAGCCAGCATCTGACTGATCAGTTTATCCTGAAGTTCCTGATTTTCCACAAGGACTTTGATCAGCTGATTGTTAAATGCTCCCTCCGAAGAAAGCGGCGTCAGAACCATCCACGGCTGCGCTCCGGCACTCTTCGTCCGTTCGATCATCCATTCATCCCCCTGAGGCGGCGCAATGAGATTCCCTTCAAATGTAAACCCGTAGGAAAACATGAGCATCTCACTCAGAGCCGTGAGAGCTTCTTCCAGTACAGGCGGATCGATAAACGGATAGGCATAGCCTCCGATGATCCGCCCGTCTCCAAGGCCTCCGGTCTCTCCCTCTCCTAAAAGAATCAATGCCTGACCGGGCACAAGTCTGTCACTGTATTTCAACTGATTATCAGCAATGATCTTTTGAACAGGGATCTGAGTCTCATTTGAGATTTCTTCCAGTGTATCACCGTTTTTCACCACATAGATCATAAAAATCACCCCCGCAAGGAAAGCATATGCTCTCCCGCGGGGGAATATTACTTTTTTTAGTTTATATATCTATTACAGCATCTTCAGTGCCGGTATCCCGTCCTCCGCCAGACCGTCAAAGTTCCACACCTCCCCGCTCCAGCCGAGTATCTCTGTATAGAATGCTTTCTCTTTTGTCTGTTCTTCCGTGACCGCGAATACACGATCCGCGCTTGTCTCATTCATATTGCTCTGGCTGTCCGAAGTCTCCAGCTCATATGCGCTGCTTGTAATACCGAGTACATCCCATCCAGATATCCTGTTCGCATTGACGCCGGTGCTCAGGCTGACCGCGCTTTCCACCGCCGCGCTTCCGCTCTGCGGTCCGCCGATGATACCTCCGTTGCCCGTTGGGTCCGGAGCTGTGATACTGACCTTCGCCGCCACTCTGCGCATAATTCCGCCGCCCTGCCATCCGGTGATGCCTCCGATGCGGGCGCCCATCTGATGGCTGCTTGTACCCTCGATAGAACCGGTAACGATACAGTCTTCCATAATCCTGCCGTCAAACTGGCCAGCGATACCGCCTATCGTATTATTGGATCTGATTGAAAGGTTCTCTGCCGAAATCCTTCTGATCTCGCTGTTCGAAATAGTTCCGGCAAGTCCTCCCGTCTGGTTGGCATCGTTTTGGAGCATCAGGTCTTTCACCCTGATATCTTCAACAACCGAATTTCTGATATCATTGGCAAGAGCGCCTTTCTGGGTATTTCGAGTAAGGTTCGTTCCCTGAATCGTCAGATCCGAGACCAAAGCCCCGTCCATTGTCTCAAAAAGTACTGCGTTCAGCCCGGATATGGTATGTCCGTTACCGGCCAGTTCTCCGGAAAATGTTCCGGCCACAGCAAAATCAGAAGCCGCCGATGAGCCGAAATCAAGGTCTGCCTCGAGTACGTACTGTTTTTTCAGAGATTCGGCGGAGTTTCCGATGGCAAGGAATTCTTCCACCGTGGTAATCTTTCTGTCATCCACCGTCACACTCATATCGCCGTACTCATAGTATCCTTCTGTCTTGGTCTTCACAAGCGGAAGCGGCATATCCGTGCCCTCCACTTTAACATTCCCAAGTGTCACTTTCTTTGTTTTCACCGCAAAGAGCGCCTGTGCATCTCCCGCATAAGAAGGTGCGGTAATAGTCAGGTCTGTCACCTGAGCATACTGCAGGTCTCCGAACAGCGGATATTTCATTCCTGTCACACTGTGCCCGTTTCCGTCCACCACCCCGATGAATCTCCCCGGGATATAGCTTCCGCCGGAGGCTGTTATATTCGTAAAATCAATATCCTGTTCCAGCCTGTAATATCCGTACGGGTTCTGCGCGGCATACTGAACCAGTTCTTCTGCGGATGTGACCGGGATCACTGCCGGGCTCTCATAGATACCGCCGTTTTCAAAATCTCCCGTCACACGCTTGATCATACCGTAGATCATCCGTTTTGTTTCAAAACTCCGGTTCGTGTTTCCATTCACCGTATCCGCTTCAAATGCTGCCTTGAACTGTGCGATAACCGCATCTTTGTCAAAATACGGAATCTGATCCAGCTTCTGCGCCACATCGCGGTAACGGTTCAGCTTATAATCCCTCCATGTGATATTCGGGTCACCGGTAATCTTGCGCAGTGCATCCAGATCATTTTCACTGAGCGCGGATATATATACCTGATATCCCTTTTCATAACCTGCAAGAGCAAGCATCTCCTGCCCCAAACGCTTGAATGAATGGGTATCCGGCGAGCCGCTGTCATTGTGCGGCTGATACCAGTTCATCGTGTAAAATGACTCGAATCCATAACTTCCGTCTGTAGCCGTTCCCACTTTTTCCGGATAGGAGGCTGCATTCCGGATGGAAATCTTATGATCCCACAATGCTTCCATACTGTTCAGGTTCATGGCGCCGATTTCCTCCGCCGTAAGCTTCTTATAAGTGGTGCTCATGGATGCACTTCCGCCTGCGGTATGCTCCGCCTGTACAGCCACCGCCGCCTGCTGCTGCGGTGTCAGCTCAAAGAATGCCTGCGCTGCCAGATAATCCAGCACATATCCCGTCTCAAACATTTTCTTATAGTAGCTGTGGACTTTCTCCGCAGAGTTGATCCGTTCGTAGCTGAAATTATTGGTCATCTCTGTGCCTATATCCATCTTCTTAGAGATGTTAAACACCATAATCCCGTCCCGCATCTCCTGCGCGATATTTCCGTCCGCATGTGCTTCGCCGCCGGTTCCGATTCTTCTTCCGGCCCCGCCGTAGAAATATCTTCCGTCCTGATTGTGGGCAGTCTCATGACTGAACGTAAAGAACGTATAATCATCTGTCCCAAGAGCCGGACTCCACATCCAGATCACGATCGTACCGTCTGCCACAGCCGCACTTCCGTTCAGGGCGCTCAGCATATCGACAGATTCGTATACCCATTTCATGACCGGATCACGTGTCGCTCCTTTTTCCTGTGCTCCCGCTGAAGCTGCCGGACTTTCAGGGAAGGAAAGCCTTGTATCAAACTGCAGATTTACAAAACTGTTCAGCTGCTCTGCAGAATTACTCATCCACTGCGATGATACTCCGTAGAATATACCCATCTTTCCGGCATACTCCTTTGCAATGGCACGGATCCTCTCCCGCTCCTGCCCGTCTTTCTTCAAATACGTCTCGTACCGGTTCATACTTCCGATCACAATCTGAGAAGGAACCGAGATCAGATACATATCCTCCTGCGGGGCGGTCAGGACAGGCAGAACAATATTTTTCCTGCTCTCGGGCAGACCTTTCAGATTGTCCCAGATCCGATATCTGATCCTGCCCTCATCGCCGGATGCATTCTGTTCCACTAAGATACCGCCGAATGTATCCGCAAACCATGTATTTGCATCTTCATAACCGGCGATACTTTTTGAGAAACCGCCCAGAAATTCCATAAAATCCTTTCCAGTGATATTTTTCAATACATTGTTATAAAATGTTACCGTCTGTTTCGTTGCCCTCCAGTCCGATAAAGCATTGAGAAGCTGTTCCGTAAGCTCAGAAGCATTGATATCCTCCGACAGTACTTCCTTTCCGAAAAACATCAGATCGCTCAATACTACGCCATCGTAATCGATGTGATACCATTTATCATAATAATTGTATGAGTACAGACAGCGTTTCAGCTCTTCCTCATCTTTCATGCGTTCTTCTGTCAGCGCCTGCACAGCCGGGTGTGCACAGTAAGACGGATACCTCTCCTGAGAAGTAAACAGATCTGCCAGCACGCGCTCCAGTTTTCCCTTCACACTCTCATTATAATAGTCCGTATACAGCCGGCTCTCATCTTCCTGCGTGATCCCTGCAATTTCTGTATTATAGTCATACGCAAAAGCCAGCGCCGTCAGATCGGATAGGACATTCTCATCAAAAGCAGCCACATAATTGCGGAACTGATAAGGGAACGTCTGCCCTTCGATTCCGTAAGACGCCACGATATTTCCCACTAATTTTGCTTCAGTAAGGGAATATTCCTGCCTCGTATCATCCTCAAATATGACGCGGATCTTTACCGCTCTTCCCAGTGTATCCCTGTGGATTCCCGCCGTATACGTTCCCTGCCCGTCAAGAGGCAGCACGTATTTGATCTTCTTTGCCGCAAGAGGGTCTGATCCGGACAGCCCGTTCCCATATTCCACCCACAGCGCGGTGTCTGCAAACGGCATGATTTCCGCCATATTGGCATAAGCCGTCTCCCTGTCCGCCTGATAGTCTTCGTGGTCTTTCACTTCACTGTAGGAAGGAATTCCATAACTGTTGTCCTCGACAGGAGAATCTGAAAGTATCGGAAGCTTCTTAAGGGCAAGCCCCTCCAGATCCCAGACCTTTCCGTCAAACCCGAGGATATCCTCATAAAATGTCCGATCATAAACCGCATCTGTTTCTTTTACATTGTTTCCATTGGCTTCTGTTACATTTGTTGAACTGCCGGAACCGGAATACTCATATACTTCTTTCACGCTGTTCAGGACATCGAATCCTGCAATCCGGAAGCCTGCTCCCGTACTCATGCTCAAACTGTACTCAATCACCGGACTTCCTGTATTCGGCCCGCCGATAATACCACCGTTTCCTTTCTTCGCAGGAGCAATGATCTCTGCATTCGTATAACAGCGGCTGATCTTTCCTCCTCCGTGCCAGCCGGTGATTCCTCCTGTTCTTGCTCCAAGACTCGGGTGGTCGTAAGTTCCCTGCACCTTGCCTGTAACATAGCAGTCTTCAATCAGGGCTCCCGCCTCCGTCCTGCCGGCGATTCCGCCCACCGCCACCAGTCCTCTTAATGAAACATTGACAGAGGCGCTTCTTCGTATCGTTGAGTCCGAAAGTTTACCGGCAAAAGCCCCCATCTCGTCCACATTGTTTGACACTGACGAATCTACAATGAAAACATTTTCCACAATGGACTGTCTCTGGATAAAATCGGCAAGAATTCCGCTTCTCTGTGCAGTGACCGCCGCGTCCTCGATCACAAGATCATGGATATGCGCCCCGCTCAGCGTGCCGAATAATGAAGTCGGCAGGTTCCGTATCCGGAAGCCGTTTCCATCCAGCTCCCCGGTAAATGTGCCTGTGGCTGCAGGGGCATCCGCAGAAATCCCCGAAGCGTCCAGATCCTCCGTCAGCTCAAATGTCCCCTTCGGATTGGCAGCCATCTTATCAAACAGCTCCTGCGCGCTCTTGATCAGAGGATGCTCACCCTCTTTATCTCTGTAAGCGACCGGAAAAGCATACTCTTCTATGCGGTTTCCGTCAGCATCATACCGGATCACATCCTCCTGATCGATCACCGCCGAAACTGTTCCGCTTTTTTCCTGTCTGAACTCTGAGATTCCCGTATAAAGATCCGGCAGGCTCTCCATCTCGATCACTGCAAAATAATTCTCCGGATCTTCCGGAAGTCCTTTTGTAACGTCCAGTATGTCTATCTCTTCTGTCCTTGCGCCTTCACTGTAATATAGAGTTGTATCTGTGATATCCTTGAGCTCAATGGCTTCCTGTATCTCCTCTTCAGGATTTTCCGGTTCTGATGGTCCTTCCGGGTCCGACGGCTCTCCGGGTTCTGATGGTATCTCGTCATCCGTCTTGTTTTCAATCATGCGGACGAGAAGTGCCAGATCAGTTACTGTAAGTTTCCCGTCATCATTGAGATCCGCGGATTTCTGAGCGTCCTGACCGAGAATCTCCAGATCGATCAGGTGTTTCTGGATCAATTCAACATCTGTATAACCTATGCTTCCATCCCCGTCTGCATCGCCCTTTTCTCCCGCCGCCTCTGTCATGGCGCCCGCCGATATGGCAAGCATACTGCAGAGGATTACTCCGGCAAGTATCTTCGGCCCGTTCTTATTTTCTTTTCTCTTTCTGGTAATCAGGATTCCTCCCAGTGCTGACAGTGAAATCAGAAGCAGCATAATAAAAATGAAGCCCCCTGCGTCAGTATCCCCCGTCTGTACACTTCCCTGTTCTCCGGTCTGCTCTTCCGCAGCTATCTGCACGGGGTCTTCACTATCTGTATCTCCGTAAGAATCTTCTGTATTTCCAGATATACCGTCTTGATCATCTTGACCGCCTTCCACGACGTCATCTTCTCCAGACGCATCTTCCGAACCTTCCGGCATTTCGTCCGGTGTATCCGGGATCTCCTCCGGATTTTCCTCCGGCTGCTCATCTGAATCTGCCGACATTTGAAATTCAGTATCCTTCAGAAAAATATCTTCTTTTCCTTCAGATACAGAAACATCCTTCAGCGTAATTGTCGTCTCTTTTATCTCAGCCTGAGCCTTTACAGTCAATGTCAGCTGAAATGCATCTTCGTCCTCAATGCTCCCATTCTTATTGATCACTGCAAACTGCCCGTTATCGGCATTATACCGAAGCTGTTCCCAGCCGGACAATGTCTCAAAATCCGACTCTTCCACAGGCTCAAAAATATCTGTATCATATTCAAGAGCCGCTCCCAGAGCGTAAATTCCTTCCTGAATATCGTCATAGCCGGCAAGCGAAAAGGTAAGTGTAATATCCTCTCCGGGCGCCACTTCCGTCGTCTCGGACGACACCTGCATTTCCGGATTGTCCGCTCCAAACACATCCGCGCCTTTTAATAAGAGTCCGCACACCAGTACCGCTGCCAGCAAGGCTCTTACTTTTCTCATTTTCTGTTTCAGTCCTTTCTGCTTTTATTATCCGGACTGATTGTATCGGTTTTCATTTTTGTGTACAATATGATATTATTGGAAATAAATCCGTAATCAACCAATTCAAAATAATGGAGGAAATACTATGTTTCGCGAAATGCGCAGAAAAAAACAGAAATTATCAAAAGAAGAATGTGACCGTATCTTATACAGTGGAACATCGGGAGTTCTGGCTCTTCACGGGGACGGCGGTTACCCCTACGCAGTGCCCATAAGTTATGTCTACGATGGAGAAAAGCTCTGGTTCCACAGTGCAAAAAGCGGGCATAAAATCGATGCTGTATTAAAAAATGCCAAAGCTTCATTCTGTGTCATCGATCAGGATCAGATCGTACCGGAAGAATATACTACTTACTTTTGCAGCGTCATCGCTTTCGGCAGAGTACGCATTCTGGATGATGACGCAGAGAAACGCTCTGCTATCGAAAAACTTGCGGTTAAATATGCGCCGGATGCGGCAGCCGAAAATCTGAATAAAGCTATAGAAAGAGAATGGAAGCCGCTGTGTATGCTGGAGATGGAGATAGAACATCTGTCAGGGAAACAGGCGATAGAGCTGATTTAAGAAACAAGAAAAGCGGACAGATACGTCTGACCTGATGCACAATCCGCAGGCGGTCATTCCGTATCTGCTCGCTTTTCAAACGATCTTCCTTTCCTGAGCCGGTACGAAAAATCGAAATTTCTCACTCTTTTCTGCGAAGTATATCATACTTCTCCGGCACTTCGCTCAGTTCAACCCACAGCACCTGTTTGGAATGCGGCGCACTCTCCTGCTCTTCTCCGTCCTCATTGAGTATCCTGTTTACTTTTACTTCCACATTCCGCCCGTCCGGTTTCATGATTTCAATAGTCTCACCTGCAGAGAACTTATTTTTCTGTTCAATCCTGCACATTCCGTCTTTTATTTCACCTGAAATACCGAGATAAGTATACTCTTTGTTATACGTATTGCTGTCATAAATCTGTGAATTCTCATCCGGCTTTCCAAAGAAGAAACCTGTCGTAAACTGACGGTAGGTGCAGTTGGATATCTGATCGAGATACCACGGCATATTGCTGCGGTACAGCTCCGGATCTTTCTGATAGTCATCAATCGCCTTCCGGTATGTCCGCGCTACTGTCGCAACATAAAGTGCTGTTTTCATTCTCCCTTCAATCTTAAGGCTGTCAATCCCAGCATCGATCAATTCTGGAATATGCTCGATCATACAGAGATCCTTAGAGTTAAAAATATACGTGCCTCTTTCATTTTCGTAAACCGGCATGTACTCTCCCGGCCTAGTCTCTTCTACCACCGCATATTTCCAGCGACATGGATGGGTACAGGCTCCTCTGTTGGCATCACGTCCAGTAAAATAATTACTCAGCAGACACCTGCCGGAATAGGAGATACACATCGCACCATGGACAAACGTCTCTATCTCCAGATCTTCCGGAATATTCGCCCGAAGTTCTTTGAGCTCTTTCATTGACAGCTCTCGGGCCGACACTACACGGCTTGCCCCCTGACGGTACCAGAAGTTATAAGTTCCGTAATTGGTATTATTCGCCTGTGTGCTGATATGCCGCTCGATCTCCGGACAGACTTCCTTTGCAATATCAAACACCCCGGGATCCGCAATGATAAGTGCATCAGGCTTTATCTCTTTTAACTCTTTAAAGTACTCCCTTACTCCCGGAAGATCGTCGTTATGGGCGAGGATATTTGCCGTTACATATACTTTTACACCTCGCTCATGCGCAAATACAATTCCCTCTTTCATATCCTCCATAGAGAAATTCTTTGCTTTGGCACGCAGTCCGAAAGCCTCTCCGCCGATATAAACCGCATCTGCGCCAAAGATCACGGCTGTTTTTAATACTTCCAGACTGCTCGCCGGAATCAGTAATTCAGGATGTCTGCTCATTTTTCATATCCTTTCCTTTTTAATACTCACTGCAACGCCGTCTCCCAGTGGAATGATCGAAGTAATGAGTTCATCATTATGTTTCAGTTCATAGAGGTATTCTCTCATCCGCGCATGGATTGTCCGGTTTCTGCGCTCTACCGCAAATCTTGATTCAATCACATCCCCGTCCTGCATGACATTATCAGAGACAAGACATCCTCCGGGCGGCAGGAGCCGGAGTATATCAGGAAGATAGTGGATATACTGCCCTTTGGCAGCATCCATAAAGATAAAATCGCAGGGGACATCCAATGACTTCAGGACTTCAGCGGCATCGCCTTCAATCAAAGTAATCTGCTTTTCTTTTCCTGCGCGGCGAAAATTCTCTCTGGCAATAGGAATTCTCTTCTCATAATTTTCAATTGTCGTAATCCGGCACTCATCCGGCACATATTCGCTCATCAGCAGCGCGGAGAATCCCACAGCCGTTCCAACCTCCAGCACATGTGCAGGCTTTTTCAGCATCAACAAAACTTTAAGGAAGCTCTGCATCTCTCTTCGTATGATCGGTACATCTGCAGCTCTTGCTTCACTCTCTATTGTCTCCAATATTTCACTGTTCTTTGTATCCAGCGAATTAATAAATGTGACAATACGCTCATCTACTATCATAAATTTCTACCCTTATCCGACACAGATGCACAGAGAAACTCCCCTGTGCATCTGATTTTTCCGTATTTCTATATTCAGTATTACAGATTATCCGCATACATCTGCATGATCTGCTGCAGCTGATCATGCATCAGACATCTACATCCATGATAATCGGAATCACCATCGGTCTTCTCTTTGTCTTCTTCCAGATGTAGTCATTCATTGCATCACGAATCGTAATCTTGATCTTATTCCAGTCAGTATGACGGCCGCTCAAACATTTATCGAGCGCATCTGATACCGCCTTTCTCGCATCCTCCATAAGCTGCTCGGATTCTCTGACATATACAAAACCACGTGATACAATATCCGGTCCTGCAAGCAGACGGTTTGTTCTGCGCTCCAATGTCAGAACCACGATAATAATACCGTCCTCCGCAAGATGCTGGCGGTCTCTGAGCACGATATTTCCCACATCGCCGACTCCCAGACCGTCCACAAGAACGGCGCCAGTGTGTACTTTGTCCACAACTTTTGCAGACTCGCTGTCCAGTTCAAGCACATCGCCTGACTGAATAATGAACACATTCTCTTTCGGTATTCCCAACGACTTAGCCACCCCGGCATTTGCCTTAAGATGACGGTACTCGCCATGCACCGGAATCGCATATTTCGGCTTTACAAGAGAATAAATCAACTTCAATTCTTCCTGACAGGCATGGCCTGATACATGGGTATCCTGAAAAATCACCTCCGCACCTTTAGCAGAAAGTTCATTGATCACACGGGATACGGATTTCTCGTTTCCGGGAATCGGATTAGAGCTGAAGATAATCGTATCATTCGGCTGGATCGTAACCTTGCGGTGCACATCCGCGGCCATTCTTGAAAGAGCCGCCATGGACTCTCCCTGACTGCCTGTTGTAATAAGCACCATTTTCTCCGGAGGATAATTCTTCATCTCATCGATCTCGATCAAAGTGTTGTCCGGAACATTCAAATATCCCAGCTCAGACGCAGTAGAGATAATATTGACCATGCTCCGCCCCTCTACTACAACTTTTCTATGATATTTATATGCCGAGTTGATGATCTGCTGCACACGGTCCACATTGGATGCAAACGTCGCGATGATCAGTCTTGTATTCTGATGCTCAGCAAAAATGTGGTCGAACGTGATGCCTACGGTCCTCTCAGACTGTGTAAATCCTTTCCGTTCCGCATTGGTGCTGTCGGACATCAGCGCAAGAACGCCTTTCTTTCCGATCTCCGCAAATCTCTGCAAATCGATAGCGTCACCGAATACCGGTGTGTAATCCACCTTAAAGTCTCCTGTGTGCACGACAACTCCTGCAGGAGAATAGATTGCCAGAGCAGACGCATCCTGAATACTGTGATTTGTCTTAATAAATTCAATCCTGAATTTACCCAGATTGATGGACTGTCCGTGCTGGACAACCTTTCGCCTTGTGCTGCGCAGCAGATTGTGTTCCTTTAACTTGTTTTCGATGATACCCATCGTAAGTTTTGTTGTGTAAATCGGCAGATTGATCTCCTTCAGCACATACGGCAGAGCACCGATATGGTCCTCATGTCCGTGAGTGATGACAAAGCCTTTTACCTTGGATGCATTATCCTTCAGATACGTTACATCCGGGATTACGAGATCAATTCCCAGCATATCATCTTCCGGAAAGGCCAGTCCGCAGTCCACAACAACAATACTGTCCTCATACTCAAAGGCAGTGATGTTCATACCGATCTGCTCAAGTCCCCCAAGCGGTATGATCCGCAATTTTCCTTTTTTTTCTTTTTTCAAAAAATAAGCACCTCCATTATGATTTATGTATCACATTACATCCGGGCGCAAAAAGAACAGCAGTGTTTTCAGGCTGCTTCTTCAAAAGACAGTTATTTTTCTTTTTCCATGCATTCCCTGCATAAGCCGTAGAACTTCAGTTCATGATCCAGAACATGAAATCCTGTAACTTTCTCGATATGTTGTTCCAGATCATCCAGAAGATCATCTGTAAAAGGAATTACCTTATTGCACTTTCTGCATATCAGATGATGATGGTTATGCTGCATGTCCCCTCTTAAAAGGTGGCCGATCTCATAGCGCACACATCCGTCATCCAGATTGATCCTGTCTACAAGCTGCATATCCCACAAAAGCTGCAGTGTACGGTATACCGTTGCCAACCCGATCTCAGGATAATCTCTTGACACCAGATCATAAATTTCCTCTGCAGTCATATGCACGCCGCTGTTCTGCTCAAGCACTGAAAGAACCAGAATACGCTGATGCGTAACTTTCAATCCCTTTTCCTTCAGTCTCTGTTTGAGCAGTTCCTCTGTTTTTTTCTGCTGTTCCATCCGCGTTCTTTCGTCTCCCCGCAGTAATAGATCTATTGTAAAGGCCGTAATTGCCTTACATTTCTATATTCACATCTTCCAGCAGTTCTTCAAAAACTTTTGAAACTGCCAGAAGTACCGTCTCGTCCTCAACAATCTCATAGACACAGTCCCCCTCGCCTTTTCGTTCTGTTTCTTTCAGAATCAGGCACTCTGCATCATCTTCCTCGGAATCTGTAACAAGTATGTATACACTTCCGTTGATCATAGTCTCTTCAAGAACGAAAAATTCATCTTCCCCATTTCCGTCTGCGAAAGCAAATCTTACTTTTTCCATAAAAAATGCCCCCTTATCATCATTCTCCTGCCGGCTTCTCTCCAGCCGCGTCTGCTTTCATATACAGATGGTCCAGATACCCCTGCAGGATAAAAACTGCCGCGATCTGATCAATATGTTTCTTGCGGTTTTCTCTTCTGACCCCGCTTTCGATCAAAGTTCTCTCTGCCTCCACAGTGGTAAGTCTCTCATCCCACATGATAATCTCAAGACCTGTCCGCCTGTGTAGCATTTCCTTGAACTCAAGTGACTTTTCCGCGCGCTCCCCGATATCATTGTTCATATGTTTCGGAAATCCGAGTACAATCTTCTCTACTCCGTACTGTCCGATTAATTCCTCAATACGGGCGCAGGTTCTTCTAAGCTTGTTTTCTTCTTTCCGGCTGATAGTCTCTATGGCCTGAGCCGTAAGTCCCAGCGGGTCGCTTATGGCGACTCCGACAGTTTTTGTGCCATAGTCAAGTCCCATAATCCTCATAACAGATTATTCCCATGAGTTGTGTTCAATATACGCTTTTAAGAGTTCTTCAACCAGCTCGTCTCTCTCCACCTTCATAACGAGGCTTCTCGCTCCGTTATAGCTGGTAATATAAGTAGGATCACCTGACATAATATATCCGACAATCTGATTGACCGGGTTGTATCCTTTTTCTTTCAGAGCCTTGAACACAATCTCAAGAATATCTTTTGCTGAGATCTGCGGTCCGGGCTCTACCTGAAAGAATTGTGTATTGCTAAGATCACTCATCGTATCTTCCTCCTTCTTAGTATTTTCAAATTACATAAAATCCCTATTTACAATTCTAATATAATCACCGTCAAAATTCAACGTATAATTTGTGAATCGTTTTCAATTTGCACTTTTACAATACGGTTTTTAAGATTTTCACTGCTTTCCACAGCTATTTTAATATACTCTTTTGTATGACCTGTCTGGACTTTTTTCCCGTTGACCAGAGCATCTTCCTCCACCAGAACATCTACCGTCTTTCCGATAAATCTCTGCTCATAGGCGTTTCTCTTTTTCTTGTCCAGTTCGATCATCTCGGCACTCCTAGCCGTTTTGACCTGCTCGTCAATCTGCCCGTCCATACGGGCTGCTTTTGTACCCTCACGCTTTGAATATTTAAAAATATGCGTTTCGTAAAAATCAACCTTGTCCACAAACGCAAGCGACTGACGGAATTCTTCTTCCGTCTCTCCCGGAAAACCTACGATAACATCGGTCGTAAGAGCCGGATCTTCAAAGTATTTTCTCAGAATACAGCATTTTTCGTAGTACTCTGCACTTGTATAGTGCCGGTTCATCCGTTTCAGTACGGCATCGCACCCGCTCTGAAGCGACAAATGAAAATGAGGGCAGATTTTCGGAAGTCTGCTCAATTCTGACGCAAAATCCGACGTAATAATTCCGGGCTCCAATGAGCCGAGCCGGATCCTTACAATGCCTTCAACCTCATGTACCGCGCGGATCAGATCAAGAAGATGCCTCTCGCCGTCAAAATCAATTCCGTAAGAGCTCAGATGGATTCCCGTCAGCACAACTTCCTGATACCCGTTGGCCGCAAGGCTCTTCACTTCGCTTACCACATCTTCCTGTTCTCTGCTGCGGACTCTTCCTCTTGCATAAGGGATAATGCAATATGTGCAGAACTGGCTGCATCCATCCTGAACTTTAATGTATGCACGCGTGTGGTCGCCGGGTTTTGTCAGATGCAGCTTTTCATATTCATGAGTCTGATTAATATCTTCGATCTCAGCAACAGCGCGGGGAGCTTCCGCCTCGCATTCTGCCGCTGTCTTTTCAGCACTCCTCTTCAAATCATAATCCTCGAGTATCTTTATCAGATCCTTCTTATGATTATTTCCCAGCACAATATCAATACACGGATCGATTTCTTTTCCGTCCTGTGCCTGTACATAACATCCTGCCGCAACTACGACCGCATCCGGATTCATTTTTCTTGCCCGGTGAAGCATCTGACGTGATTTTCTGTCCGCAATATTGGTCACCGTACACGTATTTATTATATAGATATCTGCTCCTTCTTTGAAGGGAACGATCTCATATCCTGCATTTTCAAGCATCTCCTGCATTGCTTCTGTCTCATATGCATTTACTTTACAGCCAAGGTTGTGCAGCGCTGCTTTTTTCATAATTATTTACCTCTTTTTTCCTCTTGTTTCTTGACTTTTCCCAGTGCATCTCGTAGAATAGACATGAGGCGGAAAGCCTTACTTTATTGTATGATTCAAGGAGGGACTATTAAAATGAAAACCGTACAGATTTCATTAAACTCAATCGACAAAGTAAAATCTTTTGTAAACGAGATCACAAAGTATGACAATGACTTTGATTTAGTATCCGGAAGATATGTTATAGATGCCAAATCAATCATGGGTATCTTCAGCCTTGATCTCTCTAAACCGATCGACCTCAACATTCACGCTGACGGAAATGTAGATGACATTCTTGCAGCTCTGGATGCTTACATCATCAAATAATTGATTTATGGTACATAAAAAGCTGTCTCATTGCGAGGCAGCTTTTTTTGCTGTCCCATTATTCCCCGTATGATACAGTAATTACTTCTGCTGTTTCAATTGCTGTCTGCATCAGATCGTCAATCTTCTCTTCCAGATTCAGCTCTGATTTGGCAATCCTCTCCACATTCGGCTTTGTCACCGGATGTTTTGCCACAAAAATTGTGCAACAGTCTTCATAGGGCAGAATAGACGTCTCATATGTGTTAATCTTTTCCGAAATTTCCACGATCTCTTTCTTATCAAATCCGATAAGCGGACGGTAAACCGGAAGCGTGCATACTGCATTGGTCGCAGCAAGGCTCTGCATTGTCTGACTTGCCACCTGACCGATGCTCTCTCCAGTGATCAGTCCGAGACATCCGTCTTTCTTTGCAAAATGTTCTGCAATCCTCATCATATATCTGCGCATAATAATCGTCAGCTCGTCATGCGGACATTTTTCGTAAATATAAAGCTGGATATCCGTAAAATTTACAATATGAAGCTTAATCGGTCCTGCATATGCCGATACCAATTTTGCAAGATCTACCACTTTTTCTTTCGCACGCTCGCTCGTATACGGCGGTGCATGGAAATAAACCGCTTCGATCTCCACGCCTCTCTTAGCAATCATATATCCCGCTGCGGGACTGTCGATTCCCCCTGATAAAAGCAGCATAGCGCTTCCATTTGTTCCCACCGGCATACCGCCCGGACCGGGGATAATCTCCGAATAGATATAGACTTCTTCGCGGATCTCTACATTCAATCTGATATCAGGCGTGTGAACATCCACTTTCATCTCCGGATAAGCATCGAGAACTGCTTCTCCCAATTCGCAGTTGATCTCCATAGAATTCATCGGATAACGCTTATTCGCACGTCTTGCCTCTACTTTGAATGTCTTGTTGCCTTCCGGATACATCTGTCCTACATATGCGATAATATCTTTCTTCAGTTCCCCTATTTCTCTGACCGGTTTTCTCACTACGGGACAGATTCCGACAATTCCGAATACTTTCTTAAGATTTTCTACCGTCTCTTCGTAATCGTACTCACCTTCACAGTCCACGTACACTCTTCCGTGGCATTTATGAACGATAAACTCTCCGTCCACATCTTTTAACGCATATCTGATCTGCCGTACAAGAGCATCCTCGAACATATAACGGTTCTTTCCTTTGATTCCGATCTCACCGTACTTGATCAAAAATGAATGAAATCTCATATTTCTCTCCTTTGCTGACGCACGCCGCCGTACGCGGCGTTTCTTCAGTGCCGTGTATATCTTCTAAGCATCGGTATACAATTATATAGTGTTTCCAGTGTATAGTCAATTTCTTCTTTTGTCGTAAACTCCGACATACTGAACCGCAGCGTTGCATCCAGATATTCTCTTGCAGCCCCGATTCCTTTAAGCACGCCGCTTATCGACGGGTGATTTGACGAACAGGCCGACCCTGATGACACATAAATTCCCTTATCCTCAAGCGTATGCAGAAGAACTTCACTGCGCACGCCTGCCACGCCGAGGCTGATAATGTGAGGTGCGCTGCCTTCATCCGTAAAGCCATGTATTGTGGTATTCTCAATTTTTGAGACTCCCTCGATAAAACGGGCTTTAAGTTCCCTCATAAGCGCTGTCTTCATCTCCAGATCCTGATAGATCATCTTCGAAGCCAGCCCCAGTCCAGCAATTCCGGGTACATTTTCCGTGCCTGATCGTATATTTTTCTGCTGTTCCCCGCCAAACACGATCGGCTTGATCTTTACTTTACTGTCAATGTAAAGGAAACCAATTCCTTTCGGTCCGTGAATCTTATGTCCGCTCGCTGTCAGAAGGTCAATCCCCATACGTTTCGGCCAGATCCTGTACTTGCCGTATCCCTGTACCGCATCCGTATGGAACAGGATCGAAGGCTTATAATTCTTAACGATCCTTACTGCCTCCTGAACCGGCTGTACCGTTCCAACTTCATTATTTACGTACATTATCGATACGAGGATTGTCTCGGGACAGAGCGCTTCCTTTAACGCCTCCAGTTTAATCCTGCCTTTCGCATCCACCGGGAGATAGGTAACTCGGAATCCCTCTTCCTCTTCAAGATACCGCATTGTATTTAAGACAGCCGGATGCTCGATCGATGATGTAATAAGATGATTTCCGTTTCTCCGGTTAGCTCTTGCACAGCCGATCAGGGCAAGATTGTCACTTTCCGTGCCTCCGGACGTAAAAAAAATCTCTTTTGCATTCACTTTGAGCAGCTTTGCGATCGTCTCTTTCGACTCACGGATATAATGCTCCGCCTGTACACCCTTCCGATGCATTGACGACGGATTGCCGTAATCCCGGCACATAACTTTATATACTAACTCCCCTACTTCCGGATAACACATGGTCGTAGCAGAATTGTCAAGATAAACTTCCATTTGCTTTCTTCCTTTATACTTCTTACTTATAAATTATGATTGCTGCTTTCAAGATGATACATGAGAATCGATAGTACTGTCAATCCCGCCGTCTCGGTTCTCAAAATACGCTTTCCCAGCGTGACAGGCTCTGCACCGTACTTTTTTGCAAGTACCACTTCTTCTGTCTCAAAGCCTCCCTCCGGACCGATAAAAATACCGACAGACTGTCCCGGTGCAATATTTTCAATAATCCGGGCAGTCTTGTCCATTCCCTCCTCCAGCTCATAGGGAATGAGGACGATATCCATATCAGATGCCGTGTCAAGAGCACCGGTGAAAGTAGTCACCGGCCGCACCTCCGGAATCAGGCTGCGTCCGGACTGCTCCGCCGCTCCTTTAGCAATTGCCTGCCAGCGCTCCTGCTTTTTCTTCGCTTTCTTTTCATCCAGCTTCACGATCGAGCGCTTTGCCGAAAACGGAACAACAGCGTGTACTCCCAGTTCCACTGCCTTCTGTACGATCCAGTCCATCTTGTCACCTTTGGGCAGTCCCTGAAAAAGGATAATCTCTGACGGGAGCTCCGTATCAGAGTCCTGCTCTTTTAAAATATCCAGAACCGCTTTTCCCTCTTCATAGGCGTCTATACTGCATAAATATATTCTTCCGGTTCCATCGCTGATCCGTACATCTTCTCCCGGTTTCATTCTGAGTACATTTTTAATATGATTTACATCAGAACCTTCTAATATGATTTTCCCATCCCTGCACCATGAGGGATCTGCAAAAAACTGCTGCATACTCTCTTTTTACTCCTGTCAGTTTTTACGCGCTGTCACGCAGACCCATTCCCCCTGATAAGTCACGTCAAGGACTTCAAGTCCTGCTGCCTTCACTGCATCAACTACAGTCTGCTCTTTATCATCTATAATACCGCTTGTAATATAGATTCCTCCGGACTTTAACTGGTTTACGATAACCGGTGTAAGCTGTACAAGCACATCTGCAAGAATATTCGCCGCGACAATATCATAGCAGCCATATCCCACCTTATCCTGCACCTCTTTGTCGTCTATGATGTTGCCGATCATCACTTCATAACGGTCTTTTGGAATCCCGTTGACCTCCATGTTTTCATAGGATGCTTCAATCGCGCACGGATCAAGATCTGTTCCCACAGAGTAAGCCGCTCCGAATTTCAGTGCCAGCATGCCGAGGATGCCGCTGCCGCATCCAACATCCAGAATCTTTGTCCCCTCTGTCACGTATTTACGGATCTGCCGGATACAGAGCTGCGTCGTCTCATGCATACCGGTTCCGAACGCAGTTCCCGGATCAATGTGGATCACCATCTTGTCACTGTCTTCCGGTTTTATCTCTTCCCATGATGGAATGATAAGAATATCATCCACATAAAACTGATGAAAATACTGTTTCCAGTTGTTTACCCAGTCCACATCCTCGGTCTCAGACTCCTCGATCAGGCACTCCCCGACATTCAGATACGCGGACATTTCCTGAAGTTCTCTTCTGATGTCCTCCAGTATTTTTTCTTTGTCCTCTTCCGGTTCCAGATAGAAACTCAGATAAGCCACTCCGTCATCCGCCTCAATTTCCGGCAGGATATCAACGAACATCTGCTCCTTGTCAGACTGTGTCAGAGGAACTTTATCCTCAATCTCCACCCCCTGAATTCCAAGATCCATAAGCATGCTGCTGACAATATCCTCTGCCTCAGTTGTTGTCTTCAACCGGAATTTATTCCATTTCATTCTTTGTACTCCTTCTTCCGTTTTATTTACTCCTATTTTCTTTTTCAAACCAGAGATTCAGATCTACATTTGCATTGATTCCCGGTACTGCGCCCGACTCGCTGTACTGCCACATTTTATAGTCATACGGACACTGGGGAATTTCGTGATAATCCGCATACCAGAAATCATACTCCGAAAGTTCTGACATATCAAGCGTAAATGCCATCCACTTCATATTTGAATAGATCATCGGATTATATCCCGCCTGCTCAACAGTCTCGCAAAACACTTTACAATAATTGGTAAAATCCTGCTTTGTATTGTCATCCGTGCGGGCTGTATCCCATTTTATCTCCTCTGTATCATATACAACCGGCCCCGTTATTTCATATGGAGCCAGATGATCCAGCACAAACTCTGCCTCCTGAACAGCTTCAGCGGCACTGACTGCCTGAGAGAAAAAGTAGACACCCGCATCAAGTCCGGCATCCAGCGCTCCTTTAATATTCTTCTCAAACATAGCATCAGGTACCAGCTCTCCGCTTTCCCCATAGGCACGATATCCCAGACGGATGATAACAAATTCAACACCGCTGTCTTTTACCTGCTGCCAGTCGATTTCTTCCCCCTGAAACTCGGAGACATCAATCCCGAACCGTGCTGTTACACCGTTTTTTTCATCATTAAAAGATTTGTATCCCGTTGTTTCATCTGTCTCAAGGCAGTCAAAATCATACGTACACCTCGGCACATCCTCCAAAAGAGGAGCTTCATAACTGTTGCCTTCCACATCCTGAAAAGTATAAAATTCACCGTCTTTTGTCATGTGGATTGTTTCCCCGCCGGCAGATGTCTCTTCTGCATTAGACGCACATCCAGCCATCAGTCCGATAAGGGCCAAAATGCATATAACTGCTTTTCCCCTATTCATAATCAGCCACCTGCATCTCATCCCCGGTGCGTATAATCCCGCCCCGGATTACTTTCGCAAACACACCTTCTCTGGGCATGATGCACTCTCCCATTTTCTGAAATATCTGGCAACCGTGATGGCATTCTTTTCCGATCTGGGTAATCTCAAGTACTACATTCCCGCAGCAGAGTCTGGTTCCCACCGGCAGAGTGCGGAAATCAATTCCTTTCACGACGAGATTTTCTCCGAAAGCGCCGTCCGTTACCTCAGCTCCCCGTGAACGGAACTCCTCAATTTTATCGTAAGAGAGAAGGCTCACCTGACGGTGCCATTTTCCCGCATGGGCATCTCCCTTTATTCCGTAATCCTCTATAAACACCGCTTCATTTATATTGGTTTTCTGCGTGCCTTTTGCAGGGCTTGTGCAGACTGCGATCACTGTTCCCATTCTGATTATCTATCCTCCGATCTGAGACATATCTTTTGTCTCAAACATCTGCCTGTTTTCTTTTCCTTCCGGGCAGTTATCTTTATCACGATCCGGGTTAATACCGGAAATACAGCGGGTAAAATCATGGCAGGCCGGTTTTTCATAAATAGTCCTTCTCATCTCATGGCAGATATGTGCATCATCTGATCCGCTTCGAATCAGTTTTCTCAGGTCGGTTCCCATTCCATACTGAAGACAGGGTTTGAGACATCCCTCTGAGGTCAGCCTGACACGGTTGCATCTGTCGCAGAACTGGTGAGAGACAGCATCGATAAAACCGATCTTCCCTTTAAATCCGGGGAAACGGACATAAACCGCCGGACCGTTTCCATATTTTTCGGCGCATTCTTCTGCATTTCCAAACTCTTTTTTTAATATCTCATAAATCCGGTCTCCGCTTATCCCCTTAAACATTTTTCCAAGTCCGATAGGCATCATTTCTATAAAACGTACATCCAGTTTTTCCTTCCTCGCCAGACCGGCAAGCCGAATCCATTCTTTTTGATCCATCCCCGCCATTGGCACACTGTTAATTCTGACGGTCAGATCCGGATAAGAAAGTGCTGCTTCAAGACCTTCGAGCGCTTCTTCCAGTTTTCCGCCTCTGGTGATATCTGCATAGTGGCGTGAATCAAGAGTATCAATACTGATATTGACCCCGTCCAGACCATTGGAAACTAATTCATGGATATTTTCTTTTAATAATATGCCGTTTGTCGTCAATGTAACCTGCTCGATGCCGGGAATATCCTTAATCATCTTCAGCAGATCCGGCAGACCGCGCCGCACGAGAGGTTCTCCTCCGGTAAGCTTGATCCTGCTGATCCCAATCGTCGAGGCGATCCGGCATATCCTTGCTATTTCGTCATAGGTGAGGATGTCGCTGTGTCTGACACAGGGGACTCCCTCTGCCGGCATGCAGTAAATACATCGGAGATTGCAGCGGTCTGTCACAGAGACTCTCATATATTCAATCGATCTTTCAAACCGGTCTCTCATCGTGCACACTCCCCGTCACGTCCGGTCAGGATCGCCAGCCCGTGATCCAAAGACGGAAGTACAGCCTCAAGATTCTCTTTCACCGCTTTCGGACTTCCCGGAAGATTAATGATCAGGGTCTGCCCCCGGATTACTGAAACGCCCCGGCTGAGCATTGCCCGAGGCGTTATCTTCAGAGACGCAAGTCTCATAGCTTCCGCAATTCCGGGAGCGTTTCTCTCAGCCACAGCCATCGTTGCTTCCGGGGTACAGTCCCTCGGCGCAAATCCTGTACCACCGGTAGTGAAAACTATATCGTTACCTTCTTCATCGCATAATTGGCAAAGGCATTTTTTGATTTTTTCTTTTTCATCAGGGAGTAACACCGTCTTCTGCACGTCATACCCTGCATCCGTAAGCATTTTGCAGATAAGAGGACCGCTCTTGTCTTCCCGTTCTCCTGCAAAACCTTTGTCGCTCAAAGTTACAACAGCAGCTTTCCACCTATACCCTTCCATATTCTCATCTCCGTCTCTTCAAAGTATATCCAGCTCTTTCTTCTGAGCTCCTGAAGATTTTGTATCAGATGCTCTTCTGCAGTCATGCGGGTCATTATATACATCCCCGCTCTTTCCTCCCGTCTTTTTCACGAGATAAATCTCGCCGATTTCCATCGTCTTGTCCATAGCTTTACACATATCATAGATCGTAAGGAGGGCCACGCTCACACCGGTCAGTGCTTCCATCTCCACCCCGGTCTTACCTGTAACTTTCACTGTACAGGTACAGTATATGGCACATTCGTCAACATCCATATCAAAATTGATCTTACAGTTTGTGATCGGAAGTATATGGCACATGGGAATCAGGTCTGATGTACGCTTTGCCCCCATGATTCCGGCCGTCGCCGCCACACCGAGCACATCTCCTTTTCCGACAGTGCCGGCCTTTATTGCCTGAAACACATCTCGGTTCACAAGGATCTTTCCTGTTGCCGCAGCTTCTCTTACGGTTTCGGATTTTGCCGTCACATCGACCATGACCGCCTTGCCGTTTTCATCAAAATGTGTAAATCCCATGACATTCATCCTTTCCACCGCTGTTCTTCGCATGTATTCTAACACACTTTCAAGCCTGATGCTATCTTTTATTTTAACACAGAACAGTTCAGCCGTCTGATATCAGAAGATGGATTTATGCCTGCATAAGAATCCGGCGGCTGACAAGCAGATGGACTGAACGCCAGAATATGAGCAAAGAAGCGGCGAAGCCGCAGTAAGCACGTCAGTGCGGCTTTGCGAATGGCGCAGGCTGAACTGGGCGCAGGCGCCCCCTTCCATCCGATCAGACCCCAGCTCGATTCCGTGCTTTTGCCGAGCATATGATGATACTCCTCACTCTCCTCGGAGTATCTACTTTCGCACTAGGCTCGAAAACACCTCGCCAAGTGCTCAATGCATCGCTGTGGGGCGTACGCCCTATGCATGCGCAGGCCGCCCCCTTCCATCCGATCAGACCTCAGCTCGATTCCGCGCTTTGCGCTCCTTCTCGCTGTAGGGCGTCCGCCCTATGCATAAAAAGATAACGCCTCCCATCTGCAAGCGAGCTTGCATGGGAAGCGCCATCTTTTATGCGCAGGTCTGATCTGTTGATTCAAACTGGCTATTATATAAATCAGCGTAGAAGCCGTTTTTGGCGAGCAGGGCTTCGTGGGTTCCCTGTTCGACGATATCGCCGTCTTTCATGACGAGGATCAAGTCAGCGTCGCGGATCGTTGAGAGCCGGTGAGCGATGATGAAGCTCGTTCTGCCTTTCATCAAGCTGTCCATTGCTTTCTGGATCAGTACTTCTGTCCTTGTATCAACGGAACTGGTGGCCTCATCGAGAATCAGAATCTTCGGATCGGCAAGAATCGCTCTTGCGATCGTGAGGAGCTGTTTCTGTCCCTGAGAGACATTGCTTGCCTCTTCGTTGAGTTCCATATTATAACCGCCCGGCAGGGTCTGTACAAAACGATGTACATGTGCTGCCTTTGCCGCCTGAATTACTTCCTCATCTGTGGCGTCAAGCCTTCCGTAACGCAGGTTCTCCATAATCGTTCCATGGAAAAGCCATGTGTCCTGAAGCACCATGCCGAACATCTTTCTCAGGTCGTTCCGGTTAAAGTCTCTGATATCGTGTCCGTCAATCTTGATTGCACCGCTGTTTACATCGTAGAAACGCATGAGCAGTTTGATCATTGTCGTCTTACCGGCACCTGTCGGGCCTACGATAGCAATCTTCTGTCCTTCTTCTACTTTTGCAGAGAAGTCATTGATTATGATCTTATCCGGATTGTAACCAAAGTGTACATGATCGAATTCCACTCTTCCTTTTAATCCTTCTGTGGAAACCGGATTCTCTACGGTCTGAACTTCCTCGTCTTCCTCAAGGAACTCGAAGACTCTCTCCGATGCTGCCGCGGTGAGCTGCAGCATATTGGTAACCTGAGCCACCTGCTGGATCGGCTGGGTAAAGTTTCTCACATACTGGATGAATGACTGGATATCTCCCACTTCGATCACATTGCGGATCGCAAGAAATCCTCCGAGGATCGCCACACCTACATAGCCGAGGTTTCCGATGAACTGCATCACAGGCATCATCATTCCGGAGAAGAACTGCGATTTCCACGCAGAATCATACAGCTTTCCGTTTGTCTCGTTGAACGTTCTTATCACGTCTTCTTCCTTATTAAATGCTTTGATGATGTTATGGCCGCTGTAGATCTCTTCAACCTGTCCGTTTACATTTCCCAGATATGCCTGCTGCCCGCGGAAATATTTCTGGGAATGCTTCATCACAAACGAGATCAGGATCACGGAAACCGGAAGAATCAGGATCGCGATCAGCGTCATAAGCGGGCTGATGGAGAGCATCATGATCAGCACACCGATCAATGTAGTAACGGATGTGACCATCTGTGTTGCACTCTGGTTTAAACTCTGCCCGAGCGTATCCACATCGTTCGTCACACGGGAGAGAACCTCTCCTACCGGTTTCGTATCAAAGTAGTTCATAGGCATGCGGTTGATCTTCTCTGAGATCTCTTTTCTGAGCCGGTAAGTCGTTTTCTGTGACACTCCGGTCATGATAATTCCCTGTATAAATGTACAGAGAGCGCTGATCAGGTACAGCCCCAGCGTGATCAGAAGGATCTGTCCCACCTTGCCGAAGTCAATCCCGCTTCCGCCAGACACTTTGCTCACAAGGCCGTTAAAGATCTCTGTAGTTGCTTTTCCGAGAATCTTAGGGCCGGCTATATTAAAGATGGTCCCGCAGATTGCAAATACTGCTACAAACAGCATATGGAATTTAAATGCGCTCATATAGCGGATCAGTTTTTTGATCGTTCCTTTAAAATCTTTTGCTTTCTCTCCTGCCGCATTACGGCCGTGCATTCTAGGCATGAACCGGCACCTCCTTTCCATTGTCCGCAGTCCGCGGTCCGCTGTTGTTCTCCGAAGACTGACTGTCCTTCCCCTTCTGTCCCGCTTTCAGCTCGGACTCGGAGAGCTGTGATGCAGCGATCTGCTGATATACTTCGCAGGTCTTCAGAAGTTCCTCATGGGTTCCGATGCCCGCAATCTTACCGTCATCGAGCACAATGATCTGCTCTGCATTGAGGATCGTGCTGATTCTCTGTGCCACGATCAGCACTGTGCTGTTCTTCGTTCTCTTCTTCAGAGCTTTTCTCAGAGTAACATCCGTCTTAAAGTCCAGTGCGGAGAAACTGTCGTCGAATATAAATACTTCCGGATGCTTTGCAATTGCACGGGCAATAGAAAGTCTCTGCTTCTGTCCGCCCGAGACATTGGAACCGCCCTGTGCGATCGGACTCTTATATCCATCCGGCTTCTGATCAATAAACTCTGCAGCCTGCGCGATCTCCGCCGCCTCGATCATCTCCTGCTCTCCTCCGTCCGGATTGCCGAACATAATATTGGAAGCAATGTCTCCCGAGAAAAGCACGCCTTTCTGCGGAACATAGCCGAGTTTCTCTCTCAGCTCGTGCTGAGACACATTGCGGATATCCACTCCGTCAAGCGTAATACTTCCTTCCGTCACATCATAGAAACGGGGAATCAGGTTGATAAGGGTAGATTTACCGCTTCCGGTACTTCCGATAATAGCTGTCGTCTCTCCCGGGCGCGCCGTAAATGTAATATCGTGGATCACGTTCTCATCTGCGCCGGGATAGCGGAAGGATACGTGGTCAAATTTGAGCAGTCCTTTCTCATTATCGGAAAATTTCTCCGGCTGCTCCGGATCAAGTATTACCGTCTGGCTGTCAAGCACTTCCTGTACACGGTCTGCAGCAACTGCCGCCCTCGGCAGCATGATAGAGAGCATACAGAGCATGAGGAATCCCATGATGATCTGCATTGTGTACTGGATGAAAGCCATCATATCTCCGACCTGCATTTCACCGTTATCGATCCCGTGAGCGCCGTTCCACATAATAAGCACTGAGATACCATTCATAACAAGCATCATGACCGGCATCATAAATGTCATGGCACGGTTTACAAACAGGTTCGTTCTCGTCAGGTCACGGTTCGCCTTGTCGAAACGCTCTTCCTCATATTTCTGCGTGCTGAAGGCACGGATGACTGACAGGCCGGTCAGGATCTCTCTCATTACCAGATTGACCTTATCTACCAGACTCTGCATGATCCTGAACTTCGGCATGGCAACAAGGAACAGTACAAGGATTACCAGACCGATCAGCACAACCGCCAGACCGATGATCCATGACATGGATACATTCGTCTGGAATACCTGAATGATACCGCCGATGGCAAGGATCGGAGCATAGAGCACGATCCGGAGCAGCATAACGATAATAAGCTGGATCTGCTGAATATCATTCGTACTTCTCGTAATAAGCGATGCCGTGGAGAAATGGTCGAACTCGTTGTTGGAGAATCCTACGACCTTGTGGAACACTCTGCCTCTCAGGTCGCGTCCCGTCGCGGCACCTACGCGCGATGCCATAAATCCTACCAGAATACTAGCCGCCATTCCAAGAAATGCCAGACATGCCATCTTTCCTCCCGTAGTCAGAAGATAGTGGATCTGTATATCATCCATATCCATTCCGAGATTTTCATAGACTGTGCCAACATAGCTTACTGCAGCCTGATCAAGGATCGTATCCGGCATATCTCCCATCTGTTCTTCCATGGCGTCCATCATTGATTCTCTCTGGTCCGCCGGCATCATCTGCAGGATGTCGAACACAGACATGTCATCTGTCACGGTTCCAGCCGGGAGAGACGCTTTCAGCTGCTCTTCGATCTGGGCAGTCATATCGCTTCCGGACTCAAACCCGGCAGTCATCATCATCGGATATGCCAGAATATCTTCCAGACTGCTGATATCTTCATCTGAAATATTATCCTTTAAAACATAAGCTTCTACATCGTAAGTACTGTCGTCCTCTTCATATGCGTCAAGTACTGTGTCCTGATCCCCGGACGGTACGAACAGCAGCAGACGGTTCATTTCATCCACCGATATCGCCTCCGGCACCTGATCCTCTACTCCGCCCTGCTGGATACCTATATTGACGATATCCGAGGTGTAAGCCGGAAGGGAAAGGTCACAGTACGCCTGTATGAACAGCACGATAATGATAGCAATCAGAGTCTTCCAGTGCTCTGCCGCGTATTTAAATAAGTTCTTCATTGTCTGTCTTTCCTTTCATTATATTTTGCCTTGAACTATTTATTTCTCATTCAGGTTATCCCTGATCTGAAAAAGCAGACGCTTAAAGAGCATGATCTCCTCTCTGGTCATTCCCCGGAACATCAGCTCTTCCATCTGTTCTGCAACAGCATAAACCCCTTTGATACAGGATTCTCCTTTTTCCGTCAGGGTCAGCCGCATTATCCGCTGATCTGCCGGATCAGGATGCCGCGTCAGATATCCCTCTTTTTCCATCTTCTGTATAGAAGAAGTAATAGACGGCGGCGTCACATTCAGCCGGGCGGCCAGTTCTTTCTGTGACATGGAATCGCTGTGATGAAGGGTAAACAGGATTCCCGCCTGACTTTTATTCAGATCGAATTCCCGGTACATGTCTTTTGCACGGTTCATCATCTTGTGCATCAGCATGCCCATCAGGCCGAATGCCGGCATATCTTTTTCCTCACACTGCATGCCATACTCCTTTCCGTATTTGCAATTAGTTAGTTAACTAAACGGTATTTTAGTACTATTAGCCAAAACGGTCAAGATAATTTATATGATTTCACAGTTTTTTTATACTTTATTCACAATATTTTACATTGATACTGTTTATCTTTCTTTTTAAATCGGATAGGGAAGGGACCTTCCCCGCTATCCGATCAGCGCGATATCTCGCGCAGCTCACAGCAAAGCCGTTCACTTACCGGGCTTATCACGCAAAATATCCCGGCGCCCAGTTGCGGCGCCGGGATATTTTATTTCTTTTTACAATTTCCGGTATACATATCATTGTGTCTGCGCGCATCCGGAAGCCGGTCTTCGCGTCTGTCTGGCAGAGACAAAGGCTCCCGCCGAGCAGAGAATCATCACGACAGATAAACCGGCCAGCAGATAAAAGGCATGGCTGCTTCCTTCTCTGGTGGCTGACGCCATGTCAGACGATGCCGCCTGTGCAGATGCGACGATGGTTGATACGACAGAGGTTCCCACCGCTCCGGCCAGCTGCTGAAGTGTATTGATCACTGCGTTTCCGTCCGGATTTTTCTCCGGGGCAAGATGGCTCAGCCCGTTTGTCATGCTGTTTCCCACTGAAAATCCCTGTCCCAAAGCAAAAAACAGATAAAATATGATCGCCGGGACTGCAGCAAGACTTCCCGAGAAAATACTGAAACAGAACAGAGCTCCTATAATGCAGACATTGCCGAATAGAATCGGTTTTGGGGCCCCGAACCGGTCAAGGAACCGTCCGCTCACCGGTGAGAGCACTGCGCCTGCAAGGCATCCCGGGAGCAGCAGACATCCTGCTGAAAACGCGTCCTGTCCCGATACAAGCTGCGCATAATTGGGAATCAGGAATCCCAGTCCGAGACAGATAAACTGGATCAGTACAAGCACAAGCACGCTGAACGTAAACGGCCGGCACTGAAATACTGTAAGATCAATGAGCGGACTCTCTGATTTCAGGCTGCGCCTGCAGAATATTATAACGGACAGAATACTTATCAGGAAAAGCCCGAGGACGGGAACACTTGCCCATCCCGATTTTGAGGCAGTACTTGTCGCAAAGATAAAACAGGCAAATCCTGCTGCAAGGAACAGATAATCCACGATCTGGAAAGACGTCCGCTGTGTCTCGGTCACCTGTCTGATGGAAAAGACCCCGAATAAAAATGACAGAACCAGAAGGGGAAGCAGAGCGATAAATATCATCCGCCATCCAAAATTATTCACGATCAGCCCTCCAAGGGACGGTCCCACCGCCGGAGCCATCGCCGTGATCAGAGAAGCGATTCCCATCATAAGCCCCAGACGCTCTTCCGGCACCTGTTCCAGAACAATGTTAAACATAAGCGGCAACGCAATTCCGGTTCCGATTCCCTGTATCAGTCTTCCGATCAGAAGCAGGGAAAATACCGGCGCCGCTGCTGCCAGCACAGTTCCGATTATAAAGAGGCAGATCGCAGTGACAAAAAGTGATTTTGTCGTAAAACGTTTCTTCAGGTACGAAGATGCCGGAATAATACATGCGAGAACGAGCAGATATCCGGTCGTGATCCACTGCACTGTCGAAGTGCCTATATTAAACTCCTTCATCAATGTAGGGAAAGTTACATTCATGGCCGTTTCCACTACCACTCCGGAAAATGACATGATTCCCGCTGCGACAATGGAAAGGATCAGTTTTGCATCAATCTTTTTTTCTATTGTATTCATTCTGAAATTTCCTCCATCCTGCTTGTACGCATAATCTTGTATACACGGCTGATCGTGCGTGATGCCGTCTCCAGATCTTCCTGTTCAATATCTGAAAACCGTTCCGCCAGCCAGTTCTGATATTTTTCCACATAGAACCCGTAATACTGCCGGCCGAGGTCTGTCAGGCTGATCCTGACGACTCTTCTGTCCGCGCCGTCCTGAAGTTTCACAACCGCGCCGAAACCTTCCAGTTCTCTTATCAGTTTTGTAATACTGGGCCGGGTCACATTCAGGTAGTCACTGATATCACTTACTTTTACCGTCTGGCCGTTTTTTTCCATCTGCCGGATGGAATCGAGAATCTGAATATGTCTCGGAGTCATTCCTTTAGGAAGCTTTGGCATCAGTTCTGTTATACGCTTTGCTTCATGGCAGGCACCAAGGAAATTTTTTACTGCTGTTATATCCACAATATCACCTCTTATTCGTCCAAATTTAATTACTATAAGTAATTATCTATAATAATTATATTCAGATTCATAAGAATGTCAACAATGAGAATTTATTTATACCAGTCCGATCAGTCCTCCTTTCTCCTCATACCCCGTATCCCACAGATCTTTGAGCTGAAATGTATATGACTCGCCGTATGTCGCGGCTATAATCCACAATCCGTCATCCCGGTCCTCATATCCATAGCACAAAAACCAGTGCCATACAAAATCTTTGTAGCACGCCTTCCTGTGTCTCAGCAAGAGATAAGGCACCGGATATCCGCTGTCAATCTGATCTCTGATAAAACATTCCGCTGTCCGGAGTTCTTCTGTTCCGGACAGTTCTTTCATTTTCAAGCCGTCCTCACCGACATCTTTCAGATAATTTCCAAAGCCCTCCGTAAACATCCAGAGCTTATTAACTCCGTTCACTCTCGGTCTGAGATAAGGCTTCATTTTCATAGAAAAATCAATGTAGTCCTGCTTCGTCAGCGCATGAACATCGTACGGATACAAATGTGTCATGCCGCGGCGCAGCGCCAGATAAATACAGCAGTCGCAGGCTGTGGCCGCAGCGCACCCGCCGATGTACATAACTACATTTTTAAACCACTCCTGATTTCCGCCGACTGCTCCTTCGATTGAAAAATAGTCTAAAATTTTCTTCATGCTTTTATTCACCTGTTTCTCTTATATAATATTATATGACAGAAATTATTTTTTCTTCTGATGCCATCGGATCAGTATTCCAATATAGACGGCCAATGCCAGAAGCGGGATGATGAGTGCTCCCGCATTGCCTTTGTCTATTATAAAGGTTATACACAGTATAAGGTCAATACATTATACTAAAATAGCTGTTTTTATTGTACATATTTTCTCCGGGCGATATAATATTAAGGTGAATGATGAAAGGAGAGAGTTACAGATGAAAGTACGAATGGCAGAAGAAAAAGACATCCCCCGGATCCACGACCTGCTCTCACAGGTAGCGCTTGTGCATCACAAAGGACGCCCTGATCTGTTTAAATACGGGCAGAGGAAATATACGGATGACCAGTTGAAGGAAATCCTGCATGATAAACAACGTCCTGTCTTTGCCGCTGTAGATGAAAACGACTGTCTGCAGGGGTATGCATTCTGCATTTTCCAGCAGCATTTAAATGATAATATATTGACCGGCATCAAGACTCTGTACATCGATGATCTCTGTGTGGACGAGACAAAACGCGGCATGCATATCGGTAAGACGATCTATGAGGCAGTCCTTGATTTTGCAAGGGATCAGGGGTGTTATAATGTGACGCTGAATGTATGGAGCTGCAATGTGAGTGCGATGAAATTCTACGAAAAATGCGGACTGAAGCCCCAGAAAGTAGGGATGGAAGTTATCTTGGGCGACGGTAAAACTCAAATGCAGTTCTAAATGCATTCAGACAGCATCACCTCTGAATGGCCGCACTCTCTATCCGTTTATCCGTCCAGCAAGAAAATACCGAAGAAGCGGGGCTTTCTGAAAGTAGAATTATTTTCCCTGCCTCTTCGGTATTTTTATTTAATATTCTTCTGTAAGTTCGGATACGTCTTCGACCGCCGGATTACTCTTCCGGCTGATCGTCCTTACATTAATCCCGTTCACCTCGATATGATCGTCCACCGGAATCACAAGGCACTGGCGTCCGTCTATAATCCTTGTTTCGATCAGATCCGCACGGTCAGGATTAACCTTGATTACTACATCCGGCGTCTCGATATTAAATTTCTTTGTCTCTGTGATATTGGATGCCAGAAGCGTTGCCTTTTCTCCCGCATTTTCCTCAAAATTACGGTCAAAATTTTCCATCTTTTCTGCATCTACACCACTCTGTTCGAAGACTTTCTTCATCTCCGTCTTATCCAAGGCAAACGGTTCAGGCTCTTCTTTATGTTCTTCGATCAGATCATTTAATGTCTCATGGATATTTCGGACAGTCTCGTAATCTCCATCCTCGCCAAGTGTGTCTTCAATGATCATCTGGAACGACTCTTTCTGATCATCAGCAGACATCGGCATCTTGGCGCCGAGGAGCTGATCGATCAACTCCGGCTGCAGATCCGATGATTTCTTCGTATAGTAGAGCATACTGTGAAGATCTGTACTTCGATCATTGAACGCCGGGAACAGGAAGCCTTTGTCCGGCATGTCCACGATCCAGTCTCTGATCCGGTCCTCGATTCGGTTGTCTTCTGCATTATAGCAGAGTCCTGCTTTAGACAGAGATACCGGGCAGATACTCATGAGCAGATACTCGTACACCTCGTCCGATGCGTCAAACATCTCCAGATCGTCCGATGTTTTTCCCGGGATATCATACATCGCATGGATCAGGATAATATAATAATTCTCCGCATACTCATATGCAGCGATCACCTTGTCATAGAATTCCTCCAGAAGCATATCGTCTTCCAGCTTACTGTTGCGCAATTTCAACAGGAACTCCTGCGTTCCGCCGGGCATCTCTGCGTCAAGGGGGAACTCCATATTCAGCATGTTCTTACCGACAGTACCCGAAAGTGTTTTCTTAAAGATATCGAAATATTTAAAAGCCTCCTCCTCAGGAAGAGAAAGGAATGCGTCTTTCGACTCCAGCTTTTTATTCTTTTCGTGATCCACATAACATCCGCATATACGCGTAATCGCACAGTTGGCAGGCGTGAATTGCTTGCGGATCTCAAGTATTTCTTTCTTGTTCATCGCTATACTCCTCTCTTAAAATCTTATTTATCATACCGCAGAACACAGATTAAGTCAAAGAGAGAAACGGGAAAGCGATTGAATCTCCTGCTATTCTATGGTAACATAGCAGCACATCATATTGTCCGAATTATCTGAAACAGGACAGGGCCAATCTCGCATGGTCCTGTCCTTAATCTCATTGTCCTGTATGCAGTATCCTGTTTGCGTTTTCGATTCGTTCTTTTGTGGGCGGCTCGATTCCTTCAAGAGGGTACTCATATCCGAGTTCTTTCCATTTATATTCCCCGAATGTATGGTAAGGCAGCACTTCTACTTTCTGCACATTTTTCAATGCACTGATAAAGTCATATAATTTCTCAAGATATTCATCTTTGTCATTTCTCCCCGGAACCAAAACATGCCGGATCCATACCGGTTTCCCGATATCAGACAGATAACGCGCCATATCCAGGATATTCTGATTTGTGCGGCCTGTCAGGATCTTGTGCTGCTCTTCGTCAATATGCTTGATATCGACCAGCAGGAGATCCGTGTACTTCATCAGCTCGTTAAACTTACTGAAAAACGGCTCCTCCCTCGTAAAAGGTGCACCGCTTGTATCGATCGTCGTGTTGATGTCCTTTTCCTTTGCCTTTCTGAAAAGCTCGATCATAAAATCCATCTGCATAAGAGGCTCGCCGCCGCTTACCGTGATCCCGCCGCCGTCTTTCCAGTAGGATTTATAGCGCAGCGCCTGAGCAAGCAGCTCATCTGCGCTTCTCTGCTCTCCCACCTGCATATTCCATGTATCCGGATTGTGACAGAACTGGCAGCGCATCGGACATCCTGCAGCAAAAATAACAAAACGCACGCCCGGTCCGTCGACTGAGCCGAAACTTTCGGTTGAATGAATAAAACCGTTCATATATCTCCTTTCGGGGACGTAGTAAAATTCGATTTGTCTACGTCCCGAATCAAAAACAGCCCTGTCCCCTTTCTGGCTTTACCGTGTCCCCCTCGTGAAAATAACCAAAATCATCGACAAACTACATGATTAAATCATTTGTCTTTTGTATATTTTTTTAGCGGGGACAGGTTGATTCTCAAAAAGGGACAGGGTAAATCCTAATCGGGGACGTAGTGAAATCTGATTTTACTACGTCCCCGAATATATTACATTCTATCGTGGCATGTTCTTGCGATTACGTCAAGCTGCTGCTCTCTAGTCAGGTCGATAAACTTAACAGCGTATCCTGATACACGGATCGTGAAGTTTGCATACTCTTCTTTCTCCGGATGTTCCATCGCATCGATCAGTTTCTCTGTACCGAATACATTTACGTTCAGGTGATGTGCACCCTGATCAAAGTATCCGTCAAGAACGTGTACAAGATTGTTCTTGCGCTCGTCATCGTCATGTCCCAGTGCACCCGGGCTGATAGTCTGTGTATTGGAAATTCCGTCAAGTGCCTGCTCGTACGGCAGTTTTGCCACAGAGTTGAGGGAAGCAAGAAGTCCGTTCTTCTCTGCGCCGTAGGACGGGTTTGCTCCCGGTGCCAGCGGCTCGCCTGCTTTTCTTCCGTCCGGAAGAGATCCTGTAGCCTTACCGTAAACCACGTTGGATGTGATCGTAAGGATGGATGTTGTCGGCTCGGAATTTCTGTATGTGTGGCACTTCTTCAGCTTGCTCATAAATGTGCGGAGCAGCCATACAGCGATCTCATCTGCACGGTCGTCATCATTTCCGTATCTCGGGAAGTCACCTTCAATCTCAAAGTCTGTAGCAACACCGTCGTCATCACGGACCACTTTAACTTTCGCGTACTTGATCGCACTCAGGGAGTCAACTACATGTGAGAATCCTGCGATACCTGTTGCAAATGTACGTCTTACATTTGTATCAATGAGCGCCATCTCAGCAGCCTCATAGTAGTACTTGTCATGCATGTAGTGGATCATGTTCAGTGTATCAACATACAGCTTGGACAGCCACTCCATCATCTGGTCATATTTCTCCATAACCTCATCATAGTCAAGATACTCGGATGTAATCGGTCTGTAGAGCGGAGATACCTGCTGTTTTGTCTTCTCATCAACACCGCCGTTGATCGCGTACAGAAGGCATTTTGCAAGGTTCGCACGTGCTCCGAAGAACTGGATCTCCTTACCTGTCTCTGTTGCGGATACGCAGCAACAGATAGAATAGTCATCGCCCCATACCGGACGCATTACATCGTCGTTCTCGTACTGGATGGAACTTGTCTTAACAGAAATATAAGCCGCATATTTCTTGAAGTTCTCCGGCAGGTGTGAGGAGTACAGAACTGTCAGGTTCGGCTCCGGTGACGGTCCCATGTTCTCCAGTGTGTGGAGGAAACGGTAGTCGTTCTTTGTTACCATGTGACGTCCGTCCATTCCGATTCCTGCCATCTCCAGTGTAGCCCATACCGGGTCTCCGGAGAACAGTTCGTTGTAAGACGGGATTCTCGCAAACTTCACCATTCTGAACTTCATTACCATGTGGTCAATGAGCTCCTGAGCCTGCTCCTCTGTCAGGATGCCTTTCTCCAGATCTCTCTGGATATAAATGTCAAGGAATGTAGAAATACGTCCTACACTCATTGCAGCTCCGTTCTGTGTCTTGATCGCCGCAAGATATCCGAAGTACAGCCACTGGACGGCCTCTTTCGCGTTTGTCGCCGGCTTGGAAATATCATATCCATAGGACTCTGCCATTTCCTTCATTCCATTAAGTGCACGGATCTGATCAGCAATCTCTTCGCGGAGACGGAAATCCGTTCCCTTCATTCCATGTCTTTCATACTCAACAAAGTCAGACTGTTTTTTCTCGATCAGGTAATCGATACCGTAGAGAGCCACACGGCGGTAGTCGCCTACGATACGTCCTCTTCCGTATGTATCCGGAAGTCCTGTGATGATCTTATTGTGACGCGCTTTTTTCATTTCAGGTGTATAGATATCAAATACAGCCTGATTGTGAGTTTTATGATATTTTGTAAAGATTTCATGCAGTTTTTCACTCGGAGTATATCCGTAAGTTGTGCACGCCTGCTCTGCCATCTTGATTCCGCCGTACGGCATGAATGCTCTCTTAAGCGGTTTATCTGTCTGAAGTCCTACAACCTGCTCCAGATCCTTCATATCTTCATTGATATATCCCGGGCCATAAGCTGTCAGGCCTGAAACTACTTCAGTCTCCATATCAAGGACGCCGCCTTTTGCACGCTCCTCTTTCTGAAGTTTGGAAAGCTCTCCCCAAAGTTTATTTGTCGCCTCTGTGGGACCTGCAAGGAAAGACTCATCTCCGTCATACTGAGTATAGTTGTGCTGAATAAAATCACGCACATTGACTTCCTCTTTCCAGAGATGTCCGCCAAAACCTTCCCACTGGTCAAAATTTGCTTTTGCCATTTTCTGAAAACCTCCTCTGAAACCTTTAAATCTCTTATTGACATGCGCTAGTATATCATCACAGATGTAAAAATGCAAGCTTTATTATGATAATAGTTATCGTTTTTGCCTGTGTATTTAATTTTATACAAAAATTGGAACAGTTCCCAACATATTGTATATATATTGTTCCCATGTACTCTTATTAGTGGATTGATACTATTTTCACATTCTGTTATAATACTTCGAAAGAGCAGATACCGGCAGTTTTCCAGATACATCTGCCGTACTTTCTGCATAGACGTAAATTTAGATCAATCGGAAAGGCAGTAAAATTAATATGAAAATCCGAAATACTCGTCCAGATGAGCTGGAGTTACTCATAAAAATGTATGAAAATGCCCGTCTTTTTATGGCTGGCCACGGCAATCCCTCCCAATGGGGACAGACCTATCCTAAAAGGACTCTGATTGCAGCCGATATAGAAGCAGGATGTTCCTATGTCTGCGAAGAGCATGGGCAGATTACTGCTGCATTTTATTATAAGGAAGGGCCCGATGATACTTATCGACGGATCTACAGCGGTGAATGGCTGAACGAACGCCCATACGGCGTCGTACACCGTATTACTTCAAACGGTACTGTAAAAGGCGCCGCTTCATTCTGCCTGAACTGGGCATTTGAACAGTGCCGCAACTTAAAGATCGATACTCACAGGGATAACCGGATCATGCAGCATCTTCTCGATAAAAACGGCTTTACATACTGCGGGATTATCTATACAGAAGATGGCAGCGAACGTATGGCATATCAAAAGGCGGAGTAAAATTTTCCCCGCCTTTTTCTTCTGATGGATCATTATCTAATCTTAATTAAGGATCACGACCGGTGTCTGATTCAAAGTCTTCAGTTTCTCTTTCCAGCGCTTTCCAAATGATTTTCTACTCCTGATCCGGTACGAAAAATCGGAATTTATCCTCTTGAGAAACCTCGCCGCCTATTTTATAATGAATCATATTTTAATAAGAGAAGGAGATTAGATATGATATTAGGTTCACACGTCGGCATGAGCGGCAAAGAGATGCTCCTTGGTTCTGCTAAGGAGGCCGTATCTTACGGAGCCGACACTTTTATGTTCTATACTGGAGCCCCGCAGAATACAAGACGAAAAGATATCAGCGAGCTGAATATCGAACCG
The DNA here is from genome assembly GCA_930986645.1 of uncultured Lachnoclostridium sp. GTDB lineage: Bacteria > Bacillota > Clostridia > Lachnospirales > Lachnospiraceae > Mediterraneibacter. The sequence continues at coordinate 77,117 of CAKNJS010000003.1, forward strand.
GCATGGGAGTATATGCAAGAGCACGGGATCAGTGAAATTATCGTCCACGCGCCATATATTATTAATCTGGGAAACTCTGTAAAACCGGAGACTTTCTCTCTTGCTGTAGAGTTTCTTGCCAAAGAGCTGGAACGGACAATCAGCTGTAAAAGCCGTACTCTTATTCTCCATCCCGGCGCGCACGTGGGTGCAGGAGTCGATGCCGGCACCGCCCAGATTATTAAAGGGCTCAACGAAGTGCTCACCTCGGATACCGCTTGCTGCATAGCACTTGAAACAATGGCCGGCAAAGGCTCTGAAATCGGCCGTACCTTCGAGGAACTTGCCCGAATTTATGACGGCGTAACACATAATGATAAGCTGCGGGTATGTTTTGACACCTGTCATACAAGTGACAGCGGCTACGATATTATTCATCATTTTGACGATGTTATAGATAAATTTGACCACATTATTGGCAAAGAACAAATCGCTGTATTTCATATTAACGACAGCAAAAATGTCCCCGGAGCAGCAAAGGACAGACATGAAAATATCGGCTTTGGCCATATTGGTTTTGAAGCACTGAATTATATCGTCAGTCATCCTGACTTTGAAAACATTCCTAAAATACTTGAAACACCTTATATTCCGTCTCCAACAGCTCCAAAAAAATCTTATGCTCCCTATAAATATGAGATCAAAATGCTGCGAAACGGGAAGTTTGAACCGGATATGAAAGAACAGATCATTAAAGAACATGAAAGCTCTCTTTAACATTTCTCAAAACATTCTTGACAATCCCATTCGAAGAGTATATTATTGTATTATATCAATAATACAGTTGCAGGAACGGGGATATCCCCGTTCCTGCATGGAACTGTCCGAGGCAGTTCCGCCAAAAAAGAATACGAGGTGATTTAATGCCATGGAATCTGGATAACGATCGTCCCATCTATCTTCAATTGATGGAACGAATTCAACACGACATCATTTCCGGTGTATATCAGCCGGGGGATAAACTTCCCTCTGTACGCGATCTTGCTGTCGAAGCCGCCGTCAACCCGAATACAATGCAGAAAGCACTGTCCGAACTGGAACGCTGCGGACTCGTATACTCCCAGCGCACAAGCGGCCGTTTTATAACTGACGACACATCGCTGATCGCAGAGATGAGGAACGATCTGGCTCAGGAACACATCCGGGACTTTTTCAGACAGATGCGAAAACTTGGGTTCTCTGATGAAGATACACTGGAAATAATCAGGGATACTATTAAAAAGGGAGGTTATAATGAGACCGATTCTTGAATGCAACAGACTGACTAAAAAATACGGCAGCTTTTTTGCCCTTACCGAACTGAATCTTTCACTGGAACGCGGACAGATTGCAGGACTCCTCGGACCGAACGGAAGCGGCAAGACTACATTGATCAAACTTCTAAACGGTCTTCTCGTTCCTACTGACGGACACATAATGATCAATGGTCTGGCTCCGGGCACTGCAACAAAGAAAATTGTTTCTTATCTTCCAGATTGCAGTTATTTCAGCGACCACATGAAAGTAAAGGATATCATTGCTTATTACTCTGACTTTTACAAAAATTTCAGCACAGAACGCGCTTCCAAAATGCTGGATACTCTGGAAATAGACCGGAATATGCGGTTCAGCGCTCTCTCGAAAGGCACGAAAGAAAAGGTTCAGCTCGTACTTGTTATGAGCCGTGACGCAGATCTGTATATACTTGACGAACCAATCGGCGGAGTGGATCCGGCCGCCAGAGATTATATCCTGCGTACAATACTTGCAAACTATAACGAGAATGCCACTGTCCTGATTTCAACACACCTGATTTCTGACATAGAAAATGTACTGGACCGGGTGATCTTTCTGCAGAATGGACGTCTGGCTCTTAATGAAACTGTGGATGAAATACGAACCAAATACGGCAAATCTGTAGATGCTTTATTCCGGGAGGTATTTAAATGTTAGGTAAACTTGTAAAATATGATTTAAAAGCTGCTGCAAAAATATTTATACTGATACATGCAGTCTATATGCTCATATGCTTTGCGGCACGTTTTCTGTATATGGACAGACTGGATTTTTCAGAACCCTCAGAGCCTCTGATTTTTTCACTCATTCTTTTTATCTCTCTGATAACACTCCTTGTTTCTGCCCTTTCGATCATTACGTGCCTGCAGGTTGCTTTTCGTTTCTACCGAAACCTTTTCAGCAAAGAAGGCTATCTTTCATGGACACTTCCTGTATCAGGACCGCAGCATTTATGGGCGAAGATTATCTCAGGATATATACTAATGGCTGCAGACTGCATTATTATTGCAGCCGGCATACTATTTCTCGTAACAGGCCGCAATGTAACCGCAGCATACAATACGGTTGCGGACGAATTAACTGCAGAGCTTGGCTGCTCACTCAGTACACTTTCTCTGATTTTGCTTGCTGTATGTCTCATAAGCTGTATCAGCTCTGTGATCATGATCTACTTTTCTGTTGTGGTCGGTCAGCTGTTCCCAAGTCACAGAGTGCTCGGTGCAGTTGCAGCCTACTTCATAACAAATTTTATCATACAGATTATTTCCGTAATCTTTATGCTTGTGCTGGGATTTTTACCCGGATACAATACCGCTATGCTTGACGGCAAAGCAATGATGGAGCATATGTTCCGGCTTCTTGCACTATCATTCTTACTTATGCTGGTCATTACTATCGCTCAGTACATTGCATCTCATTACATCATGAAAAAGAAAATAAATCTTCTGTAAAGCACCGAAAGTACAAAAAGGCACACTCCGGGTATGAAAAAAGCCTCTGTAAAACAGACAGCACAATCAACTGTTTTACAGAGGCTCTTTTCTTCTGTCAGCGTCTGAGCGGAGTCGAACCGCCGCACATGCCTCCGGAGGGCATTGCTCTATCCACTGAGCTACAGACGCATTCCGGCTATGAAAGGGAACGGTATCGTTCCCCTTTACAACCTTAATTATCCTAGCATAATTTATGCAAAATGTAAAGCACTTTATCTTGTGAATTTTCCTTCACACCACCTCAAATCCTCTCTGCCGCGAAGCAGTCATTCATCTATGTCTATCCCGCCGGTTCATTATTTCCTTCTATATTTCTTCCACATCCATGCTGCCAAAAGCATCGCAGTACTTCCTGCCCCGACCGCCGCAGCGGCAAACGGCAGCGGTTCTGACTTATCACCTGTCTGCGGTGCTTCTTCTGTACCTGTATTATCCTCTTTGCTTTCCCCGGACTGCTGTTCCACATCTTTTACATACAGCTGCTGCATCAGGTCATCCAGAGCTGCGTGCCGTCCGATCTCAATTTCATCCTGATAAAGATACTCAAACACTACAATTGTACGCCCTGCAAATGCAGCTGCGTCAAAGGCGAATTCCATCTCAACATCCATTTTTGTCCCGGATGCCGTAAACTTCTTTTCCACCAGCAATATGTCTCCATCTGCAGCATCATTTTCCCGCAGGGGCTTTCCAGTCTGCTTATCCATCAGTATTCCTCTGAGCAGATATTCTGTGCCGTCCCGTAGCTTTTCCATACTTACCGTATCAATTACTCTGCTCTCTTCCGGCATCAATTCCTGTTCCCCGGTATCTGCATTTACTGCTTTCGTCTGTGTAATTCTGGTACGGTCATTTTCAACCGTCATAATCCCCGTCTCTTTACCATCGATCTTTCCGTCTTCATCTACTGTAAAGTGATAGATCGTATCATCCAGAAGATATCCTGTCACAGCCGCTGTTTCCCGGATAGAATAGGTCCCGGGCTCAAGTTTTTCAACGGTCACTGTACCATCTTCACCCGTTTTCAGAATCATTTTTTCTTCTGATTCTCCCCACAGCTCAAACTCTGCACCAGACAGATAATTTTCTGTTCCGGTTTCCTTCTTTGCAAGAACAAATTTCGTCGGAACATTCTCCACATCGATCCTTTCCGTAACAACAGCAGTTACCTGATCCTTCCACCGTATCTCCGCCTCTATCTTTCTGTCGGAGCGTACATACCCTGACGGCTGTTTTGTTTCCGTCAAAGTATATCTGCCCGGAAAGAGCTCCTTAGATATGCCGGTGCCTTTTTCATCTGTAATAATGGTATCCACAGTCTCCCCTTTTACAGCGCGTACTGTGCCGTCCGGAGTAACAATATCCTCTGCTGCTTCAATATCAAATTCTGCACCTTCCAGCAGCGATCCCGATCCGGCATCTTTCTTCGTCACATGTATTCTGCCTTTGACCGGAACATCCGGGAACAGAATTTCAAGCGGAGAATCCCATTCGTGGCTCTCTTCTATTGTAAACCGGACATCTTTGTCACAGATCAGATATCCGTCAGGAGCTTGAAGCTCTCTGAAATAATAGTCGCCGGCAGCCAGCTTCTCAGGCAGGAGAAACATCCCTTTTTCATTTGTCTCAAATATTTCGTAAACCTTTTTTTCGGGATAATAAGTTGTCATTGTGACCGGTTGTTTTTCTGAATCCAACAACCGGAATTTCACTCCTGCCGCCGGGATTGTTTTACCGGTTGTACTGTCCGTTTTTACAAGCTGTACCGGTGATACAACTGCCGCATCTTCCAGAATATAATATAGAGTTTTCCCCTCCTCTGAAATCGTGATTTCAAAATCCTTCACCGGCACAAGTCCATCCGACGTATTTTTTTCATGCACGGTATAAGTATCATATATCAGTCCGCCTCGGCTTTCTCCCAGCTGGGCAGTAGAGGCATATCCGTTCTCATCTGTTGTAATTTCCACTGTCTCGCCGGTTGTTTTCGATATAATCTCAAAACATATTCCACCAAGCGCAGTTTTCTGGTCCTGTTCTTCCTCAGGATTTCTGGAAAACTTAACAATCTGGAGATCACCGCGTATAATTTCTTCTGGAACCTCAGGACCATTATAGGTCTTCACCATCTCCGAGTTCCCCGATGCCGTAATCTTCTCCACAAACACCTTTTCATTGACAAGATATCCGGCAGGTGCTTTTGTTTCCTGAATTGTAACCGTACCGAGCGGCAGCACATTTTTTCCCTCCGAATTCCTGTAAAATGCATCCCCCGAGATCTTCTGTGCATCCTGAAATACAATCCGGCCGGATTCATCTGTCTTCATGACCCACGTGCGAGCTGCCTGAATCCCCTTGAGCGCAGGATCCTGATCATAATACCCCGCATAATATCTGATCGTAAACTCTGCATCTGCAAAAGACGCATTTCCTTCCGGGGATTTTTCTCCTGATTCCGCATCCGTTTTTTCCAGAAGAATATTTACCGGTGCGCTCTGCGGAACATCTTTAGCATTTACAACAGCTGTATTGCCTGCACTGACATCTGCTGTATATATAGTTCCATCCAGCGCATATCCTTTCGGAGCGGTTATCTCCTTGACAAAATATCTGCCCGCAGCCAATTCCACTGTATCTGAAGTCCCGTCCTCCTTCACTGTCAGGACAGCGGCCTGACTTGCGCACCCGGCATCCGAATAGACGCCATATTTTGCACCGATCAGGCTGTAACAGATGTTCCCGTCCGTTACGCTTCCATTGGCCGATGTTTTTTTCAACAACAGTTTTCCCTTATACTCCCTTTGGATAGAAAACATTCCCGAAAGCGCCTGATAGCCGATCAGATACCCATCACTGTCAACTGCTCCTGAAGCAGGCTGTATCTGGGATACAAAGTAGATACTTCCGGTTACTCTGCCTGAAGATTTATCCACGGATGTAATCGTGTATGTATAATTATATTTCATTCCTGCAACAGGCGCTGCAGCGGACCGCTGGGCACAATCAGCCTCAATGTCCCCCTCTCCTGCCAGTATTCCCGTTGTTCCCGTAAGCGTAACTCCATGAACAGTATGACCATTCCCCCCTATCACTGATTTTACTGTACAGGTCCCTGTAAACTTATCCCCCTGTTCCGGGAAAGTTTCATTGGATGATGCGGCCACTCTCATAACCTTGTTTCTCACGTCCAGACTGCTTCCGAATCTGATATCGACTACTTTATCTATTTCCGTCATTGTAATCTCGCGGGTAAGAACACCGGTTTTCCCCGAAGACACCGGTTCCAGTTCAACACCATCGGAGGTTGTTACAGCAATAGAGGCCATTTGTTCCTCCGATTTATTTTCCCCGTTTCCCGCCTGCGCAGTAACCAATACATAGTTACCCGGGGTCATGCTGAAAGTTCTTTCTCCCTCGCTAAAGACTGCCTCTCCGAAATCCGCATTTTCCAGTTTTACAGTTCCTTCCCCCTGTATCCGAAATGTAATCTGATACGTTTCTGTGTGATCAGCCTCTGCAGCTGCAGTTTCACCCGGTGCGGCAATCATCAGCCCGGCGCCCAACAGGAAAGCGGTTATTCTCTTCAGACATTTTCTCATCCCATCAGCCCTCCTGTCATAAACTCTGTCCCCCGTCTCAGGTAACCGCCCTTAATCTCATAAAGGTATGCATGATCGCTCAGTACCTCCTCGTCATCCACCTGTGTAATATTTATCTCCCGAATCATCTCATCCAGTTCTGCGGCACTTATATTCTCACAGCGCGGCACAATTACAACCTCGTGCACACTGCTCGGAAGTACGTAATAATCCGTTCTCAGTATCTCTCCGATCATTTCAAGAATATGCGGATACGCGATACAGGCAGCTCCGTAGCTTCTGGATTTATTGGAAAGTATATACATCCCGTCCCTTGACTGCACATTCCCGGTAAGAAGGTTCTCTGATGCACCGGCTCTTCCGTTTTTGCTGAGCATTTCTTTCAAAGCATAATCCATTGTAAAGAATTCCGCCGGAAGAAGACATCTGGAATTTCTTACGGAATCTGCCCACAATGTATCCGTCTCAACGTTCCACTGTTCCATATGCCGTCTGGTTACCGTCATTACAGCTGTTCCCTCATCTGAAGCTTCCAACAGCACATAAAATACAGCTGAAAGATCCAGAAATGGAATATGAGGCACTGTGCTGAGGAAATGTCTGTTTTTCGCCGTATTGACCAGCTTGAAAACAATCCTGTCTTTTACCCCCTTGTAATTCAGGATTTTTTCGCAATCCCACGGCTTTTCCTGTTTAATGCTCTCATAGAACAACAGTATCTCGTCGACAATCTTCTCAATTGATATTCCGTTTTTATAATTCTGATAATATTCTTCAAGATAAATAGTCGGGGAAATATTAATCCCCGGGGTCTCAATCATCACGCCGGTGCGTTCAATCCCGTTATTTTTTTCAGCCGTATACAGGCCAGCTTTAACACCTCCTGTCATTCTTTGATTCATTTGTTTCTCTACCGCGTCTGTAAATGCTCTGTAATCCATTTTTCTCCTTTCCGTAACGCGGTGCATTATAAATTAGATGAGAAAACCGGTACGATATGTACCTCATGAAAACTTAAGCTCCATGAAATGATAAAAAAATAATTGAACAATATTATGTGCTCTTGATTATAGTCGAGTCAAAGCGCAAAATCAATGGGGCACATTTCACAAAAAGAGTCTTGAAATTTCTCCCTATTTCACAAAGGCCGAAATAGAAAAAGGATGCACTTTACAGTGCATCCCGAATTTGAATCAGCATTTAAAACCTGAACAGATTATACTCTTGACAGATACTCACCTGTACGTGTATCAATCTTAAGTACATCGCCTGTCTCACAGAACAGCGGTACATTGACAACCGCACCCGTCTCAACAGTAGCCGGCTTTGTAGCTCCCTGTGCTGTATCTCCCTTAAAGCCCGGCTCTGTCTCTGTAATTGCCAGCTCTACAAAAAGCGGCGGCTCTACAGAAAATACATTTCCCTTGTGGGAACAGATCTTAACTGTCTCATTCTCTTTCACAAACTTGAGAGAATCTCCTACCACTTCAGAATCAAGTGCGATCTGATCATATGTCTCAACATCCATAAAATTGTACAGATCTCCGTCTTTATAGAGATACTGCATATCTTTTCTGTCGATATGGGCATTCTCAAACTTCTCAGTCGGACGGAATGTCTTCTCAACTACACCGCCGCTGATAATATTTTTCAGCTTTGTTCTTACAAACGCTGCTCCCTTTCCCGGTTTCACGTGCTGAAATTCCAAAATCTGATAAATATTTCCGTCAATCTCAACGGTAATGCCATTCTTAAAATCTCCTGCTGCGACCATTTATCTTCCTCCTTCGATTTGCGCGCCGTACCGGCACTCCATTAATTAATTTTATACTAATTTTCCTTATTTTTCAATCTTTTTTTATAGAAATGAAGAACGATCTTCTCAAGATACCTCTTGAACACAATCTGGATCTCTTCTTTCGGGTGTATCGGTTTCACGAGAATATTATGAATTCCCGCCCTTTTTGCTCCCCACACGTCAGTGAACAGCTGGTCACCCACAAAGACCGTGTTGCTTCTGTCGGTCCCCATAATTTCCATCGCCCTGATATAATTTTTTGTTGACGGCTTATGGGCATTAAAGATATAGTTTGTTCCGATATTCTTGTTGAACATTTTCACCCGCGGTTCCTGATTATTCGAGATCAGGCATGTAGAAAATCCGATTGTTTTCAGCCTGAGGAACAATTTCTCAGCGCGCTCATCTGCAGGCGCTCCGTGCGGCACCAGCGTATTGTCTATATCAAATATCACGCCTCGGTACCCCTGTTCATATAGTTTTTCAAACGGGATAACATATGTGGACGCCATATATTCATCCGGAAAAATTCTTTCAAACATTATTTTGTATCCAACCTCATCAACTTCGTGATCAGTTCCTCACAGATCTGGAGAATCGTCTTGTTGTCCGTCTGTATTACAATATCGGCCGCAGCCTCATATTTTTCTCTGCGTTTTTCCATCATATCCGCGATGAACTCTACATTATTGTTTCCTTTAAGCAGCGGCCTGTCATTACTGTCTTTCACCCGCTCATAAATTGTTTCCGGACTGGCTGTAAGAAGGACGACCCTTCCGTTTTTCTTCATTTCCACAACATTTTCCTCGCGGAGTGCAACACCTCCTCCGCAGGATATAATACATCCGCTTCCGGTCTGAAGCTCTTTCAGAAGTTCTGTCTCAAGATTACGGAAATATTCTTCCCCGTAAGTTGCAAAGATATCCGGTATGCTCATCTCCTGACGCTCGGAGATCTCCTGATCCATCTCCACCAGACGCATATCAAATATTGTACTCAGATAATCCGCTATAGTTGACTTTCCGGCTCCCATAAAGCCGATCAGAACGATATTATACGGGAATAGTTTTCTTGCCTGTATGCGTTTGCTGTTTCTCAGGATCCTGCTGAACACATCCTGAATTTCTTCCCGGTATTTATTGTCCCGAAGTTTATCATTAAGACGTTTCTGCTGCTTCTCCTCCTGTGCCGGCTGCAGGATCGGCATTCCATACGTCTCTTTATAAGCCATGATCTTCTCTACAATGCCGTTGCGTTCGACAAGGGCATCTATGATCTTATCATCGCAAAGAGCAAGCTGCTCCCGGTACATTTCCAAATCGTTCATTTTATTCCTCCACATCTGTAAAATCGACGTATATAACCATCATATTATATCAATTTTCAGATGCGATAGCAAGACTCACATTTTCTTTAAATGTCTCCCATGCATCCTCATGTTCTACAAAATATTTCGGACAGTTTTTTCCTGTCACATCATAATGACGTATTACATCATCTGAGGTAAGATTAAATTTTACACACAGCCATGCAGTAAGCTGTACCAGAGAGCGATATGTCTTATCCGTAAACTTTCCGCTCTCATCAGGATGGCACACTTCGATAGACACTGTATCATAATTTCTGTCATTAGATGCATAAGCCACTTCCCATGTCGGAACACACTGTATAATCTCTCCGTCAAGTCCCACTATAAAATTGCTGCTGGCAGATGTTTCGTGAGAGTACTGCAGTCCATTGAAATAATCCCTGTTTTCCTGTGCTGTACTTCCCGGGTTTGCCGTATAATGAATTACAATACCTGTAATTCCATTGGTTTGAATTCCCGGACGCGAATAGGGATTAACATCCAGCAGCTGCACATCCAGATCCGGCTCCGATGCATCCACATTTATATACCCTGTGCCAAGCGATGTAAATCCCCTTACAGCAAGCACGAGAGTCAGAATTATAAGTATAATCATTCCCCATATTAAGTACCCGTTTTTCTTAATAAATCTGCTTTTTTTCTTATGTTTTTTCATCTGTAAGCCCCGCCTTCTAACTTATGATATTATCATACAATTCTGTAGCGGAAGTGAACAAAATCTTATGAATTTATAAAAAAAGAATCCTGTTGAACAGGATTCCTTTCTATGAAATATAATTTATTTACTCATCAACACTGTAGTTCGGTGCTTCTTTCGTAATATGGATATCATGCGGATGACTCTCTCTTAAAGCTGCTGCGGAAATTTTGATAAATTTACCGTTTGCCTTGAGTTCCTCAATCGTGTGGGTACCGCAGTATCCCATACCTGAACGAAGTCCTCCCATAAGCTGGAAAACTGTATCTTCTACTGTTCCTTTATATGCCACACGGCCCTCTACGCCTTCCGGAACAAGCTTCTTGGCATTTTCCTGAAAATAGCGGTCTTTACTTCCATTTTCCATCGCCGCAATAGATCCCATACCACGGTAAACTTTATATTTTCTTCCCTGATACAGTTCGAATGTTCCCGGGCTCTCATCACATCCGGCAAATATGCTTCCCATCATGCAGACATTTGCTCCGGCCGCAATTGCTTTGGTCATATCTCCGGAATACTTGATACCGCCGTCGGCAATGATCGGAATGCCATATGCCTGTGCCGCTTCATAGCAGTCCATTACTGCAGTAATCTGCGGAACACCGATACCTGCAACAACACGTGTCGTACAGATAGATCCCGGTCCGATACCTACTTTAACAGCATCAACACCTGCCTCGATAAGAGCTTTTGTTCCCTCTCCCGTTGCAACATTTCCGGCAATCACCTGAAGATCCGGATATTTTTCTTTCACCATTCTTACGGTTCTCAGAACATTAGCAGAATGTCCGTGTGCGGAGTCCATAACAACGACATCAACTTTTGCTTTCACAAGTTCCTCCACACGCTCCAGACAATTAGCTGTAATACCGATTGCCGCACCGCAGAGCAGGCGTCCCTGGGAATCCTTTGCAGAAAGAGGATACTTGATCTGCTTCTCGATATCCTTGATTGTGATAAGCCCTTTCAGATTCCCCTCGTCATCAACAATCGGCAGTTTCTCCTTCCTTGCCTTTGCAAGAATCTTCTTTGCCTCTTCAAGTGTGATGCCTTCCTTGGCTGTAATAAGCCCCTCAGAAGTCATGGATTCTTTAATTCTTTTCGAGAAGTCTTCTTCAAATTTCAGATCACGGTTCGTAATGATACCGACAAGTTTACGCCCCTCTGTGATCGGAACACCTGAAATCCGGAACTTAGCCATCAGATTGTTGGCATCCTCCAATGTATTCTCGGGTGAAAGAAAGAACGGATCGGTTATAACGCCGTTCTCAGACCTCTTAACCTTGTCTACTTCTTCTGCCTGAGCCTCAATGGACATATTCTTATGAATAATACCGATACCTCCCTGACGCGCCATAGCGATCGCCATACGGTGCTCTGTAACAGTGTCCATTCCCGCACTCATCATCGGAATATTCAGTCTGATCTTCTTTGTAAGGTATGTTGACAGGTCTACCTCATTCGGAATCACTTCTGAATACGCCGGCACGAGCAGAACGTCATCAAATGTAATTCCTTCGCCAATAATCTTTCCCATATTTTGTTGACCTCTCTTTCTTTTGAATCCATACATAATAGATAATTATAAATATTTAACTGATATACTAACGAAATTCAATGGAGATGTCAACCATTTTCAGGCGAAGCCGCACTGAATCAGACTTGATTTATTTTAAGATTTATTTATAAGCTGAACTTATGTATCTATAAAACTGTGTTTTCCGGACCATAACATCAATCGAATAAAAGGGCGAAGAGTTTTAACCCTTCGCCCTTTATATAACAAATATGAAATTACATCATACCCATTCCGCCTGCGCCGCCGGCCGGTGCTGCCGGCTGCGGCTCTTTGATTGTAGATACGACAGACTCCGTTGTGAGCAGTGTAGATGCAACACTTGTCGCGTTCTGGAGAGCACTTCTTGTAACCTTTGCAGGATCAAGGATTCCGTTCTCTACCATGTCTACATACTCTTCTTTGTAAGCATCAAATCCAATACCCGGCTCTGATTCTCTTACTTTATTTACAATAACTGCACCTTCAAGACCTGCATTTGCAGCGATCTGATACAGCGGAGCTTCCAGAGCTTTCAGGATAATTTTTGCTCCTGTCTTCTCATCGCCTTCCAGCTCTTCTGTCATCTTAGCGACCTCTTTTGCCGCATGGATATATGCGGAACCGCCGCCTGCAATGATTCCTTCTTCTACTGCTGCTCTTGTAGCATTCAGTGCATCCTCCATACGAAGTTTTGCTTCTTTCATCTCTGTCTCTGTAGCTGCGCCTACACGGATTACAGCTACGCCGCCAGCCAGTTTTGCAAGCCTCTCCTGAAGTTTCTCTCTGTCGAAATCGGATGTTGTCTCTTCGATTGCTTTCTTGATCTGTGCAACTCTGTCATTAATTGCATCCTTACTTCCGCATCCGTCAACAATAACAGTGTTCTCTTTCTGGACTTTAACAGATTTTGCACGTCCAAGCTGCTCCATTGTAGTCTCTTTCAGGTCGAGTCCGAGTTCCTCGGAAATCACCTGTCCGCCTGTCAGGATTGCAATATCCTGAAGCATTTCTTTTCTTCTGTCGCCGTATCCCGGTGCCTTAACTGCTACAACATTGAATGTTCCACGCAGTTTGTTAACGATTAGAGTTGTCAGAGCCTCGCCTTCGATATCCTCTGCGATGATAAGAAGTCTTGCTCCGGACTGTACGATCTGCTCAAGGAGCGGCAGAATATCCTGAATATTGGAGATCTTCTTATCTGTGATAAGGATGTACGGATCCTCAAGAACAGCTTCCATTTTCTCCATATCTGTTGCCATGTAAGCTGAAATATATCCGCGGTCGAACTGCATACCTTCTACCAGATCCAGTTCTGTCTGCATTGTCTTAGACTCTTCGATTGTAATAACACCATCGTTGGAAACTTTCTCCATTGCGTCAGCTACCATTTCGCCTACAGCCTCGTCTCCTGATGAAACAGCAGCTACTCTCGCAATCTGCTCTTTTCCTTTTACCTTGCTGCTCATAGACCGGATAGCCTCGACAGCCTTGTCTGTTGCTTTTTTCATACCTTTTCTCAGGACAATCGGATTAGCTCCTGCCTCAAGGTTCTTCATGCCTTCATGAACCATAGCCTGAGCCAGAACTGTAGCTGTTGTAGTACCGTCTCCGGCAACATCATTTGTCTTAGAAGCAACTTCTCTGATCAGCTGAGCTCCCATATTTTCAAATCCATCTTCCAGCTCAATCTCTTTAGCGATTGTAACACCATCGTTTGTGATCAGCGGTGCTCCAAATGATTTATCAAGGACAACGTTTCTTCCTTTCGGTCCAAGTGTAACTTTTACTGTATCTGCCAGCTGGTTTACACCTTTTTCCAGTGCTGTTCTGGCCTCAGCTCCGTATTTGATTTCCTTTGCCATATCAATGCATCTCCTTATTTAATGTTTTTATTCTTCAACAATTGCTAAAATATCACTCTGTTTTACAATGATATATTCTTCTCCGTCCAGTTCAACATCTGTTCCTGCATATTTGGAGTAGATTACTTTGTCGCCGGCTTTTACCTGCATTACAACTTCTTTGCCATCTATATTTCCGCCCGGTCCAACAGCGATAACTTCTGCTTCCTGAGGTTTCTCTTTCGCCTGTCCCGGAAGAACGATACCGGATTTTGTTGTCTCTTCTGCTTCTAACTGTTTTAAAACAATTTTGTCACCCAACGGTACTAACTTCATTGTAATTCCTCCTTAAGCTTTTCTTTGTTAGCACTCATTTCTTACGAGTGCTAAACCTCATGAATATAAAATAGCACTCCGTTTTAAATTTGTCAACACAGTTTACAAGGTTTTTATATTTTCTGTAACAGTTCTGTCATCTGATATCCAGATGAACCGGCCGCTGGCAAATAATCCTGCAAATGAACAAGAAAAAACGCGCCGTCAGGCACGTTTTGTCATTTTTCTTCCTTCGTATACGTTATAAAAGCCATTTTCTATTCTGAACTTTAATAAGTTTCTGTCCTCCTGCCGGTATCTCTCTTTCACAACACCCGTACAATACAGAAGCTCGGTTCGCGTAGATATGTAACATCTGTATTTGGCATCCAGAGAAATCGTCTCCAGCTTATCTTCTTTAAGTTCCAGATAGATAAAATCCTCTTCCGGATCATATTTGCGAACTCTGCACTGGCGTGTGGAATCATCAAAAATACCGTCAGCAGACAGGATTTTTTCCATTCTAAGGTCAACAGGATTTCCTTCGTACATATATCAGCCCTCCAGCTTACATACGCTCTTTTTTTATCTTTTCCAATTCGGTAAATACATAGTCGTTGAGAACTTTAATATAAGTTCCTTTCATACCTGAAGAACGGGATTCAATCACTCCCGCACTTTCAAATTTACGCAGGGCGTTCACGATTACAGATCTTGTAATACCGACTCTGTCCGCAATTTTGCTCGCTACCAGTATGCCTTCTGTACCGCCAAGTTCGTCAAAAATATGAATAATTGCCTCCAGCTCCGAAAATGACAGCGTACTGATCGCCGACTGGACAATATGCTCTTTTCTCGTCTCCTCGGCACTCTCTTCATTTACCGAACGAAGCATTTCAAGTCCAACTACCGCGGTACCGTATTCGCTGAGAATAATATCATCAATCGAATACACTGCATCCTGCTTATAGATGAAAAGTGTTCCGAGGCGTTCTCCCGCAATGTCAATCGGTGTAACGATTGCCTGATATCCTTCTACCGCCTCCGGTGAAAATCCCAGAGTTTCAAGATTAACATTTTCTTTCGTAGAAAGGATACTAAGAAGGCGCTCATTTAACATTGCATCAATATGTGAACCGACTGACTCCGCAATCAACTCATGAATTTCCTTCACGTTTGTGCACTTACTTACCCCGAGAATCTTTCCTTTCCGGCTGACCACAAGAACATTCGAGTCAAGAATGTCTGTCAGAACCGCACAGATATCGTTAAACACGACCTTGCTCGAATTATTGTTATGGAGCAGTTTATTAATTTTTCTTGTTTTGTCTAATAATTGTACACTCATTGTTTCCTCCGCATATCTCTTGTATAACACAATTGTATATACAAATCCCGGCAAATTGCTAGATGTATCTATGTTATCACACAATTTTCAGAATAGCAATGCAATTCAATTACTCTTTCATTCTTTTTTCTTATTCAAAGTGGTAACATATCCGCATTTTTCATTTGCGCAGACGAGTTTATTTCCCTTTTCTACCATATATCCGCCGCACTCCGGACATTTTTCCCGTGACGGTTTCTGCCAAGACATAAATTCGCACTCCGGATTGTTCTCGCATCCGTAATACTTTCTTCCTTTCTTTGTCTTACGGATTACAATATCTTTCCCGCACACAGGACAGGGAACGCCTATTTTTTCCAGATACGGCTTTGTGTTGCGGCACTCCGGGAATCCCGGACAGGCAAGGAATTTTCCATGAGGGCCATACTTGATGACCATGTTTCTTCCGCACTCTTCACAGATAACATCAGTCACCTCATCCTCTATTTTAACTGTCTCAAGTTCCTTTTCAGCTTTCTTAACGGCCTCTTCCAGATCCGGATAGAAATTGCGGATAATTTCTTTCCATTCAACTTTTCCTTCTTCAACCATATCCAGAAGACCTTCCATATTAGCTGTAAAATTCACATCTACAATACTGGGGAAAGACTGTTTCATCATATTATTTACCACTTCCCCGATCTCGGTCAGATAAAGATTTTTTGCCTCTTTCGTCACATACCGTCGGCCGAGGATAATTGAGATTGTCGGAGCATAAGTACTAGGCCGGCCGATTCCCAGTTCTTCCATCGTCTTTACCAGACTGGCTTCTGTATAATGTGCCGGAGGCTGTGTAAAATGCTGTTTCGGATCAAATTCCTCTTTCGTAAGGACAGAATCCATGCTCAGATGCCCTACGAGCACATTACTTTCTTCTTTTACCTCATCTGCTTCTGTATACACAGAACGGAAGCCATCGAACAACAGCTTTGAAGCAGCGACAGTAAAGCAATATTCGCCCGCCGAAATCTTTACAGACGTTGCCTCATAACGCGCCGGATTCATGCGGCTTGCAGCAAAACGCTTCCAGATCAGCTGGTACAGTCTGAACTGATCTCTTGTCAGCGACTCTTTCAGAGATGCCGGAGTCCGTGAAATATCCGTCGGACGGATTGCCTCGTGTGCATCCTGTATCTTTTTATCGCCGGCAGGTGCAGCCTGTCTGGCCGCCGCATATTCTGCTCCATAATTTGCGGAAATATATTCTCTTGCTGATGCGTCCGCTTCATCTGCGATTCTGGTTGAATCCGTACGCAGATAAGTGATCACACCGACTGTTCCGTTTCCCTTGATATCAATACCTTCATAGAGCTGCTGGGCAATACGCATCGTCTTCTGCGTTCCGAAATTCAGCGCTTTTGCGGCTTCCTGCTGAAGCGTACTCGTCGTAAAAGGCTGCGGTGCTTTCCGGATACGTTCTGTAGTCCTGATATCTGTGATCTTAAATTCCTCATTTTCAACTTTGCGAAGAATCTCTTTTAATTCTTTTTCAGAACGGATCGTAATCTTTTTCTTATCCGTTCCGTAAAATCTGGCTGTCAGCGGACGCTTCTCACCTTTAATTTTAAGGGCGGCATCAAGTGTCCAGTATTCTTCCGGTATAAAGGCATTGATTTCTTCTTCCCGGTCCGCCACAAGGCGCAGCGCAACAGACTGAACACGCCCCGCACTCAGCCCGCGCTTTACCTTTGCCCAGAGGATCGGGCTTATCATATATCCCACCATACGGTCAAGGACACGCCTTGCCTGCTGTGCATCTACCAGATTCATATCAATGCTTCTCGGAGCTTTCAATGAAGCCTTTACCGCATTTTTCGTAATCTCATTAAATGTAATGCGCCGCATTTTCTTGTCATCCAGCTTAAGGGCTGCCGCAAGATGCCACGAAATTGCCTCTCCTTCCCGGTCAGGGTCGGTTGCCAGATATACTTTATCGGATTTTTTTACTTCCTTTCTCAGACTGGCAAGGATATCTCCCTTGCCTCGTATCGTGATGTACTTCGGCTCATAATCATGCTCAATATCAATACCGAGCGAACTTTTCGGAAGATCTCTTACGTGTCCCTGTGATGCAGCAACCGTATAATTGCTTCCCAGAAACTTTTTAATCGTTTTCACCTTTGCAGGTGACTCCACGATAACAAGATAATGCGCCATATATCTGACTCCCTCCATTGGCAGGCTTGTGCCATTTTATTCTGATATTACATAATAATTCTTCGATATTTCCCGGACATATCCCCTTAATTCCAGAGATACAAGCAGAGCAAGCACTTCTTTGATTTCCAGTTTTGTTTCACTCACAAGCTGATCCGGGTTCTTCGGATACAAACCGAGACAACTATACACCAATTTTTCTGCACTTTCAAGTTTTTTTTCATTTTTGACTTTCTTTTTGCCGTCTCCTTCCTCTGCCGCTTTTTCCAGTCCCCATTCTTCCAGAAATGCCTCCGGCGACAGAAGAACCCCGGCTCCCTGCCGGATCAGGCGGTTGCATCCGTCGCTCAGCATACTGTTGACCGGACCTGGCAGGGCATAGACATCACGCCCCTGTTCAAGAGCCAGATCAACTGTAATGAGCGAACCGCTCTTCTGGCCTGCTTCCATAACAAGAATCGCATCCGACAGCCCGCTTATAATCCTGTTACGTGCCGGAAAATTCTTTGCCAGAGGCGCTGTTCCCGGAGGCTGTTCTGAAATGATACCTCCGCCCTGTTCCAAAATATCTACATATAGACCGATATGTTCTCTGGGATAACATACATCTGCTCCGGATCCAAGCACGGCGTATGTCCTGCCGCCCGCAAGCAGGGCTCCGCGATGGCCCATGCCATCGATTCCTCTTGCCATGCCGCTGATAATCTCTGCTCCTCTTCCTGCCAGAGCTTTTGCAAAATCAACGGCATACTTTTCACCATAAGGCGTACAGCGTCTGGCCCCGATAATTGCTGCTTTTTTTGTTTCTTTCCGGGGCACGCTGCCTTTCACATAAAGCGCATAGGGATAATCCGCTGTCTCTCTGAGCCTTTCAGGGTATTCAGTGTCATAGTAAGGGATAAAACGTATCCCTTTTTCCTGCATTTTTTCGTATTCTTCATGAAATGAAATATTTTTCTGCGCCTGCATAATCTTATTTCTGTCGTTTTCATTCAAGAACTTATATTTCTGCAGCTGTGTTTCTTCTATATAATAAATCGCTTCTGCCGTTTTCATTCGTTCTCTGAGCATAATCTTTTTCTCCGGCCGGATTCCCTGTATGCCAGCCATCCAGAATTCATATTTCATCCCAATCTCCTCCAGTACTTTCTGTCTATCATACGGTATCCGAGTGCTTCATGCAGATGTTTTTCCTTAATCTGCTCTTCTCCGTCCAAATCAGCAATTGTACGCGCTGTCTTTATAATTCTGTGGTAACCGCGTACAGATAGTTCCATCTTGGTAAAAGCATGTTTCATCAGCCGGCTCTCAGCCTCCCCCAGCCGGCAGTACCGCTTTATTTCCTCATGACCCAAAGCGGAATTTGTTGTAATATCCGTATCTTTGTAGCGCTCTTTTTGTATATTTCTGGCCGCACATACCCGTTTTCTTATCTCTTCCGACCGCTCCGATCTCCCTGTTTCCGTCAAATCTTCATACCTTATCCTCGATGCTTCTACGCACAGATCGATCCGATCCAGAAAAGGCTGACTGATCCTGCTCAAATACATCTGGATCTGTGCCGGTGTACAGGTACATTTTGCCGTATCAGGATAGCATCCGCAGGGGCATGGATTCATCGCTGCCACAAGCATAAAATCTGCGGGAAATGCATAATTACCATACGTTCGGGATATGTGTATGCTTCGTTCTTCCAGAGGCTGCCGCAATACTTCCAACACACTTTTTCTAAATTCAGGAAGTTCATCAAGGAACAGCACGCCTTTGTGTGCAAGACTTATTTCTCCGGGTCTCGGTATTACACCTCCGCCGATCAGAGCAGCTCTCGTCGCAGTATGATGCACTTCACGAAAAGGTCTTGTCTGTATAAGCGGCGCCTCATCTTTTAACATTCCCATCACACTGTATATCTTAGTAATCTCTATACTCTCCTTCATATCCAGCGGCGGGAGAATACCGGCAATACACTTTGCACACATTGACTTTCCACTCCCCGGCGGTCCGATCATAAGCAGATTATGACCTCCTGATACCGCAATCTCAGCTGCTCTCTTTACATTTTCCTGGCCTCTGAGATCTGAAAAATCCGGTGTATTTCCATCTGTTTCTGCCATAATCCCGCCCTCTTTCAAAATTCTTTCCGGGTTCGAGCAGATGGCCTGAGTTCCATTTTTCAAATACTCAACCGCGCCTTGCAGGCTCTCCACGCCGACAATCTTCATCCCCTTGACCAGTGCGCCTTCTGCCGCATTTTCTCTGGGGATAACGCAGCATCTAACCTCATGTTCCACCGCCTCCATTACCACCGGCAGGATTCCGGGAACCTTCCTCACTTGTCCGTTCAGGCTCAGCTCCCCGATAATCAGACATTTTTCCATTCTTGCGGCCGGGATCTGTCCAAGCGATGCCAGAATTGATACCGCAATAGGAAGATCAAAAGACGCCCCTCTCTTTCTGAGCGTTGCCGGTGACAGATTAATGACGGTACGTTTTGCCGGATATTCAAAACCGGAATTTTTAATTGCTGTGCGCACCCTCTCTCCAGCCTCTTTTACCTCCGACGACAGATACCCCACCATATGAAACACGGGAAGTCCGTTTGACACATCAGCCTCCACTCTGACAAACTCCGCTCTAATTCCTTCGATTGCAGCGGACAAAACTGTACTGAAACTCATCTGCGCTCCTTTCCCGGCGCGCTCCTCACAATACAATAAATTGATCAAAACCTGAAATTTCCGGTCGAATCGACCAGATGCCCTCCCTCAAGAGCAAGATTTCCGGGAGAAAGATTTTCCCCGAGAACGTACAATAATGATAGCTTATGTTAAATCTGGTGTCAAGGCTTATTCTTTCAGCAGAATCATTTCTCTAACGCAGTGTCTGCACACCGTCCATCTTTTAAGTGGAAAAGCACAATCCTTTTTATTTTTTCATAAACTATATCAAATGCGCTAAGAGGTGTCGTCTTGAAATCATTTCCCGCTCCGCTATCTCCCTCGGAAGAAAAATATTATGTTCAGAAATATACAGAAGGAGACCTCGAGGCAAAACATATCCTTATCGAACACAATCTGCGTCTTGTCGCTCATGTCATTAAAAAATATCAGAATCTGGAAGAAGACCCGGAAGATCTGATTTCCATCGGTACGATCGGACTGATCAAAGCAGTCGTCACATTTAACCCCGACAAAGGCAACAGGCTGGCTGCTTATGCATCCCGTTGTGTGGAAAATGAAATCCTGATGTATCTGCGCTCCAGAAAGAAAACCGGCAAGGAGATCTCACTCTACGAACCCATCGGCACAGACCGGGAAGGCAATGAAATCCGTCTGTATGATATTATAGAAACTGAAGAGGACGATATTCCGGACAGAATTCATCTTAAAGAAAATATCCAGACACTTTATGAAAAAGTGGAAAACGAGCTGTCCTTCCGTGAAAAGCTCGTTTTAAAAATGCGGTATGGCCTTTATAATGGAGAAGAGTATACACAGCGGGAAATTGCCAGACAGATCGGAATTTCCCGTTCTTACGTCTCAAGGATAGAAAAAAGTGCGATTCAGAAACTCCGCGAACACTTCAAAGAGAAGGAATGAAAATTCCGATTTTCCAGACTGACAAAGTATCCGCCGGGAGGCAGGTATTGTTAACGCACAAATTTCATCCGGTTGCAGCGTAACGGTACACAAGAACGCAAAAGACGGTATAAAAAAGCAGGCTGTCCGCTTTTTACGAACAGCCTGCTGCTATTTTATATGATTGATATTTTAGATACTTCTGTATCTTACTCCTGCGGACCTGCTGCAACAAGTGCTTTTCCAAGTTCGTTGCTCTCGTATTTCTTGAAGTTCTTGATGAATCTTGCAGCCAGATCTTTTGCTTTTGTCTCCCACTCGGAAGCATCAGCGTATGTGTCGCGAGGATCAAGGATAGCCGGATCAACTCCCGGAAGCTCTGTCGGAACTTCGAAGTTGAAGTACGGAATCTTCTTAGTCGGTGCATCAAGGATTGCTCCGCTTAAGATTGCATCGATGATACCACGTGTATCTTTGATGGAGATACGTTTTCCTGTTCCGTTCCATCCTGTATTTACGAGGTAAGCTTTCGCTCCGCTCTCTTTCATTCTCTTAACAAGCTCTTCTGCATATTTTGTCGGATGCAGCTCAAGGAACGCCTGTCCGAAGCATGCGGAGAATGTCGGTGTCGGCTCTGTGATACCGCGCTCTGTACCGGCAAGCTTAGCTGTGAAACCAGACAGGAAGTAGTACTCTGTCTGCTCCGGTGTAAGTACGGATACCGGAGGAAGTACTCCAAACGCATCAGCTGACAGGAAGATTACATTCTTTGCTGCCGGAGCTGCAGATACCGGGCGAACGATCTTCTCAATGTGATCGATCGGATAGGATACACGTGTATTCTCTGTCACGCTCTTGTCTGTAAAGTCGATATGTCCTTCTGCATCAAGTGTAACGTTCTCAAGAAGAGCATTTCTCTTGATCGCATTGTAGATATCCGGCTCAGAATCTTTATCAAGGTCGATAACCTTAGCGTAGCATCCGCCCTCGAAGTTGAAGATACCGTTGTCATCCCAGCCGTGCTCGTCATCACCGATGAGAAGTCTCTTCGGATCTGTGGAAAGAGTTGTCTTACCTGTTCCGGAAAGGCCGAAGAAGATAGCTGTATTCTCGCCGTTCATGTCTGTGTTTGCAGAGCAGTGCATGGAAGCGATTCCCTTCAGCGGCAGATAGTAGTTCATCATAGAGAACATACCTTTCTTCATCTCTCCGCCGTACCATGTGTTAACGATAACCTGCTCACGGCTTGTGATATTGAACATAACTGCTGTCTCAGATCTGAGTCCCAGCTCTTTGTAGTTTTCTACTTTTGCTTTGGAAGCATTGTATACTACGAAATCAGGCTCGAAGTTCTCCAGCTCTTCTGCTGTCGGACGGATGAACATATTTGTTACAAAGTGAGCCTGCCAAGCAACCTCAACGATAAAACGGATTGCCATGCGTGTGTCTTTGTTAGCTCCGCAGAATGCATCTACAACGAAAAGTCTCTTGTTGGAGAGCTCATTCTTTGCAATATCTTTTACTGCGTTCCAAGCTTCCTGAGATGCCGGATGGTTGTCGTTCGGATACTCATCAGATGTCCACCATACAGTGTCTTTGGAGTTCTCATCCATAACGATATATTTGTCTTTCGGTGAACGGCCTGTGTAGATACCTGTCATAACGTTTACTGCACCGAGTTCACTCTCCTGACCTTTGTCAAAACCTTCCAGATTCGGGTTTGTCTCTTCCTCAAACAACATCTCATAGGAAGGATTGTGAACGATTTCCGTAGTTCCTGTAATGCCATACTGAGTTAAATCAATATTTGCCATACCTCTTCTACCTCTCTCTTTCTAAAATCTTTATGGGAATTCTTGTCATAACCCCCAGTACGTTCCCATTATACAGAATTACGATTGAAAAATCAATAACAATCTTATTAAATTTCGACTTTTTTATGAAAGTTTTTGTAAAATCCAATTCATTTATCTCTGTCTGCATCGGGAAAGCGGCGATTTTTTCGTTCAAAAAATGCAGGATTCGTTATGGAATCCTGCATTTTAAGTTTGATAAATATTATTTTAACAAAGTCATTCCACTGTATGCCGTACCCTGAATTTCTCCTGCAGCTTTTCAGAACATCTCCGGAAGGAGTTCACGCAGTGTATAAACCTTATATTCCTCTTCCGTTCTGGCACAAACAATCTCAAAAGTGTCAGGATTGCAGAACTCCGCCATAACCTGACGGCATACACCGCACGGATAGCACCAGTCAAGTTTCTCTCCGCCGCCAGCAATAGCAATTGCAGAGAATTCACGCTTACCTTCTGATACAGCTTTGAAGAAAGCAGTTCTCTCCGCGCAGTTTGTAGGACCATAAGCACGGTTTTCTATATTGCACCCTGTCCATACAGAACCGTCTTTGCACAGCAGCGCCGCTCCCACGCGAAAATGTGAATACGGGCTGTACGAATATTCTCTGGCGGACAGAGCTTCTTTGATCAGATCCGTGTAATTCATATCAGGTCACTCCCTCGTCATATCGGACATTTAAAAATATTCTTTCTTAATTTTAGTTGTATATACGGCAAATGCAACCAGTACTACAAAAAAAACTATCATTCCCGCCGTATCCACAACACCCATCGGATAGACATAACAGTGAACAACATCTATTACGCCATAAACAAGGGCAACAATTCCGAATACAAGAAGTGCCGGCCCGGCCTTCTTAACATAAGCTTCTTTGTTCTTGCATTTCTTATAAGTATATTCTTTACCGAGAAGAAGTGAAGCATTTATCTCACCTGTTGTTTTCATCTTTATAAAGGCATAGATTGCATACAAACCGCAGGCAAGTACGATAATCCCTATAATGCCCCAAACACTGTCCATATTATCCATTCTGTCTTACTCCTTAAACTCCGAGAATTTCTTTTACTGTAAGTTTCATATCTTCAGCATCACACTCACGCGTATGACGGATTTCCGCGTTCCTTATCTCTTTGATTGCATTCGGCACTTCAGTTCCGGAGATCCGGCTCAATTCGTCCACAAGCTCGAATTCATCTGCATCTGCATATTTGTCGTCGATCGCCGTCATTACGCTGTGAATGAACTTGTACGGGCTCGCCGTGGATGCCACAAGGCACTTTTTGTGATCCCCGCTGTTTTTTCTGTATTGAGCACATACATACGCCGCCACAGCCGTATGAGTATCCATGACATAGCCGGTCTTCTCATATGTAGTCCGGATCGTCTCTTTCGTCTCTTCCTCTGTGGCAAATCCGCCTTCAAAATCTGACAGGCGTTCTTTCATCTCCGGAGTGATCTCATAGGAGCCTTTCTCCTTGAGCTGTGCCATCAGCTCGGAATTCTTCTCTGCATCCTGACCTGCGACCGTATAGATCAACCGTTCCAGATTGCTGGAAATCAGAATATCCATAGACGGCGAAGACGTGAGGATAAACTCACGGTTCTTATCATATACGCCTGTCCGGAAGAAGTCATAAAGGACTTTATTTTCATTAGATGCACAGATCAGTTTTGCGATCGGGACTCCCATCTGCTTCGCATAATATGCCGCTAAGATATTACCGAAGTTTCCGGTGGGAACTGTCACATTGATCTCCTCGCCGGATGTGATCTCTTCATTCTCCAGAAGTTTTGCATATGCATATACATAATAAACTACCTGAGGAACAAGACGTCCGATATTGATGGAATTTGCCGAGGAGAACTGATATCCTGCGTCTGAAAGTTCCTTTTCCAGTTCCTTATCTTCAAAGAGGGCTTTGACGCCGCTCTGCGCGTTATCAAAATTCCCGTGTATTGCCACTACAGATGTATTTTCACCTTTCTGTGTCACCATCTGCAGTTCCTGTACGCGGCTCACACCGCCCTTCGGATAAAATACGATGATCTTTGTCCCCGGAACATCTGCAAAGCCTGCAAGAGCCGCTTTCCCGGTATCCCCCGACGTAGCTGTGAGAATCACGATATCCTTAGTCACATGATTCTTCTTGGCCGCTGTTGTCAGCAGATGCGGCAGGATTGAGAGTGCCATATCCTTGAATGCGATCGTAGCGCCATGGAAGAGTTCCAGATGATACGTGTCTTCTACTTTGACGAGAGGCGCGATCACCTCCGTATCAAATTTGGAATCATACGCACTGTTGATACAGTGTTTCAATTCCTCTTCTGTAAAGTCTGTAAGAAACTGTTTCATAACAGCGAAGGCAGTCTCCTGATACGTCATACCTTTAAGCTCATCCATTGTCACGTCAAGTTTCGGAATGTACTCCGGTACGAACAGTCCGCCGTCATCAGCAAGTCCTTTTAAGATTGCCTCGGAGGCAGTTACTGTTTTTTCAGAGTTTCTCGTGCTCTTATATAATAGATTCATTCTTATACCCTCTTTTTCTTTTCTCCGTGTTACTGCACTGAATTATAGCACAGGTTCCGCCGCCATGTCCATAGCACGCGTTACCGTTTTGATATCGCGATCGCTGTAATGCCGCACACCGCCATCAGCACCGGATAAACAAGATACGGAATCATATCAAACGGCGTCAGACCTGTCAATGTCGCTGCCGAGAGGAGCTGGGCCCCGTACGGGATCAGCCCCTGCCCCACCGATGTAAACATATCCAGAAGCGATGCCGATCTCTTGGGATCGACACCAAATTCATCACTGATCTCCTTTGCTATCGGACCTGACATTACGATCGCCACCGTATTATTGGCCGTACACAGATCCACAAGAAGCGCCAGAGCTGCTATACCGGCCTGTGCGCCTTTCTTTCCTCGTATCCTGCTCTTGATCAGATTCAAGATAAAATGGATGCCTCCGTTTGCCCGGACAAGTGATACGATACATGCCACGATAATAGAGATGACCGTAATATCGTACATCGAAACAACGCCGTCGCCCACCACGGTAAACATTTCCGACAGGGCGATCGTACCCGTACTCACGCCGGCAATAAGGGAAAGCACGGTTCCTGCGATCAGCACAAGAAATACATTGATTCCGATCAACGCGCCGGCTAAAACAACCAGATACGGAATAACCTGAAACAAGTTGTATTCAGCGCTCGCAATATCATAACTCATATCTCTTGTGATAAACCAGAAGAAGACTGCCGTGATGACTGCCGCCGGCAGCACGATCAGGAAATTCGCTTTAAACTTATCTTTCATCTCGCACCCCTGTGTCTTGACCGCCGCGATCGTCGTATCTGATATCATAGAAAGATTATCCCCGAACATTGCGCCGCAGACTACAGCTGCAATACAGACCGCCATGGGGAATCCCGCCTCTTCGCTGATCCCTGCGGCGATCGGAGCCAGTGCGGCGATCGTTCCCATGGAAGTTCCCATGGAAACTGAGATAAAGCAGCTGATGATAAAAAGACCTGATACGATAAAATGAGCCGGTATCAGTGACAGACCGAGATTTACCGTACTATCCACACCGCCGGCCGCACTCACGGCTCCGGAGAAAGCGCCCGCGCAGAGAAAGATCAGACTCATGGTGATGATATTTTCCTCACCCACTCCTTTTGCTATAATTCTTATTTTCTCATCAAAGCTTACTTTTCTGTTCTGCAGGAACGCTGCAAACAGCGCAATAAGAAATGCAACAATTGCAGGCATAGCATAGAAATCCTGAAATACGATCCCCGCTCCGAGAAAAATAATAAGGAATACGCCGATCGGAATCAGAGCCGATGCCTTTCCTGTCCTGTTTTCCATAACTTTTTCCTTTCACAGTTATTATGCCACAAAAGGGGTGCGGCACAGGCAAAAAATCTTTCTGTCTTATACAGCATCCCTTTTCACTGGTTTTATTTATTCTTTTTATTGTTCGTATAATTGACAAGTCCGCCTGCCGCGATCAGTTTCTGCATGAACTCCGGGAACGCCTGTCCCTGAAATTCCGTGCCTTTGGTCAGGTTATAGATCTTGCCGCTGTCAAAATCCACTTCCACTTCGTCCCCTGCGTCAATGCCTTTCGCCGCCTCCGGGCATTCAATGATCGGAAGGCCGATATTGATGGCATTACGATAGAAGATACGTGCAAAAGTCTCTGCGATGATGCAGCTCACTCCTGCCGTCTTTAAGCACAGAGGCGCATGCTCTCTTGAAGAACCGCAGCCGAAGTTCTTATTGGCAACGATCAAATCGCCCGGCTGTACTTTCTTCACAAAATCCGGATCGATATCTGCCATCGCGTGGCTCGCCAGTTCCTGCGCGTCAAAGGAATTCAGATATCTTGCCGGGATAATCACATCTGTGTCCACATTGTCGCCGTATTTAAAAACATGTCCTTTTGCTCTCATTCCATGTCACCCACTTTCTCAGGATTTGCGATACAGCCTGCAATCGCGCTGGCTGCCGCCACTTCAGGAGACGCCAGATAGATCAGGGAATCTACATGTCCCATACGTCCGACAAAGTTGCGGTTCGTCGTGGAAACACATTTTTCTCCTGCCGCCATAACTCCCATATGACCGCCCATACACGGTCCGCAGCTCGGTGTATTCACCGCACAGCCCGCATCCACAAAGATTTCCAGAAGTCCCTCTTCAATACACTGTTTATAGATCTTCTGTGTGGCCGGGATAACCATGACACGTACATCCGGATGCACTGTATGCCCTTTCAGGATCGCCGCTGCTTTTCTCATATCCTCCATACGCCCGTTTGTACAGGATCCGATCACAACCTGATCGATCTTGATCGGCTCCATTGCCTCGATTTCATCGATAGTCTTCGCATTTCCCGGAAGATGCGGGAACGCCACTGTCGGACGGACCTCAGACAGATCTATTGTAATCACTTCATCATACTGGGCGTCCTCATCCGCCTCGTAGATCGTGTACGGTTTCTTTGAATGTTCTTTGATATATGCAAGAGCCTGATCATCCACCGGGAAGATTCCGTTCTTTGCTCCTGCCTCGATCGCCATATTCGCCATTGTAAAGCGGTCGTCCATGGACAGGTTTGTGATGCCGTCTCCAGTGAACTCCATGGATTTGTAAAGAGCACCATCCACACCGATCATTCCTATAATATGGATGATAATGTCCTTGCCGCTGACATATCTGCCCGGCTTTCCTGTCAGGACGAACTTGATAGCGCTTGGCACTTTAAACCAGATTTCTCCGGTGGCCATGCCTGTCGCCACATCTGTTGTTCCCATTCCTGTGGAAAATGTTCCGAGAGCGCCGTATGTACAGGTGTGTGAATCAGCGCCGATGATACACTCACCCGCTGTCACAACTCCCGCCTCAGGAAGGATCGCATGCTCCACGCCGGATTTGCCCTGCTCAAAATACCATGTCAGTCCCTGCTCTTTTGCGTATTCGCGGATCGCCTTGGAGTTCTCCGCTGATTTGATATCTTTGTTCGGTGTAAAATGATCCGGAACAAATACTACTTTATCTTTGTCAAACACGTGATCTGACATCTGCTTGATGATCGGCAGAGCCATCGGGCCTGTGATATCATTTGCCATGACCACGTCAAGCTTTGCTTCGATCAGCTGGCCTGCTTCTACAGAGTCAAGCCCCGCATGAGCCGCCAGAATCTTCTGCGTCATTGTCATTCCCATAATGACAGCCTCCTCTTTCTTTAAACGTCTATTTTGACATTTTACCACAGGAAAGCGAGAAAAAAAAGAGGAAGAAATTAATGACCTTCCTCTTTATATCGTATTATTTCTTTGTAATATATCCTTTCGCTGTAAGGGCCTCTGCACACAGGACTGCTCCTCCTGCCGCTCCTCTTACTGTGTTATGGGAAAGTCCGATGAATTTATAATCGTACATTGTATCCTCTCTCAGGCGTCCGATGGATACTCCCATTCCGTTCTCGTAATCTACATCCAGAGTTACCTGCGGACGATTGTCGTCTTCCAGATACTGGATGAACTGCTTCGGAGCGCTCGGAAGCTCTGCTTCCTGCGGGAAGCCTTTGAAGTTTACAAGCTTTTCGATGAGCTGTTCTTTCGTCGGTTTTTTCTCAAAATTGATAAACACTGCCGCTGTATGTCCGTTCAGTACCGGGACACGCACACACTGGCATGTGATCTTCGGGAGCTCTGCTTTTACGATCTGGCCGTTCTCCACTTTACCGAGTACACGAAGCGGCTCCTGCTCGCTCTTCTCTTCCTCACCGCCGATAAACGGGATGATGTTTCCAACCATTTCCGGCCAGTCTTTAAATGTCTTTCCTGCACCGGAGATAGCCTGATATGTTGTGACAACAAGCTCCTTCGGTCCGAATTCCTTCCATGCTGCAAGGCACGGAGCATAGCTCTGGATAGAACAGTTCGGTTTTACAGCGATAAATCCGCGTGTTGTGCCAAGACGTTTCTTCTGATCCGGAATCACATCGAAATGATCTGAATTGATCTCCGGCACTACCATCGGGACATCCGGTGTCCAGCGGTGTGCGCTGTTGTTTGATACAACCGGAGTCTCTGTCTTAGCATATTCTTCCTCGATCGCCTTAATCTCTTCCTTGCTCATATCCACTGCGCTGAACACGAAATCAACTGTAGACGCCACATGCTCCACATCGTTTACATTGAGCACTGTCAGCTTTTTCACTGCCTCCGGCATCGGAGTGTCCATTTTCCAGCGGCCGCTCACCGCCTCTTCGTATGTCTTACCTGCTGAACGCGGGCTGGCTGCGACTGTCACTACCTCAAACCACGGATGGTTCTCGAGCAGAGAAATAAATCTCTGTCCTACCATACCTGTTGCACCTAAGATTCCTACTCTTAATTTCTGATCCATTTTCTCTACATCCTTTCTGCATTATATACTGTACTTATTCAGCGGCCAGATATTCCTCTTCCGCCTTAATCACTTTCTCCATTGCAGCTTTCCCCGGCGCTCCGATGGTATTTCGCATCTCCACGCAGGTCTTCATGCTGATAGCGTCATAAATATCTTCTTCAAATACCGGTGAAACCGCCTTGAACTCATCCAGACTCATATCATCCAGCGCGATTCCCTTATCGATACAGTAAAGCACGAGCCGTCCTACGATACCGTGCGCATCACGGAACGGAACGCCGTGATTTACCAGATAGTCTGCCGCGTCCGTTGCATTAGTGAACCCATGCTTTGCGCTCTCTTCCATGCGGGCGGAGTTGAACTTCATCGTCTTTAACATTCCCGTAAAGAGCGCCAGACATCCTTTCGTTGTATCGATGGCGTCAAAGACAAACTCCTTGTCCTCCTGCATATCCTTATTATATGCCAGCGGAAGGCCTTTCATCGTTGTCAGCATAGACATCAGCGCGCCATACACTCTGCCGGTCTTTCCTCTCACCAGCTCAGCGATATCCGGGTTCTTTTTCTGCGGCATGATGCTGCTGCCTGTACTGTAGGCATCATCAATCTCCACGAACTTGTATTCATTGGTGTTCCAGATGATCACTTCCTCCGAAAATCTGCTCAGATGCATCATGATCGTGGACATTGCCGACAGAAGTTCGATAAGATAATCTCTGTCTGATACCGAATCCATACTATTGAGCGTCGGTCCGTCAAAGTCAAGAAGCTCTGCCGTATATTCCCTGTCCAGCGGATATGTAGTTCCTGCCAATGCCCCGGAGCCAAGGGGGCAGAGATTCATTCTTTTATAAATATCTTTCATACGGGAACGGTCGCGTTTGAACATCTCAAAATATGCTCCCATGTGATGTGCCAGTGTGATCGGCTGCGCTTTCTGCAGATGAGTAAATCCCGGCATATACGTCTCGAGATTTTCTTTCATCAGCTTTAAGAGCACTTCCAGCATTTCCTTTAACAGGCTGTCCAGCTCAAGAATCTCGTCTCTTGTATAAAGCTTCATATCCAGCGCTACCTGATCGTTTCTGCTGCGTCCGGTATGGAGCTTTTTCCCTGCATCCCCGATCCGGTCGATCAGATTTGCCTCAACAAAGCTGTGAATATCTTCATATTCCTCCGTAATCTCAAGAGTCCCGTTTTCCACATCGGTCCGGATACTCTCAAGCCCTTTTATGATCTTCTCTTTCTCTTCCTCAGTCAGGATTCCCTGCTTCGCGAGCATCGTTACATGAGCGATACTTCCGCGGATATCCTGTTTATAAAATCTCTTATCGAAAGAGATCGATGCATTGAAATTATATACCAGTTTGTCCGTCTCTTTTGTAAAACGGCCGCCCCATAACTGTGCCATTTCTCTTTCCTCGCTTCTTTTTTTGATTGAAAGAAAATACAGTCCAGATCACTTTCGTCCGTCCTGCATTTTCGACTTAGTTTACCACACTAAAGTATGAATGTCTACTTAAAAACCAAATTTTTCTCGAAACAGTGACATATACCGGATATAAACGGAACTGTTCCCTTTCAGCAGAAAGTGTATCAATTGCGCCTCATGGAAAACTCGCATCCGCAGTAGTCCTGCCTGTACAGTCCATATTCCTTCGACAGTTCGATGGACCGCTTGTATCCGTTTTTCTTCTTAAAATCGGAAACCAGATATTTCACACCGTATTCCTTCCCGACACGGAGACCGATCTCATTGAGCTTCTGGGCGTTCTTCATCGGACTGATGCTGAGTGTTGTCGTGAAATAGTCAAACCCGCCTGCAACGGCCTGTCTTGCCGCCTCTGAAAGCCTCAGTTCATAGCATTTCATGCACCGCGCTCCGCCTTCTTTCAGATCCTCCATGCCTGCTGCCATCTCGTAAAATTTCTCTTTGTCATATTTCCCCGCAAGAAATGAAACCGGATACCGGAACTCCATGTCACGGATCAGCTTCTGCTGCTCCGCAATGCGTTTCGTGTATTCACTCTCCGGATAGATGTTCGGATTGTAGTAAAATACAGTTATCTTAAAGTACTCCGACAGATACTCCAGCACATAGCTGCTGCATGGCGCGCAGCAGCTGTGGATAAGAAGGGCAGGCACCCTCTGTTCCGCCTCCAGCTGAGCGAGCAGCTTTTCAAGTTCTTTCTGATAGTTGATTTTCGGTACGTTCATCTGTAATTCTCCTGTAAGATTATTTAATATTTATACTCTATGCCAGAAAGCAAACGGCTATATGCCTTATTTGCAAAAGGAGCGTCAGCATAAAATGCAAAGGCATAACATACCGGAACTGTAAAGGAACAGATCAGGAATCATTTCCATAAATCAGTCTGCATTACAATTCCGGTACATTCATTTCACTGCAGATGCAAAAGATATCCCGCCTCAAAAGACTTAAGCATTATAGATCATAGCCAGAATGTCAACAATCTTGTCAATCCCCAGCATGCTCACATTAAGAAGCATCTGATGGGAACGGATGCTGCCCCAGTCCTGTCCTGTATGTACTTCATAATAGTATCTGCGTTCTTTGTCTGTCTTGCGGATACGCTCCGCCGCTTTTCTTTCTGTCAGTCCGTACAGCTCCATGATCCGTTTCTTACGGTCTTCTTTATCTGCGCAGATAAATACATTAATACATTCCGCACGGTCTTTCAGCACATAATCTGCGCACCGCCCCACGATCACACACGGTCCCTTCTGCGCAAGACTCCGGATAATCTCCGTCTGTTTCCGGTAAACGTCCGTTTCAAAAGACGGTATGTATGACGCCGCATTGATAAAATCTGTATACATCCCCGGCGTCATCGTATAGCTGGCTACGAATGTATTGAGGCTGGACTCGTCTACCCGTTCGGCGTCTTCTGTTCTCACGCCCAATGCCTCAGCTGCCATGCTCACAAGTCTGTGGTCATAAAGCGGAATTCCCAGCCTGTCTGCAAGTTTCTGTCCGATCTCATGTCCGCCGCTTCCGAACTCACGGCCGATCGTAATAATCTTATGTCCGGTCATATTGATTCCTCCTTTCCGGTTTTTTCACGTCATCTGTTACTCATATTATACCCCTCTTCTCCGGACGAGACAACGGGATTTCGCACTTTTCCCGCACACCGGATTGCTTTTTTCATACACTAACTATAGATATACAATATGGATGGAAGTGACCTTATGACTCCAATACTGGAATTAAAAAATATCGATTATTCCTATCATACATTGGACGGGGAGACAAAGGCTCTGTCCAATATTTCATTTTCACTTACGAAAGGAGAGTTCACGGCCGTTGTCGGACCTTCTGGATGCGGAAAATCCACGTTACTCTCCCTGATCGATGGTCTGATGAAGCCGGAGAGCGGAGAACTGCTGATGAACGGGGAGCCTCTGACAGAAAATTCATCAAAAATCGGATATATGCTCCAGCACGACCACCTCTTTGAATGGCGTACTGTATACCGGAATGTCCTTCTCGGCGCAGAGATCAGCAGGAAGCTCACACCGGAAATCAAAAAACGTGCGGAAGAGCTGCTAGAGCAGTATGGTCTGAAACAGTTTGCGCGTTCCAAACCGTCCGAGCTGTCCGGCGGCATGCGCCAGAGGGCAGCGCTGATCCGAACGCTCCTTCTGGAACCGGAACTGCTGCTGCTCGACGAGCCGTTCTCTGCCCTTGACTACCAGACTCGTCTGGCTGTCAGCGATGACATAGGTCAGATCATCCGGAAATCCGGGAAGACCGCACTTCTCGTTACCCACGATCTCTCAGAGGCAGTCAGTCTGTCCGACCGGGTGATCGTCCTAACGAAACGTCCGGCAGCGGTGGCACGCATCGTCCCGATATCATTTGATCTGGAGCATGACACGCCGTTGATCCGGAGAAACGCGCCTGAATTCAAGACTTATTTTAATGAAATATGGAAGGAGCTGAACCATGATGGTCAAATCACCGAAAAAACGGTCTGACGGACAGGAACTCTTTCTGTACAGACTGCGCCGCCACCGTATGATCGTATGCGCCGCCCGGATTCTTATTCTGATCCTTTTCCTTTTTCTGTGGGAAGTATGTGCCGATTACGGCATTATCGACTCTTTTATCTTCAGCAGTCCCTCCCGGATCGCGCTCTGCTTCTGGGAAATGGTGCTGGACCATTCAATCTTCCTGCATATCGGCATCACACTGTATGAGACGATTGTAAGTTTCCTGCTTGTGACTGTCTCCGGTATCCTGATTGCCGTCCTCCTCTGGTGCAGCCGGGGGCTTTCCGAAATACTGGAGCCCTATCTGGTGGTACTGAACAGCCTGCCGAAATCCGCGCTGGCGCCGCTTCTGATCGTATGGCTTGGGGCTACTCCTACAACAATCATCGCAGCCGGCATGTCTGTCGCCGTATTCGGAAGCATCATGAACCTGTACACCAGTTTTACCACAGTCGACAGAGAGAAGATCAAACTTATCTACACCCTCCACGGGAACCGCAGGCATGCACTGTTTAAAGTCGTACTGCCAAGCTCGGTCCCGGCGATCATCAGCAATATGAAAGTCAATATCGGGCTCTGTCTCGTGGGGGTTGTGATCGGTGAATTTCTCGCTGCAAGGAACGGGCTGGGGTATCTCATTATCTATTCAAGTCAAGTATTCAAGATGAACTGGCTGCTCATGTCAATCGTGTTGCTGTGCATTATGGCGATGGCGCTGTATGCAGTGATCGGGATAGTAGAGAAAATATATCGTAAGAAATTTTAGCTCACCATTTTTATCCCATGCTTACTGCTATTTTAAAAATGTAACACAACACAATTGAACGATATCTATTCAAAACAGTTATAAAAAAGAGGGAGTGCTTCCGGTCATTCTTAATGATCCGGTCGCACTCCCCAGCTTCTCTTCCTGCTTTTATTTTTTCTTACTTATTCTTTTTAGTCTCTGTGCTTTCTTACTTTTATTACAGTTACTGTAACAGTAAAAGCACACACACCCATAAGTACAATCCATATCATAGGAGACACAGCGTCATCGCCAGTCTGAACAGTATTCTGAGATGATGGTTCTGAAACTGCAGGAGTTGTGTTCTCCCCCTTTGGTTTATCTCCTGTATTATCTGTATTTCCATCTGTGCCGCTGTCCGGCTGAGCCGGTACGGTTTCCGGCTTTTTATCCGGATCAGAAGGATCTGATCCCGGATCCGGCTCTGCTGCCGCAGTAACCTTTACCGCAATACTCTTCTGCGCTGCGGTAAATACTTCCGTACTGCCATTAAGCGCAACATTGCCTTTCACTGTATACGTAATATAAGCGGTGCCTTCGCCTGCAGCTGTTACGCGGCCATCCGAATCAACTTTGACCACATTCTCATCACTGCTCGCATAGATTCCTGACTCCTGAAGCATTACATCTTTCGGGATGCTTCCCGCTTCAATCTGTGCATCCAGTGTCGTGCTTTCGCCTGTTTTCAGGCCTACTTCTTCAGTCATTCCCGTAATTGAAACCGGAATCTCTCTGTTCTCCTGAGCGCCGCAGACACAGGTATATGTCACATAGGCAGACTGTCCTTCTGAAGCATCTGTTACAGATGAAGCTGCAAATGTACACGCCACGGCATCCTCCAGCTTTTCACCGCAATCACCACACAAAAGCTGATGAGTTCCGTCTCCGTTATCTGTATATGCATAATTTTCATGGGAAACCAGCTGCATATTATCCACAGCTCCCCAGCCTCCTGCAAGGATCTCAACTGTTCCCTGAAGTTTCACTGTTGTCTCCTTGTCCAGATAAAAGGTCACCGACGGATTCAGCCATTCATCCGAATTATTGGTCCATCCTGTAAGTTCCGTTGCATTTCCTTCAACGAGTACCTGATCTGACCCATTCAGAATATTCAGAGATACTTTATCTCCTTTCTCACCCATTGCAGCAACACTGAATGTATACCAGCCCGGCTCCAGCGTGATCGGCACATTATAGACAAAACTTCCGGTACCGCCTGTAGCTTGATACCAGTGTGCACTGAATTCTCCATCATATACATTTTCGCTATTTGGTATCTCTATATTATTGACAGTAAAATCGGTTCCATCCTCAAATCCTGCTGCATCTGCATCTATGATCAGATTTGATTCTTCTTTCCCTTTTACTGTCAGTGTATAGGTCGTTTCCACCTGTGTGAATCCCTCGTAATTTCCTCCTGTTATTTCTTTTGAAAATGTAACTGTACCGCGGATCACATATGTTTCCGGAATGGCTGTATTTACAGCAGCTATATCATCGCTGTTCCACGCTACCGGTTCTGCGACAGTCGTTCCGTCACTGTAAGATACGTTAATTGTATCCGGCAGGGTATAGGTTCCGTTTTTCTCTATTGACTCGGATACGCTTTCTATAGTTTCTGCTGATAGTTTGGTGGATACAGCTCCTGTTTTCACATACTCCCATACATGAAGGCTGTCAAGGGCCGCGCCATCGGATCCGAACATAGCCTGATTATCCACGGCCGATCCGCCGTACCACACCCCGGCATCGTCCGGATCATATTCTCCGGAATAGCTGGATGCCCAGCCGGATCCATATGTCTCCCACAGCTCCTTATTTGCTTCTACCTGTGCAGTATACGCTTCTCCTTCCAGCCCGGTAGTATCTCCCACTGTGATCCATGCCGGCTCCCAGTAATAAACGCCAAGGCCTCCTGCTTCATTTACTGCAGCGATAATATCACGAATACAGTCTGCCTGTCCCTGTTCGCTGAATTCGTAGGAAGTTACGGTATCATTTTGTCCTACCCGCACAGTATTGTCATGTCCGTCCGTATCGGCGAGAGTATATGCATAGCTCGTCTCCGCCACCATTACGTCTTTTCCATACTGTGTCCGAACGGCCTCAAACTGACTCTTCAGATTTTCCAGAGTTCCATGCCAGTACGGGTAATACGATGTTGCAAGGATATCATAATCTACGTTATTATCCTGAAGGCGCGTTGCCCAGTTCACAAGCTGGTTTGTCCGCTCCGGATTCGTAAAATGGATCACAATTTTAATCCCTGAATCAAATGCTCGAATCGCCTTTGCCCCCGCATTAAACAATTTGCACATATCGGCATAGTTTGTTCCCGTCTCGCCGACAAAACTGTTTGTTGTCTCGTTTCCGACCTGTACCATATCAATCTCAGCACCGGTAGCTGCAATCTTTTTGAGAGATTCTGTCGTGAAATTGCCGATTGCTGCTTCTTTTTCTGTCAGACTGTAATTCTTCCAACCTTTCGGCGGCTGCTGTTTACTCGGATCTGCCCAGAAATCAGAGTAGTGGAAGTCGATCAACATCTTAAGTCCTGCATCCGCGCATCCTTTCGCGATCTCTACAGCTGTATCCACATCGTTGTCTCCACCACCATATCCGTTTCCTTCACTGTCATACGGGTCATTCCAGACACGCACACGGATATGGGTGATACCGCAGTCTTCTTTCAGAAATTTACAGAAAGCGCTGATATTATTAATTACATTTCCATCGAAATCCTGATAGGTTACCCCGCTGTTGAATTCTGAAATCACAGAGGAAATGTCCAGTCCCATGATAAAGTCATCGCTGAGATCATCCACTTTTTTCACATTGAGTTCACCCTGAATATATCCATCCGTGTTCCCTTCATCCGGAGTATCCGCTTCCGTTGTTGTAAAAGTAACTACCGTTTTCGTCAGCTCATTCTCATCGTGCTTCAGCTGCGCCACAATATAATAATTTCCCACGCTCGGCAGCGTCATATCAACCTCAAATACACTGCCACTTTTGTCACTTGGGGCAGTATCCAGCAGTCCATCTTCGCAGCCGCCTGTCCACTGATCCGGCCACCACCACAGACTCAGACCTGCTGCATCCAGATCTGTTATCTCAGTATCTCCATTCATGACTTTTGCCGTAAAATGAACTGTGTCGCCGGCTTTCGGATTCTCGTTATCCACTGTAACTTCAATGTGGTAATCGTCTCCTCCCTCTGGCTCCTCGGCAAACACAGTAAATGCCGCCATGCTCCATATCATGCACAGCGACATCAAAAGTGCCAGTGCCCTTTTCCATGGATTACCTTTTTTCTTACCCATCCCTTCATCTCCTTTTATAGTTTTGCGCAATTTATTGAGCAAGCGATTGCGCTTTCTCCTGTATCAGTATATATCTATTAGTATTTCTGAGCAATTATTTTTTATATTTTCTATGTTTTCTCTAGTTTAGAGCCCTATAATTTGTGCAATACTAACATCAAATAGCGCAAATTTATCTTATATTTGTCCTTTGATTGTATATTATACCGAATTCGGTATTCCTCAACATGCCAGAATACCGGCTTTCTTATTTCAGCCTTGCAGCTCGCTCACGGGCTGCGCCTTGGTTCCAGTCGGCTCTTGCCTTGCAGCTCGATTCCGCGCTTTGCGCTCCATCTCGCTCACGGGCTGCGCCCTATGTCATAAAAAAAGAGTACCCACATTCATGCAAGCATGATGTGGATACTCTTTTTTATGACGCAAGGCTTGAGCCTAGCCTGCAAATTTGCTCCAGTATCCCTGTATGAACAGGAAGATTACGATCAGGGGTACGATGAATGTTACGTAGGGTCTTACCCATTTCGGGAATTTCGGACCTTCTCCTGTATTTGCCTCGGCAAGGAAGTTTTTCCACCCCCATCCGTAACGTGTGGTACAGAAGAGTACATATATAAGGCTTCCAAGAGGCAGAAGGTTGTTGCTTACGATAAAGTCTTCCAGATCAAGGATCGCCGATCCTTCTCCGAACGGTGCAAATCCGCTCAATACGTTATAGCCGAGTACGCATGGCATGGAGAGAAGCAGGATTGCCACAAGGTTGACTGCTACCGCTTTTCCTCTGGTGCATCCGGTCAGATCCATTGCAAATGCAATGATGTTCTCGAACACGGCAATGATCGTGGATGCTGACGCGAAAAACATGCAGAGGAAGAAGATTGCTCCCCAGAGTCTTCCGCCTGCCATGGAGTTAAAGAT
The DNA here is from genome assembly GCA_930986645.1 of uncultured Lachnoclostridium sp. Classification (GTDB taxonomy): domain Bacteria; phylum Bacillota; class Clostridia; order Lachnospirales; family Lachnospiraceae; genus Mediterraneibacter. The sequence continues at coordinate 116,060 of CAKNJS010000003.1, forward strand.
ATTCGGCAGGGTGATGAAGATCAGGTTCGGACCGCTGTCCGGATTTACCCCGAAAGCAAAGCTGGCCGGGAAGATGATCAGTCCTGATATCAGGGCAACACATGTATCGAGCACTGTGATCGCCACTGCCTCACCGGCAAGTCTTCTCTTTTTGTCGATATAGCTTCCGAAGATTGCCATCGCACCGATTCCAAGGCTCAGTGTGAAGAATGACTGGTTCATGGCCGCTGATACGACTTCCAGTATTCCCGCCTCTTTCATCTTACCGAAATCCGGCAGAAGATAAAATTCAAGTCCTGCCCCTGCGCCCGGCAGTAAGATAGACCGGATTGCAAGGATGATCAGAAGAATGAACAGGAGCACCATCATGATCTTGGTAATTCCTTCCACGCCTTTCTGAAGACCAAGGCTTACAATTCCAAAACACATGATCACTACAATTGCCATACACACAGTCATAAGGACCGGCTGACCCATCAGGTCGCCGAACGCCCCCTCAATCTGTGACGCATCCATGCCCTCGAAGCTGCCCGCTCCCATCTTAAACAGGTAAATCAGCAGCCAGCCGCCAATTGTCGTATAGAACATCATCAGGAGATAATTTCCTGCAATACCGAACCATTTGTACCAGTGCCATTTTGTTCCCAGCGGCTCCAATCTCTCAAACGCGCGTGCGATACTGCAGCCCGCACCGCGTCCGATAGAAAACTCCATGATCATGATCGGCAGTCCGAGCAGCACGAGACATACCAGATAGATAAGCACAAACGCTGCTCCGCCATATTGTCCTGTAATATAAGGGAAACGCCATACATTTCCCAGCCCGATCGCACAACCTGCAGATATGAGGATGAAGCCGATACGGGAACCGAATTTTTCTCTTTTCATTGTTACTTTCCTCTCTCTTTTCCTTTTTTGCTATACACACGCGCCTTATCCGGCAGAACAGCTCTCTGTGCCGGAAGCGCATCATATCATGTTCCGAAGCACTTATTTCACTTCGATCAGTTCATACTCCCTGCTTCCCAGTCCGATCTCTTCCGCATGGGCAAGACACGTCTCCCACTCGCTCTCCGGCGTAGTGTTTGTGAAATGATCGTGGTGGTCGCAGAATCCCTCCTCATGGATGTGTTCATCCAAAAGGCTTCCCCTCATCGGCTGCTGAGCATTGCAGGCATCGGCACATGCCTGATCCAGAGCCACAGGATCAAAACTTGCAAACATTCCCACATCCGGCAGGATCGGAACATCATTTTCCGGATGGCAGTCGCAATACGGAGATACATCAATTACAAGGCTGATATGGAAGGCCGGACGTCCCGACACAACAGCTTTCGTATACTCCGCCATCTTGATATTCAGTTCTTTGACTGCAGATGAGTTCTCATTATAGATAGCATCGAAGTTACATGCCCCAAGACAGCGGCCGCATCCCACGCATTTCTCATGATCGATGACTGCCTTCTTCTCCGGGAACGAAATTGCGCCATGAGCACAGTTTTTGGAACAGACACGGCAACCCACGCAGACCGACTGATCCACCGACGGCTTTCCGCTGTTGTGCTGTTCCATCTTGCCGGCACGGCTTCCGCAGCCCATACCTATATTTTTAAAGCATCCCCCGAATCCTGTCATCTCATGCCCTTTAAAATGAGAAAGGCTGATGAACACGTCCGCGTCCATGATGGCTTTTCCGATCTTCGCTTCTTTGACTAATGTACCGCCCTCCACCGGAACGCTGACGTCATCGGTTCCTTTTAGTCCGTCACCGATGATAATATGGCATCCTGTAGAGAGAAGATTGAAACCGTTCTCGTAAGCGGCGCTCAGATGCTCAAGCGCATCCTTTCTTCTTCCGACATACAATGTGTTGCAGTCCGTAAGGAACGGGCGCCCTCCCAGCTCTTTCACCACATCCGCAACTGCTTTTGCATAGTTCGGACGCAGGAACGAAAGATTTCCCGGCTCTCCGAAATGAATCTTGATGGCAGTCATCTTTTTTTCAAAATCAATCTCGCCGATTCCCGCTTTGCGGATCAATTTTTTTAATTTGTCCGGAAGATTCGTTCCCGGAAGCGCGCGCATGTCTGTAAAATATACTTTTGACTTTTCCATATGCTTTAGATTTCCTTTCTTCATAAAATACTGTTCCATATATTCTGCCGCATATTTTATCTTTCTGCGATAAGTCTGTATCAGCCCTTATTTTGCCACACAGTATGTTGTGGATGTAACCGCTGCGGCAAGATTTCCCAGCTCATCTTTTATATCAATCCTGTAATATCCTGTTGTTCTTCCATTCTTTACACAGACTGCTTCTGCGGTCAGCTTATTCCCTTTAGCAGGTGTCAGATACGTAATCTCTGAATTCAGCGAAACATTCCCCATCTTCTGCCAGTTGCTTGCCACTGCTAACGCAAAATCAGCAAGAGTAAAATAGACTCCTCCCATTACAGCGCCCATGGCATTGCGGTGCCTGTCCTCAATTATAAGGCTGCATTTTGCATAGTGATCATCCACATCCTCAATAACCGCTCCATTCTCTGTTGCAAACCGGTCATTCTGAAACAGACGTATCGTCTCATCTGATGGTTTCATAGTCCTCTCCTTTTTTCCTGTACATATAGTGACTTCGGCACAATATATACACACTTTCTGTTTTCATTGTTCTGCCATAAAAGGCGCAACCCCCGTCAGGAGATTGCGCCTCTTTTCTGGTAAAGCCGGAAATCAGACTTGAACTGACGACCCCTTCATTACGAGTGAAGTGCTCT
>CAKNJS010000004.1 GCA_930986645.1 uncultured Lachnoclostridium sp.
GGGTAATTCCTTACTGGCTGTAAGGGGTATTAACCATAAATATATTGTAGTAGGAAGGAAGACTTATATGAGAATAAGGAATGCATTATTGGAAGATCTTGATAATATTACTTTACTGGAAGCAGCCTGCTTTCCGGCGGCAGAGGCGGGCAGCCGGGAGGATTTTGAAAAACGTCTGAAGGTATTTCCCAAGCACTTCTGGGTAATAGAAGAGGACGGCAGGATCGTCAGCATGGTAAATGGCATGACGATAAATGAAAGAGACTTGAAAGATATTATGTTTGAGGACGCTTCTCTTCACAATGAAGCGGGAGACTGGCAGATGATCTTCGGCGTTGCAACGCATCCGGATTATCAGGGAAGAGGATATATGGATTGCCTGATGCGTCACGTGATCGAAGATACCCGGAAGCAGAACAGAAAGGGGCTTGTCCTGACATGCAAGGACAGGCTGATACCGTTTTATGAGCGGTTTGGATTTGTCAGTGAAGGGCGGTCTGAATCTGCACATGGCGGGGCAGTGTGGTATCAGATGAGGCTGGAATTATAGCATAAATAAAGATTATCCTCATTCGAAATGACCTTTACCTGCCCGGTCTTGAATCGGCCGGGCAGCGGCTTGTATTATATCGTTCTGTCATCTTTAAAAAATGAAATATCCGTCGGGTAGACATAACTGTTTCCGATTTCTTTTAAAAGTACAACATTCAGATGACCGTTCAGGTTTTTCTTATCAAGTGTAATGGCTTTTGTCAGATCAGTAAGCGGAAGTCCGCAGGCAGAAGGAAGCCCGTATATTTCGAGCGCATTTCTGATTCTGCCAGCACTGCCGGAAGCAGTGAGCCCTTTTTCTTCAGCTAAGCGTGTGATCTGATACATACCGATGCCCACGGCTTCCCCGTGGCTTTCCCGCTCGTAATTATAATACTGTTCGATTGTGTGGGCAAGTGTGTGTCCGAAGTTCAAAAGCATTCGTTCGCCGGTATCGAACTGATCCGCTTCTACCACGATCCGTTTGATATCCACACATCTGGCAATAATCTCCGGCAGTTCGGACTTCAGGTCCTCAAAGGAACTGTGGGAACAGAGCCTGTCAAAAAGGGTCGCGTCTTTGATACAGCCGTATTTGATAACTTCTCCCATGCCGTCTTTAATAAAATGCCCGGAAAGCGTGTTGAGAACTTCGGGATCGATCAGTACCATTTTCGGCTGGAAGAAGGCACCTATGAGATTTTTCCCCTGAGGAAGGTCTACGGCCACTTTACCGCCTACGGAAGAATCCACCTGAGCCAGCAGGGAAGTCGGAATCTGTACCAGTTTTACGCCACGCAGATAGCTTGAGGCGGCAAATCCCGCAAGATCACCGATCACCCCGCCGCCGAGTGCGATGACGAGATCGCTCCTCGAAAGCTTGGCATCGAGCATAGCTGTATAGATTTCCGGTAAAGACTGAAAACTTTTGGTCGGTTCGCCGTGGGGGAGTACAAGGGAATGACACTCGTATTCTTTAAGCGAATCTATGACCTTCTGTCCGTACAGCGGAAATACATTGTCATCGGAGATGATCATGATTTTCTGCCCTTTAAATATCTGGGAAATATATTCTCCGGCGTTTTTGATAATTCCGGAATCAATATAAATGGGATAAGAATTTTTACCTAAATTAACTGTTAATTTCATGAAATATCACTCCTTGCAGATATCATTCTTTTGGATGAATTAAAGAATTTTTCCGACTACTTCTGCAATCTGTTTTACCTGCTGAAGCAGTGTGTCGTATTTCTCCGGCTTAAGGGACTGTGCTCCGTCGCACAGTGCGCATTCCGGATTATTGTGTACTTCGATCATAAGTCCGTCGGCTCCGGCTGCGACGGCTGCTTTTGCCATCGGTTCTACAAGCCACCATTTACCTCCTGCATGGCTTGGGTCTACAACTACCGGAAGATGAGTTTTCTTGTGCAGCACCGGAATGCTCTGGAGATCGAGGGTATTTCTGGTGAATGATTCAAAGGTACGGATCCCCCGCTCGCAGAGGATGACATTTTCATTTCCGGATGCCATAATGTATTCCGCCGACATGATCCATTCTTCATATGTGGCATTCAGTCCGCGCTTTAACAGGATCGGACGGTCGAGCTGTCCCAGCTGTTTGAGGAGGTCGAAGTTCTGCATATTGCGCGCTCCGATCTGGATCAGGTCTACCTTTTCATTGAAAATATCCAGATACTGGGGCGACATCAGTTCTGTGACAATGGGCAGTCCTGTTTCTTCCCTGACTGCACAGAGAATCTCAAGCCCTTCAAGACCAAGCCCCTGAAAAGAATAAGGACTTGTGCGGGGTTTGAAAGCGCCTCCTCGGAGCATGCTGGCTCCGGAAGCTTTGACAGCTTTTGCCACTTCAAGAACCTGATCGAAGGATTCTACCGAGCAAGGCCCTGCGATCAGCCCCATATGCCCGCCGCCGAATTTGACTCCGGATACGTCGATAACAGAATCTTCCGGATGAAACGCACGGTTAGCCAGCTTGTACGGCTCCTGTACGTGCATAACCTTGTCCACAGAGCTGTCCACTTCAAAGAGACGGGGATCGATCAGTGTGGTATCCCCGATACATCCGATAATTGTCATCTCGGTGCCGCGCACTATATGAGTGTCTAGTCCGCGGCTTTTCACAAGGTTTTCAACGCGGGTGATATTTTCTTCTGATGTATGTGGTTTTAATACAATAATCATTCTTGCTTTTCCTCCAGATTCATTTATAATAGAAAAGTATTTTTAGAATTGATATGAAGCCGGGCTGTAAAGAATATTTTTATCTGCTGCAGCAAAGAAGCAAAATGCCCGGTAACTTCGCACTGTAAAATTTTAGCTGTTTAAAGTGCAAAACCAATAGTATCATAAAACATAGACATAAGAATGTCAACAAATTTTCAGAGAAAGGAGCAGCAGTTTTGTCCGCCCGATTCCAGGACGCAGAACTGCGGCGGAAAGGAAATATACAGCATGAAAATTATCAAACAGATCGGGATCATTTTTACCGTATGCTGGCTGAGTATTCTGGTGGAGAAGGCACTGCCTTTTTCCTTCCCGGCAAGTGTTATCGGCATGATCCTCTTATTCCTCTGTCTGCTTACGGGAGTACTAAAGATCGAACATATTCAGGAGAAAGCAGATTTCCTTTTGGAAAACATGGCGTTTTTCTTCGTGCCGGCAGGTGTAAGTATTATTAATTACTTTGATGTATTGAAGGACACGTGGCTGCAGCTTGTTATTATCTGCGTGATCTCCACAGTAATCACGTTTGCTGTTACTGCGTGGAGCGTTAAACTGGCGGTACGTCTGATGGGGAGGAGAAGAGACAATGAATGAGATTTTTGCATCGCCTTATTTCGGGGCAGCCTTAAGTGTGATTGCGTTCGGAATCGGGGTTAGACTGAATCGGAAATTCAAAACTCCGTTCTGTAATCCGCTGATCATCGCCATTGTGCTTGTCTCAGCAGTCCTTCTCATCTTCAAGATTCCCTATGAATCTTATAATAAGGGAGGAGAGATTATCAATATGTTTCTGGCACCGGCCACAGCCTGTCTGGCCGTGGCAGTGTATACGAAACTGCAGATCCTGAAACAGTACTGGCTTCCGATCCTTACAGGATGCGCTGCAGGTTCGGCAGCATCCATGGGAAGTGTGTATCTGCTCTGCAGGCTTTTCGGATTAAATGAAAGCCTGAGTGTCTCACTGATCCCAAAATCTGTGACAACACCTATTGCTGTCAGTATTGCGGAGCCGGCGGGCGGCATGGTGCCGATCACGGTCGCAGCGGTGATATTTACGGGAATTCTGGGAGGCGTCTTTGCGCCCCTTCTGATACGTCTGTTCCGCGTGTCTGATCCGGTGGCAGCAGGTCTTGCGATCGGGGCATCCAGCCATGCTGTGGGAACGTCCAAAGCTATAGAACTCGGAGAAGTAGAGGGCGCCATGAGCGGTCTTGCTATCGGAATCTGCGGAATTATTACAGTGTTGTTTTCGATGTTGGTGCTGTAACAAACTTTCCGTGCGGATGGTTTTCGCGGATTGGGTTATAAGGAGTGAGAAAGAATGAAGAAAGATACGTCACATACACTGAAACGGGCACAGCGGTTCCCTGTTATTTTGATCGGAGAGGGACTGCTGGTGGGAGCGGTCTCGGGAGTGATCGTCATGCTCTACCGCATTGCCCTTACTTATGCAGGAGACTGGCTGAATGAAATACTTAGCTGCATCAAGGGACATCCGTTTCGGATCGCGGTCTGGTTTGCCGTGCTGATTCTGCTGGCGGTGATCGTGGGACGGCTGGTAAAGTGGGAACCTATGATCTCGGGCAGCGGTATCCCTCAGGTGGAAGGTGAAGTATTGGGAAAACTCACCCAGAACTGGAAAAGAGTCCTCCCTGCAAAATTTATCGGAGGCTTTCTCTGCCTCTTCGGCGGACTGTCACTAGGAAGAGAAGGCCCGTCAATTCAGCTCGGGGCTATGGGAGGACAGGGAATTTCAAGACTTCTTGACCGTGGAAAGACAGAGGAGAGATATCTCATGACATGCGGTGCGAGCGCGGGACTTGCAGCCGCTTTTCATGCCCCTATGGCGGGGATGATGTTTGCGCTTGAGGAGATCCACAAAGGCTTTTCCGTAAGCCTGCTTATCTCTGTAATGACTTCTTCGGTAACAGCGGATTACATCTGTTCCCATATCATGGGGCTCGATCCTGTTTTTCAGTTCAGACTGGAGCACGTACTGCCCCAGAACTATTACTGGACGCTTTTGATTCTCGGAGTTCTGCTCGGACTGCTTGGTGCTTTTTATAATAAGGTGATGTTAAAGGCACAGGAACTTTATAAGAAACCGGAATGTCTGAATGAGACGACAAGACTCGTGATCGCGTTCCTTGCGGCAGGAATCCTCGGGCTTTTCATGCCATCTGTGCTGGGCAGCGGCGGAAACCTGATCGTATCTCTTACGGACGGAGAGATGGTTTTGCAGGTTGTGCTTCTGACATTTGTGGTGAAATTTCTGTTTTCGGCTGTCAGTTTCGGCTCCGGTGCGCCGGGCGGCATCTTTTTTCCGCTTCTGATTCTGGGCGCCCTGATCGGCGGGGCGTTTGCCATGGCAGGGGTGGAGCTCTTCGGTATGGATCCGGCATATATCAATAATTTCGTTCTGCTTTCTATGGCGGGATTCTTTACTGCAATCGTAAGAGCTCCCATTACAGGGATTATCCTGCTTTTTGAAATGTCCGGCTCTGTAAGCCAGATGCTTTCTCTCGCAGTGGTTTCCGTTGCAGCATATATTACAGCTGCACTGTTGCGCTCAGAACCAATCTACGAGAGTCTGCTGAACCGTCTTCTGGCAGGACAGAAGAAAGAGGAAGGAACGGCAGGCAGCAGAATGCGGACTTCCGGGGCAGGCGGACAGAAAGTATTGAGCGAATTTGTTATCATGAGCGGATCAGTGCTGGAGGGGCGCACCGTGATGGAAATCCACTGGCCGCACAACTGCCTCCTTGTTGCGCTGGAACGCGACGGAGCGGAACTGATCCCCCGTGGAAAGACAAGGCTTATGGCAGGGGACCGGCTGACCGTGATGACAGATGAGCGGGATGCAGGATATATACATGACAAATTGGAAAACTTATGCTATACTTCATTTTAGCAGACAAATCAAAGGAGCTTATTATATGAAAAGAGTATTACTAAAGCTGAGCGGGGAGGCACTCGCAGGTGATAAAAAGACAGGACTTGACGAGGCAACCTGCATCGGCGTGGCTGAACAGGTGAAGAAGCTTGTTGACGACGGGATTCAGGTGGCAATCGTGACAGGTGGCGGCAACTTCTGGAGAGGCCGTACAAGTGAGACGATTGACCGGACAAAAGCTGACCAGATCGGCATGCTTGCAACTGTGATGAACTGTATTTATGTATCTGAGATTTTCAGATACGCAGGAATGAAGACAGAAGTTTTCACACCTTTTGTATGCGGAGCATTTACGTCCCTGTTTTCAAAAGATGCGGCAGTTGAGGCTCTCGAGGCTGGGAAGGTGATCTTCTTTGCGGGCGGTACGGGACATCCGTATTTCTCAACAGATACAGGCGCTGTTCTGCGGGCGATTGAGATTGAAGCGGATGCCATGCTTCTGGCAAAAGCTATTGACGGAATTTATGACAGCGATCCGAAGGTCAATCCGAATGCTGTCAAGTATGATGAGATTTCAATTCAGGAAGTGATCGACAAGAAACTCGCGGCAGTAGATCTTACGGCATCGATCCTCTGTCTGGAAAATAAGATGCCGATGCTCGTTTTCGGGCTGGGTGAAGAAAACAGCATCGTAGAGACGATGAGCGGTAATTTTACCGGAACAAAAGTAACAGTTTAGGAGGATTTCACCATGAATGAAAAAGTAGCTGTGTATGACACAAAAATGACAAAGACCATCAACAATCTCGACAGCGAGCTGGCTGCAATCCGTGCAGGACGTGCCAATCCGCATGTGCTGGACAAGCTGACCGTTGACTATTACGGAGCACCGACGCCGATCCAGCAGGTGGCTAACGTATCTGTCCCGGAGGCGAGGATGATCCAGATCCAGCCATGGGAGAAGAGCTTGTTAAAGGCAATCGAGAAAGCAATCCTTACTTCGGATATCGGCATCAATCCGACAAATGACGGTTCTTCTATCCGCCTTGTATTTCCGGAACTTACAGAGGAGCGGAGAAAAGAACTGGCAAAAGATGTGAAGAAGAAAGGCGAGGCTGCAAAAGTAGCTGTCCGCAACATCCGCAGAGACGGGAATGTAGTGTTTAAGAAGCTGAAAGGCAGCGAGATTTCCGAGGACGGAATCAAAGATCTTGAGGACGAACTTCAGAAGATCACAGACAAATATATTACAAAGATCGATAAAATGGTCGAGGCAAAATCAAAAGAAATTATGACGGTATAGGAATATAATTCCCGTATAGGGAGAAACCCGCATTCCCCGCCAGCATAAGCAGTCCCAGCACGGAGTGCGCATGGGGCGGGCACGGGTGAGAACTGCAAGCACGGAGAACTATATCGGGAAGTTAAGAAGGGGGCTTTGAAGTTTAAGCCCCCTTTACAGCGTATATAATAATAAAGTGAGAGGAAGAGAATATGAAAATACCTCAGCATATTGCGATCATACTAGACGGCAACGGCCGCTGGGCAAAGTCAAAGGGAATGCCCCGCAATTACGGCCACGCGCAGGGAAGCAAAAATGTAGAGCGTATCTGTGAAGAGGCATGGCGCATGGGGATTAAATATCTGACGGTCTATGCATTTTCCACGGAAAACTGGAACAGGCCGGACAGCGAGGTGGCAGCTCTTATGACGCTTCTTCGCAATTATATGAAGACCTGCTTGAAAACAGCGGCTAAGAATGATATGAAGATCCGCGTGATCGGTGATATCGAGCCGCTGGACGATGATATTATGAACAGGATCAGAGAGCTGGAGGCAGCTACAGTGAATAACGGCGGACTGAATTTTACCATCGCTCTGAATTACGGCAGCAGGGACGAACTTACAAGGGCGGCGCGCAGGATGGCTCAGGACTGTGCGGACGGAAAGCTGAAAGCAGATGAGATCGATGAAGAAGTATTTGAATCTTATCTTGATACACACGGTATTCCGGATCCGGATCTGATGATCCGCACCAGCGGAGAGCAGAGACTGTCCAATTATCTTCTGTGGCAGCTTGCTTACTCGGAGTTTTATTTTACAGATGTTCCGTGGCCGGATTTTACGAAAGAAGAGCTTGCAAAGGCTGTTGAGGAATACAACCACAGACATAGAAGATTCGGTGGAGTAGAGGAGGCGTAAGGTTTATGTTCAGAACAAGACTGTTGAGTGGAATCCTTTTGATGGCCATTGCGCTCGTGACCCTGATCAGAGGAGGAGATCTGCTTTTCTTTGTCCTGCTGATCATCAGTCTGATCGGTATGACAGAGCTTTATAAAGTATTCGGAATCGAGAAGAAACCGCCGGGCACGGCCGGCTATATAGCGACGATCATATATTATGCGCTTCTGTACTTTGAAGAGCAGCTTCCGGGAGATAAGATGACATGGTTTATGATGCTGTTCATGGCATTTTTAATCTGTGAGATGGCGGCCCTTGTATTAGCTTATCCGAAATATAATACACAGCAGATTTTTGCTTCATTTTTCGGATTCTTTTATGTGACAGTAATGCTGTCTTACATTTACCAGACGAGGCTTCTTGCGGGAGGCATCTTTACAGTATGGCTTGTCTTTGTGTGCTCATGGGGATGCGATACGTGCGCATACTGTGTGGGCATGCTGATCGGAAAGCACAAGATGGCTCCGGTCTTAAGCCCGAAGAAATCCGTAGAAGGCGGTATCGGCGGGATTCTGGGAGCTGCGCTTATCGGTGTGCTCTACGCACTGGCGATCAATCACTGGGGTAATGCGGGGGCAGATGTTCTTTCTTATGCCATCATCGGGGCTGCCGGCGGGGCAATCTCCCAGATCGGGGATCTTGCCGCATCTGCCATTAAGCGTTATCACAATATCAAAGATTACGGAAAACTGATCCCCGGACACGGCGGAATCCTTGACCGCTTTGACAGTGTCATTTTCACGGCACCGATCATATATTATCTTGCCATCCTTCTGTAAATGAAAACGGCACAGGGTGAACTGTTACGAAAATGAGGTTAGAACAGATGAAGAAAATTGCAATTCTGGGGTCCACCGGTTCTATCGGCACCCAGACACTTGAAATTGTAAGGACAAACAAAGATATCAAAGTGACGGCCCTTGCGGCAGGGCGTAATATTGATCTGCTTGAGAAGCAGATCCGAGAGTTTGAGCCGAAACTTGCAGCAGTATGGAGTGAAGAACTGGCATCTGAATTAAAGAGCCGTGTCCGCGATATGCAGGTAGAGATTCTTTCCGGCATGGACGGACTTCTGGCTACAGCTGCGGAGCAGGAATCGGAAATTCTCGTGACAGCGATCGTCGGTATGATCGGAATCCTTCCGACCATCGAAGCCATTAAAGCGGGGAAAGATATTGCGCTGGCAAATAAGGAGACGCTTGTGACGGCCGGGCATATTATTATGCCGCTGGCAAAGGAGCACCATGTGTCCATTCTGCCGGTGGACAGCGAGCACAGTGCTATTTTCCAGTCACTGCAGGGAGGACAGAGAAAGGCGCTGCACAAGATTCTTTTGACCGCATCGGGCGGTCCTTTTCGCGGAAAGAAGAGAGAAGAGCTGGAGAATATTCAGGTGGAAGACGCCCTGAAGCACCCGAACTGGGAGATGGGGCGCAAGATCACGATCGATTCCTCCACCATGGTCAATAAGGGGCTGGAAGTGATCGAGGCAAAATGGCTCTTTGGAGTCACTGTGGACCAGATTCAGGTAGTCGTACAGCCGCAGAGTATTATCCATTCGATGGTGGAGTATGAGGACGGTGCGGTGATCGCCCAGCTTGGCACACCGGATATGAAACTTCCGATTCAGTATGCGCTCTATTATCCGGAGAGAAGATATCTCCCCGGAGAACGGCTGGACTTCGGGACACTGACGCAGATTACATTTGAGAAGCCTGACATGGAGACATTTTACGGACTGAAGCTGGCTGTCGAGGCGGGAAAGAGAGGGGGATCTCTTCCGACGGTATTTAATGCGGCCAATGAAAAAGCGGTGGCTCTGTTCCTAGACCGGAAGATCAGGTATCTTCAGATACCTGAGATCATTCAGGCGTGTATGGAAAACCATAAGAATATTTCAGACCCGACTGTGGAAGAGATACTAAAGACGGAGCAGGAAACATATCAATTTATTAAAAACAGGTGGTAATGCATGGGTATAATCATAGCGATCCTACTATTCAGTTTTATAATCATCTTCCATGAGCTTGGGCATTTTCTCCTTGCAAAGGCAAACGGCATCCGGGTGGATGAGTTTTCGCTTGGTCTGGGACCGACCCTGATCGGAAAGAAGATCGGCGGTACGTTTTTCTGTATCAAGCTGCTTCCGTTCGGCGGAGCCTGCATGATGGGCGAGGACGATACGGATGATATGTCCGAGGGAAGCTTTAACAGTAAATCTGTCTGGGCGCGGATATCGGTCATTGCGGCAGGGCCTCTATTTAACCTGATTCTGGCATGGATATTCTGTGTGATCCTGATCGGTGCGGCCGGATATCAGTCCACTAAAATTACGGAAGTGAATGACGGTTATTCGGCACAGGAGCAGGGACTTCAGGCGGGGGATGTGATCAGAGAGATCAACGGGCGGAATGTCCACATCTGGGATGATGTGCAGCTCTATACGCTGACTCATCCCGATGATACGCCTTATGAAGTTGTATATGAACGTGACGGAGAAGAGTATACGGCCCGGATCGAGCCCAGACAGCTGGAAGGCGACGCGTCGCCCCTGCTGGGAGTGACCGGCGGCGATTTTCACCGCCCGGGTATATTCGGTTCCATGCAGTATGGGTTTTACAGGCTGAAATACTGGATGAACTATACTGCAGACAGTCTGCGCATGCTGGTTACAGGCAAGGTGGGATTAAAAGATATGTCCGGCCCGGTAGGCATTGTCACAGTAGTGGATGACGTATACGAGTCGTCTGCTCCGGCAGGCATAGCTGCTGTAGCGCTGAGCCTGATGAATTTCGGCACTTTCCTGTCGGCAAACCTTGGAGTAGTGAATCTGCTGCCTATACCGGCTCTGGACGGAGGCAGGCTTGTGTTTCTTATCATAGAAGCAGTGAGGCGCAAACGGGTGTCGCCGGAGAAAGAGGGTATGGTTCATTTCGCCGGATTTGCACTGCTTATGGTGCTTATGGTCGTGGTTATGTTTAACGATATTATGAAATTGTTCTAAAGATTGTCTTCCGCATATATAATTAATAGATCATTTATATGCGGGAGACTTTTTATATGCGGGATATAAGAGCAATGCAGGAGGAGGCTTCGGGAAAAGGGGAGCTTCAGATCAATGTCACGTCCACACTTGATTCCCGTCCAATCGCAGAGGCGCGGATATCCATCTCTTATACGGGGGTGCCGGAACAGACACTGGAGCAGGTGTCGACAGATTCGTCCGGTCAGAGCGAGGTGCTGACGCTGGATGCACCGCCTGAAGAGTGGAGTCTGGATCCGGATAACGAAAGGCAGCCTTATTCCGAATATACACTGGATGTCAGTGCGCCGGGATTCGAGCCGGTGAGTATCGCAGGAACGGAGATACTTGCAAATGTGAAGGCCATACAAAATGTAAGGATGCGGCCGAGTGATACGGGCGGGGAGGAAGAGGAAGTATTTGTCATCCCTGCTCACACCTTATACGGGGATTATCCTCCCAAAATCGCAGAGGATGAGATCAAGCCAGCCAACGAATCCGGGGAGATCGTCTTAAGCAGGGTAGTTGTGCCGGAGTATATTGTCGTTCACGACGGTTCTCCCAGAGATACGACAGCGACGAACTATTATGTAAAATATAAAGACTATATCAAAAATGTGGCGTCTAGTGAGATATATGCCACATGGCCCTCGGATACCATACGTGCGAATGTGCTGGCGATCATGTCGTTTACGCTGAATCGAGTTTATACGGAATGGTACAGGAACCGGGGATATGATTTTACGATTACATCATCCACAGCGTTTGATCATAAGTGGATACCGGAGCGGAATTTTTACGATACCATATCTGTGATCGTGGATGAACTTTTCGCTGCATATCTGTCCCGGCCGAATGTAAGGCAGCCGATTCTGACCCAGTACTGTGACGGCAGACGTGTGAGCTGTCCGAACTGGATGACTCAGTGGGGATCAAAGGAACTGGGAGACAAAGGGTATTCGCCTATTGAAATCCTGCGGTATTTCTACGGGGATGATATGTATATCAACTCGGCCGAAGAGATCTCGGGTATACCGTCGTCATGGCCGGGATACACTCTTGAGGAAGGCTCCAGCGGAGCCAAGGTGAAACAGATGCAGGAACAGCTCAATGTGATTGCAGGAGCTTACCCGGCACTTCCGAAGATTACGGCGGACGGAATCTACGGGCCTGCTACGGCGAATGCCGTGCGCGAGTTCCAGTCCGTGTTCGGCCTGCCTCCAACAGGGAAGGCAGATTATCCGACATGGTATAAGATATCAGAAATCTATGTGGGGGTGTCGAGAATAGCAGAACTGACTTAAGATGCGCTGCCGGTCGGAGAAAATCGAAACCGGTAATATACGGCTGAGATACAAAAGAAATGCGGGAATAGCAGAGAGGAGTTCTATGGCACAGAGAAGAAGGAGAAGGCGGAGAGAAAAAAGAAGGCGCAAGGCGGGATGTGCAGCCACACTTATTATCGTGCTGATGCTTGGTGCGGGCGCCGCATACGGAATCCCGCGGGCAGCCAGCCGGTTTGGAGATCAGGTGCAGGAGACTTTCAGGGAGACTGTGAAGAAAACTGTGAATACACTGCAGGCGGAAGACGTCGATTTCCCCGAACTAAGTGTGACGGCTGACGAGGTTTCGGATCACTTTTATTACCAGCAGCTGACTGATGAGGAGCAGACCGTCTACAGAGAACTGCTGCAGGGAGTAACAGATATGAAAGAGTGTATCCTGATCCATGCAGGAAAAGGGGAACGGCCTGAGAAGGCATATGAGTATCTTCTCTATGACTGTCCGGAACTTTTCTGGTGCGCCGGCAGTTCAAGAATGACGGCGTATGACACGTATACTGAGTTCTGGCCGGAATATACATGCACAGCCGGGGAGAGGGAAAAAAGACAGGATGAGATTCAAGCTGCTTTGACAGAATGCATGGCCGGCCTTGAGACATCTGCCGGAGAATATGACAGGATCCGTTATGTATACGAGTATCTCGTCAATACGGTCGACTATGACGAAAATGCCCCTGACAATCAGAATATTTACAGCGCGCTCGTGGGAAAAAGCTCTGTGTGCGCCGGTTATTCCAGAGCTGCGCAGTATCTTTTGAACAATATGGGAATCGAATGTATCTACGTGGTAGGGACTGCAAAAGGGCAGGAGGCCCATGCATGGAATATTGTGAACTGCGGCGGGAAATATTATCAGATGGATGTGACATTCGGGGATCCGGTTTTCCTATCCTCGGAGAGCGGAGAAAACCTTCCGGGAAATATCATCTATTATGATTATCTGTGCTGTACGGATGCAGAGATTCTGGCAGATCATATACCCTCGGACGAGGCCGCATACCCTGCGTGTATATCGGATGATCTTAACTACTACAGAATGAACGGCATGTACTATGATTCGTATGATCCCCAAATCCTTCTGGGAGATATGAACGACAGTATCTATGAAGGGCAGGAGATGTTCGTGTGCAAGTTTTCATCATCGGAAATCTACCAGAATGCCCGTGATGCCGTGATCGAAGACTTGTTCCCGAAGGCGGCGAAGACGCTGGGTACAGTGTACGGACTGGAGCAGGTAAAGTACACATACATCGATGATGAGACCCATAATAAAATCATGGTTTTTTGGAATTATCAGTAATAGTTTTGAATATTTAGAAGTATTTCTGAATATTTTTGCAGGATTTATCAGTTGAATTATAAGCTCAGTTGTAGTATAATCTTTACAATTTGAGAAAGAGGGCGCTCTGGGATCAAAAGACTCCAAGAGTGCCTTTGCTATGTGACGGCATATCAGTTCTCAGAGTACTATTAATTATTGTATTATACAAAGGGAAAGGGTGAACAGATGAAGGCGTTTCTAATATTGGAAGACGGTACAGTATTTACAGGAACAAGCATTGGTTCCACTCGTGAATGTATCAGCGAGATCGTTTTTAATACTTCTATGACGGGGTATCTCGAGGTGCTGACGGATCCTTCTTATGCGGGACAGGCAGTCACCATGACATATCCTCTGATCGGAAATTACGGAATTACGCCGGACATGGAGTCTAAAAAGGCATGGCCGGACGGATATATTGTGAGGGAATTATCCCGCATGCCCAGCAATTTCCGCTGCGAGGGCACAATTCAGGATTTCTTAAAAGAGCAGGACATCCCGGGTATTGCAGGGATCGACACCAGAGCTCTTACAAAGATCCTGAGAGAAAAAGGCACCATGAACGGCATGATCACAACGGATGAAAATTATGATCTGGACGAGATCATCCCGAAACTGAAAGCTTATACAGTCGGAGATGTGGTATCGAAAGTGACCTGTGAGGAAAAATATGTCCTGAAAGGCGGCGGACTTAAGGTCGCGCTTCTGGATCTGGGCGCTAAGAACAACATCGCGAAATCTTTGAATGACCGTGGATGTGAGGTGACCGTATATCCGGCACACACCACTGCAGAGGAGATCATCGCATCAAAGCCGGACGGCATTATGCTCTCCAACGGCCCCGGAGATCCGGCGGACTGTACTTCCATTATTGAGGAGATCCGCAAGCTGTACAATACAGATATCCCGATCTTTGCCATCTGTCTTGGGCACCAGCTTATGGCTCTTGCTACAGGCGCGACCACCCATAAACTGAAATACGGACACCGTGGCGGCAACCATCCGGTGAAAGACCTTGAGACCGGAAGAGTATATATCTCCTCCCAGAATCACGGCTATGTTGTGGATGAAGAGTCCATTGACCCGAATGTGGCGGTTCCGGCGTTCCGGAATGTAAATGACGGAACAAACGAAGGCCTTGCCTATATCGGAAAGAATATCTTCACTGTTCAGTTCCATCCGGAGGCGTGTCCGGGACCGCAGGATTCCGGTTACCTCTTTGACAGATTTATTGACATGATGAAAGGAGCGAAATAATGCCAAGAGATTTAAGCATAAAGAAAGTACTGGTTATCGGTTCCGGTCCGATCGTTATCGGACAGGCAGCAGAATTTGACTATGCGGGAACACAGGCGTGCCGTTCCTTGAAGGAAGAGGGAATTGAAGTTGTCCTGTTAAACTCCAACCCGGCTACCATCATGACAGACAAAGACATCGCGGACCGCGTATATATCGAGCCGCTTACTGTAGAAGTAGTAGAGCAGCTGATCAAGAAAGAAAAACCGGACAGCGTACTTCCGACACTTGGAGGACAGGCCGGGCTGAACCTTGCCATGGAGCTGGAAGAGGCAGGATTCTTAAAAGAAAACGGCGTGCGCCTGATCGGAACGACTTCCGAGACAATTAAGAAAGCGGAGGATCGTCTGGAATTCAAGGCAACTATGGAGAAGATCGGCGAACCCGTTGCAGCTTCCCTTGTCGTGGAAAATGTGGACGACGGTCTTGCGTTTGCAAATAAGATCGGCTATCCGGTGGTGCTCCGTCCGGCTTATACGCTGGGAGGAAGCGGCGGCGGTATTGCCCATGATTCCCACCAGCTTGTGGAAATCCTTGAGAACGGACTTCGTCTTTCCCGTGTGGGACAGGTGCTTGTAGAGCGCTGTATCGCGGGATGGAAAGAGATCGAGTATGAGGTGATGCGTGACAGCAAAGGCAACTGTATTACGGTATGTAATATGGAGAATATCGACCCTGTGGGCGTGCACACAGGAGATTCCATCGTTGTGGCTCCGTCCCAGACTCTGGGAGATAAAGAATACCAGATGCTGCGTACTTCGGCGCTGAATATTATCAGCGAGCTGAATATTACTGGAGGATGTAACGTACAGTATGCACTGAACCCGGATTCCTTTGAGTACTGTGTAATCGAAGTTAATCCCCGTGTGAGCCGTTCTTCCGCACTTGCTTCCAAGGCTACAGGATATCCGATCGCCAAGGTGGCGGCAAAGATTGCTCTGGGTTATACACTGGATGAGATTAAGAACGCTATCACCCAGAAGACATACGCAAGCTTCGAACCTATGCTGGACTATGTGGTTGTAAAGCTTCCGCGTCTGCCGTTTGATAAATTTATCAGCGCCAAGAGAACGCTGACCACTCAGATGAAGGCGACCGGCGAGGTTATGAGTATCTGCAATAATTTCGAAGGTGCGCTGATGAAAGCGATCCGCTCTCTTGAGCAGCATGTGGACAGCCTCATGTCTTATGACTTCACGGGCCTTTCCGAGGATGAGCTTTTAGAGCAGCTTGCTGTTGTAGACGATATGCGCATGTGGAAGATCGCAGAGGCAATCCGCAGAGGCATCGACTACGATACTATTTATAATATTACAAAAGTAGACCGCTGGTTTATTGATAAATTCGCTATCATTGTGGAGATGGAGAATGCGCTGAAGACACAGGAGCTGACCGTTGATCTTTTAAGGGAAGCAAAACGTATCGAGTTCCCGGACAATGTGATAGCACGCCTGACAGGGAAGACAGAGCGTGAGATCCATGACATGCGCCATGCAAACGGCATCGTAGCATCTTATAAAATTGTTGATACATGTGCGGCGGAATTTGCGGCAGAGACACCGTATTACTACTCTGTATACGGAAGTGAGAACGAAGTGGAAGAGACGACAGGCAAGAAGAAAGTTCTTGTCCTCGGATCCGGCCCCATCCGTATCGGACAGGGAATCGAGTTCGACTTCTGTTCTGTGCACTGTACATGGGCATTTGCCAAGGAAGGCTATGAGACGATCATCGTCAATAATAACCCTGAGACGGTAAGTACAGACTTTGACATCGCAGACAAGCTGTATTTCGAGCCGCTTACACCGGAAGATGTGGAAAGCATCGTTGATATCGAGAAACCGGACGGAGCTGTCGTACAGTTCGGCGGCCAGACGGCCATCAAGCTGACAGAATCCCTGATGAAGATGGGCGTGCCGATCCTCGGTACTTCCGCGGAAAACGTAGATAAGGCTGAGGACAGGGAGCTCTTTGACGAGATTCTTGAAGAGTGTGAGATCCCGCGTCCGACAGGCGGAACCGTATTTACCGCGGAGGAGGCAAAAGAAGTTGCAAACCGACTCGGCTATCCGGTACTTGTACGTCCGTCCTATGTGCTTGGCGGACAGGGTATGCAGATCGCCATCAATGACAATGATATCGACCAGTTTATCGGCATTATCAACCGGATCGCGCAGGATCACCCGATCCTCGTGGATAAATACCTGCAGGGCAAGGAGATTGAGGTAGACGCTGTATGCGATGGCACAGATATCCTGATTCCGGGTATCATGGAGCATATCGAGCGTGCCGGTATCCACTCCGGAGACAGTATCTCCGTATATCCGGCCCAGAGTCTGACAGACAGTGCAAAAGCAAAGATTGCCGAGTACACGAGAAGACTTGCAAAATCTCTCCATGTCATCGGTATGATCAACATTCAGTTCATCGTCTGCGGCGAGGACGATGTATACGTGATCGAGGTTAACCCGAGATCCAGCCGTACCGTACCGTACATCAGCAAGGTGACGGGCATTCCGATCGTGCCGCTGGCGACACAGGTGATCATCGGAAAGAAAATAAAAGATCTTGGATATACACCGGGACTGCAGCCTGAGGCAGATTACGTGGCAGTGAAGATGCCGGTATTCTCCTTTGAGAAGATCAGAGGCGCAGATATCAGCCTCGGACCTGAGATGAAGTCCACAGGAGAGTGTCTCGGAATCGCGAAGACATTCGACGAGGCTCTTTACAAGGCATTCCTCGGTGCAGGAATCAAGCTGCCGAAGTTCAAGAATATGATCATGACTGTCCGTGATGAGGAGCATCCGGCCGCAGTGGAGATCGGGCGCAGATTTGCAAATATCGGCTACCATATCTTTGCTACAAGCGGAACAGCGAGAGCACTCAACGAGGCAGGGGTAAAGGCTACACCTGTGCGTAAGATCGAGCAGGAGTCACCGAACCTCCTTGACCTGATCTTAGGACATAAGATCGACCTCGTTATCGATATCCCGGCACAGGGAGCAGAACACTCCAAAGACGGATTTGTTATCCGGAGAAATGCCATCGAGACAGGTGTGAACGTGCTGACGGCCATTGATACCGCGGAGGCGCTGATCACCAGTCTGGAGAATACAGATATCAAGAAACTGACGCTTATAGATATTGCAACGGTGTAGAAATTTCTATTTTTCGGACTGAATGCCAATGGGATAAGGTCCGAAAACAGACGGAGATGAGGCAATGAAATACTTTTTAAGATAACCGGCTTGTGCTTCAGGCTCCGCTCCGTAATTCGGGAAAAATTAAAGGTTCTGAAAGCTGACTAAAAGCAAAGCCTGAAAATGGGAAACTCGTCTTCGACTCAAACACCCCATTTTCAGGCTTAACGTCATCATTCAGAGCCTTAACTTTTTCATCGAATTACTTCGAAGTCGCCTTCCTCACATACCAATCATCTCTTTAAAGTCTTTCGATGCCTCGTCTCCATCTGTTCCTGCAGATGAATATTATTCAAGCGGAATCAGAAATTAATGCGGCTCGAATTTGAACCGACAGGTCAAACAAATCCCAAATCGGCCGAAATAATGAGATCATAGTCGGGGAAGCCACTTCTTCTACCCGTTTGCATGAGAATTTTCGGAATGGGAAAGAAAGCAGCCGGGAGGCAGGTATTGCGTACGCACCGTTGGAGCAGCGTCGGCATTTAGAGCGCGTCTTTTGCGCTCTTATGTACCGTTACGCTGCGACCGAATGAAAATGTGTGCGTTAGCAATACCTGCCTCTCGGCGGATACTTTATCAGGCCGAAAAATCGAAATTTACTTAAAGTTGCCCCGGTGGATTTTTGTTATTGTCTATATTATAATGATTACATCTGGCAGATTGTGCAGGCTATGTAGAAAGAGCAGAACAGGAGGCGGAGATTACTATGGATATCACACTTCACTATACAGAACAGGGCTCAGGCACACCTCTTATTCTTCTCCACGGCAACGGGGAGGACGGCAGCTATTTTGTACATCAGATTGAATATTTTAAGGACAGGTATCGGGTGATTGCTCTGGACACTCGGGGACACGGACAGTCGCCCCGTGGGGAGAAGCCGTTCACCATCCGGCAGTTTGCCGAGGATCTGCATGATTTTATGGATGAACAACATATTGACAGGGCGCATATCCTCGGCTTTTCGGACGGCGGCAATATCGCTCTTGTCTTTGCCATGAAATATCCGGAACGCGTGGATCATCTTGTCTTAAATGGGGCGAATCTGGATGCGTCGGGTGTGAAGCCGTCTACCCAGATCCCCATCGTTATAGGATACCGGATGGCCTCTGCTTTCGCCTCTTTTGGGAAAAATCTGCCCATCAAAAAGGCCGGGAAGAAAGGCAGCGGAAGATCATTTGCCGAAAAGGCGCGGAAAAATGCAGAAATACTGGGCCTGATGGTAAATGATCCGAATATACGGCCGGAAGAACTGTCTGAAAATAACAATGCAGACTTCACCAGAATGAAAAAACTGGTCATTGCCGGGGATAAGGATATGATTAAGGACGAGCACACAAGGCTGATCTATGCGAGCCTTCCGAATGCAGAGATCCGGGTACTGCATGGCACGCATTTTATAGCGAAAGAGGAGTATCAGGAGTTCAACCGTGCAGTGGAACAATTCCTTGAGATCCCTTGAGATAAAGCTTTAAAGCTGGAGACTCGATAATGGAGCAGTGGTGCGGTACGACAATAGAGAGTTGTTGGAGAGTGGATATTGGAAAGGAGAAAATGCTTTATGTACAGTATCTGTCATTACAATTCGCCACTGGGTGGAATCACACTTGCCTGTGATGAGGAAGGTTTAACCGGCCTTTGGTTCGATGGACAGAAGTATTTTGGCGGTGGAATACTTAAAGGTGGAGCCAAGAAAGAACAGGGAGCAGAGGAAAAAGAGGGAAAAAGCTCGCCTGTGCTGGAACAGACGGTGAAGTGGCTGGATCTTTATTTTTCGGGGCGAAAACCGGATTTTACACCGCCGCTGCATTTGGCAGGAAGTGAGTTCCGCCACGCAGTCTGGGAGATGCTGCTTAAGATTCCATACGGTCAGACAACTACATATAAAGAGCTCGCCGGCAGGATTGCAGAGCAGCGGGGAATAAAGACTATGTCTGCTCAGGCGGTGGGCGGCGCGGTGGGACACAATCCTGTGTCGATTATCGTACCATGCCACCGGGTGCTGGGAACAGACGGCAGTCTGACCGGTTATGCGGGCGGGATTGATAAAAAAATCAGCCTCCTCACGTTGGAGAAGGCTGTGTTCACAAGATAACAGAAAGCGGATCCTGAGGGTCCGCTTTATCTATATCCGTATGTATGCTGGTGCGCAGGTGTATTACAATTTCCCTGTGAACAGTGTGCCGGCTTTTCCGCCTTTGACAATGTCATAGAGCGCTTCCGGGCGTTTTCCGTTTGTGACGATCGTATCGATCCCGTTGGATGTGGCGAGCTGTGCTGCCTGAAGTTTTGTGCGCATGCCTCCGGTGCCTCTTCTGGAACCGGCGCCTCCTGCGAGAGAGTATACGCCCTCGTCAATGGTATCGATCTGTTCGATGAGTTCTGCGTTTGGATGCAGACGCGGATCACTGTCATAGAATCCGTCGATATCGGAAAGAATCACCAGCTTTTTTGCCCGGCAGAGGACTGCAACGACAGAAGAGAGCATGTCGTTGTCCCCGAACAGTCTGTCCTCGGATTCGATTTCCGTATAGCTTACGGAATCATTTTCATTAACAATCGGGATCACACCCATCTCAAGCAGCGCATTAAATGTGTTTGTCAGATTTTCTTTCTTTTCTTCCTGCTCGATATCCTCTGCATTCAGAAGGATCTGGGCTACAGTCTTATCATAATCACCGAAGAACTTATCATAGAGATACATCAGGCTGCACTGCCCGACGGCTGCTGCGGCCTGCTTCATTCTCATGCTGGTGCTGTCCGGTCTGCCATGCATGTTCAGCTTGTTTCTGCCGACGGCAATGGCCCCGGATGATACAAGGATGACCTCGTATCCCATGTTATGGATATCTGCCAGCGTGCAGACAAGCCTGTCTGTGGCGCGCAGGTCGCTTTTTCCTGCGTCATTGGTGAGTGTTGAAGTTCCTACTTTTACTACGATCCTGTTATTATAAAGTGCCATTGTGCTTACTCCTTTAGAACTGATCTGCCGCTACAGCCAACCGTGTAACGACCTGTCCGCGCAAGATGTGCGGACACTTACTGTGATATCGTAACACAGAAATGACTTTTGTCAAGAATAATGGGAAAAATCTCCATTGCAGGCACCATGTATATCGATTATAATGGGACGGCATATTATGATAAAGAGAGGATTTTACATGAAAAAAATATTTACCAGTCTTCCGTTCAAACTGGTTGTAGGAGTAGTGCTTGGAATCATTGCGGGACAACTTGCCGGGATTGAGTCCGCAAAGGCCGCCGGCGATGCTGTAATGAATATCGTTGTAACTGTAAGATTTATTTTGTCAGAGCTTATTAACTTCTGTGTGCCTCTGATTGTGATCGGTTTTATTGCACCGTCCATCACGAGGCTCGGGAAGAATGCTTCGCGGATGCTTGGAGTGGCGCTGTTCTGTGCATACATGTCGTCCATTCTGGCTTCGCTTCTGTCTGTGGCTGCCGGTTACGGGATTATCCCGCGTCTGTCTATTGTATCTGAAGTAGAAGGATTGAAGGAACTGCCGGAAGTAGTATTCCGGCTGGAGATCCCGGAGATCATGACGGTGATGAGTGCGCTTGTGCTGTCTGTGCTCCTGGGACTCGCCTGCACATGGACAAATGCTGTGACAGTTACGAATCTCATGGAAGAATTCCAGAAGATCGTCCTGCAGATCGTGACAAGGGTAGTGATCCCGCTCCTGCCTGTATTCATCGGCTTTACGTTCTGTGCACTTTCCTATGAGGGGACGATCACGAAACAGCTTCCGGTATTTTTGCAGGTTGTGCTGCTTGTGATCGTGGGGCACTATCTCTGGATGGCAGTGCTCTATATCGCTGCGGGAATCTACTCACGGAGCAATCCGCTGGATGTGATAAGGAATTACGGACCTGCATATATTACCGCTATCGGTACGATGTCCTCGGCGGCGACGCTGGGTGTGGCGCTGCGATGTGCAAAAAAATCAGAACCGCCGCTCAGAGATGATATGGTAGATTTCGGCATTCCTCTGTTTGCCAATATCCATCTCTGTGGTTCAGTGCTGACCGAGGTGTTTTTTGTGATGACGGTATCCCAGATTTTATATGGAAAGATGCCGGATGTCGGAATAATGATCCTGTTCTGCCTGCTGCTCGGAGTATTTGCCATCGGAGCGCCGGGAGTGCCGGGCGGGACAGTCATGGCGTCGCTCGGATTGATCACAGGCGTGCTCGGTTTCGACGAGACCGGAACCGCTCTGATGCTGACCATTTTCGCGCTCCAGGACAGTTTCGGTACAGCTTGCAATATTACCGGAGACGGTGCACTTACCATGATCTTATCCGGGTATGCAGACAGACATAATATCAAAGAACAGAATCTTAAGATTGACCTTTAGCAGAGAGATGTTTCCCGCGTTCCTGCGGAATGCACATGATAAAAAACGGAGATCCATACTGCCATTTCAGGCTATGGACCTCCGTTTTTTATCTCTGCTTTGCGTTCGGATAAATCTTCTGCATTGTACTGTCGTCAAAATTTTCATCTATGATCTGCTCCCATCCACTTTGGGCGGCGGGACCTCCGGCCCTCTGATCATAGCGTATCAGTGCGGCGGATGAGACGAGTATATCCGCGGCCATGAAGACGACCAGGATCCAGGTCGTTATGTATCCTGCAACTTTCGGGATACGTTCGATCCATCCGGAGAACCTTGGATACAGGAGCTTGATCCAGACAACAGCGGCAATCCCCCAGAAGAAACAGTAGAGGAGATTAACTCTGCCGCCCAGGTTGAACGGGATTTTACTGTAATCCCAGAAAACCTGTCCGAATACAAGCTCTGTAAAGACGCTGCACACATATTCATAGGCTCCGCCGAGCAGGGCGCCGATCAGAAAGATGTGCCGGTCCGGTTTGTCTTTGTCCTTATACAAAAGTGATGTGGCAAGGGCGATGGCAAGTCCCCATACAATGCTGAAAGGTCCCCACACGAGGCTGCTTCTGCTCATCCAGACGCCTGAGGTCAGGCGGCAGAAGATCGTCTCAGTGATATCGCCAAGAAAAGCGCCGATGAGAAAGAGCCAGAACAGTTTGTAAAAACCACAGCCTTCTGCAAATTTACCTTTTTTCAGGATCTCTTCGGATTTCTCCTCTATGACAGGATACGCTTTTGCCATACGGCGCTCCACATATCTGATGACAGCAAGAGCGGCTTTGTACAATTTCGAAGACAGACTCCTGACAGGGCTGTCCGCCTTCTTGTTTTTGCTTCTGCGTAAATGGAATACAGCAGCCAGGGAAACTGCGGAATCAAGCACTACGAATCCTGTGATTATCCATGTGAGGACTGCGGGAAACGGTTCGGGGATGAGTTTATACAGAAAAAGGAAAAATGTATTTCCGTATTTTACACTGACAGATCCGAGGACAGCCCAGAGCAATGTGTATTCCAGACAGATATATCCGTCAAAATTCCATATCTTATTTGAATAATCCCACCATTTGCGTCGGTTTATGAGCTCCAGCAATTTCCCTGCAAACCATTCGATAAATGTAGCCTGTATCCCGCACCCGATAAACAGAAAGACGGGATTATCCATCAGATCTGCAAGCGTGACCTGCATTGTGACAGCTGCAATTCCGTAGACAATACAAAATGGCCCTGTGGAGAATCCGCGGTTTGTAAATCTTTTGTTCTTTATAGTTCCGACAACTGCCTCAAAGATCCATCCGAGAAAAGAGTAGATGAGAAAGAGCCAGAGCAGCTCAGTAAATGTAATGTCCATAAAACATGTTTCCTCTCTTTTGTATTGAAGTAGACTGGGATAGTTATAGTCGGTATGATATCACATTTCCTGAGGGAAAGGCAACATGGCGCCGCGTGTAATGCAGCGTTGCTTAGGAAAATCTTAATAATTCTATACTCTAAATCGTCATAATTTCATTAAAAATCATTAATCCGCCGCTGCTATCATTTCCTTATCGGACAGGAATGCCCGGATGTTTTACAGGTGACAGCCGGCATCTTAAAGAAAAGAAGGAGAGAAAGAAAATGAATGATATCAGAATAACAGAAACTGGAAATGAGAAAAAGAAAAGGATTGCCGTACTGTTTGGCGGATGTTCTACAGAATATGAAGTGTCGCTCCAGTCGGCACATGCTGTGATCGAGAACATGGATACAGATCGTTACGAACAGATCCTGATCGGCATCAGCCGTCAGAGCGGGCAGTGGTATCTGTATCAGGGGAATATCGATGATATACCGGAGGACAAATGGTACAGTGGAAGGACATGCACGCCGATATGGGTATCTACAGATAAGACGGTACATGGCATCTGCTGCCAGGGACCGGACGGAAT
Organism: uncultured Lachnoclostridium sp.; assembly: GCA_930986645.1. Classification (GTDB taxonomy): domain Bacteria; phylum Bacillota; class Clostridia; order Lachnospirales; family Lachnospiraceae; genus Mediterraneibacter. Next base: position 24,444 of record CAKNJS010000004.1, read on the forward strand.
CCAAGCTATATCACTGGATGCGGCATTTCCGATCCTGCACGGAAAAAACGGAGAAGACGGCACTGTACAGGGCGTGCTGGAGCTTGCCGGCATCCCGGTCATCGGATGCGGAATGCTGAGTTCTGCTGTCGGCATGGACAAGGAACTCTCGCATCGTATCGCGGCAGCGGCAGGCGTGCCGGTGGCAGAGACAGTGACTGTAACGAAACCGTATGATGCTCATGAGATACAGAAATATGCGCGCAGGCTGGGGTATCCGTTGTTTGTAAAGCCGGTCCGTGCAGGATCTTCCTTTGGTATTACGAGAGTATGTAAAGAGAATGAGCTGCTCCCTGCTGTGGAGAGTGCATTTGAGCATGATACGGAAGTAATCATGGAAGAACAGATCCGAGGCTTCGAGGTGGGATGCGCTGTCCTTGGAAACAGGGAACTTACGATCGGCGAAGTGGACGAGATCGAGCTGTCGGAAGGTTTCTTTAATTACGAAGAGAAATATACATTGAAGACATCCAATATCTATGTCCCGGCAAGGATCCCCCATGAGAAAGCAGAAGAGATCCGCCATCTGGCAGCGGTCATCTACCGTGCATTAAAGTGCAGGGATTTTGCAAGAGTAGACATGTTCCTGACACCGGAAGGGAAAATTTATTTTAATGAAGTGAACACGATCCCGGGCTTTACCGCCCACAGCCGTTATCCGGGAATGATGAAGGCCGCAGGAATTTCTTTTCAGGAGCTGATCAGCCGTCTGATCGAGATGGAGGTGTGAATATGATGAAAAATTATCTTGTACTTGTAAATGCAGAGCATCCGCTTTTTCACCCTGTTGATCCGTCGGAGCTTGTATGTGCATTTGATGAATATCCGGGAATCTTACTGGAACGGACAGCTTCAAAAGCTCTGAGGAAACTTTTGGCGGATATCGGGAGTAAAAACGAGATCGTTCCTGTCAGCGGTTGGCGATCCAGGGAGGAGCAGAAGAAGATCTGGGAAGATACGGTGGCAGAGCGGGGGATCGAATTTGCGAGAAAATATGTGGCTCTTCCTGCATGCAGCGAACACGAGACCGGGCTTGCCATCGATCTTGCCCTGAATGCACCCGACATCGACTTTATCTGCCCGGAATTTCCGCGGACAGGCATTTGCAGAAGATTCCGGGAGCTGGCGCCTTATTACGGCTTCATCGAACGCTATCAGAAGGCAAAAGAACCGATTACCGGAATCAGTGAAGAACCGTGGCATTTCCGTTATGTGGGTACCCCTCATTCCGTAGTTATCGCAGAAAAAGGTCTGTCTCTTGAAGAGTATATAGAACGCAGGACGGAGAATACACAGGCATATTCAAGACAATATTCGTTCTGTGGCAATGCGGGCAGTGCCGGAAATACAAGCGGCGTCCGCGGGGGAGAAAGGAAGGCAAGATGAGCGGCAGAGGTCATGCACAACCGGTGAATTATGCCGGGGTTGATTACTTCCGTATCGTGGCTGCTGTTATGGTAATTGCGATTCACACAGCTCCATTTTCGGGCATCAGCAAAGTTTTTGATTTTCTGCTGACTTATTGTGCCGGAAGAGTGGCGGTCCCTTTCTTCTTTATGACGACCGGATATTTTGTACTTGGTCCATGGAGAAAGAGCGGAAATAATGCGGGCAGTAAAGTGCTCCGTTCTATAAAAAAGACACTGTTTTTGTATGCGGCATCAATCGTGCTTTACCTTCCGGTCAATTTTTACTCAGGAGGACTTCCTGAAAGTGCCGGGGAATTTATCAGGATGCTCATTTTTGACGGGACATTTTACCATCTCTGGTATTTCCCGGCGGTGATCATTGGATGTTTCACAGTCATGATGCTTTTGAATAAATTTTCGACGGGAATAGTTTTTGGCATTGCGGTACTGTTTTATCTGATTGGAGCGGGCGGGGACAGTTACTTCGGAATTGCAGCCCGGGTTCCTGTTCTGGAGCATATGTATGATGTGATCTTTGCTGTGAGCAGCTACACACGAAACGGCATTTTCTATGCTCCGATTTTCCTGCTCATGGGACTGACGCTCAGAGAGAGAAAGTCAGGCATGGAAAAGACAGAAAATACAGCATGTACAGACAGCCGGACAGGACGAAAGAACAGTACAGTGCGGGATATCAGTACGGGATGGGATATTGCAGGTTTGTGTGCGTGCATCGCTCTGATGCTCATCGAGGGATATCTGACATTCAGCATGGGACTGCAGCGCCACAATAGTATGTATCTGTTCCTGCCGCCGGTCATGTACTTTCTGTTCCGTCTGCTGCTTTCTGTGCCGGGACGTGCGCCGGGGTGGACGCGGGATGTCTCGATGATTGTGTACATTATACATCCGGGCGTGCTGATCGCGCTGAGGGGAATCGCAGGGGCTGCAGGTCTGGACTGGCTTCTTGCGGAAAATGCACTTGTCCAGTTTATAACTGTTTCTACGGTATCTTTTGCTGCCGCAGTACTTATTGATCTGGTTTACACCCGTATCAGGATACGAAAGGAGGCGCATGAAAATGCGTGAGACAGACAGGGCATGGATCAGCATAAATAGAGAAAATCTGCTGCACAATACGAAGGAACTGCAGAGACTTTCGGGAGCCGGATGCGCCCTTATGCCTGCGGTAAAGGCGAATGCCTACGGACATGGGGATGTTCTTGTATCCCGTATTCTTCAGGATGCGGGGATCCGTAACTACTGTGTGGCGTCTGTAGATGAAGGAATACGTCTCCGGCAGGCAGGAATATCCGGTCAGATTCTGATTCTCGGGTATACCCATCCGGACGGATTTGCGGAGCTTATGCACTACAGTCTGACCCAGACAGCGGTGGATCTTGACTATGCCGGCAGGCTGTCGGCATACGCCGGAAAGGTCAACTGCGGGAGCACTGCCGGAAATTGTGATACGATCGCGGTGCATGTCGGTGTAGATACCGGGATGCACCGGCTGGGAATCCCTTATGACAGACTTGAACTTATAGAGAAAGTATGGAAATTGCAGAATCTCAGGGTAACGGGAATGTTCTCCCATCTCTGTGTATCTGACGGGCTTACAGATGCGGAGGATAAATATACCCGGGAGCAGATACAGAGGTTTGATCGGGTTACGGATTACCTGCACAAAAAAGGCATCCGGGGATTCAAATGTCATATTCAGGGAAGTTACGGCCTTCTGAACTATCCGGAATATTCTTATGATCTTTCCAGACCGGGGATTGCCCTCTACGGATGCTTAAGCTCTGCGGATGACAGAGTGAGGACGGCAAACAGACTGAAGCCGGTCTTGTCTCTGAAAGCCAGAGTGGCAAGCATAAAAGAACTGCCGGGGGGAGAATCTGCCGGGTACGGGCTTACCTATACTGCGGACAGTGCGCGGAGGATCGCTATCGTCTCAGCGGGGTATGCAGACGGGATCCCCCGCAGTTTGTCGAACTGCGGGGAGGCTCTTATAAGAGGACGGAAAGTTCCGATCATCGGACGGATCTGTATGGACCAGCTTACTCTGGATGTTACAGATGTGCCGGAAATCCTGCCAGACGATGAGGCTGTATTTATCGGCAAGTCGGGAAGGTTCAGACTTACGGCGGAGGATATGGCTGAGAAAGCCGGAACTATCACAAATGAGATCCTGAGCAGGCTCGGGAGCAGGCTTCACCGGACGGCGGTATAGCAGAACAGAAAAGACAGTACTGAAAAAACATAAAAGGCACCGGATTTTGTAGTTTTATTACAAAAAACTGCACAGATCCGGTGTCTTTACTTACATTTAACATTTTTATCATCCCAACGTTCAGAACTTTATTATAGAATAGACTACATACAAAAATTAAAAACTGAAAATTTGAGAGGAAACTGTATGGTAAAGATTTATGTAGTAGATACAAATATACTTCTGCAGGCACCTTATGCGATCAACAGCTTTGAAGACAATCTTGTCGTGCTGCCCATGGTCGTACTGGAGGAGCTGGATCACTTTAAGAAAGCAGAAGGAGAGACAGGTGCCAATGCCCGCAAAGTAATCCGTTATCTGGAACAGCTCCGCCAGAAAGGAGATCTGCTGAAAGGAGTGGCGCTGGATGGCGGCGGGACACTCTGCGTGGAGAAGAATTTTGTCAATGTAAAACTTCTGGAAGATCTGTCAGATGAAGTGTCAGACAACAGGATCCTGAAAGTCTGTGTTGGGTTATCTGGATCCCGGGACGAACAGGTCATTCTTGTGACGAAAGACCTGCTCCTGCGGATCAAGGCTCAGATCCTGGGAATCTGCGCGGAAGATTTCACCACAGATCAGGTGTTGGAGCACGAGAATCAGTACAGCGGCAGAAGTGAGGTGTACGTACCGGAAGAATTATTTAAGGAGTTTAAGAAAAAAGGTGTGCCGGCCGACCGGACGTATGTGCTCGGTGAAGACGGGGAAAGCTATGTACCGAAGCTGGAGGAAAATCAGTTTGTCATTTTAAAGGCAGATCAGTCGGCGAAAAAAACACAGCTCGGGCGCGTGGTAAACGGAGTGATCCGCAAGCTGGAGTTCCGTAAAAGTGCCCCTTACGGTATCTCGCCGAGAAATGCAGGACAATACTTCCTGCAGGAGGCTCTGATGCAGCCGGCGGAGAAAGCTCCGCTGGTCATCGTAAAAGGAATGGCGGGGACCAGCAAGACGTTTTATTCTCTTGCGGTAGGACTTGAAAAACTGTTGAATCATCCGACGGGGGAGTACCGGCGTATCCTGGTCTGCCGTCCCAATGCGCAGTTCGACGATGATATCGGTTTCCTGCCGGGAGATGAGCAGGAAAAAATATCTCCTCTGATGCGGCCCATCATTGATAATCTCGAACAGCTCATTGATTCCAGTGAAGAGGAACGGTATCAGGATGAGGAGGAGCTGAAAGGGAAGGTCGACGAAATTTTTGGCAGGGGCATTATTCAGGCTGAGGCGCTCAACTACATAAGAGGACGTTCCATCGTGAAAACATATCTGATCATTGATGAGGCTCAGAATACAACGCCGGATCAGATCAAAGGGATCATTACGCGGGCGGGGAAGGATACGAAGATCATCCTGCTGGGAGACCCCAACCAGATCGACCGCCCGTTTCTTGACGAACGGACGAACGGGCTGAGTTATGCATCTGAACATATGAAAGGAAGTCCTCTGTGCTGGCAGATTACCATGACTGCGCAGGAGTGCGAGAGATCGGCTCTTGCCTTGGAGGCGGTGAGGAGGCTGTGATGAAGACGGACTACAAACAGATCAGGATGAACGAGGAGATCAATCTCCTGATCGAGAAAGGAAATGCAACTCTCAACGAGCTGGGGTATACAGAACATTCGAAAAAGCATGCGTCAAAGGCTGCTGAAACCGCTGGTAAGATATTGAAGGAACTGGGCTATGGCAGGCATAAGACAGAACTGGCAAAGATTGCCGGATACATGCATGACATAGGAAACAGCATCAACCGGCATGATCATGCGCACAGTGGCGCAATCCTCGCGTACCAGATCTTAAAAGAAACAGATATGCCACTCAAGGATATCCTCGTCGTGACGACAGCCATCGGCCATCATGATGAGGCCACAGGGGCAGCAGTAGACGGTGTGTCTGCGGCGCTGATCATGGCAGATAAGACAGATGTACGGCGCAACAGAGTGCAGAACAGGAACAGGGCGGCATTTGATATCCATGACAGGGTGAATTATGCTGCGTTATCTTCGAAGTTGATTATTCAGAAAGAAAAGCGTATTATACAAATGGAACTTGAATTAGATGATTCCATCTGTACAGTGATGGATTATTTTGAAATCTTTCTGAAGCGCATGATGATGTGCAGAAGAGCTGCCGAGAGACTGAACTGTAAATTTAAGCTTACAGCCAATGGAAGTAAGCTTTGCTAGTTATCTGAAAATACGGAAAAGAACACGAAGGAGGAAACAATGGAAAATATTTATATGAACAGGGAACTGTCGTGGCTGAAATTTAACGAGAGGGTTCTGGAAGAGGCGGAGAACAATGAGGTGCCTCTGTGCGAGCGGATGAATTTCGTATCGATCTACCAGAGCAATCTGGATGAATTTTTCAGAGTCAGGGTGGGATCTCTTCAAGATCAGATGCTGGTCAATAAAAAGATCAGGGATAATAAGACAAAAATGACGTCCGAAGAACAGATCAAGGCAATCTTAAAGAATGTAAAGAAGCTTAACAAAAGGAAAGATGCCGCATATAAGAGTGTGATGGACAAGGTGGAAGAATACGGCATTAAAATGGTTGACTTTTCGACTGCATCATCGGACGAAAAGAAATATCTGGAGCAATATTTTAATCATGAGATCGTACCGCTGAGCTCACCGACAATTGTCGGAAAGAGGCAGCCTTTCCCGTTTCTGCGCAATCAGGAAATATACGCAGTTGTGGTACTTGAGACGAGAAGCGGAAAGGAGAGAATCGGTATCATTCCATGCACGAACAATATGGTCGAGCGTCTGATCGAACTGCCGGGAGGAAAAGGCAGATACATTCTTTCAGAGGATATCGTGCTTCATTATATCGGAAAAGTGTTCAAAGGTTACAAGGTGATAGGAAAGTCTCTGATCCGTGTGATCAGAAATGCGGATATCGATGCGGATGCACTTTATGATGAGGATCTTGATTATCGTGAATTTATGGCAGATCTGATGAAGGAGAGAAAGAAGCTTTCTCCGGTGCGCCTCGATATGTCCCGGGAGATTGATAACTCAGTGGTTGAGTCCCTGTGCCGTTATCTTGATGTGTCTCCGGAAAGGGTATTCCGCAGTGCTGCGCCGCTTGACCTGTCATTTGTATATACTCTTCAGGATCTGCTGCGCATGAATCCGGAACTGTTCTATGAGAGAAGAGTACCGCAGAAATCAGCATCATTCCGGGATGGAGAAAGTATCCTGAAACAGATTGAAGAAGGAGACAAACTGCTGTCCTATCCGTACGAGTCGATCCGCCCGTTCCTGAATATGTTAAACGAGGCTGCAGAGGATGACAGCGTTATATCAATTAAAATGACACTCTACCGTCTTGCAAAGCAGAGTAAGGTGGTAGAGGCACTCTGCGAAGCCGCTGAGAACGGAAAAGAAGTTGTTGTTCTTGTAGAACTGAGGGCACGTTTTGACGAGGAAAATAATATCCGCTGGTCCCGTATGCTTGAAAAAGCAGGATGCCAGATTATATACGGTCTTGAGGGCTTCAAAGTACATTCTAAACTGTGTCTGATCACGAAAAAGGGAAGAGACGGAATCGAGTACATTACACAGATCGGTACCGGAAATTACAATGAAAAGACGGCAAGATTGTATACAGACCTTTCTCTTATGACTGCAAATGAGCAGATCGGTATGGATGCGGCGAGAGTATTTCAGGCTTTGACAAAGGGAGAGACCGTGGAGGAGTCCGAGCATCTGCTCGTAGCGCCGAAATGTCTGCAGAATCGTGTTATCGACATGATCAATGAGGAAATTGTACACAAAAAAAATGGTGAGGATGCATATATCGGCCTGAAACTCAACTCTCTGACAGATAAGAAGATCATTGATAAACTGGCAGAGGCGTCTCAGGCGGGAGTTCACATTGATATGATTATCCGAGGCATCTCCTGTCTGATTCCGGGGGTGAAAGGGCAGACAGATAATATCCGTATTATCAGTATTGTAGGAAGATTCCTTGAACATTCAAGAATCTATATCTTTGGAACTGGTGACAGAAGAAAATATTATATTTCTTCCGCAGATTTTATGACAAGAAATACAGTGAAACGTGTGGAGGTTGCCTCTCCGGTATATGATCCGGCAATCAGAAAGCGTATTCAGGGAATTTTTGATCTGATGCTCAGTGATAATAAGAAGGCGAGAGAAGAGAACGCAGAAGGGATCTATTCTCTCGTGAAATGCGAGGGCGATCCGGTCAACTCACAGGAAATTCTCTATCAGGAGGCTTACGACCGCGCCGCACAGAGAAATGCAGAATAGGTGATAGAATGATTTACAGATTTGGCGAGCAGCTTGTTCCGGTTTCCCTTGAAGAGTGGGAGACGGATCAGGTGCCGGCTGTCTTTGTGACGGACTCAAGGCATGCCGACGCGGTTCTCGCAAAAGCGGGAATTATCTATGAAAATGAAATTCAGGTGGCAAAGATCGGGTTCTGCCGGCTGGAAAACCAGCAGGACTGCGTAGTGGGAACGCTTTGCATTCCCAAGCTTCTGGATGTGCTTGGGAGCAGGTACCGGATGTATTTTTTTGTCAATAGAAGTAATGTAGTGATCGTGGACGATGAAGATTTCTCGGAACGTCTGATCCGACGCATCCAGCAGAAAAAAACACATCAGGGAGAGACCAAAGAGCGCTTCCTCTATAATTACATTTCCGAGTTTATCAGCAGGGATCTGGAGATGCTTGTAGCATATGAGCGCAGACTTCTCAGGATGGAGGAGGACGTCAGTCACGAGCATATCGCAAATTTCCAGACAAAGCTGATGCCCTTGCGGCGTGAACTTTTGAATCTGCGCAGTTATTACGATGAGATTATGGATCTGACAAAAGAGCTGGAGGAAAATGAAAACGGCTTTTTCCTGAAGAAACATCTGAAATATTTTGGTACGCTGACCGACCGGGCAGACCGGCTGATGAGCCGTACAAGCCATCTGCTCGAGTATGCCCAGCAGGTAAAAGAGGCATATCAGGCACAGATTGATGCCAGACAGAACAGCAATATGCAGTTTTTGACAGTAATATCTACAATTTTCTTCCCGCTGACCCTGATTACCGGGTGGTACGGGATGAATTTTAGAGATATGCCGGGACTTGATAACGGATTCCCGTTTGTGGTTGTGCTGAGCATTGTTGTCATTGCAGGGTGTATCATTATATTCAAAAAGAAGCATATATTGTAAAATAGATTTCGATTTCTTTGCCCGCCTGCAAGAGAAGTTTCGGAATGGAAAAGAAAGCAGGGGTCGTTGCAAAATAGATGAGTAATCATCTATGGAGCAATGGCTCCTTTTTTATGCCTGAAAACAGAAAACGGACTCCGAAGAGCCCGTAATCCATGGTATAATTAGATATGCCTACTAACCAAAAATACCATAAAAATTATACCGAATTCGGCGAGCCTTATCAACTGGTTTTGCCATTAAATTTGGAAGGTTTGGTTCCTGATGATGATTCTGTCCGACTGCTGAGCCACGAACTGGAGGAATTAGATTACAGCTTGCTGTATCAGGCTTACTCTGCCAAAGGCAGAAATCCGGCAGTGGATCCAAAGACCATGTTCAAGATCCTGACCTATGCTTACTCTCAGAACATTTATTCATCCAGAAAGATTGAAACAGCATGTAAACGCGATATTAACTTTATGTGGCTGCTCGCTGGGCAAAGAGCGCCTGATCACAGTACGATTGCTCGTTTTCGTACCGGATTCCTGGCGGATGCCTGCGAGGATCTCTTCTATCAAATGGTAAAGCGGTTGGAAAATGCGGGCGAGCTGTCTAAAGAAACCGTTTTTATTGATGGGACAAAACTGGAAGCGTGTGCGAACAAATATACTTTCGTTTGGAAAAAATCCGTAGGGAAATGGGAAACAAAAATGTTCCAGAAGATACAGGAAGCAGTTTCGCTTTTAAATCGGGAATACATACAAAGTTTTCAGGTAACTGAAGCTACAAGGACACAAGATCTTCAGGAGATCTGCCGTTTTCTGGAACAGGTCTGCGAAGAACAGCATACTGTTTTTGTCCATGGCAGAGGGAAACGCAAAAGTCGTAACCAGAAATATCTGGAACTGTTCCGGCGTTTTCTGGAACGTCAGACAATCTACGACTGGCACACCGCCAGTTTTCAGGGGCGGAATAATTACTGTAAGACCGATCCGGATGCCACATTCATGCACATGAAGGATGACCATATGCGCAACGCCCAGTTGAAACCGGGATATAATATACAGATCGCGGTGGATAGTGAATACATTGTAGCAACGGACATTTTCCAGGACCGCAATGACGTCTGGACTCTTGTTCCTTTCTTGAAAAGGATGGAAGAAAAACTTGGATTCCGTTATCCCAGTGTAACGGCAGATTCAGGATATGAAAGCGAAGAAGGTTACAGTTATCTGAGGGAGCAGAAACAAAAACCCTATATCAAGCCACAAACGTATGAAAAATGGAAAAAGAAGAGTTTTAAAAAGGATATCAGTAAACGCGAAAACATGGGTTATGATGAAAGGACAGATACCTATACCTGCCATGCCGGGAAGAAACTGCAGCCGATTTTCCTGAAAAAGCAGACAAGTAAAAGCGGCTATGAATCCAACGTAACCGTCTATGAATGCGAAGACTGCACAGGCTGTCCTTATAAAGAGAAATGTACAAAAGCAAAAGGGAACAAACGACTGTACGTCTCCAAAAACTTTTTAGAGAAACGGCGGGAATCGTATGAAAATATCCTAAGTGAGAAAGGGATTCTGTATCGTATGAACCGTTCGATCCAAGTGGAAGGAGCATTCGGAGTCCTGAAAAACGATTACGAATTTCAAAGATTTTTACTCCGTGGGAAAACCAAAGTAAAACTGGAGATTCTTTTACTTAGTATGGGGTATAATCTCAATAAACTTCACGCGAAAATACAGAATGACCGAACAGGAAAGCATTTATTTCCTGTGAAAAAACCTGCTTAAAAATAGAAAAAACAAATATCTTTATTAAAGTACGCCAAAAAACGGAAGTAAGCCACAGTACAAGTGAGATTACTTCCGTTTTCCCCTTAGATTAAGCGAGGGGGTCGCTCTGTCATCTAATTTGACAATTTTGCGACACCCTCGGATATTTTATCGGACCGAAAAATCGAAATTTACATTTTTAATACTTTCCGAGTCAGTTTCCGCTCATCTTCGTCTGCGCTGCGGTAATGGCTGAGCAGTTCTACTTCTTCTTTTGTAAGATAGATTGTATCAGCACTTGCAATTTCCATTCCCACATAATAGGGGCCGGAATTTTGATTGATCACTCCGGTACCGCTGCACGGCTGCATAATGAGCTGCTCAAGAGTTACGTGATAGAGATTGGCAATCCGGATCAGAATATCCAGATCAGGTATCCGTTTTCCTGTCTCATAGTTGGAGTATGCCTGTCGTGAAATATTCAGTTTCGCACCAATCTGTGTCTGAGTATATTCATGGTCTGCTCTGAGACGGCGCAGATTTGCCGCAAGTTGGATATTAGACACGAAAACACCTCCATTAACAGGAAACTAAAAAACTTTTCATCATTATATCAATATTTCCTGAAAATAAGATGTTATGACACAGAACGGGGAATGATAAAAATCCGCAACAAAATGTTGCTGTATGAAATTCTGCTTATTTACGAATCATATCTGGCTGAGAGTGCTGTTGTGATATTCAGCTGAGTAAGTGACGTCTTCCCCAAGCCATTCGGGCGGCTGATAAGAACGGGCAGCCTCTTCGTCCGGAAACTCTATTTCTGCAATGACAAGCGGCGCAAGATCCCCCTCAAAGATATCCAGTTCGAGTTTCAAGTTATCCTTGAGCGGAATAACAAATCTGTTTTTGGTAATAATACGTCCGTCTGCTTTGCCGAGAAGATGCTCGTAGCCGGAACGGGTGAGCGGAAGATTATATTCTTCGCGGACCATAAGTCCTTTGGACTTGTAAGTCAGAAAATAATCATTATTGTCCCGCCGGATGCGCACAACCGGGTCCGTGCAAAGATAGCCCTGTTCAATCCTGCGGCAGGGGAAGTCCTGCGGCTGAAAAGGAAGCTGTTCCATTAGAGGTAAAAATTTGCGTTCGATTTCCATATTATTTCCTCCTTGCCGGCCGGAGATACAATGGCCGGATATTCTGATGAATTCATATCGGTTCCTGCCATTATTATAAATAAAAAGAACATACAGTGCCAGCATAAGTTGTGATCTGTAATACCTCAGCTGCTTGTAACGGGAGAAGACTTTAGCTATAATGTAGGAGATAAGGATATATAATTTGCGAATGCCGGGATTATTCAGCAGAAATAGATTAAAAAAACAGGAGGTATTTGATGATGAAAAAAGTGTGTATTTTTCTTGCAGATGGTTTTGAAGAAATTGAAGGTCTGACGGTTGTGGATATCCTGCGCAGAGCGGGAGTTGAGACCGAGACCGTCTCAGTCATGGGAAGAAAACAGATCAACGGCTCTCATGGAATTAAGGTAGAGGCGGATAAATTGTTTGAAGAAGCCGATGTGTCCGGTGCAGATATGCTGGTACTGCCCGGAGGAATGCCGGGAACACTCAACCTGAAAGCTCATGAGGGTTTAAAAGAGCAGATTCTCGCATTTGACAAAGCCGGGAAGAATATAGCTGCAATCTGTGCGGCGCCGAGTGTACTGGGTGCACTTGGACTGCTGAAAGGGAAAAAAGCCTGCTCGTATCCGTCTTTTGAGGATCAGCTGGACTGTGCGGAAGTGCTCCGGGTTCCGGAAGTAACGGACGGAAATATCACGACAGGACGCGGAATGGGAGCGGCAATTCCGTTTGCGCTTGAGCTCACGGCAATCCTCTGCGGGAAAGAAAAAGCCGAAGAAATAAAAGAGTCGATTGTATACGAAGGACAGATGCGGTAAGCGTTCGGAACGCTCCTTTTGCATAACCGCACTCCGGGAGAGAAGAATAGGCAAAAAGTACTGGAAATATGCGGTTTTATGTGCTATACTACTTTAATGACTGCAAAGGTATGTCCTGATGGGGGTTTTACGCGGAAAACAGGACAATTTTGAACTTTTGCTCATGCAAGGAGGAAGAAAATGAGTTTACAGGTAGAAAAATTAGAACATAATATGGCGAAGCTGACGATCGAGGTGTCAGCTGAGGATGTGGAGAAAGCACTTCAGGCTGCATACTTAAAAGAGCGCAGCAAGATCAGCCTTCCGGGATTCCGTAAAGGCAAGGTGCCTCGTCAGATGATTGAAAAGATGTACGGTCCGGAAGTGTTCTATGATGAAGCTGCTAATCATATGATTTCAGAGGCATATGGAAAAGCTTTTGACGAGTGCGAGCTTGAGATCGTATCTCAGCCGAAAGTTGAGATTACACAGCTCGAGAAAGGAAAACCGTTCATTTTTACAGCTGAAGTTGCAGTGAAACCGGAAGTTACACTCGGTGAATATAAAGGACTGAAAGTGGATAAGGTTTCTACAAGAGTGACACAGAAAGAAGTCGACGAGGAGATCGAGAAAGAGCGTGAGCGCAATGCAAGAACGATCGAAGTGACAGACAGAGCTGTTCAGGACAAAGATCAGGTTGTTCTTGATTTCGAGGGATTTGTTGACGGTGAGGCTTTTGAAGGCGGAAAAGGAGAGAACTATCCGCTGACAATCGGATCCGGTTCCTTTATTCCGGGATTCGAAGAGCAGCTGATCGGAGCAGAGATCGGAAAAGAAGTGGAAGTCAACGTGACATTCCCGGAAGACTATCACGCAAAAGATCTTGCCGGAAAAGCAGCGGTGTTTAAATGTACTGTTCACGAGATCAAAGCAAAAGAACTCCCGGAACTGGATGATGAGTTCGTTTCAGACGTTTCCGAGACAAGCGAGACTGTAGATGCCTACAAGGCTGAGGTTAAGGCAAAAATCAAAGAACGCAAGGAAAACGAAGGAAAACAGAAGAGAGAAGACCAGTCAGTTGAGCAGGCTGTTGCCAACGCAGAGATTGACATTCCGGAGCCGATGATTGATCTTCAGGCAAGACAGATGGCTGATGATTTCGCACGCCGTATTATGCAGCAGGGAATGAGTCTGGAGCAGTACTTCCAGTTTACAGGCCTTACAGAGGAGAAGATGATGGAAGAGTTCAGACCGCAGGCTGAAAAACGTATCCGTACAAGACTTGTACTGGAGGCTGTTGTGGCTGCAGAAAATATTGAAGTGTCAGATGAACGTCTGGATGAAGAACTTCAGAAGATGGCAGATGCTTATCAGATGGAAGTTGACAAGCTCAAAGAATTTATGGGTGAGAATGAGAAGAAACAGATGAAAGAGGACATCGCAGTTCAGGAAGCAGTGACACTTATTGCAGACGCGGCAGTAGAGGGTTAAGCAGAGACATTGGGAAAGGTGTGCCGCATGGCGCACCTTTTATCCCTTTTGAGATTCTTTATGCGGGGGACGCAATACGGAGATATTAATACAGAAATTAAGAAAGAGGGCATAATTTATGAGTTTAGTACCTTATGTCATTGAGCAGACAAGCCGCGGCGAGCGGTCCTATGATATTTATTCAAGACTTTTAAAGGAGAGAATTATCTTCCTCGGCGAGGAGGTTAATGATGTTTCCGCAAGCGTGATAGTAGCGCAGCTCCTTTTCCTTGAGGCGGATGATCCGGATAAAGATATTCAGCTTTACATTAACAGCCCGGGAGGATCTGTGACAGCAGGACTTGCGATTTATGATACAATGCAGTATATCAAATGTGATGTATCTACTGTGTGTATCGGTATGGCTGCAAGTATGGGAGCTTTCCTCCTGTCAGGCGGAAAGAAAGGCAAGAGATTTGCTCTGCCGAATGCAGAGATTATGATCCACCAGCCGTCCGGCGGTGCACAGGGACAGGCAACTGAGATTCAGATTGCCGCGGAACATATCCTCCGCACAAAACAGAAATTAAATGAGATTCTGGCTGCAAATACAGGCAAGGATCTCGAGACGATCAAAGCAGATACGGAACGTGACAACTTTATGTCTGCGGAAGAGGCAAAAGAATACGGTCTGATCGACGAAGTGATCGTAAACCACTAAGACAGCGGTATGAGGTGAAAAAGTATGGCAGGAAAAATGATGGATGATATCGTGAGATGCTCGTTCTGCAATAAAACACAGGCACAGGTGAAGAAGCTGATTGCAGGACCGAACGGCACATATATCTGTGACGAGTGTGTCGCTATCTGTTCCGAGATTATCGAGGAAGAAGTAGATTATAATGACGACAGAGCGTTTGATGATATCAATCTTCTGACTCCGGAGGAGATGAAAGAATTCCTCGATGATTATGTGATCGGTCAGGACGAGGCAAAGAAAGTGCTCTCGGTGGCCGTCTACAATCATTATAAGAGGATTATGGCTGAGCAGGATCTCGGTGTTGAACTCCAGAAGAGCAATATCCTGATGCTGGGACCGACAGGATGCGGCAAGACGCTTCTTGCCCAGACACTGGCAAAAATCCTGAATGTTCCGTTTGCAATTGCCGATGCAACAGCACTGACTGAGGCGGGATATGTAGGAGAAGATGTAGAAAATATACTTCTGAAAGTCATTCAGGCGGCAGACGGAGATATCGAAAGGGCTGAGCACGGAATCATTTATATAGACGAAATTGATAAGATTACAAGAAAATCAGAGAATCCGTCTATTACAAGAGACGTTTCCGGCGAGGGTGTACAGCAGGCGCTTCTTAAGATTATAGAGGGAACGGTTGCTTCGGTTCCTCCGCAGGGAGGCAGAAAGCATCCTCATCAGGAACTGATCCAGATCGATACTACAAATATTCTCTTTATCTGCGGCGGTGCATTTGAAGGCATTGACAAGATTATTGAGACACGTCTTGACAGAAAGTCAATTGGATTTAATGCTGAGATTGCGGAGAAACATGAGTATGATATGGACGTTCTCCTCCATGAGGTCCTTCCTCAGGATCTTGTAAAATACGGACTGATTCCGGAGCTGGTAGGAAGACTTCCGGTGACTGTGTCGCTGGATCTTCTGGATAAAGAAGCTCTGATCCGTATTCTGACAGAACCGAAGAGCGCAATTGTGAAGCAGTACCAGAAGCTTCTGGAACTGGACGGTGTGAAGCTCGAATTCGACAAGGATGCTCTGACGGCGATAGCAGAAACAACACTGAAAAGAAAAACCGGAGCGAGAGGTCTCCGCGCCATTATGGAAAAAATCATGATGGATACAATGTTCGAAGTTCCGTCAGATGAGACGATCAAGGAATGCCGTATCACAAAAGACACGGTGCTTGGAACAGGAGCACCTTTGTATTTGCGTGACGGAGAAGAGAGAAGATCATTTCTGACGTCGGAGAGTGCATAACAGCAGCAGGCGGGTACAGTGGTGGTAAATTCCATATGTGCCCGCCTTTTGTCTTACAGATCGGGAAATAGACTACAGGAGGAAATTAGATGGACAACGAGATAAAGAGTATGCCCATGGCAGCACTCAGAGGAATGACGATCCTGCCGGAAATGGTCGTGCATTTTGACGTGAGCAGGGAGAGGTCTATTGCTGCGGTTCAGGAAGCGATGGTAGAGGAACAGAAAATTTTTCTGACTGCTCAGAAATCCATAGATACGGATAATCCGGGAATCGACGATGTCTATGAGATCGGTACGGTAGGAACGATCAAGCAGATCATTAAACTGCCGAAACATATCGTCAGAGTATTGGTATCAGGAGAAACAAGAGCAAGACTTAAAGCGATTGAATATCAGGATCCTTATCTGCGGGCACAGGTGGAGATTATAGACGAGACGGATCTGCAGATACCGGATGATCTTAAAGGCGAGGCCATGGAGCGCGGTCTCAAAGATTTGCTGGTCGAATATGCTGCAAAAAACGGAAAGATGTCGAAAGAATCTGTGGCACAGCTGCTTGATATTAAGGGAATTAAAAAGCTGGTGGACGAGATCGCGGCAAATATCCCTCTTTATTACACAGATCAGCAGGAGATACTGAATGAAACAGACTTTTCCAAACGCTACGAGAAACTCTGTTTTAAACTGGTTAATGAAGTACAGATCATAAATATCAAAGAGGAAATTCAGAAGAAAGTAAAAGAACGGGTTGACAAGCATCAGAGAGAGTATATCTTAAGAGAACAGCTGAAGCTGATACGGGAAGAACTGGGAGAAGATTCCACAATCTCAGATGCGGAAGAGTTCGAAAATGCACTGAAAAAGCTGAAAGCACCTAAAGAGGTAAAGGAGAAACTTCAAAAAGAAATCAACCGTTTTAAAAGTTCGCTGAACTCGCCTGCTGAGAACGGTGTGATCCGCACATATATCGAAACGCTTCTTGAAATGCCGTGGGATAAAGCGGCAAAGGACAACAATGATATTGAGTATGCCCGAAAAGTGCTGGATGAGGATCATTACGGACTGGAACAGGTGAAGGAACGTATTCTGGAATTTCTGGCGGTACGGACACTTACGAAAAAAGGCGACAGCCCGATCCTCTGTCTTGCAGGACCGCCGGGCACCGGAAAAACTTCTATAGCCAAATCTCTGGCACGTGCCATGAAGAAGCCGTATGTACGTATTTCTCTGGGCGGAGTACGCGATGAAGCAGAGATACGGGGACATAGAAAAACTTATGTCGGTGCTATGCCGGGACGCATTGCCAATGGAATCCGTACGGCAGGAGTGAAAAATCCAGTGATGCTTCTGGATGAAATCGACAAAGTAAGCACAGACTATAAGGGAGATACTTTTTCGGCGCTTCTGGAAGTGCTGGACAGCGAACAGAACAGTAAATTCCGGGATCATTATCTGGAAGTGCCTCTGGATCTGTCGGAGGTAATGTTTATTACTACAGCCAATACTCTGCAGACGATTCCGAGACCGCTTCTTGACCGCATGGAAGTGATCGAGATCAGCAGTTACACAGAAAATGAGAAACTGCATATCGCCATGGAACATCTGATCCCGAAACAGCTGGAAAAACACGGCCTTACACCGGATCAGCTTACATTCAGCAGGCATGCGATCTGGAAGATTGCGCGCAACTATACAAAGGAAGCAGGGGTGCGTCAGCTTGAGCGTGAGATTGGAAATGTGTGCAGAAAAACGGCGAAAGAAATTCTGACGACAGACCGGAAGAAGATCAGTGTGACAGAACGGAATATCCATAAGTTTCTCGGAAAAGAAAAGTATACATACCAGATGGCAAATCCGTCTCCGGAGGTTGGTATTGTAAGAGGGCTTGCATGGACAAGTGTCGGTGGAGATACGCTTCAGATCGAAGTTAATGTGATGCCGGGAAGCGGTGAACTGATGCTGACCGGACAGCTGGGCGATGTGATGAAGGAATCTGCAAGAGCAGGCATCAGTTATATCCGTTCTGTCAGCAGGAAATATAATATTGAGGATGATTTCTTTGAAAAGCACGATATACATGTCCATATTCCGGAAGGAGCAGTGCCCAAAGACGGGCCGTCCGCAGGTATTACAATGGCAACAGCCATGCTTTCGGCAGTAACGGAGAAAAAGGTCAGAGCCGATCTTGCAATGACAGGTGAGATTACCCTGCGCGGCCGGGTGCTCCCGATTGGCGGCCTTAAGGAAAAGCTTCTTGCAGCGAAGAGCGCGGGAATCAGAACCGTACTTGTGCCGAAAGAAAATACAGCGGATGTGGAAGAACTGTCTTCCGAGATCACAAAAGGGCTGGAGATCATCCCGGTGGAAAATATGGACGAAGTGCTGAAACAGGCACTGACAGAGTAGATGGAGATACAGCATCCCGGAATGGGAAAATACTGCTGTGACAGGAGGATTCTATGGTAATCAGAAGCATTAATCTGGAAACAGTGTGCGGGGTTACGAGTACCCTGCCGGAAAACAGCAAGCCGGAAGTGGCGTTTGCGGGAAAGTCCAATGTGGGAAAGTCATCGCTGATCAATGCGCTTATGAACAGAAAGTCATATGCGCGGATCTCGGCCACTCCGGGAAAGACACAGACGATTAATTTCTATAATATTAATGATGAGCTTTATCTGGTCGATCTGCCGGGGTACGGGTACGCCAGAGTCTCCGAACAGGAAAAAGAACGCTGGGGCAAGATGATCGAACGTTATCTGCACAGTTCAAAACAGCTTAAGGCAGTATTTCTGCTTGTTGATATCCGCCATGCGCCCTCGGCAAATGACAAAATGATGTATCAGTGGGTGGTGGAGCAGGGCTATCAGCCTGTTATCATTGCTACTAAGCTCGATAAAATAAAGCGTTCTCAGGTGCAGAAGCATATTAAAATGCTGCGAGAAGGTCTCTCTCTTGTCCCGGGCACAAAGGTAATTCCGTTTTCTTCGTCCACAAAGCAGGGCAGGGATGAGATCTGGGAACTGATAGAGTCTGAATGTTTCGGTATAACCGTGGAGGAACAGGATGAAAAATAATCGTCCGTACTGGCAGGTGGCACTGAGGCTTTTGTTCAGCGTTCTTGCCACTGCCGCATTTATTGTTATAGGCTGGAACCTGCTTCGGTTCCTTATGCCGTTTGTGATCGGCTGGATTATCGCGGCAATCGCGTCACCGCTTGTCAACTGGCTGGAAAAACGTCTTAAAATTGTCAAGAAACTGGGGTCTGCGCTCATTGTAATATTCGTTCTGGCTGCGATCGTACTGGCGCTCTACTTCGGAATCAGCCGTTTGGCGGCCGAGATCAGTTCTCTGATACAGAACTTCCCGGAGATGTATGCACAGCTGGAGTCGGGACTGCGTCAGATCGGTGATACGCTTTCAGGAATTTTTGAGCGTCTGCCTTCCGGGATACAGAACGGCTGGAATGCAGTGGCAGAGAATCTGGATCAGTATATGGGAAATCTTGTATCGAATATCAGTGAGCCGACAGTGACGGCAGCGGGTAATATTGCAAAACAGGTGCCGTCTTACCTGATAAGTTTTCTAGTGTCAATATTGTCAGCGTATTTCTTTATCGTGCAGCGCGAGGAAGTATTGAACTGGATGAAAAGAGTATCCCCGGAATCTGTGCAGAAGAGGATGACTCTTGTAATAGATAACCTGCGGTATGCGGTAGGAGGATACTTTAAGGCACAGTTTAAGATCATGGCTATCGTATTTGTAATACTTCTCATAGGACTGGGAATGCTTGGAACGGGATACTTTGTGCTTGTTGCATTTCTGATCGCTTTCCTTGATTTTCTCCCTTTCTTCGGGACCGGGACAGCTATGATTCCGTGGGCAGTCTACAAGTTCTTTATGGGCGATTACAAGATGACTGCTGCACTTGTAGTCATCTACGTTATCACACAGGCAGTTCATCAGCTTTTGCAGCCAAAACTTGTAGGCGACAGCGTGGGGTTAAATCCGCTGGTCACGCTCATCCTTCTTTATATCGGCTACCGTATGGGAGGCATTCTCTGGATGATTCTGGCAGTTCCCATTGGTATGGTTCTGATCAATATGTGTCAGGCGGGGGCATTTGACTATATTTTCGATGATGTGCGAATACTGGTTGAGGGGATACTCGGTCTGCAGGAAAGCGAAAAAGAAGATTGAAAAACAGATGCGGGTATGCTATCATGAATGAGGGAGAAACTCCCTGTATTCAAGGTAAAAAAAGAATATCTTAATAAAAAGCACAGGAGGTACTGTACAATGAAAAAATATGTATGTGATGTATGCGGATACATTTATGATGAGGCAGCCGGAGATCCGGATAACGGCATCGAGCCGGGCACAAAATGGGAAGACGTACCGGATGATTTTGTTTGTCCGCTGTGTGGAGTGGGAAAAGATCAGTTTTCAGAAGTTGAGTAATCCCACCTGATCAGGATGAAGATAAGCTGCCGTTCCACAGACTTAAAAAGAAGTGGGACGGCAGCTTTTTGTGATGGCGGCGCGCAGGCAGTATGAAATGGTAAAGGCGGAGGAAATAATATTATGGAAAAGAAAGAGAAGTTTGCTGCGGACACTTCGGGAAGAAATGCATCTGCATGGGCAAAAGCCCTGATAATCCTTCTGATCGGACTGACGATCGCTCATCTCGGAGTGACGCTGTTTTTACTGTCTGAGCTGGGGGCAGACACATTTACAGTATTTATTCAGGGATTGTCAAGGGTAT
Source organism: uncultured Lachnoclostridium sp. (assembly GCA_930986645.1). Classification (GTDB taxonomy): domain Bacteria; phylum Bacillota; class Clostridia; order Lachnospirales; family Lachnospiraceae; genus Mediterraneibacter. Next base: position 45,320 of record CAKNJS010000004.1, read on the forward strand.
TCGGATTGACAGTAGGTACAGTCCATGTGATCGTGCTCTGTATCCTTATGGTTGTAATGCTCCTGACGACAAAAGGCTATGTCAAGCCGGGTACAGTTGTGTGCGCGTTCTGCGGAGGGCCGATCATAGATCTGTTTACATGGCTGCTGGGCGGTTACATTAACGGCGGATCCGCGATGGCGGTCCGTATTGTAAGTATGCTTCTGGGATGCGTGATTCTTTCCGCAGGTATGTCGATTGTCATCAACAGTAATGCGGGAACAGGCCCTAATGATCTGGTGGCGGTTATTCTGTCAGATATGATTGAGTCCGTACAGTTCCGCTGGATCAGAGTGGGATGCGATCTGTTCTTTGTCGTGCTGGGATTTATACTGGGCGGCACAGTGGGGGCGGGAACAGTAGCAGCAGTCTTTCTTACCGGGCCTCTTGTTCAGTTCTGGCTGCCAAAGACAAAACGGATCGTGCAGTCTGTGCTTCATGAAGAGTAAAAGCGGTACATAATAAGAATAATAAAAGAGAACTGTTAATGGACGGATATCGGATCCGATATAGAAGAAAGGAAGATAAAATGGATAAGTATGATGTGATTATTATCGGTGCAGGTCCGGGGGGAATTTTTGCGGCATATGAACTGACGCAGAAGGCTCCCGGGCTTAAAACAGCTGTATTTGAAGCAGGAAATCCTCTGGAAAAGAGAAAATGCCCGATTGACGGAAAGAAAGTGAAGAGCTGCATTAACTGCAGAACCTGCGCCATTATGAGCGGATTCGGGGGAGCAGGTGCATTTTCCGATGGAAAATACAATATCACCAATGATTTCGGAGGAACGCTCTATGAATATATCGGGAAAGATACAGCCATAGACCTGATGAATTATGTGGATGAGATCAATGTGCGCTATGGCGGGAAAGGTACGAAGATGTATTCCACGGCAGGGACCAAGTTTAAGAAGCTGTGTATGCAGAATAAGCTGAAACTTCTGGATGCATCGGTACGCCATCTCGGAACGGATATTAATTATGTAGTGTTGGAAAATCTGTTTGAGGAGCTTAAAGACAAGATTGAGTTCCACTTTAACTGCCACGTGGATAATCTGGAGAAGACTGAAAAAGGATACAGGATCGACTGCGCCGGAGAGTCTTACGAGTGTGAAAAATGCATTGTATCCGTGGGGCGCAGCGGAAGCAAATGGATGGAAAAGATCTGTGAGGGACTTTCCATTCCGACGAAATCCAACCGTGTGGATATCGGAGTCAGGGTGGAGCTGCCGGCGGTGATTTTCTCTCATCTGACGGATGAGCTTTATGAGAGCAAAATCGTGTACCGCACGGAAAAGTTTGAGGATAAAGTAAGGACATTCTGTATGAATCCCTACGGAATTGTCGTCAACGAGAATACTAATGGCATCGTGACGGTAAACGGACACAGTTACGAGGATCCGGCGAAACAGACAGAGAATACCAATTTTGCTCTTCTGGTGGAGAAACATTTTTCCGAGCCTTTCAAAGACAGCAATGGATACGGAGAGAGTATTGCCCGGCTTTCCAATATGCTGGGCGGAGGTGTGCTTGTTCAGAGGTTCGGAGATCTGATACGCGGCAGGAGAAGTACTGCTAAAAGAATAGAGGAAGGGTTCGTGCGGCCTACGCTCTCTGCAGAACCGGGAGATTTGAGTCTGGTGCTTCCGAAACGTATTCTTGACGGTATTATTGAGATGGTATATGCACTTGATAAAATCGCACCGGGAACCGCAAATGACGATACGCTGCTCTATGGTGTGGAAGTGAAGTTCTACAATATGGAAGTACAGCTTGACGAGAATCTGGAGACAATCCATAAAGGACTCTATGTGATCGGAGACGGAAGCGGTGTGACACATTCATTGTCTCATGCATCTGCCAGCGGTGTGTATGTGGCAAGAGAGATTGCGGAGGGCTGAGTTTATGAAAATGACTATGCTGGGAACCGGCAGTGCAGTCGTGACAGAATGTTATAATACCTGCTTCGTGCTCAGTGACGGTGATAAATACTTTCTCGTGGACGGCGGGGGAGGAAACGGTATCCTTAGACAGCTTAAAAAGGCGGGGATTGACTGGAAGAAAATACATGATATCTTTGTCACGCACAGGCACATGGATCATATTCTCGGAGTAATGTGGATGATCCGCATGATTACACAGGCAATGAAGCAGGATGCTTATAAGGAAAAAGTCCGGATATACGGACACAAAAAGGTTCTTCTTATACTGGATGATATGTCACATATGCTTCTCTCGAAGAAAGAGACGGAGTTTATCGGGAAACGCATTCTTTTTATGCCGGTATCAGACGGGGATGTATACGAGATTATCGGCCATAAAACCACGTTTTTTAATATTCATTCGTCAAAAACCAAACAACATGGCTTTGCCATGTATCTGAATGAAACAGATAAATTGAGCTGCTGTGGAGACGAACCGTATAACGACTTGGAAAGAATGTATGTGCAGGGAAGCAGGTGGCTTCTGCATGAAGCGTTCTGTCTGGATGAGGATGCATCGGTATATTCTCCTTATGAAAAACATCATTCGACGGTAAAGGATGCCTGTATAACGGCGGAAAAGCTCCAAGTGGAGAATCTGGTGCTCTATCATACGGAAGATTCGGATATCACGGCAAGAAAGGAACGATATACAGCGGAAGGCAGGCAGTATTTCAGCGGCAGCCTGTATGTGCCGGATGATCTGGAAACAATCTGTCTTACAAAAGAGGAAAATGAGTGAACATATGATCAAATTACTTGCAGTGGATATGGATGGAACATGTCTGGACAGGCGCAGCAGGATAACAGACCGTATGCTTCTTGCACTGAGAGAAACTGCTGCAAAAGGTATTATTGTAGTTCCGGCAACCGGACGGAATCTGGAGTGTATTCCCCACAGGCTGGCGGAAGGTACACTGCGCCGCACGGGTACATCCGATGACTATGCAAACAGAGGAATGTTCCGCTATGTAATCAGTTCAAACGGTGCAAGAGTCACGGATATACAAAAAAAGAAGGAAATTTTCAGGGCATCTGTGCCGGCGGAGGAGGTGCTGCCTCTTCTCAGGCAGTGCCGGGGAAGGTATTTCGGGATTGCGTCCCATGTCCGGCATCGTTATCTGCTTCAGGGACGTCTGCTCACGATGGCGGGACGGCTGATCTACGGCAAAGATGCAGGAGGCGTTTACTGTGTCCGTGATATGGAAAGGTTTATCCGAAGAAACGGATGCGAAGTGGAAGAATTTCAGTTTTATTTTCTGTTGCCGGGAGCAAAGAAAAAACTGCAGGCGGTGTTAGACAGGCATCCGGCACTCCATGCGGCATACACCGGAATCTATGCAGAGGTATATGCTGAGGAGGCTTCTAAAGGAAAGGCACTGGAGGCACTGGCAGAACATCTCGGCATCAGAAGAGATGAAATTGCCTGTATCGGAGACGGGGAAAATGATCTGTCTATGTTTGAAGCCTCCGGACTTAAGATTGCCATGGGGAATGCGGCAGACAGTCTGAAGATGCGGGCGGATTATGTTGCGGGTACGAACAGTAATGACGGTGCGGCAAAAGCGATCGAACAGTATGTTTTATAAAATACGAACGGGGACGCAGTAAATCTGTGAATTTTACTGCGTCCCCGGCTGCAGTAAGTGGCTCCCTGTATTGTTAATTCATCTGTACGATTGATTTTACGTGGTCAATTTCAGCCTGTGTCGCTTTTTCGGCCGGAACATAGTAACTGCGTTCTCTGGCTGCATCGTACATCTTTTCCTGAGACATCTCGCACTGGTTGCGGATCTGTTTCAGGCACTGCTTCAGTTCTTTGTTTTCTGTCTGGGGGATCATATCCCCGAACATTTTGAGTTCACCGTTAATGCCGACAAGGGCGTCGGCAACCATTGTCTTTTCGTCCATTTTGATACCTCTCTGAATTACTTTCTCTTTGTTTCGAAGCCTGATTCTGTATGCCGTTATCATTGCTTTACAGGAATTTCAAGAGTTCCTGTTTATTCTTCATTGCGGAATCAGCCGCATCCTGAAACAGCTTTTTGATCTCAGGGTCTTCAGCTTTGGAAGCATAGTCTGTCATCTTACAGTGGGTTGTGGAATAGCCGCCGATAAGATGACGCAGATTCTGAAGATCAAGAATTGAAATCTCTGACATTGTCATAACCTCCTTGTACTATATGAATTCAGGTACTAGTATGTCCTGATTTATCCCGGTTTATAAGTGAGTGAAGAACAAATTCGTGGAAAAGCCCTCTCATTTCCGGAGAAGAGCGGTACATACATTCGGGATGCCATTGAACGCCTATGGCAAAAGGATGATTCCGGATTTCCACCGCCTCGATTGTATCATCCGATGCCCGGGCACTTATCTGTACATTTTCTCCCGGTTCATTTACAGCCTGATGATGAAAACTGTTTACAAAAAGACAGGAGCCGATATATTTCCTGATACGGCTCCCCTCTTCTGTACGGATTCTGTGACTGATCTCGCTTCTTGCGGCAGACTGCTGCATATGGTCAATGGTTTTCCGCGGAATAAGGGATATATCCTGCCATACAGTTCCGCCGCAGGCAACACTTAAGATCTGCATTCCCCGGCAAATGGCAAGAACCGGTTTGCGTGAGCGCAGTATTCTTTTCATAAGACGGATCTGGAAGAGATCCACAGTGACGCAGGTCTTTTGGTTCCCGGTCTGAGGTTCCTCGCCGAAGAGCAGCGGAGTGATATCATCCCCTCCGCAGAAAAGAAATCCATCACATAAGGATGTGTATTCATCAAGAAGATGATCGCTGCGCACGATGGGCAGGACAAGAGGAATTCCTTTTGCATAACGCACAGACTGTATATACGGGTTGGTGACAAACTGACGGTTTCGGGTAAATCCGCAGACGATTATTCCGATTTTAGGTTCCATAAGCTCTCCTTACATAGTTCTTTTCTCATGTCCCGGCAAACAGGACGGACGTATGTTAGAGTATGTACGAAAATGGAAAATTATACATATAATACGGAGATTGATCCGGTATATATAAATTATGCGATTGAATATATTACATACATGGAAAGGAGAAAAGCGATGAAGTGGATTGATATGCATTGTGATACGCTCAGCGAGGTCGTAAAGAATCCGGAATATGGCAGCCTGAAAAGAAACCGTCTGTCTGTGGATATAGAAAGGCTGAAACAGGCAGGGGCGGCACAGTTTTTCGCGTGCTATGTAAATGCAGCTGATTACGGGGAGAAATCTGAGGGCCTTACTGCGTATGCGGACAGCAGAGTTCAGGTAAAGCCGGAAGACAGGGAACGCTGGGATGCGGCATACGAAGCTGTGCTGGAGATGACGGCATATGCAGGAGAAGAGTGCGGTGCAGAATTTCAGATTGCAAAAACCTCTGCAGATATATCGTCAAACAGGATGGGAAACAGCAGCTGTACAAATAGTACTGCAGGCATCCTTACAGTAGAAGAAGGCGGAGTCTTAAACGGCAGCCTTTCCCGGCTGGATGAGCTGTATGAAAAAGGCGTCCGCCTAGTCACCCTGACATGGAACTATGAGAATTGTATCGGATATCCAAACAGCCGTGACAAAAATATTATGAAAAAAGGTCTTACAGATTTTGGGATACAGACAGTAGAGCGGATGAATGAACTGGGTATGATCGTGGATGTATCCCATCTGTCAGACGGAGGCTTTTGGGATTGTATCAGATACAGCAGACGCCCTATAGCGGCCTCCCACTCAAATGCCAGAAGCCTCTGCCGGCACCCGAGAAATTTGAGCGATGAGATGCTGCGTGCGCTGGGGGAAAACGGAGGTGCAGCAGGATTGAATTTTTATTCTGCGTTTCTAAGGGGGAAGAGCGGTGCGTCTCCTGAGGATATTGCAGAGCATGCAGTGTGGATGATCGGAAAAGGCGGCGAGGATACGGCCGCACTGGGAACGGATTTCGATGGTTTTAATCCGGCGGCCCTGCCGGCCGGCGTGCAGGGAGTACAGGATATGGAAAAAGTATGGGATGCAATGAGAAAGAAAGGCATTACACCCCGCCAGTTAGATAAGATTGCTTACGGAAATGTAATGCGTGTGATACGTGAGGTATGGAAGTAAAAGCCCTTTTCCTTTTGTATGTCAGTATGATAAAATATAAAAGATGCAGTTACTAATGAGAGTGAGAGAACAGGAGGACTTACATGGAAAACAAAAGAATCATTCAGGTGGAAGAGAAAGTACCCTTTAAAATGCTGGTGCCCCTGAGCATCCAGCACATGTTTGCGATGTTCGGCGCGTCCGTGCTCGTACCTTTTGTATTCGGCATTAACCCAGCGGTCGTGCTTTTTATGAACGGAATCGGTACGCTTCTCTTTATCCTGATCACAAAGGGAAGAGCGCCGGCATATCTGGGATCCAGTTTTGCCTTTCTGGCACCTGCGGGGGTTGTTATTTCTAAGTGGGGATATGAATACGCTCTTGGAGGCTTTGTTGTGGTCGGTTTCCTCGGCTGCATACTGGCCGTGCTTATCTACAAATTCGGATCTGACTGGATCGATGTAGTGCTGCCGCCTGCGGCGATGGGCCCTGTTGTAGCTCTGATCGGGCTGGAACTTGCAGGAACAGCGGCATCTAATGCGGGGCTTACCGATGAAGTGATCGATGTAAAAAATGTGATCGTATTTCTCGTAACCCTTCTGACGGCTGTTCTTGGTTCTGTTTTATTCCGCGGTTTTCTGTCAGTTATTCCGATCCTGATCGCTATTATTGCCGGTTATATAGCAGCCCTTGCCTGCGGCATTGTGGATTTTTCGCAGGTTGCAGCAGCACCGCTTTTTTCAATCCCGAACTTTTCTGCGCCGAAATTTAAGTGGGAGGCGATCGTGATCATTATTCCGGTATTGCTTGTTATTACATCAGAGCATATCGGCCATCAGATCGTGACCAGCAAGATCGTGGGCAGAGATCTCTTAAAAGATCCGGGGCTCCACCGCTCCCTCTTTGCTGATAACTTCTCCAGTATGCTCTCGGGCCTGATCGGTTCTGTGCCGACGACGACGTACGGCGAGAATATCGGTGTCATGGCGATGACAAAGGTTTACAGTGTATATGTGATCGGCGGTGCGGCAGTGCTGTCCATCATCTGTTCTTTTATCGGAAAGATGACGACACTGATCAATACGATACCGGGACCTGTTATCGGCGGCATCTCGTTCTTGCTGTACGGTATGATCGGTACATCGGGTATCCGCATTCTGGTAGAGTCACAGGTGGACTATAACAGATCCAGAAATATGGCTATGACATCTGTTATATTCGTAGTCGGCCTGTCCGGTATCACGGTACAGTTCGGAAGTATTCAGCTTACGGGAATGGTGCTCGCCTGTGTGGTAGGCATGCTCATGGGACTGATGTTCTATATCTTTGACAGGCTGAATCTTATGAATGACAGGGAAGACTAAAGTGTTGTTTTAATTGGCGCCGGTTTATACCGGTGCTAATTTTTTCTTAAAAAATAATATATGGAAAAGTTAAGAATCCATTCAAAAAGTTCGTCGAAAAGATTGGGTATAATCTCCTTATTGAAAAGGAGGAGATGCCCTTATGCGGGAGGAATGGGAAAGCGAGAGCAGATACAGGGGGAACAGATACAAAGTAAACAGATATGAGGAAAGCCGGTATACAGGAGGCGTCAGGTCAGGAAAACGCAGAAAAAAGAGAAGGGTGAGAAGAAGGCACAGGATTCTGAAAAGCATTCTCTGCATCGCGATTATCATACCGATGATCACAGCGGTTCTTTGGGCAAAAGATATGATCACCGGAAAGAGCAGTCTGGCAGTGATGGCTCTGTTCAACCCGAAAGTGCGGGAAGTGATGGCGGATAAAGATCAGTATCCGGAACAGCTGATCGAGCTGCTGAAAAATAATGAGGAGACAGTGGACTTTGTTTTTGATTATCCGAAAAAGAAAGACACTCCGCCGGCGGACACAGTCGGTGAAGTAGTACAAGGTCAGATTCCTCTGCTCCTGCAGTGGGATGAACGATGGGGATACGCGTTTTATTCGGACGACATGATCGCTGTCAACGGGTGCGGGCCGACGGCAATCGCTATGGTGGCGGCAGGACTGACAGGCGACAATACTATAACGCCATATAAGGTGGCGCAGTTTTCCGCTGAGAACGGATATTATGCCGGAGATGCAGGAACAAGCTGGACACTGATGACGGACGGCGCGCGGCAGTTCGGAATATACGGGGAAGAGATGGGGCTTAGCGAGAGCGGGGTATTCTCTGCATTGGAAAACGGACATCCGATCATATGCAGTATGAGACCGGGAGACTTTACAACGACCGGACACTTTATCGTACTGACCGGAGTCGAAGACGGGAAGATCCGGGTAAACGATCCGAACAGCCGGGTACGCAGTGAGAAGCTGTGGGATTACAGCAGGCTGGAGTACCAGATCAACAATCTGTGGGTGTATACGGCGATGTAGAGACTAAGCCGGCAGTTATTCTTATTAACTGCCGGTTACTTTTTTGTCTGTATTTGTGAAAAAGGCTCAGTTGTGAGGGACATATGAAAACTGGTATAATGTGTGCAGGAAGAATATGTATAAGATGAAATGTGCATAACAGGATAATTGACGAGGAGGATACAGATATGCCGGTGGGTGAAGTGATACGCAGGAAGAGAAAAAAACAGGGACTTACGCAGGAACAGGTGGCACAGCGTCTTGGTGTATCCGCACCGGCGGTCAATAAGTGGGAGAGAGGCAGCAGTTATCCTGATATCGCAATACTGCCTGCTCTGGCGCGCCTCCTCAATACGGACGTCAATACGCTTCTCTGTTTTCAGGAGGAACTCTCTGACAATGAGATCGCAGAGATATGTAACAAGATTGCAGGGGTCATGGATGAGCAGGGTCTGGAAACGGCATTTGACGCGGCGGAGCAGAAGGTGCGCGAATATCCGAATTGCGGGAAACTGATTCATATGATGGCGTCCATGATGCAGGGATTACTGATGATGTCCGGCGGCTGGAGCACGGACAGAGAGAAATATGAAGAGAAGATATATTCATGGTATGAACGCGTGGCCGAATGCAGCGGGGACGAACAGGTGAAAAATGCCGCCGCTTATATGCTGGCGGGCGAATATATACTGAAGAAAGAGTATGATAAAGCCCAAAAGATGCTCAACTCCCTGCCGGAGCAGCAGGCAGATAAAAAAATCCTCAATGCGCGTCTTCTGCTTGCTCAGGAGAAATATGATGAGGCAGCAGTGCTGCTGGAACGGAAACTCATATATATGCTTAACGAACTCGTCGGCATTATGTCCATGCTGATGGATATTGCCTTTCGGGAGGGGGATATGGAACGGGCGGAAAAGATTGCGTCCGCCGGGGAACAGACCGCTCTTTTGTATGACCAATGGGGATACAGTCCCCTGATCCTGCCGATGGAGCTGGCAGTAAAGAAGAAAGATGTGGAAAAGAGTATTGCCTATATCCGGGAAATGTTCCGGATGCTGACGGAACCACAGCATATGTCGGAATCAGTGTTTTACTGTCATATATACGGGAGAGAAGACTTGGGGAAAAAGTATGATAAAGCTATGGGTACTTATGCAGAGAGAGTGCTGCCGGGGCTTCTGGCAGAGATAAAGACGAATGAGGATTATGCATTTCTGTGGGATAAAGAGGAGTTCAAGGAGCTGATACGGGGGTATGAAAAAGAAAACTAGAAAGCTTCATTTCTGAAGAAAGCGCTGTATAAAATGAAAAAAGACGGATTCCGGTTTACCGGTTTCCGTCTTTTCTTTTGACTTTTCTATTTCTGATTCTCTTTCGCCAGCTCCTGCATCTTCATGGCGCGGACCTTCAGCGGCAGGCCGAACAGTGTGATGAATCCGTCTGCATCGTGGTGATCATACATATCGCCTGTTGTGAAGCTTGCCAGTGACTCACTGTACAGGGAGTACGGGGAAGTCTCGCCGGCTTTAATGATGTTGCCTTTGTACAGTTTGAATTTTACTTCACCTGTCACATACTGCTGTGTCACATCAACAAATGCGCGGATTGCTTCGCAGAGCGGTGTGAACCATTTTCCCTCATATACAACCTGAGCAAGCTTATTGCCCATTTCTTTCTTCACTTCATATGTAGCGCGGTCGAGGATCAGCTCTTCCAGCTGCTGATGAGCAGCCATCAGGATCGTTCCTCCCGGTGTCTCGTATACTCCGCGGGATTTCATACCTACTACACGGTTCTCCACGATATCGATGATGCCGATGCCGTGTTTTCCGCCCAGTGTATTGAGCTCTTTGATGATATCGGCTGCTTTCATTTCTTTGCCGTTGATCGTCTTCGGAACACCTGCCTCAAATGTCATTGTCACATATTCCGGCTCGTCGGGAGCTTTCTCCGGCGGTACTGTAAGTACAAGGAGATCGTCATAATTCGGTTCTACAGATGGATCTTCCAGCTCCAGACCCTCATGGCTGATATGCCACAGGTTACGGTCACGGCTGTAGCTGTGTTTTGTGTCGAACGGAAGATCGATGCCGTGAGCTTTGCAGTACTCGATTTCATCTTCACGGGACTGCATTGTCCAGAGATCTGTCATACGCCATGGAGCAATGATCTTGATGTCCGGAGCAAGAGCCTTGATGCCAAGCTCGAAACGGATCTGATCGTTACCTTTTCCTGTAGCGCCGTGGCAGATGGCAACAGCGCCTTCCTTACGGGCGATTTCAACCAGTTTCTTCGCGATGGCCGGACGAGCCATGGATGTTCCGAGCAGATATGCGTTTTCATATACAGCTCCTGCTTTTACGCACGGCATGATGAAATCCTCGGCAAATTCGTCAACAATATTTTCAATATATAATTTGGAAGCTCCGGAGAGTTTTGCTCTCTCGTCGAGTCCGTCAAGCTCCTCGCCCTGTCCGCAGTCAATACAGCAGCAGATTACGTCATAACCGAATGTCTCTTTCAGCCACGGGATGATCGCTGTTGTGTCAAGTCCGCCTGAATATGCTAAAACCACTTTTTCTTTACTCATTCTTATATCCTCCTAAATGTATTTTTATTAATTTTGCCGTCCGGATTTCCGGAAGCGGTTTCTGTTGATTTTATCGCTGTGACAAGCTACAGATTACTATACACCAGAACTTATAATTATGCAAGAAGAAATTTATAAAAATAAAATTTATGCATATATGCACGATAAAATGCATAAAAATACATATTTTGACTTGCGATGTGCATAAAAACCCAAAAAATGTGTTTGTTTTGAAAAAAAATAATGCCATATGAGAAAAAAAGAAGTATAATAGAAACGGAGTGTATAAAATACGAAGGTATATCTGTATCACCAGAAGGTATATCAGATTACATTTGTATGCTTTCAATAGAATAAACAACAGGAGGCAGTTATGGACTACGCAAAAGAATCATTAAAAATGCACTATGAACTGAAAGGTAAAATTGAGATTAAAAGCCGTGCAGCGGTGGATTCCAAAGAGGCATTGAGCCTTGCCTATACACCGGGAGTTGCACAGCCCTGTCTGGAAATCCAGAAAGATCCGAGCAAGAGTTTTGATCTGACGAGACGCTGGAATACAGTAGCAGTCATTACAGACGGAACAGCAGTGCTGGGCCTTGGAGATATCGGACCGGAAGCCGGCATGCCGGTTATGGAAGGTAAATGTGTTCTGTTCAAAGAATTCGGCGGTGTAGATGCGATTCCGCTCTGCGTCAGATCAAAAGATGTAGATGAGATCGTAAAAGCCGTAAGTCTTTTCGCAGGAAGCTTCGGAGGAATCAATCTGGAGGACATCGCAGCTCCGAGATGTTTTGAGATCGAGAAACGTCTGAAAGAGTGCTGTGACATTCCGGTATTCCATGATGACCAGCACGGCACAGCAGTGATCACACTTGCCGGTATGATCAATGCACTGAAGATTGTCGGCAAGAAGATCGAGGATATCAAGATCGTAACTTCCGGCGCAGGCGCTGCAGGTATCGCTATCATCAGACTGCTTATGTCCATGGGTCTTAAAAACGTTATCATGACAGACCGTCACGGAGCAATCTATGAGGGAAGAGATTATCTGAACCCGATCAAGGAAGAGATGGCTAAGATCACAAACTTTAATCACGAGAAAGGAACTCTCGCAGAGGTGATCAAAGGCGCTGATGTATTTATCGGAGTATCCGCACCGGGCACACTGACACAGGATATGGTGCGTAGCATGGCAAAAGATCCGATCATCTTCGCGTGTGCGAACCCGACACCGGAGATCTTCCCGGATGAGGCGAAAGCAGCAGGAGCAGCAGTCGTATCCACCGGAAGAAGCGATTTTCCGAATCAGGTAAATAACGTGCTTTGCTTCCCGGGTATCTTCCGCGGAGCTCTGGATGTGCGTGCATCTGATATCAATGATGAGATGAAAGTTGCAGCAGCTTATGCTATCGCAGGTCTGGTAAGCGACGAAGAGCTGAACCCGGATTACATCCTTCCGGCAGCATTTGATCCGCGTGTAAAAGACGCTGTGGCAAAGGCAACAGCTGAGGCTGCAAGAAAGAGCGGAGTGGCAAGAATTTAATGTGTTTTTATCCGTATGTCTGTATATAAATGTTGTATACAGGCAGTAACAGAATTGATTGAAAATGAAGGCAGAGAATTTCCCGATAGGAACTATTCTCTGCCTTTTTGCGCGATAAGCCCGGCAGGCAGGCGCCATGCTTGCATGAGTGGATATTTGCCGGGCAGCGGATTTTGAAAAAAATGAATGCATAGGTTAATGAACACCTGAAATTTTCCTGCATAGACTGAGATATAGTGAAAAAACGATATATAATTCGGAGAGTGAAGCTGAATGATCACAATAAGTCTGTGTATGATCGTGCGGGATGAAGAAGAAGTTCTGGGAAGGTGTCTGGATAGTGTGAGGAAACTCGTGGATGAAATTATAATAGTAGATACAGGCTCAAGGGACAGGACAAAGGAAGCGGCGTCTGCGTATACAGACCAGATCTATGATTTTGTATGGATTGATGACTTCGCCGCCGCAAGAAATTATGCTTTTGAAAAAGGACGGATGAGCTATCTGATGTGGCTGGATGCGGACGATGTGATTCCTGCGGAAGAGGCCGGTAAATTTATGGAGATGAAAGAGCGGATTTCCGATGAAGATGTGATAATGATGCCGTATATCACTGCATTTGATGAAAACGGCAAAGCTTCATTTTTTTATTATAGAGAAAGAATTGTGAAAAACGATGCAGGATTTTTCTTTAGGGGGAAAGTGCATGAAGTGATACAGCCGTCAGGCAAAATATATTATTCGGATATACCGGTAGAGCACAGGAAGCTGAGAGTAAAAGAAGGCGGAGAAGAGCGGAATCTCAGGATTTACGAAAAGATGGAGAAAAGCGGAGAATATTTTGACAGCAGAGCACTCTATTATTATGGCAGAGAGCTGATGTCCCACGAGAAGTATGAAAAAGGTGCTGATGTTTTAAAAAGGTTCCTTGCCCGTCCGGACGGCTGGAAAGAAAATAAAATTGACGCGGCACGTCAGCTGGCAGTCTGCTATTATGGCATGGGTGAAGAGCAGAAAGCCCTTCATTCTTTGCTGTGCGCTTTTGAGTATGACGTACCCCGCGGCGAGGTCTGCTGTGATCTGGGAAGACATTTTCTGGATAGAGAGAAGTATGAACAGGCTGTCTTCTGGTATAAGCAGGCGCTGAGTGCAAAAAAAGCGCCCGAGACAGGAGCGTTTGTAGAAGAGAACTGTTATGGCTTCCTGCCTGCTGTCAGTCTGTGCGTCTGTTACGACAGGCTTGGAAATCGGAAAGAGGCGGAAAGGTATAATGAACTGGCGGGCAGTTTTAAACCGGATTCGCCGTATTATCTCAGTAATAAAAAATATTTTGAGCAGAAGGCTGAGTAAAACTACGCTCGAGTATTATCATTGCAAACAAAAAATAACTCCCAACATATAATGATTATGAAAGGAGGTTTGCAATTATGATATGGTTTAGAAAAAAAGCGGCAGATGAAGCAAAGTCTGATGAGATACAGAAACAGTCGAAAGACTGTCAGGATAATGACAGCGCGGCACAGAGTCAGGAACGCTGCGGCTGGACGCCGTTCGGGTGCCGTCCGTGTCCGCCGCGACCGTGCTGCTGTACCGGCATAACCGGGCCGAGCGGAGCAACCGGCCCGACGGGGCCGACAGGACCAAGCGGAGCAACAGGTCCGACGGGGGCAACCGGCCCAACGGGAGCAACCGGCCCAACCGGTCCCGGAGAAGGAGAGACCGGCCCGACAGGACCTGCAGGCCCAAGCGGAGCAACCGGTCCGACAGGAGCAACGGGGCCTACAGGAGCAACAGGCCCGACGGGAGCAACGGGCCCAAGCGGAGCAACGGGGCCTACAGGAGCAACCGGTCCGAGCGGAGCAACGGGTCCAAGCGGAGCAACGGGCCCGAGCGGAGCAACGGGTCCGACAGGACCTACAGGTCCGAGCGGAGCAACCGGCCCGACGGGAGCAACCGGCCCGAGCGGAGCAACCGGTCCTACAGGAGCAACGGGGCCGACAGGAGCAACGGGTCCAAGCGGAGCAACCGGCCCGAGCGGAGCAACCGGTCCGACGGGGGCAACCGGCCCGACAGGTCCGACAGGATTGGATGGGGAAGACGGTGAGGACGGTGCTGCAGGAACTGCGGCGACAATACGTGTCGGCACAGTGACCACAGGTGATCCGGGAACAGCGGCGACGGTAACGAACAGCGGAGATGAGAATAGTGCAGTGTTTGATTTTGTGATCCCGAAAGGCGATACAGGTACCTGCGAAGAGTGTGACAGGACTTTACAGCTGCTCTCAACTTTCTCAAATCCGCCTCAGCAGGGAACTGCCGGCGGCAAGCTGATCTTTGACCGGAACGGCGTGACGAATGGTACTGCCATAAGCCATGCTGATAATAGTACAGATGTTGTGATCAGCCAGCCGGGATTTTATTTCGTGACTTTCCACGGGACGCTGTCACCGGCGAAAAAAGCGGATTTCCCGCTTACTGTTCTTTTGTACCTGCAGCAACAGGGAAGCCAAGTGTCAGGTACTGTAGTGCAGCATACGTTCCACACTTCATCGGAGGCGGCCAACGCGGCGTTTTCACAGATCATACAGGTGGATACGGCCCCGAATGTACTGCAGATGATCAGTCAGGGCGGAAACTTCTTCTATAGTGCGATCAACTTGACTGTTCAGAAGATCGGTGAACTTCCGGAAGCTTAAAGGCCGAGATATATTTTCCGGGAAATGTGATAATATCACTGTCCATCGCATAAGAAATATGATATTCTCACTATACCTGCCGGGAACAGGTGCCGTCTGAAATACAGGCGGCACCTCATAAGGCCGGAATTAAAAGAAACGGGAGAATAGGAATATATGGGATTTACGATAGAGACAGGGATATCCGCGATCACGGTATTTGTGCAGGGGCTGCTCAGTTTTTTCTCGCCCTGCGTACTTCCTCTTGTACCGCTTTATCTGGGATATCTTTCCGGAGGGCTGAATTTCGGAATGAACGGAATAGAAAATAAAGAAGAGAGTGCTGCGGCAGCGTCTTCAAAGATACGGCTGTTTGTCCGGGTTCTGTTTTTTACGCTGGGAATCAGCGGCGCCTTTTTTGTCCTTGGGCTGGGAGCTTCGGCAGCCGGAAGTTTTTTCGGCGAACACAGGATGCTTTTCGCAAGGATCGGCGGCGTGCTGATTATCCTGTTCGGCCTGTATCAGATTGGAGTGTTTGGAAGTTCTTCCGTGCTTGGCGCAGAACACCGCATTCCCCTGCGCCTTGAGAAGATGACCATGTCACCGGTCACTGCCCTGATTATGGGATTTACATTCAGTTTTGCATGGACGCCGTGTGTGGGACCAGCGCTCACAAGTGTGCTTCTGATGGCGGGAAGTGCACAGACGGAAATGCTTGGTTTTCTTTTGATCGGAGTATATACGCTGGGATTTATCCTTCCCTTTCTGGCAGCAGGAATCTTTACAGCGCAGCTGCTGGGATTTTTCCGCCGGCATATGAAGGCGGTCCGTTATACCGTCAAGATCGGCGGCGTGCTGATGATCCTTATGGGTGCGCTTATGTTTACAGGAAAGATGAATGATATCACAGGATATCTTTCTGCGGTACAGTCCGGTACGGTGCAGGAGACGGAAGAGAAGGAAAGCGATGCAGATGAAGGCGGACAGGCTGAGACAGAAGCAGATGAACAGAAGAACACAAATTCTGATAACAGCGAAGAAGGGGAAACGCAGGAAAACGGGGAAGAGTCAGAGCGACAGCTGACGCCTGCTCCTCTGGCGGACCTTGAACTTACGGATCAGTTTGGAAATACGCATACACTTTCCGACTACAAAGGGAAAGTTATCTTTCTGAACTTCTGGGCGACATGGTGCGGACCTTGCCGCAATGAGATGCCGGATATCCAGAAACTCTACGAGGAATATTCGGCACAGGGCGGGGATGCGGAAGTTGTTATACTCGGGATCGCAGGACCGGGGATCGGTCAGGAAGGATCGGCGGAGGAGATTGCCGGTTTTATGGAAGAAAACGGATACACCTACCCGGTGCTCATGGATACGGGCGGGGAAATGTTTACTCAGTACGGGATTTCGGCGTTCCCGACCACATTTATGATCGATAAGGACGGAAATGTATACGGCTATGTCCCCGGACAGATGACAGAGGATATTATGAGAAGCATCATAGACCAGACACTGGGAAACAGCGGGAAATAGACCGAGAACGGATAGAAGCAGGCAGAGATTATTTCTGCCTGCTTCTATCCGTTTTATCCATGGAGCCAAAAACCATGCCGAACATCAGGCCGATAGCTGCTCCAAAAATCATTCCGATACCGGTATTGTTATAAAGCGTGTCGAAAGATGTACCGATAGCAACGCCGAAACATAATCCGAGTGCGATGCCCATGCTGAGGCGGTTCTGTTTTGCCTGCCAGCGGAGAGCCTTTTCCTCCAGTGATTTCATGTATTTTTCTTTGCCGTCGCAGTAGCCGTCATTGTCAAAGGGGAATTCCATCGCCAGCTTTTTCTTCAGGGCAGCATATTCTGCCGCTGTATCCGGATGGGAGTTAAGGTAATCCCGCACAGCGATATGGCGCTGAATGTCAGTCTGATTGCTTTGTTCAAATATATGGATGTGATGCGTTCGGTTATCACCGCCTTTGGCATAGAATCTTCTTCCGGGAATGCCGAATTCACCTCTGCATTCGTAGCCCAAGGATTCGAATTCTTTATTGTGTGCATCGACAAGGGAAAGGTCTTTTACGACCGGCATGATATCGATGATCGGCTTGGAAGCCATATTTTTGACAGACGTACTTCCAATGTGATAGATCCCGATGCAGTTTTTGCCGAGTATCTTTTTAATCTTTTTTGCTTCTTCTTTGAACATGGACTCCCATTCGGGACGATAGTCTGTGACTTCGATCTTTCTTGCCATATATTCTCCTCTCTGCAGGCCGGGCGCTGCGGCTGTATTTAAAGGATGGGACAGCCTTATAGGATGAGTATAACATAAGCGGAGGCTTTTTCATACTTTTTCAGGAGGGGGAATCGTGCTATAATGATTGCATTGAACGCAATCCAGACTGATTGCATCGGTCTGCCTTGCTGTGCAGGGATTATAGCGTGATAGAAGTTTGATAGAAAGTGGAAGACAGCATGGTTACGATAGAGAATAATTGTTTCTCCATCCCTCAGATCTGTGAGTCCGGTCAGTGTTTCCGGCTGGATGCTGTTTCAGAGGATACATATGAACTGCTGGCGGGCAGCCGTTATCTGAGAATCAAGATCCGGGGAAACCCGGAGGAGACGGCAGGCGGAGAAGAAAATGCAAGTGCACATACACACGCATGCGGGGAGACAATCCTGTACTGTACGCAGGAAGAATATGAAACATTCTGGAAAGAGTATTTTGATCTTACGGTGTCCTATTCGGATTATATAGATCAGATTGACAGGGACGATGATTATCTGACAGGCGCTGCCGCGTTTGGCAGCGGTATCCGTATCCTCAGGCAGGATACATGGGAGATGATCATTACATTTATCCTCTCCCAGCAGAATAATATTCCCCGCATCAAAGGCCTTATCCGGACGCTTGGCGAAAGGTACGGAGAGAGACGTGAGACGCCGGACGGCAGGATATATTATACATTTCCACGGGCTGAGAAACTTTCACAGGCGACAGAAGAGGAGTTAAGAGAACTGAAACTGGGATACCGAAGCAAATATATCTGTCAGACAGCGAAGATGATTGCCGGAGGAGAGATTGATCTCGACGCCTTGAAAGAAATGGAATACACGGAAGCCCGCACAGAACTTATGAGGCTTTCCGGCATCGGCGGAAAGGTGGCTGACTGTATCTGCCTGTTTGCCCTGCACCATATGGATGCCTTCCCGGTGGATACCCATATTAAGAAAGTGCTTGAGCGTCACTATCCGGACGGATTCCCGTTTGAGAGATACAAGGGCTGTGCGGGAGTGATGCAGCAGTATATTTTCTATTATGATCTGAAATGCAGATAAGATATATCATAATGACGCGCAATGTGCGGCGGAATTAAGGAAAGGAGAAGAAGAATGAACATACTTGTAGTTGTAGATATGCAGAAAGATTTTATCGACGGTTCTCTCGGCACGAAAGAAGCCGTTGCAATCGTCCCGAATGTCGTGGAGAAGATCCGAGGGTTTGACGGAAAGGTGATCGCTACGAGAGATACACATGCGGAGAATTATCTTGAGAGCGCAGAGGGAAGACATCTTCCGGTCGTACACTGTGTGAAAGACACGCCGGGCTGGCAGATCAACGGGGAAGTGGCAGAAGCTCTCCGGAGCAGAACTGAGGTCAGAATTATCGATAAGCCTTCGTTCGGCAGTGTGGAGCTGGGTGAATATTTAAAGCAGTTAAATGACACCGCGGAACCGATTGAAAAGATTACGCTGGCGGGGCTGTGTACTGATATCTGCGTGATTTCCAATGCGCTGCTTTTGAAGGCATATCTCCCGGAAGTGCCGATCGAGGTTGATATTTCATGCTGCGCAGGGGTGACGCCTCAGAGTCATGAACAGGCTGCGGAAGCAATGAAGATGTGCCAGATAGAAATTGTATAGATCCGCTGGCAGGTGAGTGCGGCCGCAAAGCTTTTAAAAATATTACGGAAAGACAGAAAAGGAGATGGAAGCATGGAGAATTTCCAGTATTATACACCGACAAAAGTCGTGTTCGGAAAAGGAACCGAAGATCAGGCCGGACAGCTGGCGGCAGAGCAGGGGTGCCGGAAAGTGCTTGTCCACTATGGAAGCGGCAGTGTAGTGAGAAGCGGACTGCTGGAGCGCATATACCGGTCTCTTGACGATGCGGGGATCCCTTATGTGTCTCTGGGAGGAGTCGTGCCGAATCCCCGGCTGTCTCTTGTGTATAAGGGAATCGAGCTCTGTAAAAAGGAAAATGCGGATTTTATCCTTGTTGTAGGAGGCGGCAGTGTGATCGATTCCGCCAAAGCAATCGGGTACGGCGCGGCAAATGGAGGAGACGTATGGGATTTCTATGACAGGAAAAGAACTGCAGAAGGATGCCTTCCGATCGGCGTGATCCTGACGATCGCGGCGGCAGGATCCGAGATGAGCGATTCTTCGGTTATAACAAATGAGAACGGATGGCTCAAGCGTGGATACAGCAGCAATTACGGGAGGGCGAGATTTGCTGTCATGGATCCGGAGCTGACCATGACGCTGCCGAAATACCAGACTGCCAGCGGGTGCGTGGATATTATGATGCACACAATGGAGCGCTATTTCAATCATTGCGACAACATGGAGCTGACAGACGGTATCAGTGAACACTTGATCAGAACGGTGATGAAGAACGCAGAGATCCTGATGACGGAACCGGATAATTACAATGCAAGAGCTGAGGTAATGTGGGCGGGAAGTCTTTCCCACAATGGGCTGACTGGATGCGGCACAGACGGCGGCGACTGGGCCAGCCATCAGCTGGAGCATGAACTCGGCGGTATGTTTGATGTGGCTCACGGAGCCGGACTTGCAGCGGTCTGGGGCAGCTGGGCGCGCTATGTGATGGACGCGGCGCCGGAGCGTTTCGCAAAGTTTGCGGTCAATGTCATGGGCGTGGAGCCGGAAACGGATGATACCTTGACCGCGGTAAAGGGAATCGAAGCGATGGAAGCTTTTTACCGAACGCTTGATATGCCGGTAAGCATCCGGGATATGGGGATTGAGCTCAGCGAGGATCAGATGCGGGAACTGGCAGAAAAATGCAGCCA
Source organism: uncultured Lachnoclostridium sp. (assembly GCA_930986645.1). Lineage (GTDB taxonomy): Bacteria > Bacillota > Clostridia > Lachnospirales > Lachnospiraceae > Mediterraneibacter. The sequence continues at coordinate 65,729 of CAKNJS010000004.1, forward strand.
TTTCGGCAGACGCACCATCGGCTGCATCAAGAAACTGGACAAAGAGGATATGTACCGGATTTACAAGAACGCGAGAGGATGATCAGAGATGAATACGGTAGAGATGCTGGACGAACTGCAGAACAAGGCTCTGCACGATGAAGAACTGAAAAACAGATTTTTAAAGACAAAGGAAGAGGAAGATTCTCTTGGGGCTTTCTGCCGTGTCTGCCGGGAGATGGGATATGAGATCTATCCTATGGATGTTATTCAGGCTGGAGATGAATTCTATGCGGCAATGAAGCGCAGCACCAACGGCGGCGGAGAGAATTCTCCAAAGCTGGAAGGCGAGGATGACCTTTATGAATTGTTCTTTGCCAGTCTGTAACAGACAGAAAATCAGGACGGCAGATGAGAGAATGGGTATTAACTGAAGCAATTTGATTTAAAGGAGGAAATGACAATGGAATCAACGTTAAAAGACTTAAAAGAGAGAAGAAGCATCCGTGCATATAAACCGGAGCAGATCAAAGAGGAGGAACTGCAGAAAATCCTTGAGGCGGGTACCTATGCTCCCACCGGAATGGGAATGCAGTCTCCGAAGATCGTAGTGGTACAGGATAAGGAAACAAGAGACTATCTGTCTGAGCTGAATGCAAAATATCTGGGAAGCGATTCGGATCCGTTCTACGGCGCGCCGACTGTGCTTGTCGTGCTCGCATCAAAGGAACGTCCTACATGTGTGGAAGACGGTTCTCTTGTGCTGGGAAATCTGATGAATGCTGCGTATGCTGTCGGTGTCGGATCGTGCTGGATTCACCGTGCGCGAGAGGTGTTCGATTCGGAAGAAGGCAAAGCACTTCTGAAGAAATGGGGAATCGAGGGGGACTATATCGGCGTCGGCCACTGTATACTGGGATATCCGGCGGACGGAGCCGTGCCGCAGTCAAAACCGAGAAAAGACGATTATATCGTTTATGTGAGGTAGCACAATGGCTGGATTTGTGTGTGTCGGGATCGGCGGAGCTCTCGGCGCAATGCTCAGATATGCCATCAGCCTGATCCCTTTTAAAGGCGGTTTCCCTGTACTTACACTGATCACAAATGTACTTGGGGCGCTTGCCATCGGTTTGATTGCCGGCGCTGCGGCAAGAAAAGGACTTCCGCAGAATGCCGTGCTGTTCCTTAAGACGGGCGTATGCGGAGGATTTACGACATTTTCTACCTTTTCATTGGAGGCTTACAATCTTCTGGAGCAGGGACAAATCAAAATGTCGGTCCTGTATATCGTTTTAAGCGTCGTCTTCTGTCTGGCTGGTGTTGCGGCAGGCATGTATGCGGCAGAACATATTGTATAAAATTTATCATTTACAGGAACATTATTTTACCCCGGATCGGACAGGATAACGATATTACAGGAATACTTTTGTCCCGGGGTACGGCAGACCTTACAGATGCAGCTTATGTGCAACCAAGATTGCGATTGACTAACCCGGTATGAGTTTCCTAAAATTGAGAAAAGGAGGGATATCATGCAGGCGTTATCAAATGCCAGACCGGGAGAGGCATACACAATTAAATGGATGTTCGGTCTGCCGGACGTACTCGAATTCCTGCATAGCCGCCACGTTGAAGAGGGCAGCACGATCCGGGTGATCCAGCAGTACCGCGACAGCGTGATCATCGGAGTTCAGGGTGTAAGGCTGGCTCTCGGACACGAAGTCGCAGAGCGGATCAAGGTGTAGGAGCGAAACAGAACAGGGTACCTGATCCGGACCGTAAGATAAGTGGTGAATAAAATAAGAGAAAAGGCAGAAGCTGTTTGGTGACGGAAGCATATCAAAGTGATGTTTGGACAACTAGACAGTGCCTGCTTTTTTAGGTGGCAGAAATTGACTTTTAATGATACAATAGGGAACAGCAGATGCATGACATGTGCAAAAAACCACAGTGTGAACTAAATGAAAGGAGAACACAATGGAAGAAACATACATGGAAATGCTTACACGGCGTGCGAAAAATGCTGCCACAGAGGCGGCAAAGCTTGGAACTGCAGAGAAAAACAGAGGACTTCTTACCGTGGCAGATGAGCTGATCTCACAGCAGGAGTCGATTCTTGCAGAAAATGAGAAAGACCTTGCAGCAGCCAGAGAGAAAGGAATCAAGCAGTCTCTGATCGACAGACTGGCTCTTTCGGAAAAGAGAATTGCGGATATGGCAGAGGGATTAAGACAGATTGCCGGCCTTGATGATCCGATCGGCGAAGTTTTATATATGAAGACAAGACCAAACGGTCTTCGAATCGGGAAGAAGAGAGTTCCGCTCGGCGTTGTGGGGATTATATATGAGTCACGCCCGAATGTGACGGCGGACGCTTTCGGGCTGTGCTTTAAGACGGGAAACGCTGTTATTCTGCGCGGAGGCAGCGATGCAATCCATTCCAATCAGGCGATTGTCCGCGCAATCAAGACAGGACTGCGCAAAGAGAGACTCTGTCAGGATCTGGTCGTTCTTGTGGAGGATACGAGCCGTGAGGTTGTGAACGATATGATGAAAATGCACGGCGGTATTGACGTCCTGATCCCAAGAGGCGGTGCGGGCCTTATCGCAAATGTTGTAGAAAACAGTACGGTGCCTGTGATCGAGACCGGAACCGGAAACTGCCACGTGTATGTGGATGAAAGTGCGGATATCAGGATGGCCGCCGATATCATTGAGAATGCCAAGACTCAGCGCATGGGCGTGTGCAATGCCTGCGAATCTCTTGTAATCCACAGCGGAATCGCTGAGGAAGCACTTCCGCCGATCGTACAGAAGTTAAAGAACCATGATGTAGAGATCCGCGGCGATGAAAGAGCGCAGTCGATCTGCAAGGAGATCATTCCGGCGACAGAAGAGGACTGGGGTACAGAGTATCTGGATGCCATTATATCTGTGAAGATCGTAGATTCCATCGATGAAGCGATTGCCCATATTAATAAATATAATACCGGACATTCCGAATCTATAATCACGAAAGATTATGACAACGCGCTGAAATTTCAGGATGAGATCGATGCGGCGGCAGTATATGTGAACGCATCTACCAGATTTACCGACGGATTTGAGTTCGGATTCGGCGCTGAGATCGGTATCAGTACCCAGAAACTCCATGCAAGAGGACCGATGGGACTTGAGGCGCTGACAACGACCAAATATATCATCTTCGGGAACGGACAGATCCGGAAATAAAGAAGAAAAGAATTTAAATACTCAGGCGGAGCATCAGAGGGGAAGACTTCTGACGCTCCGCCTGAGTATTTTGCAGAAGCTGTACATTATACAGCAGGAACCATTCCCCTCCGCGGACAATTATGATTCATATACAGCAGTTCGGATTGCATTATTTAGGAAGCTTATTTTTGAATATATATAATTAATACTTGCATAATATGCAAAAAAGATGTATTATTATGCAAGCATTATTCTTAGCTGTTTATTTTATGAAATACTTTACTTCCTATTAAATGAGGTATATCATAGAAAACTGAAATGCGGAAAAATCCGCAGCAGGATTCCTAAGAATCAAAAGGAAGATTTATAGAGTATACACGGAAAGGATAAAGATATGATCAAAGTTGGTATAATCGGCGCCACCGGCTATGCAGGCGGCGAGCTTGTAAGAATATTATCAGGACATAAAAATGCAGAGATCAAATGGTACGGCTCAAGAAGCTATATTGATCAGAAATACGCGGACGTATACAGAAATATGTTCCAGATCGTGGATGCGGTCTGTATGGATGACAATATGGAGGAACTGGCATCCAAGGTGGATGTGATCTTCACGGCGACACCTCAGGGGCTGTGTGCATCTCTTGTAAATGAAGAAATCCTCTCAAAGACAAAAATCATTGATCTGAGTGCGGATTTCCGACTGAAAGACGTGAAAGTTTACGAAGAGTGGTACAAGATCGAGCACAAGGCGCCGCAGTTCATTGACGAAGCGGTATACGGGCTGTGCGAGATCAACCGCGAAGATGTGAAGAAAGCAAGACTGGTGGCGAATCCGGGCTGCTATACGACATGCTCCATCCTGACAGCATATCCTCTTGCAAAAGAAGGGCTGATCGATATGAGCACACTGATCATCGATGCCAAATCAGGTACTTCAGGAGCGGGCAGAGGAGCAAAAGTACAGAATCTCTTCTGTGAAGTGAATGAGAATATGAAAGCTTACGGCGTGGCAACCCACAGACATACTCCGGAAATCGAGGAGCAGCTGGGGTATGCAGCAGGCGAAAAAGTAGTGCTCAATTTCACCCCGCATCTTGTACCGATGAACAGAGGAATCCTTGCTACGGAATATGCAAAACTTACGAAAGATGTAAGCTGGGAAGAAGTAAAGGCTGTTTACGATAAATATTATGCAGATGAAAAATTTGTGCGTGTCCTTGATAAAGACGTATGTCCGGAGACGAAATGGGTAGAGGGCAGCAACTATGTGGATATCGGCTTTAAGATCGACCCGAGGACAGGCCGTATCATCATGATGGGCGCTATTGATAATCTGGTAAAAGGCGCTGCGGGACAGGCGGTTCAGAATATGAACCTGATGTTCGGATTAAAAGAGAGCGAAGGGTTGGAATTAGTCCCGATGTTTCCATGATCGGGGACGTAGTCAAATCGGGTTTTACTACGTCCCGAATCGAAGTTCAGGGTGTCCCAAAGCTGTGAGAAGGGTGTCCCTAAATGAAGATGAAAGGAATATTAACAATGATAAGAGTTATGACAATAGACGATTATGATGAGGTTTATGCTCTCTGGAAGAAGATCCGCGGGTTCGGTATCCGGAGTATTGATGACTCCAGAGAGGGGGTGGACCGGTTCCTGAAGAGAAATCCTACGACAAGCGTGGTAGCGGTGAAAGACGGAAAGATTGTGGGAAGTATTCTCTGCGGTCATGACGGAAGACGGGGCTGTCTCTATCATGTATGTGTAGATGAAGCGTATCGACGGCACGGGATTGGCCGCGATATGGTGGTCCATGCGATGAAAGCACTGCAGGCAGAGCAGATCAACAAGGTTTCGCTCATTGCATTTACAAAGAATGATATCGGAAATGCATTCTGGAATACGATCGGATGGACAGAGCGTCTGGATTTAAATTACTATGATTTTACATTGAATGAAGAAAACATTACAGCTTTTAATGAACAGTAGAAAACAGACAGATAGATAAAGAAAGCAGAGGGATGACAAATGCAGAAGATCGAAGGCGGAGTGACAGCAGCGAAAGGATTTGAGGCGGCGGCAGCAGCAGCCGGGATCAAGTATCAGGACCGCACGGACATGGCACTTATCTATAGTGAGAAGCCGTGTAAAGTGGCGGGAACATTTACGACAAATGTAGTGAAAGCGGCACCGGTAAAGTGGGACAGAAACGTAGTTGACAGCGGTATGAAGTCACAGGCTGTTATCGTGAATTCCGGCATTGCAAATGCGTGTACCGGAGAAGAGGGCATGGGTTATTGCAAAGAGACGGCAAAAGAAGCGGCTAAGGTGCTGGGAGTAGATGCCATGAGCGTTTTGGTCGGGTCCACAGGAGTGATCGGAATGCAGCTGCCTATGGACAGAGTAAAAGAAGGGATCCATAAGCTGGCGGAGGCGAAGAAACCGGATCTTGAGAGCGGTACGCAGGCGGCTCAGGCAATCATGACAACAGATACGAAGAAAAAAGAAGTTGCAGTTTCGGTTGAAATAGGGGATGTGACAGTGACCATCGGCGGGATGGCAAAAGGATCCGGCATGATTCATCCGAATATGTGCACCATGCTTGCGTTTATCACAACGGACGCCAAGATTTCGAAAAAGGCTCTTCAGGCCGCGCTCAGCGAAGATGTGGAAGATACATATAATATGATCTCAGTGGACGGGGATACTTCTACAAACGATACTGTTCTCCTGCTGGCAAATGGAGCGGCCGGAAATGAAAAGATCCGTTACGGCACATGGGAGTATGAGGCGTTTAAAAATGCCCTGCATTATGTAAATGAAACTCTGGCGAAAGAGATGGCAGGAGACGGCGAAGGCGCTACGGCACTGTTTGAAGCTAAAATCATCGGGGCAGATACGAAAGAGCAGGCAAAAAAACTTGCAAAATCTATCGTCTGCTCAAATCTGACCAAAGCAGCGATCGCGGGACATGACGCCAACTGGGGGCGGATCCTATGCGCAATGGGATATTCCGGAGCGCAGTTTGATCCGGAGAAAGTGGATCTCTATTTCGAGAGCGAGGCGGGAAAACTTAAGATCATCGAGAACGGAGTTGCACTGAACTACAGCGAGGAGAAAGCAACAGAAATCCTGTCACAGCCGAAAGTAACGGCAATCGCCGATATTAAAGCGGGTGATGTCGAGGCGGCAGCATGGGGATGCGACCTGACACATGGATATATTGATATCAATGCAGATTACCGCAGTTAAAATGATTTAGAATAAAATGATGTAAACAGGGACAGGGCAAAAGTCGATTTGGGACACCGTGAAGTCCGGTTTGGGACGTAGTCAAATCGGGTTTTACTACGTCCCCGAAGGAGGTAAGTATGAATAAGAATATGCAGCAATATCTCGATAAAGCGCAGGTCCTCATCGAGGCTCTGCCATACATCCAGCGCTTCAACCGCAAGATTATTGTGGTCAAATACGGCGGCAGCGCTATGGTGGATGAGGAACTGAAGAAACGCGTGATCGAGGACGTGACTCTTCTGAAGCTTGTCGGATTCAAGCCGATCATTGTTCACGGCGGCGGCAAGGAGATCAGCAAGTGGGTCGGTAAAGTGGGAATGGAACCGAAATTTATCAACGGCCTGCGCGTGACCGATGCAGATACGATGGAAGTGGCGGAGATGGTGCTCGGCCGTGTGAACAAGAGTCTGGTACAGCTGGTGGAGAGCCTCGGCGTTCGTGCCATCGGCATCAGCGGCAAGGACGGCGCTCTCCTGAAGGTTGACAAGAAGTATTCCGACGGTCAGGATATCGGATATGTTGGAGACATCAAAGAAGTAAACGGCCAGATCCTCTATGATCTGCTGGAGAAGGATTTCCTTCCGATCGTATGCCCGGTGGGACTTGACGACGACTTTAATACATATAATATCAATGCGGACGACGCGGCGTGCGCCATTGCCCGCGCGGTGAAAGCGGAGAAGCTGGCATTCCTGACAGACATCGAGGGCGTCTACAAGGATCCGTCCGATCCGTCTACGCTTATCTCCGAGCTCCGTGTGGATGAGGCAAAGAAGCTGATGAACAGCGGATACATCGGAGGCGGTATGCTTCCGAAGCTCCAGAACTGTATCGATGCCATTGAAGCAGGCGTTTCAAGAGTGCATATTCTGGACGGACGTATTCCGCACTGCCTGCTCCTTGAGATCTTTACGAACAGAGGAATCGGTACGGCAATTTTAAACAGTGAAGAAAGCAGGTATTATCATGGTGAATAATAAAATACAGGCAGCAGAAGAGAATCTGATCCATGTCTACAACCGTTTCCCGGTTGTGCTGGATCATGGCGAGGGAATGTATCTCTATGACACAGACGGGAAAGAATACCTTGATTTTGCGGCAGGTTTTGCAGTGACAGGGCTGGGATATGACAACAAAGAGTTAAATGAGACGCTTAAGGCGCAGATAGACAAACTGTATCATACCTCCAATCTCTACTATCACGAGAGCTGCGGCGAGGCGGCGAGGGAGCTGAACCGGGTGTGCGGCATGGACCGTGTGTTCTTTACAAACAGCGGCGGCGAAGCCGTGGAAGGCGCTTTAAAGTCAGCCAGACGTTACGCTTATACGAAAGGCACGGGAAGATATGAATTTATCGCCATGGAGAATTCCTTCCACGGCAGGACGTTCGGCGCTGTGTCCGTGACAGGACATGATTCTTACAGAGAACCGTTTGAACCCCTTGTGCCGGGTGTGAAATTCGCGAAGTTTAATGATCTGGACAGCGTAAAAGCACTGGTCAGCGGCAAGACCTGCGCGATCATTCTGGAGCCGCTGCAGGGAGAGGGCGGCATCAACCTTGCCACACAGGAATTTATGGAAGGAATCCGGAAAATCTGTGACGAGAACGGAATCCTTATGATCTGCGATGAGGTGCAGTGCGGCATGGGCAGGACAGGAAGTATGTTCGCATGGCAGGGATTCGGCACAAAGCCGGATATTATGACAATGGCAAAGGCTATCGGAAACGGTATCCCGGTGGGAGCGTTTGCCATGACAGAAGAAGTCGCGCAATACTCTCTGAAACCCGGAGACCACGGAGCGACATACGGCGGTAATCCGCTCGCGTGCACTGCCGTGAAGAAAGTGATCGAGATCTTTGAGCGGGATAATATCGTGGGCCATGTCAATGAAGTGGCTCCTTACCTCACGAAAAAGCTGGATGAGCTTGTGGAGGAGCTGGACTGTGTAGTTCAGCGTAAAGGGAAAGGGCTGATGCAGGGCATAGAGATCACAAAGCCGATCGCCGAAGTAAACCGGCGGTGTGTGGAAGGCGGACTTCTGGTAATACAGGCCGAAGGAAATGTGCTCCGTTTTGTTCCGCCTCTGATCGTGGAGGAGAAACATATTGACGAGATGATCGGAAAACTGAAAAAGGCGCTGGCAGATTAAACGGCGGACCGGCGGCGTATAGAAAAACCATTCACAGGACATACTATCCGGAAAACAGGCATAAAATGCATGGAGGTATGATCCTATGATTGGTTTTTTTATTGCGCTGCTCTCAGGAGCGATGATGAGTATACAGGGAGTGTTCAATACGCAGGTCACGAAAACAACCGGAGTGTGGGTGAGCAACGGCTGGGTGCAGATCACGGCTTTTGCTGTCTGTCTGGCAGCATGGTTCTTTACCGGGCGCGACAGCGTGGCTGCTCTCGGAAAAGTAGAACCGAAATATATGCTTTTGGGCGGTGTGATCGGTGCCGGGATCACATGGACAGTCATCAAGAGCATTGAAGCTCTGGGACCTGCTAAGTCGGCGCTTCTTATCGTCATTGCACAGCTGGCTGTATCTTACGTGATCGAGCTCTTCGGTCTTTTTGGAATGGATAAAGAGCCCTTTTCATGGAGAAAGCTGGGAGGGCTTGTCTTGGCTGTTGCGGGGATAGCTGTATTCCAGTGGGAATAAAGATATATTTCTGCAAAACTGGTGAAAAATCCGGGCGTTTGCAAAATAACCGTAATAAAATTGTAACAAAGCGTCAAATCCTTAACAAACAATTAATTGTCTATTGTAATTTTGGAAAAAATTCGTTACAATGTTACTGTCCGGCATACAAGGGGTATTTTTCCTGCAAGAGAAAGCAGGAGAAGAAAAATGCAAGGCAGACAGAAAAAAATCAGCATATTACACACTTTTGGCAGGACACTGGCAATGACAGTGTTTTTCTTTCTTATCGGCTGCGCGGCAGGCGGTACGCAGGAGACCGGGCTGAAAGAACTGACGCTCTCCGAAGAGGAGCAGAACAGCGAAAAGGAATCTGATGAAGGACAGTCCGGAGAAAAGCAGGAAGAAGCTTCAGGCGGGAAAGAAAACGGAAACGAAACAGTATTTGTATATGTATGCGGAGCAGTGGAAGCTCCCGGTGTATATGAACTGCAGGCGGATGCCCGCGTGTTTGAGGCGATCCGGGCAGCAGGAGGCGTTACGCCGGAAGCAGCCCCTGACAGAGTGAATCAGGCAGAAGTGGTAACAGACGGTGAGCAGATCTATGTGCCGACAGCCGGAGAGGCGCAGGCGCAAGGCTTAGGGGTTGGAGAAACAGGAGCCAAAGGTACGGACAACGGAAAAATAAACATTAATACGGCCTCAGAGGAGGAACTAATGACACTGACCGGGATCGGGGAGGCGAAAGCTTCAGCCATCCTGAAGTACAGAGAAGAACACGGCAGATTCGAACGTATCGAAGAACTGATGGAGATCGAGGGAATCAAGGAGGGCGTATTTGGAAAAATAAAAGATGACATAACAATTTGACACAGGAGTCGTGAAAGTGGAGTATGAGTAAGAAGATATTAGTCGTAGATGATGAAAAACTGATCGTAAAAGGTATCCGGTTCAGTCTGGAGCAGGAAGGCATGGAGGTCGACTGTGCATATGATGGTGAGGAGGCGCTGGAATGCGCAAAGAAATGTGAGTACGATCTTGTGCTTCTTGATGTAATGCTGCCCAAGCTGGATGGTTTTCAGGTGTGCCAGCAGATCAGGGAGTTTTCGGATATGCCCATCGTCATGCTGACGGCAAAAAGTGAAGATATGGATAAAATTCTCGGGCTCGAATACGGAGCGGATGATTATATTACCAAGCCGTTTAATATTCTTGAAGTAAAGGCGAGGATCAAAGCGATCATGCGCCGTACTTCTAAGAGAAAAGAATCGGCCGGAAGCCCGATTCTCGTCAAGGGCAATATGAAGATAGACTGTGAGAGCCGCAGAGTGTTTATCGGGGAGCGGGAGATCAATCTGACTGCTAAAGAGTTTGATGTTCTCGAGCTTCTTGCAACGAATCCGAACAAAGTATACAGCAGGGAAAATCTTCTGAATCTCGTATGGGGATACGATTATCCCGGAGATGCAAGAACAGTAGACGTACATATCAGGCGCCTTAGAGAAAAGATCGAGCTCAATCCGAGTGAGCCGAAATATGTACATACAAAGTGGGGAGTGGGTTATTATTTCCAGGGCTAAACGTCATTTCAGGCTGAGGGACAAAGTGTTCAAAAATATGCGGGTCCGCATTATCGTTCTGTTTGTGCTGGCAGGGCTTGTGCCCTGTCTTGCTGTATTGTTTGGAGTTGTTAAGTTTTATGAACTTCGTGCCGTGGAACTCAGGACCGCAGAGATCCAGAACCAGTGCACGATTTTGAGCAATCAGCTGAGCAATTATGGATATCTTACCGATACCTCTTCGGAGGTGATCAATGCCAATCTGGCGCAGCTTACCAATATTTACAATGGAAGAGTTATGATTATCGATCAGGATCTGAAAGTGGTTAAGGACACGTACGGTCTGGACGAGGGAAAAACAGACGTGTCTGAGAACGTAATCCGCTGTATGCAGGGCGAGACAACGAATCAATATGACAGGAAGAACCACTATATTGAAGTGACCTCGCCTATACTTGGCGGTGAAGACGATGAGGTGAGCGGAGTAATGCTGGCCAGTGTCTCCACGGACAATATCGGGACGACGATTCAGGTCATATATGCACACGGAGGTGCGGTGGTAGGGATCATTCTTCTGCTTCTGCTCGTGATCGGAGTGTTCCTTGCGGATCGTATGGTGCGTCCGATCCACAGGATTACAGGCGCCATAGAAAATGTTACAGAAGGATACGGCGATGATGTACTGCATGTGGATACCTTCACAGAGACCAGACAGCTCAGCGAAGCATTTAACAAGATGCTTGGCAGGCTTAAAATACTGGATGAGTCTAGAGAAGAGTTTGTGTCGAATGTCTCTCATGAACTGAAGACTCCGATGACATCCATGAAAGTTCTGGCGGATTCTCTTCTGGAAATGAAGGAAGCTCCGGTAGAGATGTATCAGGAATTTATGCAGGATATAGCGAAAGAGATCGACCGGGAGAATCAGATTATCACAGATCTCCTTTCACTTGTAAAAATGGATAAAACCGCGCAGAATATGAATATCCGCAGTGTAAATATCAATGAACTTCTCGAACAGACGCTGAAACGTCTCCGCCCTATTGCGGATAAGAAGAATGTTGAAATGGTAATGGAGAGCTTCAGGCCGGTAACAGCAGAGATTGATGAGATGAAATTTACATTGGCGATATCCAATCTGGTGGAAAATGCGATCAAATATAATCATGACAACGGCTGGGTTCATGTATCGCTGAATGCTGATCACAAATATTTCTATATCAAAGTGGAAGATTCGGGAATCGGGATTCCGGAGCAGGATCAGCCGCACATTTTTGAGCGTTTTTACAGAGTGGACAAGTCTCATTCTCGAGAGATCGGCGGTACGGGACTGGGACTGGCGATTGCCAGAAATGCAGTGATCGCGCATCGCGGGGCGATTAAAGTCCACAGCAGTGAAGGGGAGGGTACTACTTTTACAGTCCGCGTTCCTCTGATCTATGTGTCGGCATAGGAGGGTGAGAAAGATGAAAATAAGAAAAATAATTCTCGCCGCAGTGCTCTGCATCGCATTGCTGTCCACGGCGTGCGGGAAAGGTTATGAACCGGGAAAGGGAGAGGATTATGTATACTGTCTCAATGAGAGCGGAACAGGTCTTGTAAAAGTCGCCTGCGATATCCCGGCTGATGATACGCAGAAGGCGGCCGATGCTGTTCTTGAGAAACTATCCGCACCGGCAGATGATATCGAGTATATCAGCCCTATTCCCAAAGATGTGAGTATCAACAGCCATGAACTGTTCGGAGAAATTATGGAGATTGATTTCAGCGGGGAATATCTGAATATGAAAAATATTCAGGAAAAGCTGATGCGGGCCGCTGTGGTGCAGTCTCTTATCCGGATTGACGGCGTGAATGCGGTTTCTTTCACAGTGGACGGCGAACCGCTTCTTGACGAGAAAGGAAATGCAGTCGGTCTGATGAATGAGGACGATTTTGTAGAGAATACGGCTTCCTCGCCGAGTGCATACCAGACAGATACTCTTACTTTGTATTTTGCAAATAAGACCGGCGACAAACTTGTGGCTGAAACAAGGGATGTCAGATACAGCAGTAATGTATCCAAGGACAAGCTCATTGTGGAAAAATTGATGCAGGGACCAAATTCCGGGGATGCATATCCGACAATTAATCCCAATGCGAATCTGCTTAGTGTAACGACCAAAGATAAAATATGCTATGTTAATTTTGACAGTACATTTCTGACAGGTGCATATGACATCCTGCCGGAGCTTACTGTGTATTCAATCGTGAATTCTCTGGTTGAGGGAACAGAGGCCGAAGAGGTACAGATCACGATTAACGGAGAGACGAACGCAGAGTATATGGATGCGGTCGATCTCTCACAGCCTTTTGAGGAAAATATGGATTTCGTCGCAGCCGATGATGAAAATGAATGAAAAAACGGCCGCTTTGTGCGATATGTATTCTTTTTCTTATTGTACAGGGAATACGGGTGCTTTTTTTCGGCGTGGAGGATATGAAGCCTTCACCGCTGGAAAAAGCACTTTCCCGCGAGCCCGGAGCGGAAATTACGGGCACCGTATACAGAATCGAAGAAAAGAAAAAAGTAACGGCAGTCTTTCTGAAGGACAACGCCGTATCTTCTGCAGATCAGACTTTCAAGGAATCTAAAATTCTTGTATATATTTCCAGAAATCAATCAGGACAATCTGAGCCGGTGAAAATAGGAAACCGGCTGCTTATCCGCGGGGAAGGGCAGACATTTGAGAGAGCTCGAAATCCCGGGAATTTTGACCAGAAGACATATTATCAGAGACAGGGGATCCATGCTCTTATATGGGCGGAGGAGATCAGTGTAGTCTCCGGAAAAACGGCTCCGGTGCGGCAGTTCCTTTCGGGACTGAAGTCAGAGTGGAATCAGTGCCTGCTCCGTCACCTTGGCGATTACTACGGTGCAGCCATGAGCGCCATCCTTCTGGGAGAGAAAAGCGGCTTGGATCCGGAGATGAAGATGATGTACCAGAAATGCGGGATCAGCCATCTGCTTGCCATTTCGGGCCTGCATATGTCATTTCTCGGCATGGGAGTCTATCGCCTGCTCCGCAGGACAGGGCTGGGATTTGTACCTTCAGGGATTGCCGGAGGCGTACTGCTGATTCTCTACAGCATGATGATAGGGGCTGGTGTTTCAAGCCTGCGCGCTCTTATTATGTTTCTTGTAAGGATCGGGGCAGAGATCACAGGGCGGGACTATGACCTTCTGACCAGTCTGTTTCTGTCTGCAGCCGTTTTGTGCGCATGGCAGCCTTTGTACCTGACAGACGCAGGCTTTCAGCTTTCCTACGGAGCGATTCTGGGCATAGCACTGTTCAGCCCGGTATTTTCCGATATGCTGGGATGTGACCGGATTGCCTCATTGAAAGGTAAAAATCCGAAGCCGTGGCTGCAGGAGAAAGGAACGGTGCTGCTTTCGGGAATATTAAACGGCCTGTGTTCCAGTCTGGCCGTCAATGTGATTCTTCTGGGGCCGCTTCTGTGGTTTTATTATGAAATTCCGCCGTATTCTGTATTCCTGAATCTGCTCGTGATCCCGGTCATGCCGGCTGCTATGGGAGCCGGAGCAGTGGGATCAGCACTGACGGTTCTGTCGGATACTGCCGGCGGGATTGTGCTTCAGGTGTGCCGGGGAGTGCTTTTTAGTTATGACCGGCTGTGCGGATGGACGGAGAATCTTCCCGGCAGCAGATTTGTTGCGGGAAAGCCCGGAGTGCATTGGATCGTGGTGTATTATCTGGTACTGACGGGACTCAGGCTTGTTTACTTACAGCTCGTGCACAGGAGAACTCAGGAAGAAGCACGCAGAGACGGTGCGGAATATCCGGATCCGGTCTGGCAAAGAAGATGCAGGATGCCGGGATGGGGCGGCCTTCTCTTTGCTGTTTTAATGGTTCTTATATGCAGAGGTTCTTATCAGCTCCGCGGGGAAATTCAGGCTGCCGTACTGGATGTGGGACAAGGAGACGGCATCCATATCAGAGGAGAATCTGTAAACTGCCTGATCGACGGGGGAAGCAGTGATACTGCCTCGGTGGGAAAATACCGTTTGGAACCGTATTTCCTGTCTCAGGGAATTGAACGGCTGGACTATGTATTTGTCTCGCATGGTGACGAGGATCATATAAACGGCATAAGGGAAATGCTGGAAAATCAGGAGTACGGGATAGAGATCTCCTGTCTGGTGCTGCCGCCGGCGGAATATCATGATGAAAAGATTGCGGAACTGATACGGACGGCGATGGATAACGGAACCCGGGCGGTTGTGATGGGGGCAGGAGATATGATTACATCAGGCGGGCAGGAAAAGCTGATATTGACATGTATTGCCCCGGAGAATCGTCTGGGTATCACAGGAGGCAATGCGGCTTCTCTTGTGCTGGATCTGTCTTTCGGTGAATTTGATATGCTGTTTGCAGGCGATGTGGAGGGGATTGGGGAAGAAAGGCTGGCCGCTTCAGGTCTGCTGAGAGATTATGATATACTTAAAGCTGCGCACCACGGGTCGAAAAATTCCAGTACAGAGGAGTTCCTTGAAATTACGAAGCCGGAATACGCGGTTATATCAGCCGGGGAGGATAACCGGTACGGGCATCCGCATGCCGACACTGTCCGGAGATTTATCAATGCCGGATGCACAGTTTATTCTACACAGGAGAATGGAGCCATTATGATAGAAAGTGACGGAGAGACGATGGAGATAAGCGGTTTTATAGAAGAGTGACAGTTCAGCCTGCGCCATTCACATGGTTTTATAACAGTTCGGCCTGCGTTATTTGTAAAACCTCACTTCGTGCTTATTGAGGCTGCCGCTGTTTTACTTATTGACTGCCGAATGAACTGATATCACAAACCACTTGTCAAAACAGGAGAATTTCCTTTATAATACAAGAGTTATGAAAAGCCTGAATGAAGATTTGAAAACTGGACAATTTAGACAGATCTATCTCCTCTGCGGACAGGAGGCTTATCTGAAGAAGCAGTATAAAGAACGGTTTATCAAAGCAATGGTTCCTGAAGGGGATACGATGAACTATTCCTATTACGAAGGAAAGAAGACGGATATCAAAGAAGTCATCGATCTGGCGGAGACTCTGCCTTTTTTTTCAGAGCGCCGGCTGATCGTGTTCGAGGATACCGGATTTTTCAAGGCCGGAGGAAATGATCTGGCGGATTATATTAATGACGGTATGCCGCAGACGACCCATTTTATTTTCATAGAAAATGAGGTGGATAAGCGGAGCAGACTCTATAAAGCCGTGAAAGCCAAGGGACATATCGTGGAGCTTGCCGCTCAGGATGAGAATACGCTCAGGAAATGGGTGTCCGGACTTGTCCGAAAAGAGAAAAAAGAGATGTCACAGCTGGATATCGCGTATTTTCTTAATAAAGTGGGTACGGATATGGAGAATATTACGAAAGAGCTGGAAAAGCTGTTCTGCTACTGTCTGGACAGGAATGTCATTACGAGGGAAGATGTGGATGCCATCTGTGTGACACAGATCACAAACCACATCTTTGATATGGTAAATGCGGTGGCGGCGGGGGATCAGCGCCGGGCGCTCGATCTGTACTATGACCTGCTCGCGCTGAAAGAACCGCCTATGCGTATTCTGGCGCTCATGTCGAAAGAATACAGGGATCTGTTCCACGTAAAGCAGCTTTCAAGGCAGGGGTACGGAAGAAAAGACATTGCATCGAAAGCCGGCCTGCATCCTTTTGCGGCGGGAAAATACATGGATCTGGCAAAACGTTTTCGGGCGGATGACCTGAGAAAGGTTATGGAGGAAAGCGCAGATCTTGAACAGCGGGTGAAAACCGGACTTATGACGGACCATCTGGCTGTCGAACTGTTTATCGTAAAGCATTCAGCATAAATTCAGCTAAACATGGAGGAATGAAATTGGCAGTAATAGATCAGAGTAAAATCAGAAATTTTTGCATTATCGCACATATCGATCACGGCAAGTCCACTCTGGCGGACCGTATTATTGAGATGACAGGACTTCTCACGAGCCGCGAGATGCAGGCTCAGGTCCTTGACAACATGGATCTGGAGAGGGAGAGAGGTATTACGATCAAAGCTCAGGCGGTCCGTACTATCTATAAGGCGGACGACGGCGAAGAATATATGTTCAACCTGATCGACACTCCGGGACATGTGGATTTTAATTATGAAGTATCCAGAAGCCTTGCGGCATGCGACGGGGCGATTCTGGTGGTGGATGCGGCACAGGGAGTGGAAGCGCAGACTCTGGCAAATGTCTATCTGGCACTGGACCACGATCTGGATGTGATGCCGGTCATCAATAAGATCGACCTGCCAAGCGCGGATCCGGAGCGTGTCAAAGAGGAGATCGAGGATGTCATCGGCATTGACGCGGAGGACGCTCCGCTCATATCAGCCAAGACAGGACAGAATGTACATGAAGTGCTGGAACAGATCGTGAAAAAGATACCTGCGCCCGCGGGAGATCCCAAGGCGCCTTTGAAAGCATTGATATTTGATTCCAAGTATGATCCTTATAAAGGAGTAATTGTTTTCTGCCGGATCAAAGAGGGAACCGTGAAAAAGGGAACCCCCATGCTTATGATGGCTACCGGCGCGAAAGCAGAAGTAGTGGAAGTGGGAACATTCGGGGCAGGGCAGTTTATCCCCTGTGATGAGCTGAGCGCCGGTATGGTAGGTTATATTACTGCGAGCCTGAAAAATGTAAAGGACACCCATGTGGGCGATACGATCACAAACGCAGAGAATCCGTGTGCAGAACCCCTTCCCGGATACAAAAAAGTAAATCCCATGGTATACTGCGGACTTTATCCCGCGGACGGAGCCAAGTATCCGGATCTGAGAGATGCTCTTGAAAAGCTTCAGCTCAACGATGCTGCCCTGCAGTTCGAACCGGAGACATCGGTTGCCCTCGGTTTCGGGTTCCGGTGCGGATTTCTCGGACTTCTTCATCTTGAGATAATTCAGGAACGGCTTGAGAGAGAATATAATCTGGATCTGGTGACAACGGCTCCCAGTGTTATCTACAAAGTCCATAAGACGAGCGGCGAGGTCATTGATCTGACCAACCCGACAAATATGCCGGATCCGTCCGAGATCGATTATATGGAAGAACCTATGGTGAAAGCGGAGATCATGGTTACTTCAGAATACATTGGGGCGATCATGGATCTGTGTCAGGAGCGCCGCGGAATCTACCAGAGTATGGAGTATATCGAGGAGAAACGCGCCGTGCTCCATTATCATCTTCCGCTCAACGAGATCATTTATGATTTCTTCGATGCGCTGAAGTCGAGGTCAAGAGGATATGCATCTTTTGATTATGAGATGATGGGCTATCAGAGATCTGAGCTTGTGAAGCTGGATATTCTTATTAATAAAGAAGAGGTGGATGCGCTCTCCTTTATTGTATTCGCAGGCAGCGCTTATGACAGAGGCAGAAGAATGTGCGAAAAGCTGAAACAGGAGATACCGAGACAGCTCTTCGAGATTCCGATTCAGGCGGCAATCGGCAGCAAGATCATTGCTCGTGAGACTGTGAAGGCCATGAGAAAAGATGTGCTGGCGAAATGTTACGGCGGAGATATCTCCCGTAAGAAGAAACTGCTGGAGAAGCAGAAGGAAGGAAAGAAGCGCATGCGTCAGGTGGGCAATGTAGAGATCCCGCAGAAGGCGTTTATGAGTGTGCTGAAACTGGATGATGATTAAAAAAGAGCTGGAACTGTATGTGCATATTCCGTTCTGCGTGAGAAAATGTGCATACTGTGATTTTTTGTCCGCTCCTGCAGATATGCAGGAGCGGACGCTTTATGCGGACGCCCTGACAAAAGAGATCCGGGCGGAGAAAGAAGAATATAGAAACTATAAGGTGAGCACCATATTTCTGGGCGGAGGCACTCCGTCTGTTCTGGACGAAGGTGAGATCACAGAGATATTCGGCGCTCTATATGACAGTTTTGATATATCCGGCAGTGCGGAGATTACTATGGAAGTGAATCCGGGAACTGTGACAGAAGGAAAAGCTGCGGTATGGAAGAAATGCGGTGTCAACCGGCTCAGTATCGGGCTGCAGTCTGTAAATGACGATGAACTCCGGATGCTCGGGCGTATTCATACATACCGGGAGTTCTTAAATACATGGGAGATTGTGCGCAGGGCGGGATTCCGGAACGTGAATATTGATCTCATATCGGCAATTCCCGGACAGACATTGGAGAGCTGGTGCAGGACACTGCGCACGGCGGCGGAGCTGGAGCCTGAGCATATTTCCGCCTACAGCCTGATCATAGAGGAGGGTACTCCGTTTTATGAGCGGTACGCAGAGGAAGCGGGCTGCAATTTTGAAACGGAGAACGACAAGGCCAGAGAAGCGGACGGAGGTCAGACTGTCCTCCCGCCGCTTCCGGACGAGGATACTGAGCGGGAGATCTATAAAGCTACTGAAGAGATTCTTGACGGGTACGGTTATCACAGATATGAGATATCCAATTATGCAAAAGACGGATATGAGTGCCGGCACAATCTGGGCTACTGGGAGAGAAAAGAGTATCTCGGGCTTGGACTTGGAGCCTCGTCACTGATTAATGAGTGCAGGTTCCGCAATACGGCAGATATAAAAAAATATCTTGATTTTTTCGGAAAATCAATTTTAGACACGGCAGATTCGTCAGAGCAGCTATGCGGTGCGGGCTGCCGGATGGATATCCGTGAAGAAGTTGAATCTTTGTCCTGTGAAGACCGGATGGAAGAGTTTATGTTCCTCGGCCTGCGCAAGACCGAAGGAATCTCTATGAAAGAATTCTGCGAGGCGTTTGACAGAGATATTTTTGAAGTGTACGGGCCGCAGATCAGGAAAATGGAAGAGCAGGGGCTGTTGATCGTGCAGGATGGGAGGATAAGTCTGACAGAGCGGGGAACCGATGTGAGCAATTACGTATTCAGTGAATTTATACTGTAGTAACAGTTCAGCAGCAGTTCAGCCGCGCCGTTCGTAAAACCGCACTGCTCCATGACTGAACTTATTTCGATAAAAAATCCATAAACATGGTTGACAAACGGAAATGTGAGTGCTATCTTAATATACGAAAGGTGTTAGCACTCAAAACAGGGGAGTGCTAATAGCGGGAAAGGAGGAAACATAATGGCGGTCGATACATCATTAAGTGAAAGAAAACTGATCATATTGAAAGCCATTATCCAGAATTACCTTGAGACCGGTGAACCGGTCGGCTCGCGTACTCTTTCAAAATATACGGAACTGAATTTAAGTTCCGCGACGATCCGAAATGAGATGGCGGATCTGGAAGATCTCGGATATATTTTCCAGCCCCATACATCGGCGGGAAGAATTCCTTCGGATAAAGGATACCGGCTGTATGTGGATATGCTCATGGAGGAGAAGGAACAGGAGATCACAGAACGCGAGGATGCGATGCTGGAGAAAGCCGACAAAGTCGAGAAAGTACTGCAGCAGGCCGCAAAGGTGCTTGCTTCCAATACCAATTACGCGACAATGGTCTCGGCTCCGATGAACAGCCGCAATACATTAAAATTCATCCAGCTCTCGCAGGTGGATGAGGAACAGATCGTGGCGGTCATCGTGCTCGGCGGAAATGTGATCAAGAATAAGATCATCGAGGTCGGTGAAACACTAAGCAATGAGACTCTGTTGAAGCTGAACATGCTTCTGAACACAACACTTAACGGAATGTCGATCGATCAGATCACACTCGGACTGATCGCCAGACTGAAAGAACAGGCAGGCATCCACAGTGAAGTGATCGGGCATGTATTGGATGCGGTGGCAGAGATCATCCATGTGGAAGATGACATGAAGATCTACACGAGCGGTACGACGAATATCTTCAAATATCCTGAGCTGAGCGATAAGCAGAGCGCACAGGAGATCATCAGTGCATTTGAAGAAAAACAGCAGCTTGAAGATCTGGTCACTGAAACCCTTGCAAGCGGAGATGATCATGCGATTCAGGTTTATATCGGCGACGAGGCACCTGTAAAGAACATGAAAGACTGCAGTGTTGTGACAGCCACATATGAGCTGGGAGAGGGTATGAAAGGAACCATCGGTATCATCGGTCCGAAGCGAATGGATTATGAACATGTCATGAAGACGCTGAAGACTCTTCAAAGCGAGTTGGATGCGATTTATAATAAAAACCCGAAAGAATAGGAAGGTGGAAAGCTGGTGAGTGACCAAATGAGCAAAGAAGATATGGTAAAGGAAGCTGTCGAAGAAGCAAAAGCCAAAGCCGCTGAGGCGGAGGAAGCCGGGAAAGATCAGGATGAGGCGGCAGCAAAGGCAGGAGAGGCTGCCGGAGATGAAGCTGCACAGGCTGAGACAGAAGGAACGCCGGAAACAGAGGAGAATAGTTCAGAGACCGGGGATGCCGGCGAGAACGGCTCTGAGGCGGAGGAAGATTCAGAAGATCAGTCTTCCAAAGCTGAAAAAAAGAAATTCTTCGGCAAGAAGAACAAGAAAGATAAAAAGGATGAGAAGATCGATGAACTTACAGATCGGCTCACCCGTCAGATGGCAGAGTTTGATAACTTCCGCAAACGTACTGAAAAAGAGAAATCTCAGATGTACGAGATTGGAGCGAAAGATATCATAGAAAAAATTCTTCCGATCGTTGACAACTTCGAAAGAGGCCTTGCCTCGATGCCGGAAGATGAAAAAGCCACTCCTTTTGCTGAGGGGATGGAAAAGATCTATAAACAGCTTATGACTACACTGGAAGGAATCGGAGTAAAGCCGATCGAAGCAGTGGGACAGGAATTCAATCCTGACTTCCACAATGCAGTGATGCATGTGGAAGATGAGGAACTCGGCGAGAATATCATCGCAGAAGAATTCCAGAAAGGTTATATGTACCGTGACAGTGTCGTGAGACACAGCATGGTAAAAGTAGCAAACTGACATCATCAATATTTAGAATAAATAAGAATATTTAAAGGAGGAGCATTACAATGGGCAAAATAATTGGTATTGACCTTGGTACGACAAACAGCTGCGTGGCTGTTATGGAAGGCGGACAGCCGACAGTCATCGCAAACACAGAAGGCGCCAGGACAACACCGTCTGTCGTGGCATTCACAAAGACAGGCGAGCGTCTGGTAGGAGAGCCTGCAAAACGTCAGGCAGTCACAAATGCAAGCAGGACGATCTCTTCGATCAAGAGGGAGATGGGTACAGATTACAAGGTAGACATTGACGGAAAGAAATATTCTCCGCAGGAGATTTCCGCAATGATCCTTCAGAAACTGAAAGCAGATGCAGAAGGATACCTTGGTGAAAAAGTAACAGAGGCTGTTATCACAGTTCCTGCTTACTTCAATGACGCACAGCGTCAGGCTACAAAGGATGCCGGAAAGATCGCAGGTCTTGATGTAAAACGTATCATCAACGAGCCTACAGCGGCTGCACTGGCATACGGACTTGACAATGAGAAAGAACAGAAGATCATGGTATATGACCTTGGCGGCGGTACATTCGATGTATCTATCATCGAGATCGGCGACGGTGTCATCGAAGTTCTCTCCACAGCCGGAAACAACAGGCTGGGCGGTGATGACTTCGACCAGAAGATCACAGACTATATGCTGGCAGACTTCAAGGCAAAAGAGGGCGTAGACCTTTCAGGCGACAAGATGGCTCTCCAGAGACTGAAAGAAGCAGCAGAGAAAGCAAAGAAAGAGCTTTCTTCCGCAACAACAACAAATATCAACCTTCCGTTCATCACAGCTACATCTGAGGGACCGAAGCACTTTGATATGAACCTTACAAGAGCAAAATTCGATGAGCTCACAAGAGACCTTGTAGATAAGACGGCAGAGCCGGTTAGACGTGCTCTTTCCGATGCGGGAATCACAGCAGCAGACCTTGGGCAGGTACTTCTGGTCGGCGGATCTACACGTATCCCGGCTGTACAGGAAGAGGTTAAGAGACTGACAGGCAAAGAGCCGAGCAAATCTCTGAACCCGGATGAGTGTGTTGCACTCGGGGCTTCCGTACAGGGCGGCAAGCTTGCAGGCGATGCAGGCGCAGGCGATATCCTTCTTCTGGATGTTACTCCGCTGTCACTTTCCATCGAGACGATGGGCGGTGTCGCTACAAGACTGATCGAGAGAAATACTACGATCCCGACAAAGAAGAGCCAGATCTTCTCCACAGCGGCTGATAACCAGACAGCCGTTGATATCAACGTAGTACAGGGTGAGAGACAGTTCGCCAAGGACAATAAATCACTCGGACAGTTCAGACTGGACGGAATCCCGCCGGCTCCGCGCGGAGTACCGCAGATTGAGGTTACATTCGATATCGATGCAAACGGTATCGTAAATGTATCCGCTAAGGATCTTGGTACAGGTAAAGAGCAGCACATCACGATCACAGCAGGCTCCAACATGTCTGATGCAGAAATCGACAAAGCAGTCAAAGAGGCGGCTGAGTTCGAGGCACAGGATAAGAAGAGAAAAGAAGCGATCGATGCAAGAAACGAAGCAGACGCTATGGTATTCCAGACAGAGAAAGCCCTCAAAGATGTAGGCGACAAGCTGGATGCAAACGATAAAGCAGCAGTTGAGGCTGATATGCAGGCACTGAAAGACGTACTTGCAAAATCTACTCCTGAGACAGCAGCAGACGCTGACGTTGCAGAGATCAATGCTGCAAAAGAGAAACTGATGGAGAGCGCACAGAAACTGTTCACAAAGATGTATGAGCAGGCAGGCGCAGGTGCCGGTGCAACAGGCGGCCCGAATCCGGGAGCAGGCGCTGGCCCGAACCCGGGAGCAGGTGCAGGTCCGGCTCCGGATGGTTTCCAGGGCGATGACGTGGTAGACGGCGACTATAAAGAAGTCTAAGCTGCCAGATTTGAATAGAGCACAGGGAATCTTCCCATTGTTTCATGATAAGAATAAGAAAAATTCTACGGAACCACTGGGTGGTTTCGTAGATTTTTTCGTGAAAGGTAGAGTATTCCAGTTATGGCAGAGACAAAGAGAGATTATTATGAGGTGCTCGGAGTAAGCAAAGACGCTGATGAGGCGGCGATCAAGAAAGCTTATCGTGCACTTGCAAAAAAATATCATCCCGATATGAATCCGGGAGACAAGGAGGCCGAGAAGAAATTCAAAGAGGCTTCCGAGGCGTATGCTGTCTTAAGTGACGCTGAAAAGAGGCGTCAGTATGACCAGTTCGGCCATGCTGCATTTGAGGGCGGCGCCGGCGGTGCAGGCGGATTCGGCGGCTTTGATTTCAGCGGTGCTGATTTCAGTGATATATTCGGCGATATATTCGGAGATCTGTTCGGCGGCAGCCGCAGGGGCGGCCGTGCAGGAAACGGGCCGATGAAGGGCGCCAATATCAGAAAGAGTATCCGCATTACATTCGAGGAAGCTGTATTCGGCTGCGAAAAAGAGATCGATCTGATCTTGAAAGATCCTTGTGAGGATTGCAATGGAACAGGCGCTAAGCCGGGTACATCTCCCGAGACCTGCCCGAAATGCGGCGGCAGGGGGCAGGTTGTCTACACCTCTCAGTCTTTCTTCGGAACAGTACAGAACGTGCAGACTTGTCCGAACTGCGGCGGATCCGGTAAAGTGATTAAAGAGAAATGCCCGAAATGCGCAGGCACAGGATATACGTCAAGTAAAAAGAGAATCAAGGTTACAATTCCCGCGGGTATTGACAACGGACAGAGCGTCCGTATCCGCGATAAAGGTGAGCCGGGTGTAAACGGCGGTCCGAGAGGGGATCTGCTTGTCGAGGTAAATGTATCTCATCATCCGATCTTCCAGAGACAGGATGTCCACATTTTCTCGACCGTGCCGATTTCGTTCGCAGTTGCCGCACTGGGCGGGGATATCCGTATCAAGACGGTGGACGGCGATGTGATCTATACGGTTAAACCGGGAACCAAGACAGACACGAAAGTGCGTCTGAAAGGAAAAGGTGTGCCGTCGCTCCGGAATTCGCAGGTAAGAGGAGACCATTATGTCACACTTGTGATCCAGACTCCTGAGAGACTGAGCGCGGAGGCGAAAGAAGCACTGCGCAGATTCGACGAGCTGACAGGAAATACACTGCATCAGAATGAAAATGCAGAAGATGATAAAGGTGACAGAAAGAAAAAGAAGGGCTTTATGGACAAAGTGAAGGAAGTCTTTGAGGATTGATTCCATTTTAAAATAAAAATGCTGATATCTCGTGAATGGATATCAGCATTTTTTTAGTGTGTAAATATCCGTGCGGCGGTGGCGGAATACAGGAATCTGTTCTCTTGCCTTTCTGCATTCGTCCAGATCGATGTCAGTGACGTACAAATGAGCCTGCTCGTCCATTTGTGAGAGTACATTTCCCCACGGATCCGTGATAATACTGTGCCCCCACGATACGTAGGATGCGGTTTTATCCCGGGCGGGAGCCGTACCTGCGATAAATACCTGATTGAATACAGCCTGCGACCGGAAGAGCAGTTCCCAGTGCATGGGTCCTGTTGTCAGGTTGAAAGATGCAGGAACCAGAATAAGCTCGGCACCCTCAAGGGCCATGAGGCGAAACAGTTCCGGAAAACGGATGTCGTAGCAGACTGCAAGTCCCATCGTGCACAAATCAGTCCGGAATGTTGTGATCTTGTTCCCGGCCGTGAGCACTTCGGATTCCTGAAAATGCTGTCCTCCTTTGACGTTAATGTCAAACAGATGTATTTTGCGGTGTTTTGCAATCTGATTCCCGTCCGGGTCAAACACATAGGCTGTATTGTAGATATGGCCCGAAGAGTCTCTCTCGGGAATGGTTCCGGCTGAGAGAAAGATCCGGAAAGAACGGGCGGCACGGGAGCAGGCCTGCCATATGAAACCGCCTTCCTCTTCGGCATAATCAGGAAAAGAGGCAGTGTCATAAGGGCAGCAGAACATCTCGGGAAGCGCAAGCAGACGGGCTCCCTTCTGCGATGCCTGTCCGGCAATATGCATCAGAAAGCTGCATATCTGTTCCCTGTCTGTATATACCGGTGACTGTGCCTGTGCGATTCGTAAAGTTCTCATTGTTTTCATCCCTTCCATTTTTTACGGATGGATCTCGGTCTCTGACGGTTGGTGCATCAGTCGGAGATCGGTGCAAAAGTTAATCCGGTCAGTTCGGCAAATAATTCGGTGTCAATGAGCGGCTGGCCAGAGAGGTACACTTCTGTGTTGTCCGACAGGCAGTAAAAAGATCCGGAACTGCCGGCTTGTGAACTGTCTGCTCCTATTCCCCATGTTCTGTAATAAGAATAGGAAAAAGAGTATATGGACCCATCGGCTGAGGTGAATGTAAAAGCTTCCGGTGATCCTGTGAGCTGATAGTTCCCTTCCCGGAGAAGAACTTCGTACAGCGTCCCGAAAGACATCTCGTCCGAATGCCGCAGGAGCAGTTCGGGATAACACAATTGTGTGCCGTCGGGACGGGTGATCGTAAAGCGGTAATCACTGTCTGCATTGACAGCATCTTTGAGCTGTTCTTCGGTAAACAGGTCCAGATTCAGTCTGTATACAGCAGCGTAATGTGCAAAAGATTCCTCTGCGCTCCGGCGGAGCGATTCCGACGGGCTTTCGAAATAACCGTTTCCGTCCTGTTCGCTGTCATTTTCCAGCACTGTACCGCCCGCTTCTGAAACATAAGTATCGTGGCGGAGGAGGGTGCCGGATGTATTTCCGTCCGGGTATGTGAGGGGCTCACGGTAAGCAAGGCCGTATAAGAACCGGCAGGGGTATTTCTGGTCCAAAATATAATTGTCCAGATGCTCCAGCTGTCTGCAGAAATCCGCGATCTCATCTTTTGTATCATAGACGCCGCTTATGTACATTACATCGCTGTAACCGTTCTCTGATATTTCAAGATCGTTCAGGGCGCCGGGATTCTCATCGAGGTAATGTTCCAGATAATACTTCCCCATCTCCAGATGATAGGTTGTCTCCATATCGTAAGTGGGAAACAGACTGTAGCCTGCATGGCTGATCAGCTCGAATTTTACTTCGGGCAGATCTTTTAAATACGCATTCCACACATGGTCTGTATAGCCGTATTCATTTTCCCGTTCAGTATAATCTTTGGAAACGGCAATTGTTTCATCTGCAATGTTTTCTTTGAACCATGCCGCGGCTTCACTGCGCTTGTAATGTCCGCAGCCCGAAAGTGAAAGTGCGCAGAAAAGAAAAACGGATAGAAGAAACAGAACTTTAAAATACTTTTTCATAGACTTTTATCCCCTGAAATATTTCGTGAAGTACCTGTGGACTGCCGGACGATAAGATCAGCGTGAAGCTGAACCGTACTGAGCGGAACTCCGTTCAGCAGGCCGCTTAATGCATTGAATCCGCATTTGCCGAGCTGGATGCGGTCCTGCCGTACAGTTGTAAGCGGCGGGTAAGTGTAGGCAGACAGAGGTATATCATCAAAGCCGATAATGCTGATGTCATCAGGAACACGATATCCCAATTGTTTACACTGTGTGATCGCGGCACTGGCAAAGGTGTCCTGACAACAGATAATTGCTGTCATGCCCATATCGAGAAAACGGGGCAGATGCTTCTCCATACATTCGGACAGATAGTAAGAGCAGCCGGCAAAAGAAGAGTCAGCTTTGAGCCCGTGGCTTCTCATTGCCTGAAAAAATGCCCTGTGGCGTACCTGCATGATATATGAGCCGAGGGCGCTGCTGATATAGCCGATCTTTTTATGCCCCAGTTTTTTTAAATGGCTGATGGCAAGATACATTCCTTCTTCATTATCAATTCCTACATAGGCGGTCATCGGGTTGCCGACGATGTGATTATCATAGAGCGCGGCAGGCGTACGGCTTGTCTGCAAATCTTTCATCCACGGCTCTCCGAGGGAAAAACCGAGGAGAAAAGCTCCGGAAAAATCGTGCTGGAGCATAAATACATCGAAGGAGATCTCTCTTTGCAGATTAACATCTACGGGGACAACGGCCACTTCGTATCCGGCGGGTTCTGCTATCTGTCGGAATCCCATGACGATATCATAGGCGAAGTGGTGCGGTTCTTCGTATTCAATATTATCCCGCTGTATGATAACGCACAGCTTTTTTACGGGCTTCTTATAACGGCGCAGTTTTGTGTAGCCAAGTTCCACCGCGGTTTCAAGTATCTGTTTCTGTAATGATTTGCTGATGTCCGGCGCATTGTTTAGAGCTTTTGAAACGGTGCTTTTGGAAATGCCGAGCTTATCAGCAATATCTTGTATTGTGGTCATAATAGCTTTTCACCTGAATTCTGAAGAAATCTAAAAATATTATACGAAAAATGGATATGAAAATCAACTTTGCAACAGAAATGAGAGGAATGGAAACACAAAGTTTAGAAATGTTTCGATAAAAGAAATGCAGTTGATATTAAAAAATAATAGTGCACAAAAAAAGAACAGAAATTTTGTGCAGTTAATATAAAATATAGTGAAAAACAGAAATTCAATTGACGATTAAGAACAAAAGGAATATGATGTGAAATACCGAAACAATACGAAACATATGAAAGAGAGGAATGAAGAATGAAAAAAAGAGCAGTTGCGGTGCTGCTTGCCGGAGTAATGACATTTGGACTTGCGGCCGCTGGTCTGACCGGATGCGGAAACGATTCGGCAGAGGGAGGAACAGAAAACGTTCGTCTGATGGTCTGGTCACCTCAGAATGATCAGTCGAAAGATAACGGCGAATGGCTTCAGACAATGTGTAACAATTTTGCTGAAGAGCATCCGGAGTGGAACATTACTTTTGTCTACGGTGTGGCAGATGAGGCAAGCGCGGCAGGGCAGGTAGCGCAGGATCCCGAGGCAAGCGCTGATGTATTTATGTTTGCAAATGACACATTGACCACGATGACAGATGCAAACGCCCTTGCAAAATTCGGCGGAAAGTACAGGGAAGAGATTGAAGCGACAAATACACAGGAAGTTCTGGATTCCCTGATTATGGACGGCGATCTTTACGGAGTGCCTTTTACGACGAATACATGGTTTATGTATTATGACAAGAGTGTATTTTCAGAAGAAGATGTGAAGAATCTTGATACGATGCTCGAGAAGGGGGGTGTATCATTTCCGTTTGTCAACTCATGGTATCTGCCGGCGTTTTACATAGGAAACGGATGCACCCTTTTCGGAGACGGAACAGATGAATCTGCCGGCGTTGACTTTGGCGGCCAGAACGCCGTGGATGTTACCAATTATCTGATCGATCTGGAGCAGAATGAAAACTTTAAGATCGATGATCTCGGATCCGGTATTGCAGGACTTCGCGATGGAAGCATTAATGCTATGTTCACCGGTTCATGGGATGCCAACTCTATTAAGGAAATTCTGGGAGATAACATGGGCGTTACTTCTCTTCCGACCTTTACGCTGAACGGGGAAGAGCACCAGATGAAGGCATATGCGGGCTCAAAGGCGATCGGCGTTAATCCGAACAGTAAAAATATGGAAGCTGCCATCGCGCTGGCTGTGTATCTGGGATCTGCCGAGTCACAGAGAGCACACTACGAAATGTGCGGAACAATACCGTGTAATACGGAACTTCTTGCAGATGAATCGATCAGTTCCGATCCGGTTGTAACTGCGCAGAATGATACATTCAATAATACTTCTATTCTGCAGCCTTTTGTTTCTAAGATGAACAACTGCTGGACTCCGGTGGAAAATCTGGGTAAAGGAATCCGAAACGGAAGCATTACCCATGATAATGCTCAGGAGCAGACAGAAGGTATGAACGAGGCAATGAACAGTGATGGAATCTAAAATGAGGTGATGAGGATGGGAATTTTCAAAAAAAGAGTAAATGATTTTCCGACTCCCTATACGTGTACAAGAGCAATAAGAGAGGGAGGTTTAGAGACAAAACTCTCCATGCTGCTCATGGGATTCGGTAATATCGTACATGGACAGAGGATCAAAGGGCTTCTGTATCTGGCGCTGGAAGTAATCTATGTTGTATTTATGGTTGTAAACGGAATTGGATTTCTGGGGATGCTTCCTTCCCTTGGTTCAGTTCCACAGGAAGAAGTCTGGGATGAGGCAAAGCAGGTTTACATGTACACAAAGGGCGACCAGTCGATCTTGATTCTGCTCTACGGTGTGGCGACAGTCTTTGTGACGGTGCTTATGTTCCTTGCATGGAGAGGAGCGCTGCGCAGCGCGTACAAGGCTGAGTGTCTGGCAAAAGAAGGAAGGCATGTAAACAATTTTGTGGAGGATTTAAAGTCACTGCTCCATGAGAATCTGCACAGACTGCTTATGACGCCGCCGGTCTTCTTTATCTTTGCGTTTACTGTACTTCCGCTGATTTTTATGATCTGTATGGCGTTTACAAACTACAGTAAGATCGATAACCATCTTATGCTGTTTGACTGGGTGGGGCTCGATAACTTTGCGGCGCTGTTTGATTCCAGCAGTATCCTTGGAAGCACGTTCTGGTCTGTACTCGGATGGACGCTGGTGTGGGCATTCTTTGCAACATTTTCAAACTACATTTTCGGAATGATCATCTCACTGATGATCAACCGGAAAGGAACACGGGCGAAAGGGTTCTGGAGATTCTGCTTTGTACTCTCCTGTGCGGTGCCGATGTTCGTTTCTCTGCTGATTATGAGAACGATGCTTCAGCCGGAAGGAGCAATCAATGTATTATTAAGAAATCTCGGACTGATTGCATCGGATGCAAGTCTTCCGTTCTTTACAGATCCCACATGGGCCAGAGTGACGGTCATCATTATCAATGTATGGGTAGGCGTTCCTTATACCCTGCTTCAGCTGACCGGAGTTCTTCAGAACATTCCGGAGGAACTCTACGAGGCTGCCAAGGTTGACGGAGCCAATGCGGTACAGATCTTCTTTAAGATTACACTGCCGTATATGCTGTATGTGACTACGCCATATCTGATCACGACATTTACGGGAAATGTAAATAACTTCAATGTCATTTATCTGCTGTCGGGAGGAGATCCGGTCACAGACCTTGCGTCTACTGCCGGAAAGACAGATCTGCTTGTGACATGGCTGTACAAGCTGACTATCGATAAGCAGTACTATAACATCGGCGCGGTTATCGGTATCCTGACCTTTGTAATCCTTGCCATCGGAGCGCTGATTACTTATCGCAACAGCAAATCTTATAAAGAAGAAGGAGGATTCTAAGCATGGCTGGACAGAAAATGCATTCTGCAAAAAGAAAACGCTTTATTAACAATTCGATCGTCCACGTGATTCTGGCAATCCTCGCTGTGATCTGGGTATTCCCGATCGTGTGGGTTGTCCTGACAAGTTTCCGCGCGGAGAAAGGCTCCTATGTGTCCACTTTCCTGCCGCAGTCGTATACACTGGACAATTATGTAAAACTGTTTACCGATACAACAATCCTGAACTTCCCGCAGATGTTCCTGAACACACTGCTTATTGCCATCTGTTCCTGCATTCTTTCTACATTTTATGTGCTGGCGGTGTCCTACTGTCTGTCAAGACTGCGCTTTAAGCTCAGAAAACCGTATATGAACATGGCAATGATTCTCGGCCTGTTCCCGGGATTCATGTCCATGATCGCTGTGTACTTTATACTGAAAGCTATCGGACTGACAGAAGGAAACCTGATCAAACTGGCACTGATCCTTGTCTATTCGGGAGGAGCGGCGCTGAGTTTCCAGATCGCAAAAGGTTTCTTCGACACGATCCCGATCGCGGTGGACGAGGCCGCACTTCTGGACGGATGTACAAGATGGCAGATATTTACCAAGATTACGCTTCCTTTGAGCAAGCCCATTGTCATCTATACGACGCTGACTGCATTTATGTCACCGTGGCTTGACTTCATCTTTGCCAAGGTTATCTGCCGCGCAAACTCTGACCAGTATACGATAGCTATCGGACTGTGGAAGATGCTTGAGAAAGAGTACATTGATAACTGGTATACCTGTTTCGCTGCAGGTGCGGTGCTGATCTCAATTCCGATCGCGGCATTGTTCCTGTATATGCAGAGATATTATGTTGACGGACTATCGGGAGCCGTCAAAGGATAATTCCCGAATACTTAAAAAATCTGAGGCGGGCATGAACTGTCCGTCTCAGATTTTGGCATCTAATAGTAAAGGAAAGGCAGATATTATGAAGACAGCGTTAGAATGGAAAAAGTATTATTCAAGTCCGGAATTTCGGAACAATTATATATACAGCGGAAATGATCTCGGGGTGAGCTGCACAGACAGCGGGACTTCATTTAAGCTCTGGAGCCCTTCGGCGGACAGCGTCACCCTTAATCTGTATCGGGATGGAAACAGAGGAAAGGCGTTTTTCTGCGTTCCGCTGAAAAGAGAGGAAGCAGGAGTCTGGCACTGGAGTACAGCCGAGAGGCTGCACGGCGTATATTATGATTATATTCTTGAAATAGAAGGTGAAACTGTGCGCTCGGCGGATCCGTGGGCAAAGGCCTGCGGGCTCAACGGACAGCGGAGCATGGCGGTGAATCTTGAACTGACCGATCCGGAAGGGTGGGATATGGACAGGGCGCCTGAGAAACCCCGGGAGCAGATTATCTATGAGCTTCACGTGAAAGAGTTCTCATGGGATGCATCCGGAGGATTCCCCGAGAAATACAGAGGAAAATATAAGGCGTTTACCTGTACCGATACTACGCTGAATAATGACGGGATTCATCCGACGGGGATCAGATATCTGAAAGATCTCGGGGTGACCCACGTGCAGATCATGCCGGCATATGATTACGGTTCTGTAAATGAAGCGGGGAAGGATACGGAGTTTAACTGGGGCTATGATCCGGTGAACTACAATGTGCCGGAAGGTTCCTATTCTACGGATCCGGAGCATGGCGAAGTGCGTATCATGGAGATGAAGGAAATGATACAGTCTCTTCATGCCCATGGGTTCCGGGTGATCATGGACGTGGTATACAACCATACATATTCTCTGGATTCATGGTTCCAGAGAACGGCGCCGTGGTATTTTTACCGTGTATTTGACGACGGAAGGATATCTAACGGATCTGCCTGCGGAAATGACGTGGCAAGCGAGAGAGAAATGTGTGCGGAATATATTCTGGAATCTGTACTTTACTGGACAGAGGAGTACCATATTGACGGATTCCGGTTTGATCTGATGGGACTTCTGGATGTCGATCTCATGAACCGGATACGCAGAGCGCTTGATGACAGATATGGAAAAGGCGAGAAACTTATTTTCGGTGAGCCTTGGGCAGCAGCGGAGACGGCAATGGAAGGCGGAGCTGTCCCTGCCCTTAAGAAAAATATTGCTCTTCTGGATGAGAATATCGGTATGTTCTGCGATGATACAAGAGATGCTGTGAAAGGATCTGCCCTGAAGATCAAAAGGCCGGGATTTGTCAACGGCGCCCCGGGGAAAGAGGCGGATATTATCCAGAGTGCCCGCGCATGGAAGGGAACCGGAGTCAAGGCTCCCTCACAGATTATCACCTATGTTTCCGCCCATGATAACCAGACTCTGTGGGATAAGCTGGCAGAGACTATGCCGGGGGCAGGAGCAGAAGAGCGGATGCGCCTGAACCGTATGGCGGCGGCAGTATATATGACGTGCCAGGGAACGCTGTTCTTTCTGTCCGGCGAGGAGTTTGCCCGGACAAAGAATGGAATGGAGGACTCATACAACGCGCCGATCGCGCTGAACCGTCTGGACTGGGAGCAGGCGTGGAAGAACCGGGATCTGGTGGAATACTACAGGGGGCTTATCGCGCTGAGGTTAAGGCTTCCCGGACTCTGTGACAAATCTGCGGATGCGGCCGGCAGGATCGGAAATGAACAAAAATCTGAAGGACTGATCAGTTTTACGGTGGACAATCAGCCGGCCGGAGAATATAATAAATGGGATTATCTGAAGATCATTTACAACAGCAGCGGAGCGGCCCGCTCCGTTGTGGTTGGAGAAGGAGAGTGGGAAATCCTCTGCAGCGGTGAAGACAGCTGGCTGTGGAAGAAGCACGTGCCTGCAAAAAAAGGAATGATGATCGAGCCCCGGAGCGTGCTTGTGCTCGGAAGACTGGCAGAAAGAGAAGAAAGGACAGAAAAAATATGGGCATAAGATGGATCTACGGAAGACAGGACTGGAAAACACTGGAGAGAGGGCAGGAGAACTGTTATCTTATGACAAACGGGCTGGGAGGGTTTTCTTCCCTTACTATGACAGGTTCCGCGGCGCGTAATGACCACGCCTTTCTGATGGCGTGCACGAAAGCGCCTAACAACCGGTACAATATCATCCACCGCCTGTCTGAAAAGCTGGAGATGAAAAACGGGCAGGATATCAGAAAGTATACCCTTTCGTCACAGGAGTTTGCTGACGGAACAAGAGAGGAAGGATACCGGTATCTGACAGAGTTTGCGTATGAGGACACCCCGGTCTGGCGGTATCTCGTAAACGGTGTGGAAATCGAGAAAGAAACGGCTGTCAGGCAGAAAGAAAATACCATTGCGGTCTGTTACCGGATAAAGAACAGAAGCCGCAGCGATGTCTGTCTGAGAGTGACCCCGTTCTACCAATTCTGCCCGAAGGGAGAGCAGCCGGAAAGCGGCATCGGGCTGAAGTATCAGCCGGCTGCCGGAAGATACAGCTGTATAGAGAGCGCCGGGCTGAGATTGTACTGTATAACGGACGGCTGCGATAAGAAAAGCCCAGAGACAGAAGAGACCTGTTATTATGCGTATGACATCTGTGACGGACGGCGCAGCACCGGCCGGGCGAAATCCTGCCATTGCATCTCTATGTCTGTGGAAAGCGGATGCGGGAAAACACTTTCCATTGTATTTTCTATGGAGAAGAAGTATGCGGACATGGAAAGTCCTCGGGAACAGACTGGTGAGGAGTCAGGAAACGCAGGGAAACTGGCGGAAGCTGTCATAGAAGAACTGAAAGAATCCCGCAGGACTCTGGAAGAACAGTCCGGCTTGAAGGATCAGACGGCATGCTGTCTTGTAAAGAGTGCGCGGCAGTTCGTTTCCCTGAGAGAGTCTACGGGAAAGGAGACCATTCTGGCAGGCTTTCCCTTCTTTGAGGACTGGGGCAGGGATACGATGATCGCCCTGCCCGGAATATGCCTGTCCACAAGACAGTTCGATGACGCGGCGTCTATCTTGAGAACATTTGCCCGTTATGAGAGAAACGGGCTGATGCCCAACCTGTTTCCGGAGGGGAAAAACGAACCGATGTATAATACAGTGGACGCGGCGCTTCTGTTCATCAACTGTGTCTGGCTGTACTATAAAGCATCCGGAGATGAATCCATGATCGAAGAAATGTATCCGGTCATGGAGCGGATCATTGATTCTTATATGGAGGGAACTGATTACGATATCCGGATGGATGACGACGGCCTGATCACAGCGGGCAGCGGACTGGATCAGGTGACTTGGATGGATGTCCGGGTCGGCGAAATCCTGCCTACGCCAAGACACGGGAAGCCGGTTGAGATTAATGCTTACTGGTACAATGCACTCAGAATCATGGCCGAGTGTACACGGATGCTGTCCGGAAACGGCTCGATGCGCCGCAACGATGTCCGGAACTTTGCGGAGCGGTATGAAGCGGCGGCAGAGCGGACGAAACGGTCATTTACGGAAAAATTCTGGATGGAGGAAAAGCAATGCCTGAAAGATGTGCTGTCGGGAACGAAAGCCGACTGTCAGGTCAGATGCAATCAGATATGGGTTGTCTCTCTGCCGTTTACGATGCTGGATGCCGAAAAGGAGAGGAAAGTGACGGATACTGTATTCGAGAAGCTGTACACACCTTATGGCCTGAGAACTCTGGAAGAAGCTGATCCGGAGTTTAAGCCGGAGTACGGAGGAGAAGTCCTCAAACGAGATCTGGCATACCATCAGGGAACCGTGTGGGTTTTTCCTCTCGGAGCATATTATCTGGCATACCTGAAAGTGAACGGGTATAGTGAGAACGCGAAGGCAGAGGTGCGCTCGCAGCTTGAGGTACTCTGCAGTGCCCTGAGGGAAGGGTGTATCGGACAGCTTCCGGAGATTTATGACGGGGCGGTGCCTGTCTCATCGAAAGGATGCTTTGCTCAGGCATGGAGTACAGGAGAAATTCTCAGAGTATATGAGGCGCTGGAGAGAAACTGATATAATCAGGAGGTAACAACATGGATTTTGCAGCAGTATATCATAAGACGTCAGAGCAGATGAGTTATGCCATGGATGAGAACAGACTGGTTGTAAACCTTAAGACAGGGTATGATGTAAAACAGGTGTTTATCATACATGGAGACCCTTTTGAAGCCGGCATATTAGGCGGCAGTGAACGGTGGGACGGAAAGAGGGAGGAGATTGTTTATAAAAAGCGTCTGCCCCATCAACTCTGGTGGACGACCACGCTTGTACCACCTTATAAGCGGTGTAAATACTACTTTGAGCTCCACACGGATTCGGAAGTCTGGTATTACTTTGAAGATGGGTTCCTGACGGAAGAACAGGTGAATATGCCGGGACGTCTGCTTCAGTATTTTATTGTGCCGTGGATGAATCCGGCGGATATAAACCGCACACCGGAGTGGGTCAATGATACAGTGTGGTATCAGATTTTCCCAGACAGGTTCTGCAACGGAACGCCGGACCGGGATGATCCGGATATCCTGCCTTGGCAGACCGGGCCGGTGACAAACAAGGAAAAATACGGCGGAGATCTGGAGGGAATCCGGTCCAGACTGCCATATTTGAGCAATCTGGGAATCACCGGCATCTATCTGAATCCGATCATGGAGGCGGAGACAAACCATAAGTATGATACGAAGGATTATACGAAGATCGATCCCTCTTTCGGGGATAATGAGGGAATGCGCCGTCTTGTGGATGATGCGCACAGTCTGGGTATCCGCGTTATGGTGGATGCGGTATTTAACCATTGCGGCCGGAAGTTTGTGCCTTGGCTGGATGTACGGGAAAAGGGAAAAGAGTCACGGTACGCGGACTGGTTTATGGTCAATGACTGGACGCAGATCTTAAAGCAGGGGAATACAAGGGACGGCCGTTTTTATTCTTTTGCCTTTGAAGAATGGATGCCGAAGCTGAACACGAATAATCCGGAAGTGATCGATTATTTCTGCGGTGTATGTGAACAGTGGATCCGTGAGTTTGACATCGATGCCATCCGGTTTGATGTAGGCAATGAGGTCTCCCACCGGTTTCTGAAAGAGATGCGCCGGCGTCTGAAGAAGATCAGGCCGGATATTTATCTCCTCGGTGAAATCTGGCATGACGCAAGCCAGTGGCTCGCAGGAGATGAGTATGATTCAGTAATGAATTATCCGCTGATGAGCGGTATCCATGACTATTTTCTGGATGCCTCCATGGATAAGGAAGAGTTTGAGTACATGGTCAACCGATGTTATACTATGTATATGCAGCAGAATAATAATGTGCTGTTCAATCTTCTGGATTCCCATGATACGGAAAGGCTGATGAACCGGTTCCACGATCTGGATATTTTTTATCAGCAGCTGGCTGTTCTGTTTACACTGCCGGGAAGTCCATGCATCTATTACGGGACGGAGATTGCCATGGAGGGCGGTTTTGATCCGGACTGCCGCAGATGTATGCCGTGGGATGAGATCGGCTCGGAGGAAAATCAGGAGAAGATCGGCTTTATGAAACAGCTGATCCGGATGCGCCGTACTGAGGAAACGTGCAGAAGCCTTCATTTTCATTTCCCGAACCGGTATTCGGACAGGCGGTGTGTGGAGTATATTAAGATCGATTCGGAAAACCGCAGGCTGGAGGTGGTGCTTAACTGTTCCGGCGATGCGATGGATGTGGGAGAAAACGGCGAAATTATATTCTCGAGAAATTATGACCGGGGAATACTGGGAAAGAACGGTACACTGATCAGAAGAAAGTGAGAGGAGAAAGGAATATTGTGATGACAGAAATAAAAAGACCGTGGTGGAAAAATGCAGTTGTCTATCAGATCTACCCGAAAAGCTTTCAGGATTCCAATGGGGACGGGATCGGCGATATACAGGGGATCATAAGCAGACTCGATTATCTGGAAGAGCTGGGAATCGATGCAGTGTGGATCTCACCGATGTATTGTTCCCCTCAGGACGACAACGGATATGATATTTCAGATTATCAGGACATTGATCCTATGTTCGGCAGTCTGGATGACATGGAAGAATTGATTACAAAAGCCAAGGAGAAAAATATCCGGATCATAATGGATCTGGTCTTGAACCATACTTCGGACGAGCACCGGTGGTTTCTGGAGGCGAAAAAGTCAAAGGACAATCCGTATCACGATTACTACGTGTGGAGAGACGGTGAAGAGGGCGTGTATCCCAATGACATGAAGGCTGTATTCGGGGGCCCGGCATGGGAGTGGGTGCCGGAGCTTGGCCAGTATTATTTTCATCAGTTTTCTGTAAAGCAGCCGGATCTGAACTGGGAGAACCCGAAAGTGCGAAGAGAGATCTATGATATGATCCTCTGGTGGATGGACAAAGGTGCAGGCGGATTCCGCCTTGATGTAATCGACCAGATCGCAAAAGAACCGGATCAGAAGATTACGAACAATGGTCCCAGACTTCACGAATTCCTTCAGGAGATGAGCCGTGAGACATTCCAGAAAGGAGACCTGATCACTGTGGGAGAGGCTTGGGGAGCTGACCCGGAAATCGCAAAACTCTACAGCAATCCGGACGGAAGCGAGTTCTCTATGGTCTTCCAATTCGAGCATATGGTGATGGATCAGCAGGAAGGAAAAGAGAAATGGGATCTGGCGCCGCTTCCTTTTGTAAAATTGAAAAAATGTCTGGCAAAATGGCAGACAGAGCTCTGCGGAAAAGGCTGGAACAGTCTGTTTCTGGACAACCATGATCTCCCGAGAATCGTCTCACGCTGGGGAGATGATGGAAAATACCGCAAAGAGTCTGCCAAGATGCTCGCTGTGATACTGCACGGAATGCAGGGAACGCCTTATGTCTATCAGGGCGAGGAGCTGGGAATGACAAATGTGAAGTTCCCGGATATCAGTTCCTATGAGGATATTGAGACGCTCAATATGTACCGGGAGAGACTGGAGGCAGGATATGATAAAGAGGACATTATGCGTTCAATCTATGCGAAGAGCCGTGATAATGCGCGTACTCCCATGCAGTGGAGCGGAGACGAGAATGCAGGATTTACAACAGGCACCCCGTGGATCGCATTAAATCCGAATTATAAGGAGATCAATGCAGACAGTGAGAGAAGGGATCCGGATTCGGTATATAATTTCTACCGGAAACTGATCCGTCTCAGGAAAGAGTATCAGGTATTTATAGATGGAAAGTTCGAGCTCCTTCTCCCGGAAGATGAGCAGAT
Organism: uncultured Lachnoclostridium sp.; assembly: GCA_930986645.1. Classification (GTDB taxonomy): domain Bacteria; phylum Bacillota; class Clostridia; order Lachnospirales; family Lachnospiraceae; genus Mediterraneibacter. The sequence continues at coordinate 104,862 of CAKNJS010000004.1, forward strand.
CTTTGCGTATACCAGAACGGACGGAGAGCATCAGATGCTTGTGGCCGCCAACTTTACCGGTGAACCTGCACAGTGTCCGGCATGGAAAGAATGGGAAGGAGCACAGGTACTGCTCCATAATTATAAGGATGAAGCGGCGGAGCGCCAAGGGGAATGCCCGGAGCTCAGACCGTATGAGGCATTCATATTATACAGGTGATCAGTTGTTTCTTTGTTTCGTGCAGGCGGTTCATGGGAAAGTAGTTTCCATACTTGACACGGCCGGTATGTCTGGGGTAGAATAACCAGTGTAGAGAAAGCGTTGAAGAGGACAGTAGGCTGTCAGTACATCGACAGAGAGGGATTATATGCTGAAAAGATCCTGTTGTACGGCATGACTGAAAACCACCTCGGAGCGGCCTTAATACGGCACGGTGATTCCGTTATCATCATATGAATTAAGATGGTTTTCCATGGAAAACAAGCAGGGTGGAACCGCGGGTGTATTTCCCGTCCCTGTGCGGAGTGTTTCCATGCGGCCGCATATTTTCAGAGAGCATAAGGAGACATTCCATTCGGGATGTCTCTTTTTGTGTGATAAGCTCGGCAAGCGGCTGTGGATGGCATGAAAAGAATTGCATAAAAAAGAAAGGATGAAAAAAGATGAAAGTTAAATTGAAAGATGGTTCATTCAAAGAGTATCAGGAACCGAAGAGTGTGTATGAAATCGCACTTGATATCAGTGAGGGACTTGCCAGAGCCGCAACAGCAGGCGAGGTAGACGGCGAGGCAGTGGATCTCCGTACGGTGATCGATCACGACTGCGAACTCAATATTCTGACATTTAATGATGAAAAAGGAAAAGGGGCATTCCGCCACACAGCATCCCATATTATGGCTCAGGCGATCAAAAGGCTTTATCCGGAGACAAAGCTTGCTATCGGACCGTCAATTGCAGACGGCTTCTACTATGATGTAGACAGAGAGACTCCGTTTACAACAGAGGATCTGGAGAAGATCGAGGCGGAGATGAAGAAGATCGTCAAAGAGAATCTTGAGATCAAACAGTACACAATGCCGAGAAATGAGGCGATAGAATACTTTAAGGAAAAAGAGGAACCTTACAAAGTCGAACTGATCGAGGATCTGCCGGAGGACGAAACAATCAGCTTTTATTCTCAGGGAGAATTTACGGATCTGTGTGCAGGACCGCACCTTATGACTACTAAACCGGTAAAAGCCTTTAAGCTGACGAGTCTTGCAGGAGCATACTGGAGAGGCGATGAGCACAACAAGATGCTCCAGAGAATCTACGGAACCGCATTCCCGAAAAAGGCAGAACTGGAAGAGTACCTGACTATGATCGAAGAGGCGAAAAAGCGTGATCACAGAAAACTGGGCAAAGAGCTCGGACTGTTTATGATGCGTGAGGAGGGGCCGGGATTCCCGTTCTTCCTTCCGAACGGAATGGTGCTTAAGAACACACTTCTCGACTACTGGAGAGAGATCCACCGCAAAGCCGGATATGTTGAGATCAGTACACCGATCATGCTGAGCCGCCATCTGTGGGAGACTTCCGGACACTGGGATCACTACAAGGAAAATATGTATACGACCGTGATCGACGATGTGGATTTCGCTATCAAACCGATGAACTGCCCGGGCGGCATTCTTGTCTATGAATCAGAACCGCGTTCTTATCGTGATTTACCGATCCGTATGGGTGAACTGGGTCTGGTACACCGCCATGAGAAATCCGGACAGCTTCACGGACTGATGCGTGTGCGCTGCTTCACACAGGACGATGCGCATATCTTCATGACTCCGGAGCAGATCAAAGACGAGATCAAAGGCGTTGTGAAACTGATCGATGAGGTATACAGCCTCTTCGGCTTCAAATATCATGTAGAACTTTCCACACGCCCGGATGACAGCATGGGAAGCGATGAAGATTGGGAAATGGCAACCGATGCCCTCAGGGCGGCACTGGATGATATCGGACTCCAGTATATTGTAAATGAAGGAGACGGTGCTTTCTATGGGCCGAAGATTGATTTCCATCTGGAGGATTCCATCGGAAGAACATGGCAGTGCGGTACGATCCAGCTCGACTTCCAGCTTCCGCTGCGGTTTGATCTGGAATATACAGGCGCAGACGGGGAGAAGCACAGACCGATCATGATCCACCGTGTAGTATTCGGATCCATCGAGCGTTTCATCGGAATTCTGATCGAGCACTTTGCAGGCGCATTCCCGACATGGCTTGCACCGGTACAGGTAAAAGTGCTTCCGATTTCAGATAAACATATGGAGTACGGTACAAAAGTGCTGGAGGAACTGCAGGCAGCAGGCATCCGTGCGGAAATCGATACCAGAGCTGAGAAGATCGGATACAAGATCCGCGAGGCTCAGATGAAGAAGATTCCGTATATGCTCGTGGTCGGAGCAAAAGAAGAGGAAGAAGAAAAAGTATCTGTAAGAAGCAGGGTGAACGGCGATGAAGGTCAGTGCGGACTCAGAGAGTTTGTAGAAAAGATTAAAGAAGAAATCGTCCAGAAGAAATAAAAAATCGCTTTTTCATACCGGTTCAGGAGCAGAGAATCATCTGAAAAGCGGTAAGAAACAGAATAATTGACTCACCAGTTAAAAGCAAAACGGGCACGCGGAGAAGTCCTTACGTCAGACAACTTCGCGTGCCCGTTTAATGTTGACGGTTTCCTTTATCGGCCCCCAAAAATGAAATCGCAGTCCGGATAATCGAAAATTTTATAAATGGTGAAAAATTCCACACAACCTATTGATTTTTTTGGAAATTATAATATAATAAGCTTGTATATTAATCCTAGTAAAATACTAGGATTAATAAAAAGAATTCATATTTTCTGATTAAGGAGGAACGTAATATGATAAATATACAGAAAGCGGCAGTGATAGGTTGTGGATTTGTGGGATCAACGATCGCATATACATTAATGCAGAAAGGCACTTTTTCAGAACTTGTTCTCATAGATGCGGTGCAGGCAAAAGAAGAGGGAGAGGCGATGGATATCAGCCACGGACTTCCGTTTGCCCATGCTATGGATATTATTCCGGGCAGCTATGAAGATATAGCGGATGCGGCGGTCGTGATCATTACGGCAGGGGCGAATCAGAAACCGGGAGAGACAAGGCTGGATCTTGTGCAGAAGAATTCGAAGATCATGAAATCGATCATCAGTGAGATCAAACGGGTGAACTGCGAAGGAATTTTGATGATCGTATCAAATCCGGTGGATATTCTCACTCAGGTGGCCTTGAAGGAATCCGGATTTCCGAAAGAGCGTGTGATCGGTTCCGGCACGGTGCTGGATACGGCAAGACTGAAGTATCTGATCAGTGAGAAGCTTGATGTGGACAGCAGAAATGTGCATGCTTTCATCGCAGGGGAACATGGAGACAGTGAGCTTGCGGTATGGAGCTGCGCAAATGTTTACGGCATCGGCATTAAAGAGTTTGCCAAAATGCGTGGATACAGTGATTTTTCCGATGAGATGGATGAAATCTACCATGCAGTGCGCGACAGTGCATATGAGATCATAGAGAGAAAAGGGGCTACGTATTATGGGATTGGAATGGCGGCGGCCAGAATCGCGGAGGCAATTGTCAGGGACAGTCATGCAGTGGTGCCGATATCTGTTTCGCTTAACGGGGAATACGGTCTTGAAGGGTTGTGCCTGAGCATTCCGACGATCATTGGAAACAAAGGCGCGGAGCAGGTGCTGGAGATCAATCTTAGCGGCGAGGAGAAGGAGAAGCTTAAGAAATCCGCAGAAGAGCTGAAAGCAGTACTTGCACAGATTAAAGAGTAAAAAAGGATCAAAGATAAGCGGTATCAGTAAATTTCTGATACCGCTTAATTAATATACCTGTATTTTTATTTAATATGTCTTTTTATCGCTTCAAAGCTCTCAGCGCTGATCACATGCTCGATCCGGCAGGCGTCTTCTGCGGCAACTTTGGGATCTACTCCGAGGCGTGTGAGCCATGAGGACAGAAGCGTGTGGCGTTCATAGATACAGTCGGCAATCTCTTTTCCGGCATCGGTAAGGGTGATATATCCCTCCGGTGAGACTGCGATATGTCCGCTTTCTCTTAATTTCTTCATAGCAACACTTACGCTGGATTTCTTGAAGTTCAGTTCTGTTGCCACGTCTACGGAACGTACGACAGGGAGGCGCTGGCTTAAGACCAGAATTGTTTCCAGATAATTTTCAGCAGATTCATTTCCATGCATAGTTTTCACCTCACTCTTTCAAATACTTTCCACTAAGTATACCATATTCGACTAGTTACGGCAAATGCTGAGCAGCGATGGAAAAATTTGAAAAAAATGAAAAAGAGTTCTTGACAACTAATAATAGTTAGCATATACTAACTAATGGAAAGAAGATAAATGAAAAATATTATCAATCTCAATAAGGAGATTTTAATATGATTGGAAAGAGGGTTTTCTTATGCCGCTTACAATGGCATCGATAGGCGAAATTAATACCATCCGGAGAGTCGGAGGAAATGATGAGACGAAAAGATTCCTTGAAAATCTCGGGTTTGTTGCGGGGACGGAAGTCACCGTGTTATCTGCAATCGGCGGCAACGTGATCGTAAATATCAAAGATTCACGTGTCGCCATTAATGCTGATATGGCGCGGCATATAATGATCTGATGCATTATGTCCGCTGTATATTTATACATAGTAAGCTGAGGAAAGGAGATAACGGTTATGACATTAGGTGATGCAAAGGTGGGAAGCACTGTTGTTGTAACAAAGATAGAAGGTGACAGCGCCTATAAGCGCCGTATCATGGATATGGGGATTACAAAAGGCAGTGAACTCTACATCAGAAAAGTAGCGCCGCTCGGCGATCCGGTTGAGATCACAGTCCGAGGATACGAGTTGTCCGTAAGGAAAAACGACGCACAATGCGTTCAGGTGAAATAGACTGGCACGCAGCCCAGACAGAGGCAAGGTTAAAGGAGGTATAAAGGAATGGCAATAAGAATTGCACTCGCCGGAAACCCGAACTGCGGTAAGACGACGATGTTCAACGCACTGACCGGCGCGAACCAGTATGTCGGAAACTGGCCGGGAGTTACGGTTGAGAAGAAAGAAGGTAAGGTGAAGAGCAAGAAGGCAAAAGGGGAAGAAGTCATAGTAACCGACCTGCCGGGAATCTATTCCCTTTCCCCGTATACGCTGGAGGAGGTTGTCAGCCGCGACTATGTGCTGAATGAGAACCCGGATGTGATCATTGATCTAGTGGATGCTACAAATATCGAGCGCAACCTGTATCTGACAACACAGCTTATCGAGACGGGAGTGCCGGTAGTTATCGCACTTAATATGGCTGATCTGATTGAAAAAAGAGGCATGAAGATTGATACAAAGCGCCTTTCTATGCTGCTTGGATGCCCGATCATTGAGACGTCCGCCCTGAAACAGACGGGGCTTACGGAACTGATCGACGAGGCGGTGAAAACAGCGAAGAAAAAAGAAATCAGTCTTCCGGGAGAGATCTTCTCAAAGGAGATGGAAGACGCAGTTTCGGAAATGAAGGGGCTCCTTCCGGAAACGATCACTGATGATAAGAAAAGATGGTATGCCGTCAAGTTCCTTGAGAATGACAGTAAGGTAGTCGAAAGCGTAAAACTTCCTGCATCGGCAGCGTCAGCAGCAGCTGATCTAAGAGGAAAAATCGAGAAAAGGCATGACGATGATATAGAAAGTATTGTGACGGATGAACGCTACAAATACATACAGCAGATCGTAAAGACAACGGTTCAGAAAGGAAAAGAAAAGCTTACCACATCGGATAAGATCGACCGTATCGTTACAAACCGTATTCTCGGAATCCCGATCTTTATCATTATTATGTGGGCTGTATATTATGTGTCTGTCACGACAGTAGGTACGTGGGTGACAGACTGGACCAACGATGTGTTCGTTGTGGCAATTCAGGATGCCGCAGGCGGATTCTTAGGAAGCATCGGCGCGGGAGATCTGGTGACGGGACTTGTAGTGGATGGTATCATTGGCGGCCTCGGGGCAGTGCTTGGATTCGTTCCGCAGATGGCGGTATTGTTCTTGTTCCTGTCCATACTTGAAGACTGTGGTTATATGGTGCGTATTGCTTTTGTCATGGACCGTGTATTCCGTCATTTCGGACTTTCGGGCAAGAGCTTTATCCCGCTTTTGATTTCTTCCGGATGCGGTATTCCGGGAATTATGGCATCCAAGACGATCGAGCAGGATAATGACAGACGTCTGACGATCATGACGGCAACCTTTATCCCGTGCGGCGCCAAGCTCCCGGTTATTGCCCTGATGGGCGGTGTGATCGCAGGTGAGGCAGCCGGATACACAGAAAGCTCATTTATTGCTCCTCTGATGTATTTCATCGGTATTATCGCGGTGCTTGTTGCGGCGATCATCCTGAAGAAGACAAAACCGTTCTCAGGAAAGCCGGCACCGTTTGTTATGGAGCTTCCGCAGTATCACATTCCACAGGTCAGAACAGTCCTTCTTCATGTATGGGAAAGACTGAAAGGCTTCATCATCAAAGCCGGAACGATTCTGTTCCTTGCATGCGTAGTAATGTGGTTCCTCGGCGGATTCGGATTTACCGATGGCGGATTTGGAATGGTAGAGGACAGCGCAGACAGTCTTCTGGCGGCTATCGGAGGAATCATCGCACCGATCTTCATTCCTCTCGGATTTGGCGAGTGGCAGCCGGTTGCTGCATCCCTTTCAGGATTTACAGCAAAAGAAGCAATTGTATCTACTATGGGCGTCCTTGCAAACGTAGCGGGAGATACAGAAGATGCGGTGAACGTAGCCGGCGGTGTTGCTGCATGGTTCCCGAGTGCGATGGCGGCATTCTCATTCCTGCTGTTTAATCTGCTCGACTCTCCGTGTCTGGCGGCGATTGCTGCGATGGCACAGCAGATGCAGTCCAGAAAGTGGTTCTGGTTTGCGATCGTGTTCCAGAACGTGTTTGCATACGTGATATCTCTTACAGTATACCAGATTGGTACATTCGTACTGGGCGGAGGATTTACAGCTGGTACGGCGGTCGGATTTATCTTTGCGATCATTCTGCTCGTACTGCTGTTCAGACCTGATCCGTATAAGAACCAGAAAGTATACTCCAAACGTTCTGTACAGAACGCATAATGCTGCAGATTTTTGAATTGAAATATTTCCGGCGGAACAGAAAATACCGCTTGATGAAAGAGGATACAGCCGGATACTTTACAGGTGTCCGGCTTTTCCGTAAAATAGTATAAGAAATAACATATTTGTCAGATAAACAGAAAGAAGGTGCGGGCATGATCGCTGATATTGTGATACTGGCCCTGATTCTGGGGTATTGTATCTTCCTCATTTATAAAGGATATAAAAACAAAAAAGCAGGAAAACCTGTGGGCTGTGCAGGATGCAGCGGGAACTGCGGGTCGTGCGGCGGATGCTCGGCGCATCCGGTTTCCACGCCGGATAAGAAATGAAAGGCGGTCGTGACATGGGAGATTCAACAGGATCTATGTTCTATGCATTTGGAGCTTTTCTGCTCATATATATTATAGGAGCTTCAATCTATCAGATTTACCTGTGGATCAAAAAAAGAAAAGACCGCAGGAAATTTGAAGAGGACTGACAGAAGATTTTGGAAGAATAAGCATAAAGAGGGATGGCTATGGTTGATGCGGTTATTATACTTATCGTAGTAGTATTGCTGATATTTGCACTGAAAGGATCGATCAAACATTTTAAGGGCGAAGGAGCATGCTGCGGAGGCGGTTCCGTTCCCGACAGGAAGCCGAAGGCAAAGACTCTTGACGGCCCGGTGATCGGGAGACGCACGATCAAAATATCCGGCATGCACTGCCAGAACTGTGCCAACAGCGTGACGCGTGCGCTTAACGCCATTGACGGAGTTGCGGCAAAAGTAAATTTGCGGCAGAACTGTGCGGAGGTTTCCTATGACCGCGCGGTTGATGAGATTGAATTGAAACAGGCAGTGGAAAAAGCAGGGTATGAGGTCGTCAGTATTTCGTAAACACGGACACCGGCATGAGTGCGGAGAAGAAAGAGGTTGATGTCAGGAGGCTGCGGTGAACAAGAAAGATCAGATAATCGAAAAGCTGAAAGAAAACGGATGCCGCATTACAAAACAGCGCCTTATGCTCATAGACATTATTCTGGAAAATGACTGTTCAAGCTGTAAGGAGATTTTTTACAAAGCGTCAAAGGCAGACCACAGGATCGGTGTCGCGACAGTCTATCGTATGATCAATGCCCTTGAGGATATCGGGGCAATCAGCCGGAAGAATATGTATAAGGTGGAATGTTCCGATAACTGCGGGGCACAGGGAGGCTGCGAGATCATACTGGATGACAATACAATCTGCCATCTTTCCCCCGGTAACTGGAATAAAGTGGTGCGGGAAGGAATGCGGCGGTGCGGATATCTGAAGAATCAGAAAATAGCAAAAATTAAAGTTGAGAATTAACAGATACTTTTGAAGATTTCTCCGGGATTACCGGTTCGTCATTGGAAAAGTATCTGTTTTATTTTCGGCATTTTTCGGATTTCCCATGTATCGATAAGATTTATCAATAGAAGGGGTTAGATTTGACTACCTAAGAATATGGCTGTTATGCTGTAGCAGAACCCGGAAGGTTTACATATTATTAACAAGGGAGTGGTGAACTGTGAAACAGCACAGATTTTGGGCGTGGGCTGCAGTCTTTTGTTTTGTGATGGTCTTTTACACCGGATATAAGCACAAATAATATCCGAAGCTGTCACGGAAGACTGAGCAGACATGAATGGGTACAGCAAATATTACACATATGACAGGAGGTATTTTAACATGGTAAGTGTATCTACATTAAAAAAGATTGGTTTATTCGCAGGGGGTGTCCTGTTCGGAACAGCGGGAGTGAAAGTGCTCTCAAGCAAGGATGCGAAGAAGGTATATACGAACTGCACAGCAGCTGCACTGCGCGCGAAAGACTGCGTGATGAAGACAGCGACGACAGTACAGGAGAATGCAGAGGATATCCTTGCGGAAGCTCAGCAGATCAATGAGAAGAGAGCTGCAGAAGAAGCTGCGGCTGTTCAGGCTGATGAGAGCGGCGCAGAGGATAATGGTGCGGAAGACAGCAGTGCAAAGACTGTATAGCAGGCTATGAAATTTATCATAAAGCATGAGATAAAAGGCCGTCTGCGTATACATGCCGTTCAAGGGAGAATGACGTGTGCGCAGGCGGATACTCTTTGCTGGTTTCTCGGTAAACAGGAATATGTGACAGATGCAAAGGTATATGAGCGCACCGCAGATGCCGTGATCTGTTACACGGGAAGCCGCGAAGAGGTGATCGCAGTGCTCAAAGGATTCAGTTATGAAAATACGGATGTCCCCGAAAATGTACTGTCCAGCTCAGGAAGAGAGCTGAACTCAACGTTTCGGGAGCAGCTGATCACAAGGGTGCTCCTGCATTACGGCAGTAAACTCATCGTTCCGTATCCGGTCCGAAAGGTATGGCTGACGTTTAAGGCGCTGCGTTATATATGGAAAGGTCTTAAGTGCCTCGCAAGGCGGAAGATCGAGGTGCCGGTTCTTGATGCGGCAGCCATCGGCGTGTCTGTGATCCGGGGTGACTTTGACACGGCAGGGTCTGTTATGTTCCTGCTCGGCGTGGGAGAACTGCTGGAAGAGTGGACACATAAGAAATCCGTGGGCGATCTTGCCAGAAGTATGTCGCTCAATGTAAAGAAAGTATGGCTGAAGAAAAACGATCAGGAAATACTTGTCAATGCATCGGATATCCAGCCTGGTGATACGGTAGTCGTTCATATGGGAAATGTGATCCCCTTTGACGGTGAAGTGTCCGGTGGAGAAGGCATGGTCAATCAGGCGTCTCTTACAGGCGAGTCCCTTCCGGTAAGAAGAGAAACAGGTAAGACAGTCTATGCAGGAACGGTTCTGGAAGAAGGAGAACTTGAGATTCTTGTAAAGGCAGTATCCGGGTCGACCAGATTTGAGAAGATCGTGACCATGATCGAAGACTCCGAGAAACTGAAATCCGCACTGGAGAGTAAGGCGGAACATCTGGCGGACAGACTGGTGCCGTATACACTTCTCGGCACAGGCATCGCAGGACTTGTTACCCGCAATGTGACAAAGGCGCTTTCCGTCCTGATGGTAGACTTTTCCTGCGCGCTGAAGCTCGCTATGCCCATCGCAGTGCTTTCGGCTATCCGTGAGGCCGGCCAGCACGGTATCACAGTAAAAGGAGGAAAATATCTGGAGGCAGTGGCAGAGGCCGGCACGATCGTATTTGACAAGACCGGTACGCTGACAAAAGCAAAGCCGACAGTGAAAGAAGTTGTTGTTTTTGGAGACTATCCCGAAGACGAAGCGCTCCGTATCGCGGCGTGTCTGGAAGAGCACTTCCCTCACTCGATGGCGAAGGCAGTGGTGGACGCGGCGAAAAAGAGAAAGCTCTATCACGAAGAGATGCACTCGAAGGTGGAATATATCGTTGCCCATGGTATTTCGTCGTATATTGAGGACAAGAAAGTCGTTATCGGCAGCAGTCATTTTGTCTTTGAAGATGGAGACTGCAGGATACGGCCGGAGATGCAGGAGCACTTTGACACTCTTCCGTCAGAGTATTCCCATCTGTATTTGGCTATTGACGGCGAGCTGACAGCGGTCATCTGCATCGAAGATCCGCTCCGGGAAGAGGCGGCGGATATGGTAAGAATGCTGAAAGAAGAGGGTCTGAAAAAGGTCGTGATGATGACCGGGGACAGTGAGCGTACAGCTGCGTCCATTGCGGGACGTGTAGGTGTGGATGAGTATTATTCGGAAGTGCTGCCGGAAGATAAAGCGCGGTTCGTAGAGAAAGAGAAAGAAGCCGGCAAGAAAGTCATTATGATCGGGGACGGCATTAATGATTCTCCTGCATTGTCTGCCGCAGATGCAGGGATTGCCATCAGCGACGGGGCAGAGATTGCCCGGGAGATCGCGGACATCACTATTGCAGCAGATGACCTGCGGGTGATCGTGACGTTGAAGAGACTTGCCAATGCTATGATGAAGCGCATCCAGAGTAATTACAGAGGAATCGTCGGGATCAATTCAGCCCTCATCGCCCTTGGCGCAGGCGGGGTGATCCAGCCGACAACATCGGCGCTCCTGCACAATACTTCGACACTGGCGATCAGTCTGAAGAGTATGCAGGATCTGCTGCCGGAGGAAGAGATTTAATATAAAGGGACAAAGAGAATCCCCTGCAGCTTTGAGATGATATTTTTTATCTATCCAAAGCCGCAGGGGGATTTTTATGAGAATTTCTTCTTATAAATCTGTATAGACAGCAGGCAGCTCAGCGCAAAGATCACGACCGAAGCCGGCAGCAGGAACCAGAGGCGGACCGCTGTATCCATTGAGGTATAGCTCTCTATCCCGAAGAGCACGGTAGAGCTTCCATACAGTCCGGCGAGGATTATAGCTGCTGCGACATATATGAACGTTCCAATCTTTTTCCCCAGCAGGAAGTAGCAGACATATACGACAGAAGTAAAGACAAGAGATCCGCAGATACTCAGCCCCCATACCGTCAGGGCCTCCCTCAGTGTGACAAGGCGCCAGAAATATACATTCGCCAGTGCGTAGATCAGGGAGATCAACAGACTGATACCAGTACAGATCAAGGACAGAAGATATTTTGATAGTACGATTTCTGCCTTTGTAAGAGGAAAAGTGATCTGAAGCTTGCCGAAATTCGCTTTTTCATCCTGTTCACAAGAAGCTTCCAGTGGAGCTGAACCGAATATAATACTCAAAAACATCGTATAGAGTATGAAAGTATAATATGTATTTATAAATATCATCGCAAGTCCGATGAACAGTGCTCCGAATATATAGGATGCGAGGTTTTTCTTTATGTAAAAATTTTCATATAAGTCTTTGAGTATGATCCCTTTCATTTCACTTTTTCTCCTTTTACATAGAATAGCATGATATCTTCGACAGATGCATTTTCCATGGGAATATCCTGAAATATCTGGCGCAGCTTTGTACGGTTTTTTACAAGCACACGGTAGCTGCAGGGCTCCTTTTTGTATGCTGCGATGTCATACCGGCTTAAGGTGTCGAAGAGTTCCTGTCCGCAGGTGATGATGCCGTAGTCACTGCGGATCTCGTCATAGGTCTTGATAAACTGCATCTTTCCCTCATGGAGATAAGCGATGTAGTCGGCAATCTTGTCAAGGTCGCTGGTGATGTGGGAGGACATGAGTACCGCATGATCCTCATCCTCGGTAAATTCTCTTAAAATATCCAGAATCTCATCGCGGAACACGGGATCCAGTCCGCTTGTGGCTTCATCGAGAATCAGAAGTTTCGGGTGGTGGCTTAAGGCGGCGGCGAACTCCAGTTTCACGCGCATACCGGCAGAGAGCTTCTTGATCTTTTTTTCCTCCGGGAGGTTGAACCGTTCCAGATATTCTGTGAAAAGGGGACCATCCCAATTCTTGTATACTTTGGAGAGGATGTGCCCGATGATCTTTGGAGTCAGGTTGATGTCATAGTGAGAGTCGTTGAAAATGACGGCGATGTCTTCCTTGATCTTCTTGCTGTGAGTCTTCATGTCCAGCCCCAGTATTGCCGTGAGACTGGATTCGCTGTCCGCGATGCCGAGGATTGAGTTGATAAGCGTTGATTTCCCGGCTCCGTTCTCCCCGATCAGGCCCATAACTGTGCCCCGGGGCAGTGCGAATGAGATATCATCCAGAGTAAAACCTTTATAACGTTTTGTCAGATTTCTGACTTCGATTGCATATTCCATAATGCTGCTCCTTTATATGAAAGTATTTAGAATGTTATTCGTCTTCATATACGGCTTCCAGTGCCGCTTTCAGTTCGTCCAGAGTAAGACCGTTCTCGCGCCCGAGAGCAGCGGCGTCGGAGAGCAGTTTCTCAATCCTCCGCAGGTTCTCCTCTTTGATGAAATCCTGATTCTGTGTAGAGACGAAAGTGCCTTTCGCAGGTACAGTGACGATAAAGCCGTCCCGGGAAAGGTCGTCATAGGCCCTCTGGGTGGTGATGACGCTGACATGGAGATCCTTTGCCAGCTTCCGCATGGAAGGCATGGGCTCTCCGGGTTTTAAGGTTCCTTTCATGATCATTTCCTTGATCTGGGAAGTGATCTGTTCGTAGATCGGCCGG
>CAKNJS010000005.1 GCA_930986645.1 uncultured Lachnoclostridium sp.
TAGAGGCTATGAAAGACGGAGACGTTGTACTTCTTGAGAACACACGTTACAGAGCGGAAGAGACAAAGAACGGCGAAGAGTTCTCCAAAGAACTTGCATCTCTCTGCGATGTATTTGTAAACGATGCATTCGGAACAGCACACAGAGCTCACTGCTCAAACGTAGGTGTCACAAAATATGTTGATACAGCAGTTGTCGGATATCTGATGGAAAAAGAAATTAAATTCCTCGGAAACGCTGTAGAGAATCCAGAGAGACCGTTTGTTGCTATTCTCGGCGGCTCCAAAGTATCCAGCAAGATCTCTGTTATCAACAATCTGCTTGAGAAGGTTGACACTCTGATCATCGGCGGCGGAATGTGCTATACATTTACAAAAGCTCAGGGCGGAAATGTAGGAAACTCTCTTCTTGAGGAAGATTATCTGCAGTATGCACTTGACATGGTTAAAAAAGCCGAGGAGAAAGGCGTAAAACTTCTTCTTCCTGTTGACGCGGTTGCAGCAGACGCATTCTCAAATGATGCAAATACAAAAGTTGTTGCTCAGAACGAGATTCCGGACGGCTGGATGGGTCTTGATATCGGACCGAAGACAGCTGAGATGTTCGCTGATGCTGTGAAATCAGCTAAGACAGTTGTATGGAACGGACCGATGGGATGCTTTGAGATGCCGAAGTTTGCAGACGGAACAAAGGCAGTAGCAGAGGCTCTTGCAAGCACAGATGCTGTGACGATCATCGGAGGCGGAGATTCCGCAGCGGCAGTTAACCAGCTTGGTTACGGCGACAAGATGACACATATCTCAACAGGCGGCGGTGCTTCCCTTGAGTTCCTTGAAGGAAAGGAACTGCCGGGTGTAGCAGCAGCAAACGATAAGTAAAAAGCTTAGTGAAGCCAAGCCAAGGGCGCAGGCCGAACTTAGCGTTTACTTAGTTCGGCGCACTTGGCAAGGTATTTTCGAGCCTAGTAAGGCGAACATACCCAAAAAGCTTAGTGAAAATAGGAGAAGAGTAAAATGGCAAGAAAGAAAATCATTGCAGGCAACTGGAAAATGAACAAAACTCCGAGCGAGGCAGTTGCACTGGTAGAAGAACTGAAACCGTTAGTAGCAAATGAAGAAGTTGACGTAGTATTCTGCGTACCGGCTATCGACATTGTTCCGGTTGTTGAGGCGGCAAAAGGAACAAACATCCAGGTTGGAGCTGAGAATATGTATTTCGAGGAGAGCGGAGCTTACACAGGCGAGATCTCACCGGCTATGCTTGTAGACGCAGGTGTTAAATACGTAGTTCTCGGACACTCTGAGAGAAGAGATTACTTCGGAGAGACAAATGAGGATGTAAATAAGAAAGTCCTCAAAGCATTCGAGCACGGTATCACACCGATCATGTGCTGCGGAGAGACTCTGGAGCAGAGAGAGCAGGGCGTGACAATGGACTTCATCCGTCAGCAGGTTAAGGTCGGCCTTCAGAACGTAACAGCTGATCAGGCTAAGACAATGGTTATCGCTTACGAGCCGATCTGGGCAATCGGTACAGGAAAGACAGCTACAACAGAGCAGGCTGAGGAAGTATGCAAAGGCATCCGTGAGTGTGTTGCTGAAGTATATGACGAGGCTACAGCAGAAGCAATCCGCATTCAGTACGGCGGATCTGTAAACGCAGGAAATGCTGCAGAGCTGTTCGCTCAGGCTGACATCGATGGCGGCCTTGTAGGTGGAGCTTCTCTGAAAGCTGATTTTGGTAAGATCGTAAATTACAAATAAGCTCCGGCATCTGGAATTCTCCGGATTCAGCTGAATAATGTGATAATTAAAAAGGCGGTTTATCTTGTGTAATATCACGGATAAACTGCCTTTTTGCAAATTAAAAATGACATGTGTCATTTATAGTTAGTGATAAACATGGTATATATAAAGCAAAATCAAGTGCGGTATTTAAAGGAGGATAAAATGAAGAGAATACTCATTGTCGGCAGCCTGAATATGGATACGGTTCTTGAGGTTCCCTATCTGCCAAGAGCTGGTGAGACAATCACGGGTAAGAATATTACTCTGATACCCGGCGGAAAAGGCGCGAATCAGGCTTATGCCGCGGGAAAGCTCGGAGGAGACGTTGTAATGGCAGGTGCTGTAGGGGATGACAGCTTTGGAGACAGGCTCAGAGCGAATCTAAAAGAAGTGGGAGTAAATACGACTCCCATTGTTGAGATTTCCGGTGTTCCAACAGGGCAGGCATACATTATTGTAGACGATAATGGAGAGAATTCCATTACGCTGATCCGGGGGACAAATGGAGAGGTTACCTGTAAAATGGCAGAGAGCTGGAAAAAGTATATTGAAACATGTGATATTTTAATTATGCAGCTCGAAATCCCGCTGGATACAGTGCTGTATGTGAAAAATCTGGCTGTCAATCTGGGAAAGACCGTGATACTAGATCCCGCTCCTGCAAAAAAAGAGTTTCCAGATGGATTCTGGCAGGGAATAGATTACATAAAGCCAAATGAGACAGAGCTTTCCATTTTGACAGGAAAAGCGATAGATACGAAGGAAAATATTATTAATGGCGCGTCAGAAATGTTGGATAAAGGCGTGAAAAACGTAATTGTTACTCTTGGGGAAAAAGGATGCTTTCTTGTTAACAGGTCAGTACAAAAATTTTTCCCGGCAGAAAAAGTAAAAGCAGTGGATACGACAGCAGCGGGAGATTGTTTTACAGCGGCTTTTGCTCTTGCTTTAAGCCGCGGTGAAACTGAAGACGAGGCTGTAAATTTCGGACAAAAAGTTTCTTCCATTGCAGTGACGAGAAAAGGGGCCCAAACCTCAATACCGGATGCATCAGAACTGTGAAACCAAAAGTACGTCTGTGATCTTTCATGAAAATAATAAAAAACAGGGAGGCTGTCAAGGCTCCCTGTTTATTGTACATATGTGTAGTAATCATATTGACTCAAGCATCTTCATACATTTTTCGGGCTCGGGAGCATAGAGAGAGGAAATCCGGACTTTATCGGATAATCCTTCCTCTTCAAGCATTTCTTTCAGTACCTGAATCAAGATACCGGAGCCTTTACCGAGTTTACACGAGGCAAGGGTTTCGTCCAGTCCGGTTCGACCATCAAAAGAACCATACCAGTCCGCATAACAGGTATAGTCTGCTCCGCAGCTTGGGCTGCCGTCTACGCCAACAAATCCCAGCACTTCAAACATGTCATCATTTTGCAGATATTCTTTTAACTGCTGTATAATCGGTGTCAGGATATCGCGGCAATGTGTGCGGAAAAAGACATTATCAAACTGATTGCTGACATGTCCCCAGCGTCTTGCACCATAGAGAGTGAATTCGGGACAGGGCAGCTGGATGAGCTGTATATCACTGTCGATTGCTTTGCGCATAAATTTTTTCCTGAGGTTCTCTTCAGCGTCAATCTCCTGCTGATTATACAGGACAACTTTGGCTGATGTATTCAGAATACAGTGAGATACAAATAAGATTTTTTTCATAAAATCGTCCTCCTTTGTAAAATCTACAGACAAATCTAACACAATTGATTCTAAAATTCAAGAAAAATTTTAAGGCGTTACCGCAATTTTATATCATAGTATGACATCACCATATCGAACAGACAATTTTTCCAGATTCTTTTGCTCGATGATAATTTTCCCTTTTCGGAGTTCTATATAGCCTTTTCCCTCAAAGTCTGCGAGATGACGGTATAAGGTGCGCAGGTTGATATGGAGTATTTCGGCAAGATCTTTTCGGGTAAGCGGACAGACATAAGGTGTCTTCCGCTGTGCTTGAAGAAAAAGATAATGTCCCAGAATATCTTTGGAGTGAAACAGCTGGTTTGTTTCAGCACGATCCATGTTCGACTTGAGCGAGGCCCCCATGGTTACCAAAGTTTGGTAACAGATATAGGCGTTTTCCCGTATGATTGTTTCAAAAACAGATATAGGAATGCGAAGGATATAACATTTGCTCTGAGCGACTACAAAAGCTGTGTAAGCATTTATTTTGTTCAAATATTCAACCATTCCCATGATATCTAATGGTTCGATAAAGTCAATGACATTATCATTGTCCCAGCTGATACAGTTTAAAACACTGACACGCCCGGAGATAAGTATGTAGATATAGCGGCATGGATCGCCTTGGCTGATGATGGTTTCCTCTTTCTGAAAGTCCAGCAGACGTGCCTCGGATAGATACTCCTGAAGCGCGGGATATGGGTTTATAGGATTATACGCACCGGAAAAAATGATTTCTAATGCTTTGGAAGTTTTGCTGTACATATGGCGAATATACCCCTTTCTTTTGTTAAAAATAGTAGAGAAAGATGACAAACGTCATTTTTTTAATTATACATATGTGCTAATCTACAGTCAAGTTAAAGGTCTCGGTTGACAAAAAAGTCATCCGTGCAGAACAACTTAGTCAAAAGGAGGACAGAAAGCAGTATGCAGACAAACAAAGGAAAAGGAGAGAGAAAAATGCAGGAAAAAAAGTATTCAATTAAAACTGATTTTTCAATGTTAGCAATTCTGATTATTCCAATCAGTGTGGCCGTTAATTTTGTAGGAGGACAGCTGGCATCTATTTTGAAACTTCCGATGTATCTGGATACGATCGGAACGATTTTTGCCGGTATGCTGTGCGGTCCATGGGTCGGAGCAGTAGCAGGTGGTTTGACAAATGTTGTAACTGGAATTGCAAACCCGGTCAACTTCGCTTTTATCCCGGTTAATATTCTGGCAGGTCTGGTTACCGGATTCCTCGCAAGAAAAAAAATGTTTAATGTATGGTGGAAATGGATTATCTCTATGATCCTGATGGCAGTCGTTGCAGTAGTATCCTCAGCACCAATCGTAGTTCTTGTATACGGAGGTGTAACCGGAAGTGGAACATCATTGATCACAGCGGCGGCAATGGCAGCAGGAGCAAATATCTGGGCGGCATTTTTTGGAACAGAGGGAATTTTCCAGCTGCTTGACCGTGTGATTTCTTTTATCATCTGCCGCTTGGTAATTCAGGTAATTCCACCCAGAACACTTGTGAAATTCGGATGCGGAATGAATTACATTAAGGAGAAAGATAAAAAATAATAATTCTGCATCCTCCTTTTGACCTATGGCACAATGTTGTATTTGAGTAAAAAGAAAAGGAACGCTTGTTTATGGAAAATTATATTGAAAAAATACAGATACGAAAATCAAATAAACTTGCAGGACTTTACCCTTCGACAAAAGCGCTGATCGTACTTATGTATGCGGTCTGTACCTTTATCGTCAATACGATAGAGGTCACAGATATCGGCCTTCCGCTATTTCTTATTCCACAGTTTTTGGTGATTCTTATACTGTGCAAAGCAAGCGGAGTCCTTGGAAGGTGCATAAAAGCGCTGAATACGGTGGCTGTTGTAGCGCTGATCATCCTGCTGGTTCAGACGTTTCTTGTACCGGGCGGAGATCTGATATGGCGGTTCGGTATCTTGCGGATCTATGAAAGAGGATTGCGGACAGCTGTCTCCCTGTCATTTTTGATTATGAATATTGCAGGAATTTTTGTATGGCTGTTCCAGACAACAGAAAACAAAGAAATATCAAGAGCTCTTGAAGATTCTGGAATGAATTATAAGGCAGCATATGTATTTACTTCTACGCTTCAGATGATCGAAATACTGGGAAGAAACAGTAAAACGATCATGAATGCACAGAAGGCAAGAGGTGTAGAGACGGAGGGTAATCTTATTGTCAGGGCAAAGGCATTCTTCCCTTCACTGGTGCCTTTGATCTTAGGGGCAGTCATTAGTTCAGAGGAGCGTGTTCTTACTCTGGAAGCAAGAGGATTTACAATGCAGGGGCCAAAGACACATTTGTTTGAACTGAAGAAAAGCGGCTGGGAAGGAAAGGCGGCCGCTGCGTCAGTTCTAATCACAGTGCTTCTGCTTGCAGGGAGGATTATGTTATGGCTGTTGTGATTGAATGTAAAGATGTGACTTATTATTATCCATTGACGGAAAAGCCGGCAGTCGAGGACCTGAATTTAAAGATTGAAAGCGGTAAATTCTATGGAGTAGTGGGGGAAAACGGCGCTGGAAAGACAACTTTCTGCGCACTGCTCAGAGGATTCGCTCCGGGATTTTACAAAGGTGAATTAAAAGGCGAGGTGCTGGTAGAGGGAAAGAAAACAATAGAATACGGAGGGGAACTGTCCGCTAAGATCGGATATGTATTCCAAAATCCATTTACACAGATAAGCGGTGTGAAAGATACCGTGTTTGAAGAAGTTGCTTACGGATTGGAGAACTTCGGTGTCCCTGTGGAAGAGATTGAGAGACGCGTGATCGAAGTTATGAAAATGACAGATATTGAGGCGCTTGCAGAAAAAAATCCCTTCGACCTATCGGGCGGACAGATGCAGAGAGTGGCGCTGGCATCCGTAATTGTGCTTGAGCCTGATATCCTGATTATTGATGAACCTACAAGCCAGCTCGATCCGGAGGGAACGGAGAGTGTATTCCGAATTATCAAAGCTTTAAAAGATAGAAAAAAGACGATCATTCTGGTAGAGCATAAGATAGATCTGATTGCGGAATATGCGGATGAGGTTCTGGTGTTTGAGAAAGGACACCTGATTAAATCAGGAGATAAAGAAAAGATTCTTTCTGATATTTCTCTCCTTGATCGCGGAGTGTCTCTTCCTCAGGTGGCCATTCTGGGAGCAAAGCTCAAAGAGAAAGGATTCCCGCTTCGGAAGATTCCGGTGACGGAGGATCAGGCTGTAAGGATGATCCGGGAATCGTTAAAGGAGGGTAAGCAGGATGCATGATTTGATACTTAAAAATGTAAGCTTTTCTTATCCGGGAGGATTTCTGGCAGTAGATGATATTAATATGGAGATTAAGGCGGGCGAAAATGTAGCCATTGTAGGTCAGAACGGCGCCGGAAAAACAACTACTGTCAAGATGATGAATGGTCTGTTAAGGCCGACAAAGGGCGATGTGCTGATCGGAGATATGAATACAAAAGATTATACGACCGCACAGGTATCAAGAGTAGTCGGCTATGTATTTCAGAATCCGGATGACCAGATTTTTCATTCTACTGTAGAAAGTGAAGTACGTTTTGGTCCGAAGATGATGAAACTAGAACCTGAGGAGGAAAATTCGCGGGTTGAAGAAGCACTTAAGATTACAGGGATGGATAAGTATAGAGAAGAAAATCCATATAACCTTCCTCTTTCTACAAGGAAGTTTGTGACAATCGCTGCAGTTATCGCTATGAATACAGATGTTCTTATTTTTGATGAGCCGACTGCGGGACAGGATATGGAAGGAAATAAGAGATTGGCAGACATATTGCGCATCCTTCATAAGCAGGGGAAAACAGTGATCACTATTTCCCATGATATGGAATTTGTATCCATGAACTTTGATAAAGTAATCGTAATGGCAAAGAAAAAAATTGTAAGGACTGGCACTCCGCGGGAGATATTCTGGGATATGGATGCTCTTGATAAGGCAATGTTAAAACAACCATATGTAAGCAGGGTATGCAGGGCTCTTGGCATAGAGGGTGGTGTGATCTGTATTGAAGATGCGATAAATGAGATAATGAGCAGGGAGAATGTATGAAAAGGAATAATGTATTGACAGCGTTTCTTGCTTTTGGAATGTATTTTTTGACTGGTGCTGCGTGTATTGTAGTGGGAAGCAGTTTGACGCATCTGGCAGAGATGTATGATATGAGTCTGGACAAGGTGGTTCTCCTCGGATCTGCATATGCATTTGGAAGAGTGCTGACGGTTTACGGCACAGGACATCTGGTAGAAAAGATTGGAACCAAAAAAGTTCTGGGCATAGGGGTAATACTTATAATGGCATATCTGATCGGCCTGCCTCTGGTGGTAAATTTCTATGCCGGTATGTTCTTTGCATGTCTGGGCGGAATTGGAATGGGTGCCCAGGATACAGTGTGTCCGGTCCTATTAAGCGCGGTATTCAAAAGAAATTATGCCGGCTCGTTAAGTGTGGGTCAGGCAATGTTCGGTCTTGGCAGTTTTGCTACACCATTTCTGATCGGCATACTGCTCACATGGCATCTTCCGTTTTATGGAGCCTATTATATATTACTGGTCATTCCAGTTCTGATGCTGATCTGCATTCCTTTTGTACATCTGCAGGAGCATAGTGCGGAGGGGAAAAAAACCGAACAGGTAGAGCCGCTGTATACAAAAAGCAAACTTATAGCATGGGGTGCGCTTTTGATCTTATGTGCAGCGTACAGTGCTGTTGTAAATACGCTTGGACTCTACATATCAAGTTTTGCTGAAAGTATCGGTATTTCTTCCGCAAACGCAGCATTTATGCTCACTGTATATAATGTGGGAAGCGTGACAGGATCATTTGTGTTTGTATTGATCCTGAGAAAAGTCAAACCACAGACTGTATTGATCATCAACAATCTTTTTGCATTAGCGGCAGTTGTGCTTGTCCTTGGTGTAGATCACACGGCAGCCTTATTTTCGGGATTTCTGTGTGCAGGATTTTTCCTAGGCGTGCTTTTCAGCGTAATCGTTACCGTAGCTACAAGGATTGGATACGAGCGTATCAGTATTGCAAGCTCTATTGTGGCAACTGCAGGGGGAGGATCTGATATCCTGACACCTATCATAACAGGCTTTTTAGTGGGGCGGATGGGAATTCGTATCTCGTTTTACTATACAGCTCTGATGATCGTAATAAGTCTTGCTGCGGCATTGCTCATAAAGATTAATACCAGTGAAAAGAAAAAGGAGGAATAAGTTTATGTCTATATCAAGTAAAGAAGTATTAAATAAGGAAGGAAAACAGTATCATATTTGTTGTGGCAAAGGTGATATCGGAAAATATGTTCTGCTTCCCGGAGATCCGTTCCGCACAGATATCATAGCAAAACATTTTGATGATCCGGTGCTTGTCGCTCACAACAGGGAGCATAAGACATGGACAGGAACGTTAAACGGCGAAAAAGTTTCAGTGACAAGTACAGGGATGGGCTGCCCTTCAGCTGCGATAGCGGTCGAAGAATTGATCCACTGCGGAGCAGAAGTATTCATACGGATAGGAACCTGCGGAAGAGTCTGCCCGGAGAGCTATGATGAGAGTCTGGAAGGTGTAATCATTACGGGATCTGTCAGGGATGAGGGAACGACTGTACACTATGTGCCTATCGAATATCCGGCAATGGCGGACCGGCATGTGACAGATGCTCTGGCAAGGGCCTGTGCAGAGAAGGGATACAAATTTGCGGAGGGAATTGCTCAATCCAAAGATTCGTTCTATGGCCAGCATGATCCAGACAGTATGCCGAACAGCGGGCGTCTCCATCAGAGATGGGAGGCTTGGGAAAAGAGCAGAGTTATGGCATCAGAGATGGAGACAGCAGCTCTGTTTATTGTTTCCTCTATACGCGGCGCAAGGGCAGGGGCAATCATGGCTTACGGAAGCATGAATGATCATACGATTGAGCTTGCGTGTGATGCTGTCAAAATATTAATCGAAGAAGACAAAAAGAGGCAGGAAAAAGGCGATGATAAGTAAAAAGAAAATTATAATTGATACCGACTGCGGCTCAGACGATGCCATGGCTATTGCGATGGCTTTAAACGACCCTCACTACGAAGTGGTGCTTATTACGACCGTATCTGGAAATGTAGCAATGGAGCAGGCGACACTTAATACGCTGACAACGATTGAATATGCAGGTACATACGAGCCGCCGGTGTATAAAGGCACAGCCAAGATGCTGTTAAAAGAACTTGTTTTTGCTCATGAGACTCATGGACTTGATGGAATGGGCGATATCGGTCTCAGGCCGCAAAGGCTGAAGGCGGCAGGAGAAAACGGAGTGGAAAAGATGCTTGAGACACTTCGGAACAGTGAGGACGGGGAAATTGATATTATAGCATTGGGACCCCTGACTAATCTGGCTCTGGCTATACGCTTGGATTATAAAGCAATGATGAAAGCCGGCCGCATCGTAATTATGGGGAGTGCAGGTCTGGGAGCGGGAAATGTTTCTCCGGTGGCGGAGTTTAATATCTGGCAGGACGCGGAGGCGGCCAAGATTGTGACAGAATCGGGGCTGAATGAAATTGTATATGTCGGATGGGATGCGTGTCTGGGAGATTGTATGTTGAATCCGCAGGAGATAGAGGAGATTCGTAACAGTGGAGAACTGGGGAAATTTGCAATAGACTGCAATAAGAATCTGCTGGAACTAAATAGAGAACGATTCGGCGACAGCTATCTTGATATGGCAGATCCATCCGCTGTAGCCGCCGCTCTTTATCCGGAATGCATTGAGCATTGTGAAAAATATTACTGCGAGGTAGATGTCTCGCCGGGGCCGAGCTATGGTGCAGTTCTGGTAGACGTAAATCATTTCAGCGAAAAAGAACCGAATGTATATATATGCAGTAAATTAAAGGCAAAAGAGTACAAGGATTATATTTACAGAATGTTAAGAGTCAGATAGGAGGTAAACAGCATGGAAGAACTCAAGGTAAAATTCTTAATGGGCCCGGCAGAGTGTAACGACAAATACATTCCGGAATATAGCAGACAGTTTCTTGCAGAGCTGGAAAAGGTGCTTGGCATGAAAGTATCCTGTGCTGAAATAGAGGAGGTAAAGGCTCAGCCGCTTCCTGTCTATTTTATCGCATCAGGCGGAGCAGAACAGGGATTTAAAGAATTGCATACTCAGACAAAAGAACCATATATCCTTCTGACAACACCTGCCTATAATTCTCTGGCGGCAGCTATGGAGATTATGGGGTATCTTCAGGAAAATGGAAAGAGAGGAGAAATTCTCCATGGTTCTATGGATAAGATTGCAGAACGTCTCAAAGTCCTTGTGAGAGCAGCGCGTGCCAAAGAAAAGTTAAATCATATGCGTCTGGGATGCTTTGGCACGCCCGGGGGTCTGATCGCGAGTGATGCAGATCCGGATGTACTCAGAGCTTCCAGCGGGATGGAACTAATCGTCTATGAACTGGAGGAACTGGTTGAAGAATACCAAAAAGGCGGATATCCGGAAAATCAGTATACAGAAGAACTGAAAAAGAAAAATTATGATCCGCAGGAAATTGAGAAAGCACTTAATGTGTATGGTGCGCTGAAAAGGTTGATCGAAAAACATGATCTTCATGCGGTATCTGTAAAATGTTTCGATCTGTTGGAACTCATCCATACTACAGGGTGTCTCGCTTTGGCAATCCTGAATGCGGAAGGCATTCCTGCTGCGTGTGAAGGGGATCAAAAGAGTCTGGTAAGTATGGCGATAATGAAAGTTTTGACAGGTAAATCAGGATTTATGGCAAATCCAAGCTGTATGGATCCGGATAACAATGAAATAATTTTTGCTCACTGTACACTTCCAATCGACATGCCTGACAGCTATTTCCTGACTACACACTTTGAGTCTGGAATTGGTGTGGCAGTAGCGTGTGATATTGAGCCCCAACAGATGACGATTTTTAAATGTGATGATACATTGACAAGATACTATGCTGGAAGAGCACAGCTGGTAGAGACTATGCATAGAAAAGATTTATGCCGTTCGCAGATGAAACTCCGGCTGGAGGATGGTACGGAGTATTTTGCAAAGCGCCCTGTAAGCAATCATCATATTATATGTAAGGGTGATTGGAAAGAGGTCATTGATGAATATTTTAAAGAGGCGGGGCGGGTGACTGCTGTATGAATAAGTTCAAACGGATTTTTGTGATTGTGATTGATTCACTGGGGATCGGTGCAATGCCGGATTCGGAGAAATTTGGAGATGTGGGAGTAAATACGCTTGGCCATATTGCGGAGTCGGTCGGTTCATTTCACATACCATTTCTGCAGAAATTGGGACTGGCGAATTTATGCCCGTTAAAAACTGTTGTACCGGTGGAGCATCCGATCGGATATTATGGAAAATTAAATGAAAAAAGCCGTGGAAAAGATACTATGACCGGTCACTGGGAAATGATGGGGCTGGAAGTAAAAGCACCTTTTAAAACCTTTACAGATAATGGATTTCCCCCTGAATTGATTGCTGAACTGGAAAAGCAGACCGGAAGGAAAGTGATTGGGAATAAGAGTGCCAGCGGTACAGAAATTCTGGATGAGCTGGGTGAGGAAGAAATTGCAACTGGTCATATGATTGTATACACCTCTGCAGATTCAGTGCTACAAATCTGCGGAAATGAGGAAACATTCGGCCTTCAGGAACTATATCGCTGTTGTGAAATCGCCAGAAAAATCACTATGAAAGATGAGTGGAAAGTAGGGCGTGTTATTGCCCGGCCTTATGTGGGGAAAAAGCGTGGAGAGTTTAGAAGAACAAGCAACCGTCATGACTATGCGTTGAAACCTTTCGGAAAAACAGTGCTAAACAGTCTGAAGGAAAATGGATTTGATGTGATCTCAGTCGGAAAAATCAATGACATTTTTGCGGGAGAAGGAATTACTTGTGCATTGCATTCTAACAGTTCTGTACATGGAATGGAGCAGACGATTCAGATAACCAAAGAAGAGTTCCGCGGTTTGTGCTTTGTAAATCTTGTGGATTTCGATGCTTTGTGGGGGCACAGAAGAAATCCGGAGGGATATGCAAAAGAGTTAGAGCGCTTTGACGAGAAACTGGGAATATTGATGGGACAGTTAAAAAAGGAAGATCTTCTTATTATTACTGCAGATCACGGCAATGATCCCACTTATAAGGGAACGGACCATACAAGGGAAAAGACTCCTTTTCTGGCTTGGTCCCCGTCTTTTGAAAGGAGCGGCCTGCTTCCAGAAATGGAAACATTTGCTGTGATTGGAGCAACTGCAGCAGACAATTTTGATGTCCCTATCCCGGAAAACTGCATAGGCTCTTCGTGCTTGCCCTTGTTAATATAATGAAGAAAGTCAGACGTTGATACTTGACTCCTTTTTCCTATGGGCATAATATTTATACAAATTATGCTGATAGGGGAGAGGAGTCATTTGCCATCGTGAATGAAAAGATTTTAAAACACAGTATTCTTTTATCCGCAGCGGTTTCCGTGATTCTGGGTGCTGCGGTTACGTTTTTGCTTCTGGGAGAAGAAGACAGTCTTATAGAGGGCTTCATTGCAGGCCTTCTGATCGGAATTTTTGCAATTTATCCGCTCATACTGACTCTTGTCAATTTCGCGGCTGTATTTTGCGGCTGTACAGATCCCCGGCTGATCCGGAAGGGGAGACATTTTGAATGGATTACCATTGTACTGGGGGTACTCTATTCTTTATTTATACTTCCGTTTGCCGATATTACGTTTTCCGACTGGACAGTCACCCTCTGCAATACCCAGAAACACACGCCGGTCTGGACAGAAGGAGCGCTTACTGTTGTGATTCTTGCAGTGGTCGGGATTTTGGGATATCTGTTTCTCTCATGCAGCCGGATTTCAAAGGTGCCGCCCCTCATTACAGTGCTGGAGATTGCGGCGATGTATCTGGGGATGCTGCAGTGTATTCTGTGGATTATTCAGATTATCCGTCTGGAAGCTGTCTATCTGTACTTGTGCCTTTTCCCATTGAATTGTATTTTGATCGGGATTAAGGTAATCCGCCAGAAAATTATGGAGTGGGGTAAGATACAGCGTGAAGAGAGCGAAAAGGCCGGAGCGGTCAGCGGATTCCAAAACCGTCATCTGGAATGGCTGAACCGTCATCTGGAACGCTCTTCTGTCTGGCCGGCGGCTGCGTTTCTCCTTATGTGGCCTATGCTGGGAATCATTATCTGTATCCTGATCTTATTCGGCCAGCGGCCGGACAGTGCCATACGCGCGTGGACCGAGACGAGCGACTGGAATCTGTCCCGGGAAATCGCTCCGCAGAATATCTATTATGATGAACACTATCTTTGCACCGTTGCCGCAGGCGGACACCGAAGGGTGGTAAAGCCGATACGTATGGGAGTGAGGCACGGTCATCCGGTGATCGTGAACCGGCAGCTCTGTGTGGCGAATGCATTTGAACAGATACTGGAGGAACGCATGCCGAACCTGCACCGGAATGTCAGAAACTTCTATGACAGATACGGATTTCCGGTGGCTGAGATGATCCGTTCGCCATATATTGCCGACGTGATTTACATCGTGATGAAACCACTGGAATGGATTTTCTTAATCGTGATCTATATGACGGATGTGAAGCCGGAGAATCGAATCGCTGTGCAGTACCTTCCAAAGAGAACGGCATGACAGGTGTATTTTGAGAGCCCTTTCGAAGCGGGAATGGTTCATGGCTTAAGGATGATAGTGCATCTTGAAAAATGTATGAAAAGCGGTTACAATAAGTAACGGGACAAGGCTCCCAAATGTACAATAAAAGGAGATATGGATATGAGCAAGAAACCAACCGTATTGATGATATTAGACGGCTACGGCTTAAGAGATGACAAGCATGGCAATGCTGTTGCAGAGGCGGCTACACCGGTTATGGACAAATTGATGGCTGAGTGCCCGTTCGTGAAAGGAAATGCCAGCGGTATGGCAGTAGGACTTCCGGACGGACAGATGGGAAACTCTGAGGTAGGACATCTGAACATGGGTGCAGGCCGTATCGTATATCAGGATCTTACAAAGATCACAAAGGCGATCCAGGATGGAGATTTCTTTGAGAATAAAGCACTTGTGGAAGCGTGTGAGAATGTAAAGAAAAATAATTCTGCACTTCATCTGATGGGACTTGTGTCTGACGGAGGCGTACACAGCCACAATACACATATTTACGGACTTCTCGAGCTGGCAAAGAGACAGGGAATCGAGAAGGTATATGTACACTGCTTCCTTGACGGACGTGACACACCGCCGGCATCCGGTAAAGAGTATGTAGAAGAGCTGGAAGCAAAGATGAAAGAAATCGGTGTGGGCGAGGTCGCTACAGTTGCAGGACGCTACTATGCAATGGATCGTGATAACCGCTGGGACCGCGTAGAGAAAGCCTACAGAGCTCTCGTAAATGGAGAGGGAGATCAGGCAGATTCCGCTGCAGAGGGAATTCAGGCTTCTTACGATAAGGACGTGACAGATGAGTTCGTTGTGCCGATGGTAATTATGAAAGACGGCGCTCCGACAGCGACGGTAAAAGACGGAGATTCCGTTATCTTCTTTAACTTCCGTCCGGACCGTGCAAGAGAGATCACAAGAGCATTCTGCGATGATGATTTCACAGGATTTGACAGAGGCGAAAGAGTAAAGACCACATATGTATGCTTCACAGAGTATGATGTGACGATCCCGAATAAACTGGTTGCATTTGTGAAGGAAGAGATCACAAATACATTCGGCGAGTTCCTTGCAGCTCACAATCTGAAGCAGGCACGTATCGCTGAGACAGAGAAGTATGCTCATGTAACATTCTTCTTCAACGGCGGCGTAGAGGAGCCGAATCCGGGAGAGGACCGTATCCTTGTAAAATCTCCGAAGGTTGCCACATACGACCTGAAACCGGAGATGAGCGCATACGAAGTGTGTGACAAGCTCTGCGAAGCGATCCGTTCCGGTAAATACGATGTAATTATCATCAATTTCGCAAACCCGGATATGGTAGGACACACAGGAGTTGAGAATGCAGCGATCAAGGCAATTGAGGCTGTTGACGAGTGTGTAGGAAAAGCAGTTGACGCCATCAAGGAAGTTGACGGTCAGATGTTTATCTGTGCCGACCACGGAAATGCGGAGCAGCTGATCGACGAGGAGACCGGAGAGCCGTTTACAGCTCATACGACTAATCAGGTTCCGTTCATCCTTGTAAATGCGGATCCGTCCTATAAACTGAGAGAGGGCGGATGCCTTGCAGACATCGCTCCGACTCTGATCGAGATGATGGGAATGGAACAGCCGAAAGAGATGACAGGAAAATCTCTGATCGTGAAATAAGAATATCAGCGTCAATACAGAGGTCATAAATACAAATATATGCAGGGGCACGGCATAATGCCGCGCCTCTGTCTGTATGTCGGAAAGCTGCAGCCCGGCATTGATATAATATAATACCGGCAGTGAAAGAACGGTAATACCGGCAGTGAAAGAATAGTAATGCCGGAAGCGGATGAACCGCAATAACAGCAGGAAAGAAGGAAACAGAACGCATGCGTGAAAAACTGACAAAAAGTGACGTGGAGAAGATTCAGGCTGAGATTGATCATCGCAAGCTTGTAGAGAGAAAAGAACTGATCGAAGCGGTAAAAGAGGCCCGTTCCCACGGGGATCTCAGTGAGAATTTCGAATACCATGCAGCAAAAAAAGAAAAAAACAGAAATGAAAGCCGCATCCGTTATCTGGAGAGAATGCTGAAAACAGCTATTATCGTAGAGGATCATTCCAAAGCCGACGAGGTAGGTCTGAACAATACAGTAGAGATATACTGTGAAGATGACGATGAAGTAGAAACTTACCGGATCGTAACATCCGTACGCGGCAGTTCTCTGAACGGACTGGTCAGTATCGAATCTCCGATCGGGAAAGCTCTTCTGGGGCATAAAGAAGGCGACAGGGTCTATGTTAAAGTGAATGACAACTACGGGTATTATGTCGTGATCCGAAAAGTGATCAAGACAGAGAGCGAAGATGGAGACCAGATCAGGAGCTATTAGAAAAGAGGAAAGGGAAAAAGATGAGATATACAACCGCTATTTTTGATCTGGACGGAACAATCACAGATTCCGGACAGGGAATTATGAATGCCATCCGGTATGCAGTAAAAAAACATGGCCTTCCGGAAATTTCAGAGGAAGTGCTGCGCTCTTTTATCGGACCGCCGCTGAAAGAACAGTTTCAGTCCGTCTTCGGATTGTCAGAAGAAGAGGGTGCGGTTATGGTTGCCGCATATCGGGAATATTACAGTGACAAAGGAATCTTCGAGAACCGGGTTTATGATGGTGTACAGGAGATGCTTGAAAGGCTGAAAAAAGCGGGAGTCAGGATATTGATGGCCACATCAAAACCGGAGAAATATGCAAAACAGATTGCAGAACATTTCGGGTTTGATATGTATTTCGACTTTATTGGCGGTGCGTGCATGGACGGGAGAAGAACAGACAAATACGAGGTGATCGAGTATGTACTCGAGTCCTGCGCTGTTGTCAGGGAAACGGCTGTCATGATCGGAGACCGCAGTCATGATATGATAGGAGCCGGAAAATCCGGACTCAACAGTATCGGTGTGCTGTACGGATATGGGAGCAAAGAGGAGCTTGAGAAAGCTGGCGCGCTGGAATTGGCAGCTCTTCCTGCTGATGTCGCAGAAATAGTACTGGGACAGACTGAATAGCTCCTATGCCGACCTGTGCGGTCGGTTTTACATAAATTTTTCAAAACATAGAGTATGGTTTTTACATTCTCCGTTTACACTAAAGATGTAACAGAAAACGAAAGCTGATTTTTCTGTTTTTACAGATCAGATTTATATATTAAACGGATGGAGGATGTAAAAATGTACAGAGGACTTTGGAACATTATTACAAGACACATAGATAACAGCCATGCAGTATCAGTGTTTCTTCCGATCATGATCATAGGCTGGACTATAGCGGGTGTGTCAGCCGGACTTATTGTCTGCGCTGTTACCGGTACAGGTGTTGTTTCCGCACTTGCCGACCTGATCTGTGCCGGAGGGTATGCGGGGCTGATAATGGGACTTTTCGGAGGATGCCTCTTCCTCTACAGAATAGGAGTATAATATAAAGATTTCTTCAAGGGATAAGCTTCCGGCGAAACTGGTTTTATCACTTTGTTGAACAGAGTCGACTGCCGGAACTGACATAAAATTATATATTGGATGAGCCTGCGAGAAATACGGCCCCGCTGCGTGAGCGGTGCATTCAAGCGGAACGTTCCGAATACACCCGGTTCTCCATGTTAGAGAAAGGAAATGCGAATTCCTATGGATGAGCATTTCCTTTTTCGTTACATGGATTCCGGGGGATGAGGCAGAGTGAAGCGGGCACTGCGATGCAGCAGGGCCGTATTTCTCGAGACGTTCTACATATAAAATATCCCCTGCCAGTTTGTCCGGCAGGGGATTCTCTGTGAAAATCTTTATTTTTCTTTCTCAAGATTTTTGAACGCTGTTGACAGCATCAGTTTGATTCTGTTCAGCTGGTTTACTTCACTTGCGCCCGGATCGAAGTCGATCGCGACGATGTTTGATTCGGGATGGCGTCTTCTCAGCTCTTTGATAACTCCTTTACCTACTACGTGGTTCGGCAGGCAGGCGAACGGCTGTGTACATACGATGTTTCCGGCGCCGTTGTGGATGAGCTCGAGCATCTCTCCGGTCAGGAACCAGCCCTCTCCGGTCTGGTTTCCGATGGATACGATCTCGGATGCCATCTTAGCCAGATCTTCGATGTGAGCCGGCGGATCAAAGTGTTTGCTCTGGGCAAATGCTTTGGATGCCGGTGAGCGGAGCCATTCTACAGCCGCGATTCCCAGATTGCCGATCAGCGCCTTGGATTTCTTGAATCCCAGGTGCGATACCTTGAAGTTCTGGTTGTAGAAGCAGTACTGCATGAAGTCGATCAGGTCGGGAACAACCGCCTCGGCGCCCTCTGCTTCTAATAGGTCTACCAGATGATTGTTGGCAGCCGGCAGGAATTTTACAAGGATCTCGCCGACTACACCGACGCGCGGCTTCTTGATATCAAGGATTTCAATGTTATCAAAGTCGTTAATGATATCGTGGCAGAGTTTTTTGAACTTCCGGCGTGACGGATATCCCTCGGATACAAACTTCTGTACGACTTCAACCCATTTGCGGTGTACGGCGTTTGTTGTGCCGGGTACTGCCTCGTAGGGGCGCATCCGGTACACGCATTTCATAAAGATATCACCGAATACGGCCGCATAAGCAACACGGATGGCGAGCGGCACAGTGATCTTGAATCCCGGGTTTGCCTCCAGACCGCTTAAGTTGATAGAGATAACCGGAATATGTGCGTATCCGGCTTTTTTCAGCGCACGGCGGATAAAGCCGATATAGTTGGATGCACGGCAGCCGCCTCCGGTCTGGCTGATAATAACGGCCAGATGGTCGGTATCATAATTGCCTGAAAGGATAGCGTCCATAATCTGTCCGACAACGATGAGGGATGGATAACATGCATCGTTGTTTACATATTTCAATCCCATGTCAACTGCCTGGCGGTTGTCGTTTGGAAGCACTTCGATCTTATAGCCGGCAGCCCGGAATGCAGGCTCCAACAGCTCGAAATGAATCGGGGACATCTGCGGGCAGAGGATCGTGTAGGTCTTTCGCATCTCTTTTGTAAACGGTACCTTCTCAATGGAAGCCGGACGGATCGTACGCTGGGCGTTTTTCTGTTCGCGCACACGGATGGCGGCAAGCAGAGAGCGCACACGGATACGGGCGGCTCCAAGGTTGTTCACCTCATCAATCTTCAATGTTGTATAGATCTTATCGGATCCGGTCAGGATATCGGCAACCTCATCCGTGGTTACGGCGTCCAGTCCGCAACCGAAAGAGTTGAGCTGGATGAGATCCAGATTCTCTGTTGTCTTTACATAGTTTGCCGCAGCGTACAGACGGGAATGATACATCCACTGGTCCATAACGTTCAGCGGGCGTTCTACCGGATTTAAGTGGGAGACAGAGTCCTCTGTCAGTACGGCAATGTTGTAGGATGTGATCATCTCCGGCAGACCGTGGTTGACTTCCGGGTCGATATGATACGGCCGGCCTGCAAGAACGATACCTCTGTTGCCGGTCTCGTTCAGGAATTTGATCGTCTCCTCGCCCTTTTTGCGCATATCCTGACGGCATGCGGCAAGCTCATTCCACGCATCATGTACGGCGGATTTGATCTCGTTCTCACTTAAGGAGAATTTCTCGACCAGCTCCTCGATCAGTCGGTAGGAGAGTGTCTCTTCGCTCTGGAATGAGAGGAACGGATGGATGAAATCGACCTCGCCGTTTACGATTGGATCCATATTGTTTTTTATGTTCTCCGGGTAGGATGTAACGATCGGACAGTTGTAGTGGTTGTTGGCGTCCTCAAATTCGTTGCGCTCGTAAGGAACGGACGGATAGAAGATATGTTTTACGCCTTTGTTGATCAGCCACTGTACATGTCCGTGCGCCAGCTTGGCCGGATAGCATTCGGATTCACTCGGGATGGACTCAATACCCAGCTCGTAGATCTTTCTTGTGGAAGCCGGTGAGAGTACCACGCAAAAGCCCAGTTTTGTAAAAAATGTAAACCAGAACGGATAGTTCTCGTACATATTCAGGACTCGCGGGATACCGATCACGCCGCGTTTTGCTTCTTCTTCCGGAAGAGGTTCATAGTCAAAATAACGGTGGAACTTGTAGTCGAACAGGTTCGGCATGGTGTTCTTTGACTTTTCTTTTCCAAGTCCGCGCTCGCAGCGGTTTCCGGTGATGAACTTACGGCCGCCGCTGAAGTGGTTGATGGTCAGACGGCAGGTGTTGGTACATCCGCGGCATTTTGTCATTGTCGTGGAGTATTCCATGTTCTTGATCTCATCGATTGAGAGCATGGTCGTACCTTCGCAGTCTGTATATCTCTCGCGGGCGATCAGGGCCGCTCCGAAGGCTCCCATGATACCTGCGATATCCGGGCGGATCGCCTCGCAGTCCGCAATCTTTTCAAAGCTTCGCAGGACAGCATTGTTGTAAAAAGTACCGCCCTGTACAACGATATGATTTCCAAGCTCGGATGCGCTGGATACTTTGATAACCTTAAAGAGCGCATTTTTGATGACAGAGTAGGCAAGTCCGGCAGAGATGTCCGCAACGGAAGCCCCTTCTTTCTGCGCCTGTTTTACCTTGGAATTCATAAATACCGTACAGCGTGTTCCCAGATCAATAGGATTCTGGGCATAGAGAGCCTCATGGGCGAAGTCCTCTACTGTATAGTTCAGTGACTTGGCAAATGTCTCGATGAAAGAGCCGCATCCGGAGGAGCAGGCTTCATTGAGCTGTACACTGTCGACAGTCTGATTCTTGATC
Organism: uncultured Lachnoclostridium sp.; assembly: GCA_930986645.1. Lineage (GTDB taxonomy): Bacteria > Bacillota > Clostridia > Lachnospirales > Lachnospiraceae > Mediterraneibacter. The sequence continues at coordinate 21,053 of CAKNJS010000005.1, forward strand.
TTGATACATTTCATATCCTGACCGCCGATATCAAGGATACAGTCTACATCGGGCTCAAAGAATGCTGCCGCATAATAGTGAGCGACCGTCTCAACCTCGCCTTCGTCCAGCATGAGGGCGGCCTTGATCAGCGCTTCGCCGTAACCGGTGGAGCAGGAGTGTACGATCTCTACGCCTTCCGGAAGTTTATCATAAATGTCTTTGACAGCGCTGATGGTTGTTCCCAGCGGGTCGCCGTCATTGTTGTGGTAGAAGGAGTAGAGAAGCGTTCCGTCTTCCCCTACCAGAGCGGCTTTTGTGGTCGTGGAACCAGCGTCAATTCCGAGAAATGCCTTTCCGCGGTAAGTGGCCAGATCTTTTACCGGCACCTGATGCTTCGCGTGGCGGGCAGTAAATTCTTCATATTCCGCATTCGTGGCGAACAGAGGATCCAGACGTTCTACCTCAATCTCCATCTTTACTTTGCGCTCCAGTCTGTTCTGAAGCTCCCTTAAGGCTACAGGAGTATCCTTCTTTGAGTTCAGGGCGGAACCGATGGCGGCGAACAGATGGGAATGGTTCGGGGCAATCGTGTGCTCATCATCCAGTTTCAGTGTGCGGATAAAAGCTGCTCGCAGTTCAGAGAGGAAATGAAGAGGTCCTCCGAGAAATGCCACGTGGCCGCGGATCGGTTTTCCGCAGGCAAGACCGCTGATCGTCTGGTTTACCACTGCCTGAAAGATTGACGCGGCAAGGTCTTCCTTTGATGCTCCGTCGTTGATGAGCGGCTGGATATCAGACTTGGCAAATACACCGCAGCGGGCCGCGATGGAGTAAAGCGCCTTATAGTTTTTGGCATACTCGTTCAGCCCGGATGCATCCGTCTGAAGCAGGGAAGCCATCTGGTCGATGAACGAGCCTGTACCGCCGGCACATACACCGTTCATTCTCTGCTCTACATTGCCGCCTTCAAAATAAATGATCTTGGCGTCCTCGCCGCCCAGCTCGATGGCAACATCTGTCTGGGGAGCGTAATCCTGAAGCGCCGTTGATACGGCTATAACCTCCTGAACGAAGGGTACGCCAAGATTCTTGGCAAGTGTCAGACCGCCGCTTCCGGTGATGACCGGGGAGACGTAGATCGGCCCGAGTTTGTACAGGGCGCGTCCCAGAAGGTCTGACAGAGTCTCCTGAATATTTGCATAATGCCTTTCATAGTCGGAGAAGAGTACTTCGTTTTCTTCGTCCAGAATCGCAATTTTGACTGTTGTAGAACCGATATCGATTCCAAGAGTATGTAATTCTTTCGGATTCATTAATAAATTCTCCAATCTTCTGTATAATTTATATGTGTTATTTCCTATTTAATGTGTTTCCACATTTTACAGCACCATACATTATACGACAGAATTTTTAAAAAGACAATTGTTATTATTATGAGGTATTTGAAAATAATTCCTGCGGTTATGGATAAATTATATAAAGATTATGTTAAACACATGAAAAGGAATAACAACTGTTTGACAAACAGTAAGGCGGAATGTACAATTGTAGAGGATTAACAGCCAAAATGCAGTACTGACAAATGCAGTTTAGAAACAATTTTTAAAGAAAGTAAGGAGTAATTTTTTTGAACTGGCTTGACAAATTAGAAAGAAAATTCGGACGTTTTGCTATTCCGAATCTGACTGTATATCTGCTTGCCGGATATGTGATCGGCTTCGGTATAGTATATCTTATGCCTGACATGATCGGGTATCTTACGCTGGAACCTGCGCTGATCTTAAGAGGGCAGGTGTGGAGAATTATCTCATGGATACTTATTCCGCCGACGACAAATTTGATTTCCCTTGTATTTCTTGTACTGTTATATTATTCTCTGGGTACGGCGCTTGAGAGAACATGGGGAAGTTTCCGGTATAATGTATATATCTTTTCCGGATTACTGTTTACCGTACTTGCCGAGTTCGGTCTTTATGCGTATTTCCTGATCAGATATGGTGTGGAAATGCCGTTGTCCATGGTCGGACTTGTCAGCACGAACTATATTACAATGTCTATTTTCCTTGCTTTTGCAGCGATTTATCCCGATATGGAAGTGCTGCTGTACTTTATTCTGCCTATTAAGATGAAATGGATGGCACTTGTCTATGTGGTGATGGCAGGATATTATTTCTTCAAGGGAGGAATGATGACGAAAGCGGCGATCGGAGCATCGCTCCTCAACTTTGTCATCTTTTTCCTGTCCAGCCGTAACATGAAACGGTTTGGTCCGAGAGAGCAGGCGAGAAAAGCGAGATTTAAGCGGCAGTCGGCACCTCATATGAAGTATTCAAATGGAGCAAAACACCGCTGTGCAGTCTGCGGCCGCACGGAGCTGGACGATCCGTGTCTGGAGTTCCGTTTCTGCTCGAAATGCAACGGCAATTATGAGTATTGTCAGGATCATTTATTTACACATGAACATGTAAAGTAAAAGTTTGAAATTCTGAGTAAATCTCAGCGACAGCAACGCAGTATGACATGAAAGGAATGGATTATTTATGAAAAAAACAAAAGTAGTATGTACTATGGGGCCGAATACAAATGACAGAGAGCTGATGAAAAATCTGATACTCAACGGCATGGACGTAGCCCGTTTTAATTTTTCACACGGAGATCATGAAGAGCAGAAGAGCCGTATGGATCTGCTTAAACAGCTCAGAGAGGAACTTCATACAAATACAGCAATTCTTCTGGACACGAAAGGACCGGAGATCCGTACCGGAAAGCTGAAGGATGGAAAGAAAGTTATTCTGGAAAACGGGGCGGCTTTTACACTGACTACAGAGGAAATCGTTGGAGATGAGACAAAAGTGTCCATTACCTATGCAGGACTTCCGGAAGATGTGGATACAGGGAGCACGATCCTTATCGACGACGGTCTGATCGGGCTGAAAGTTGTTTCAAAGACAGGAAAAGAGATCCGCTGTGAAGTGGTAAACGGCGGTGAGCTTGGTGAAAAGAAGGGGGTCAATGTTCCGAATGTGGCAGTGCGCCTTCCTGCGATCACAGAGAAGGATAAGGATGATATCAGATTCGGAGTGGAGCAGGGCATCGACTTTATCGCGGCTTCTTTCGTGAGAAATGCCGAGTGTGTTCTTGAGATCAAGGCCTTCCTGAAAGAATTGAGGGCTCCGTATACTCCGATCATCGCGAAGATTGAGAATGCAGAGGGAATCCGCAACATTGACGAGATTATCCGAGCGGCAGACGGTATCATGGTTGCAAGAGGTGATCTGGGCGTGGAAATCCCGGCGGAGGAAGTGCCTTATCTGCAGAAGATGATGATCCAGAAATGTAATAATAATTTTAAGACTGTTATTACGGCGACACAGATGCTTGACTCTATGATCCGCAATCCCCGCCCGACACGAGCGGAAGTGACAGATGTTGCAAATGCGGTTTATGACGGAACAGATGCGGTGATGCTCTCCGGCGAGACAGCTCAGGGCAAATATCCTCTGGAGGCGCTTCAGATGATGGTGCACATTATCGAGAATACAGAGCAGCATCTGGATTATGATACAATGCTGAACAAATCGGGTGAGCAGTTAAAGAGCGGACTCTCCAGTGCAATCGGATATTCTTCGGTTCTGGCGGCTGCAAATCTGAATGCGAAATGTATTATTACTCCGACTGTGAGCGGCGCGACGACAAGAGTCGTATCAAACCTGCGCCCGAAACAGGATATCCTCGGCGTAACTCCGAACGACAGAACTCTGCGCAGAATGTCTATTTACTGGGGGGTGCGTCCTCTTAAGACTATACAGTATAATACTACGGATGATATGTGCAACGGAGCAATCGAACTTGCAACAGTGAAGCAGTATATTGAGCCGGGCGATGTGGTTGTGCTGACAGCGGGCATCCCGTCCCAGAATATCAGTCAGGAGCGTACGGCAACGAGCAATATGATGAGAATCGCAACCGTAGAGTAATCGGATCTGAATGAAATAAGGAGATAAAACTGATGATAAAGAAACCATTTGTAACGAAAGAACAGGTTGAAGAGATTGTTAAGACATACCCGACTCCTTTCCACCTTTATGATGAGAAAGGGATCAGAGAAAATGCAAAAGCGTTGAAAGAGGCGTTTTCATGGAATCCGGGATATAAAGAGTATTTTGCCGTAAAGGCAACTCCCAATCCGTTCCTTATCAACATTTTGAAAGAGTACGGCTGCGGCTGCGACTGCTCTTCTTATACAGAGCTGATGATGTCGGAGGCGCTTGACATTACCGGAGAAGACATTATGTTTTCTTCCAATGACACACCGGCGGAGGATTTTATTCTCGCTGATAAGCTGGGCGCGATCATTAATCTTGATGATATCACGCATATCGAGTTTCTGGAAAAGGCCATCGGACACATTCCGGAGACGATCAGCTGCCGTTTTAATCCGGGCGGACTTTTTAAGATCAGCAATGATATTATGGATAATCCGGGAGATGCAAAATACGGCATGACTGCGGACCAGATCCTTGAGGCGTATAAAACACTGAAGGAAAAAGGTGCGAAGGAATTCGGACTGCACGCATTTCTTGCAAGCAATACAGTGACGAACGATTACTATCCGATGCTGGCGAAAGTGCTGTTCGAGCAGGCGGTACGGCTTTCAAAAGAAGCGGGAGTACACATTAAATTTATTAACCTTTCCGGCGGTATCGGCATTCCCTACAGACCGGATCAGGAGCCGAATGATATTTATGCGATCGGCGAAGGTGTGCGCAAGGTTTACGAAGAAGTGCTTGTTCCGGCAGGAATGGGCGATGTGGAAATTTACACCGAGCTGGGCCGCTATATGATGGGACCGTACGGATGTCTGGTAACAAAAGCGATTCATGAAAAACACACTTATAAAGAATATATCGGTGTGGATGCCTGTGCGGTCAATCTGATGCGTCCGGCTATGTATGGGGCGTATCACCATATTACTGTTCTCGGTAAAGAGGACGAGCCGTGTGACCATAAATACGATGTGACAGGTTCTCTGTGTGAGAACAACGATAAGTTTGCCATTGACCGTATGCTTCCGAAGATCGATATCGGTGATTATCTTGTTATTCACGATGCAGGGGCACACGGATTTTCCATGGGATATAATTATAATGGAAAATTAAAATCCGCTGAACTGCTCTTAAAAGAAGACGGAAGCGTCCAGCTGATCCGGAGGGCTGAGACGCCGGCAGATTATTTTGCTACTTTCGATTGCTTTGATATCGGAAAAAAACTGCTGAATGCGGATAAGTAAAGAAAAAATACAGCGAGGTTGCAGTTCCTTTCTATGTAGGGTATAATGATATTGGCTATGTATACGTACTGCTCCCGTATTTAAAATAATACAGGGCTGCAGGGAAAGGAAGGAAAAAGCAAATGAAAAAGAAGAAAATTGCAGGAGTTGTGCTCGCAGCCGTAACAGCATTAAGCATTACGGCCTGTGGAGGATTCAGCGCGGAGGATGCATCTGCGTATGTAAAATCTGCACTGGATGCTGAGTACAAGGCAGATTTTGATGAGTATGTCAAACAGACGGATTCCACTCAGGAAGAGGCTGAAGCAATGTATCAGGAAGGTCTGGATACGATAACAGCAGGCTTCGGGCTTGATTCACTGGGAATTTCAGATGAGCTGGCAGAACAGTATCGTGATGTTGCAGCAGATCTGCTGGCACTTGCCAAATACGAAGTGAAAGACGCGTCGGAAGATGGAGACGGGTATGCAGTAGAAGTATCCTATGAACCATATGTGGGAATGCAGACCATTGATCAGGACTTAAATGCTGCTTTGGAAGAAATTACCGCATCGATATCAGATGTTCAGAGTGAAGAAGAATTAAATGAGATGGTGTATCAGAAAGTGTTGGAAATTCTTCAGCAGAAGGTTGCAGAGCCGGAGTATGGAGATGCAGAAACGTACACGATACATGTAACGAAAGGATCAGATAACGTGTACAGTATCAATCAGGATGATCTGGTTGGACTGGATTATGCGATGTTCCCGAGTGAATAATTTGTGTATTGCAATTGGTTTTTAAAGATGATATAATCATATCTGGTTTCCTGCGGGAAACCGGATGATAAGCCGCTGTGGCGGAATTGGCAGACGCACTTGACTCAAAATCAAGCGGTTCACCCCGTGCCGGTTCGAGTCCGGCCAGCGGCATTTACAAATTCAGCTCTTTAGCTTCCGGCTAGAGAGCTTTTTCTTTTTGAAGTTCACTGAATTTTAAAATATATTGACCTGATCTAAAAATTTCCAGTATTGCATACTTGTATACAATACTGGAAATTTTTATCTTGCATCTTTTTATACTTAATGTTAATCTAAACTTGTATCAGTATCTATATCTATAAATAATTAGTAAGGTGTAAGGAGGGAAGTATACATACGATGAAGAAAAACAAATTACTGATATGTGCGCTTTTCATGTCGATGGTTCTGACTGTACTGCCGGGCATGGAAAGCTATGCGGCCGGAGAAACGGGGGAGAATGCCGCATCGACAGAGCTTCAGGATGAGAACAGTCAGCGTCTGGAAACGGTTACCGCCATGGATGAGGAAGGAGACATCTATGAGGTAGGGGAGACAGACGGAACGGTAGAAGAAAGCTCCGCTCAGTCTGCTGAAGATGAATCGGACGATACAGAACCAGCTCCGAAAAACGGGATTGCACTGTTTTCCATGAGATCTGCTGACAATGTCAGCATGAAAGTTGTTAATTTTAACACGAAAGGAAATGATACTACAGATTTCAGCTATTCGGGAGGAAGCGGTTACACGAACGGCGCCTACGGTGCGGATGCGGCATATCTGGGCACAGATAAAAGCGGCAATATCCGGTTTATGCTTGGCGGTGTTACAGGAACCGTGAAAAAATCTGAGGTTCAGGTGCTGGATTACAGCTCGATTGGGAATAATGTAAGTTATTATCAGGTCTCGGGCGGAAAACTGATCCATTATATATCCTATAATCTGAATCAGAAACCGAAGTCTTCTATAAATAACGGACCGGCTCCGTCATATTTGAGTGAAGGCGTTAAGTATTACAGCTACGACGGCCACTATTTTTATGATGATTATAAAACGATGCTTGGAGATTATCAGAATAGTGCAAATGGTACTTCGGCTGTGAATTCGGGAAATCCATTTTATAATTATTTCCAGTTTCTTGATATGAACAGTTCCACAAGTTATAGTGGAGATGAACTGAATGATATCCTGAACAGTAAAATAACCTCATCAAGTTCAAAGCTTAAGGGAACAGGCACACTTTTTGTTAAATACCAGAATCAATACAGTGTAAATGCACTTCTTTCCCTTGGAATTGCTGCAAACGAAAGCGCATGGGGGACAAGCAATATTTGCATGAAAAAAAATAATCTGTTCGGCCTCAGTGCATTTGATAAAACACCGGGAGAAAGCTCGAATTATTTCGCAAGTGTTGAAGATTGTATACGTGAATTCATGTCCGAATGGATGGCTGACGGATATCTCAGTTCCAGTGATTGGAGAAATCATGGTGAACTTCTGGGAAATAAAGGTGAAGGTATTAACGTAAGTTACGCATCGGATCCTTACTGGGGCGAAAAAGCGGCTGCAATTGCATGGGAACTGGATGCAGCAGGCGGAAGTCATGACTATCTTGGAATCAGCTCCGATGACAGCAGTGACTCAAGTGATGTATCAGACACACCGGATTCCGGTAATACACCGCCGGCAGATACGGAGCAGCCATCGGATACAGATACATCCACGGGTACAGACCAGCCGGAAAAACCGGAGACTCCGTCAGACGGTGAAATCGTAACGGATACAGATACAACCACAGAAGCGGACCAGCCGGAAAAACCGGAGACTCCGTCAAACGGTGAGATCGTAACGGATACAGATACAACCACAGAAGCGGACCAGCCGGAAAAACCGGAGACTCCGTCAAACGGTGAGATCGTAACGGATACAGATACAACCACAGCGGCGGACCAGCCGGAAAAACCGGAGAAACCTGCGGATGACGAAATCGTATTGGATGCAGATACAGGCGAGCCGTCTGTGAAAGATGAAAAACCGTCAGATGACGCGGAAACTCCGCAGACTGTAAATGATCCGGCTTCCAATGCCGCAGAGACGCCGTCAGCAGCGGCTTCAGACAGAACTCTTGTAAATACGGATCAGAAGATTAAAGTCAGCGGGAAGCTCTCAGCGGATGCTGCATTAGATATCCGGCAGGTTGAACCAAACTCAGAACAATACAATTCTTATGTATCTGCTGATCCGGTAAAAGGCAAAGAAATTCTCGGAGTGTATGATATCAAACTGACAGGAACGCTGGACGGCAATGCTCAGCTTACATTCCAGATCGGTACGGAATACAATGGAAGAAACGTGATTATCCTTCATTATGCCGATGACGGAAGTTATGAAACTTATAGGGCAGTTGTGAAAAACGGGCAGGTATCAATCAGTGTGAAAGGTTTTTCCCCGTATGTCATCGCACTGGATGACGCGTCCCTTGGTACTGATACGGGAAGCAGGGCTCCTCAGACCGGAGATACAGGAAATCCGGGATTGTGGATTGCTTTGATGGTATTATCTGCATCCATCTGCACATCGGCGCTTTTGAGGAGAAAGATGGCCGGATAGCGGAGAAATGTCTTGAAGGACAAGAAGTAACAAATATAATATAGATAAATGATACATAGAAAAAAGAACCGCAGCAGCAGGAACTTCCAGCTGTTACGGTCCTTTTTCTGTCCGCTGTTATCGATGCCCTGTTACGGGAGCAGTTTTGTGAGATCGGAAAATGCATGGATCCGGGTCTGGGCATCCGGCACATCGCCAAATCCGTATTCTGCAAAAATAAAAGGAATGCCGGCTGCCTTGCAGGAATCAGCGTCTCCCTGCGTATCTCCCACGTATACGGGAGACTGCAGGTTGTTCCTTTCAATCAGCATGCGGATTGTTTCGCCCTTGGGAACCTGTGTCTCCCCAAAGCAGAGATGATCCCGGATGTATGGAGCGAGTCCTGTTGTGCGGAGCATGACCTCGATGTACCCGCACTGGCAGTTGCTCACAATATAGAGGGGGCAGCTGAGAGAAAGCTCTTTTATGGTTCTGGCTACATCCGGATAGAGAATTCCGGGATGGTCTTCCAGATAGCGGTTCTCCTCATCGAAACATACATCAAGAAGTTCCATGCGTTCTTTTACACTCAGGCCGGGAAAGAGTGTGTCAGCAATCTCGGTCATTGTCTTGCCGAATACCCTGCTCAATGAAACCGGTTCAAGAGTGAGATTGAGAGAGGAATGTTCCCTGATTGCTTTATTCCAAGACTCAGCCACGGATTTTGTAGAATCCCAGAGAGTCCCGTCTACATCGAAGATAATGCTGTCCATAATAATCTGGCTCCTTTACAATTGAAATGTTACATTGTCTTTCATGATACCACAAAAACATCCTTTTAAAAAGAAGATTTTTAGTGTATACTTGAGTAATGGCTATGGGCGGCCGCGGTCTGCGGTATGCCCGGATACGGATGGAGGCAGAGCTGATGAGCGAAAAAATCGTACTGATAGACGGACACAGCATATTGAACCGTGCATTCTACGGCGTACCGGATCTGACGAATTCGGAAGGGCTGCACACAAATGCCGTGTATGGATTTTTGAATATTATGTTTAAAATACTGGACGAAGAACAGCCGGAGTATCTGACTGTCACTTTTGACGTGCATGCGCCTACTTTCCGGCACAAGATGTATGCGGATTATAAAGGAACCCGTAAGCCGATGGCAGAGGAGTTAAGACAGCAGGTACCGGTGATCAAGGAAGTGCTTCAGGCGATGGATATCGAGATTATCGAGAAAGAAGGTCTTGAGGCTGATGATCTGCTTGGTACAATCTCCCATCTGTGTGAGGAAAAGGGAATGGATGTATCCATTATTTCCGGAGACCGTGATACGCTTCAGCTTGCGACCGAACATGTGAAGATCCGGATTCCGAAGACAAAGCAGGGCAGAACAGAGGTGGAAGATTATAATGCCGCCGACGTGAAAGAGCGCTATGGGGTCACGCCGAAAGAGTTTATTGATGTGAAAGCGCTGATGGGAGATGCTTCTGATAATATACCGGGTGTACCCGGAGTAGGTGAGAAGACAGCTACCAAAATCATACAGCAGTACCAGACTATCGAAAATGCGTATGCCCATGCGGATGAACTGAAACCTCCGAGGGCGAGCAAAAATCTGAAAGAGTACTGGGAACAGGCAAAGATGAGCAAAGTGCTGGCTACGATCGACATCCATGCAGATATTGATTTCGATCTGGAGAAAGCCCGGCATGGGAATCCGTATACAAGTGCGGCGCATGAGTGGTTTCAGAGACTGCAGTTCAAGAATATGCTCAGCAGGTTTGATGTGGAAGCGGTGTCCAACGATGTAGAGGCATCTTTTCGGGAAGTGACGGAGATAAAGGAGATCGAAGCCGTATTTGCCGAGGCAGAGCGGGCGGAGTGCGTTGGCGCTGCATTTTCCAGAGATCCGGGAAATGTGCTGCCGCTTTTTGCCCATCCGTCGGGATATGGCAGAATATCTCTTGCGTGGGGAAAGGACAGGATCGTCTCGATTCCCTGTGACATGGATATGAATTTTGAGAAGCTTGCAGAACGTCTGTCACATCTCGCAGGAAAGGTGAAATGTTTTTCCATGTGCGGACTGAAGGAGAATCTTTCATGGCTTCCAGATGTAAAGCGTGACAGCAGTTTTGACGTCATTGTGGCGGCTTACCTGCTCAATCCTCTGAAGAGCGACTATGATTACGAAGATGTGGCAAGAGAACATCTGGGACTTATGATTGACGAAAAACTGGATGACGCCGCGAAATCCTGCTATGAAGCATATACTGCTTACGCGGCCGTACCTGTCCTTGAGAAAAAACTGGAGGATGCAGGGATGGACCGCCTTTTCCGCGATATTGAAATGCCCCTTGTATTTACCTTATACAATATGGAACAGGCAGGAGTAAAAGTAGAGGCGGAAGCTTTGAAAGCATATGGCGATCAGCTGGGAACAAGGATCGCAGAGCTGGAAAAAGAGATCTATGATCTGGCAGGGGAGGAATTCAATATTAACTCTCCAAAGCAGCTGGGGGTCATTCTTTTTGAAAAGCTGGGGATGCCCCACGCAAAGAAAACGAAGACTGGGTATTCGACAGCGGCAGACGTGCTGGACAAGCTTGCGCCGGACTATCCGATCGTGGCAAAGATACTGGAATACAGGCAGCTTTCCAAATTAAAATCCACTTACGCGGATGGCTTGGCAGCTTTTATTGGTCCGGACGGACGGATACATGGAAAATTCAATCAGACAGTGACTGCGACGGGGAGACTCAGCAGCACAGAGCCGAATCTCCAGAATATTCCGGTGAGGATGGAATTGGGACGGCTGATCCGGAAAGTCTTCGTGCCGAAGGAAGGATGTGTGTTCGTGGATGCGGATTATTCCCAGATCGAGCTTAGAATCCTCGCGCACTGCTCCGGAGATGAACAGCTCATACAGGCGTACCGGGAGGCGAGAGATATCCACAGAATGACGGCGTCACAGGTATTCCATACACCGTTTGACGAGGTGACAGATCTGCAGCGGCGCAATGCCAAAGCGGTAAACTTCGGTATCGTATACGGGATCAGTTCCTTCGGCCTGAGTCAGGATCTGAGTATTACGAGAAAGGAAGCGGCTCAGTATATCGACCATTATTTTGAAACATATCCCGGGATTAAGAAGTTCCTTGACGACTCGGTGGCCAATGCAAAAGAAAAAGGATATGCCGTAACTCTGTTCGGGAGAAGAAGGCCGGTTCCGGAATTGAAATCCAGCAATTTCATGCAGCGCAGTTTCGGAGAAAGGGTTGCTATGAATGCCCCGATTCAGGGAACGGCAGCTGATATTATCAAGATCGCCATGATCGGCGTGGATGAAGAACTGAGAAAGAGAAAGATGAAATCCAGACTGATCCTTCAGGTGCACGATGAACTTCTGATTGAAGCGGCTGAGGATGAAGAGGAAGAAGTAAAAGCAATTTTAAAAGATAAGATGGAGCATGCGGCAGATCTTTCCGTGCCGCTGATTGCGGATATGCATACCGGAACGAACTGGTATGAGGCAAAATAGGAATCTGCGCGGATGAAAAATATAAATGGACAGAGATGAGAGGCAGGAACACAGGATGAAAGTGATCGGTATCACAGGAGGAGTGGGCTCGGGCAAAAGCAGAGTCCTCGCGTATCTGGAGGAGGCGTACGGCGCTGTTATCTGCCAGATGGATGAAACTGCGCGGAGCCTGCAGAAAAAAGGAACCCGGTGTTTTGAACGGATTGTAGAAGTGTTCGGACATGAAATCCTTGATGCGCAGGGCGAACTGGACCGCGCAGCTCTGGGCGGTATTGTGTTTGCCAGTGAAGAGAAGCTGGCGCAGTTGAACGGGATTGTACATCCGGAGGTGATCCGGCATGTGGCGCAGGATATACAAAGTAAAAAAGCGCAGGGCAGAAGTCTGTATGTGGTGGAAGCCGCGCTGCTCCCGGATGTGGGAAAAGAGCTGTGCGACGAGCTGTGGTACATTTACGCTGATGAGAGTGTCCGCAGAAAGCGCCTGAAAGCATCCAGGGGATATACGGATGAAAAAATATCGCAGATGATCGCATCCCAGCCGCAGGAAGAACGGTTCCGTTCAACCTGCAGCGTGGTAATCGACAACAGCGGTTCATTTGAGGATACTATGAAACAGATAGGAGACAGTTTGAAATTATGAGAATGTGCAGCATTGCCAGCGGAAGCAGCGGCAACTGTATCTATGTGGGGAGCTACGATACGCATCTTCTTATCGATACAGGGATCAGCAAAAAGAGAATTGAGGAAGGGTTAAAGAAACTGGAAATAAAAGGGGACGAGCTGGACGGAATCCTGATCACCCATGAACATTCCGACCATATTCAGGGACTGGGAGTGTTCAGCAGAAAGTATGAGATACCGGTATATGCCACGCCGGGGACGATAGAGGGAATCATGAGTTATTCCGGACTGGGACGCATGCCTGAGGGGCTGCTTCATCCGATTCACACGGATGAGCCGTTTGCGCTCGGGGATGTCACTGTAAATCCCTTTGCTATCTCCCATGACGCAAACGAACCTTCCGGGTACCGTCTGGAGTGCGGCGGAAAATCGGTTGCCGTTGCAACAGATCTAGGAAAGTACGATGACTATACAGTAAAACATCTGGAAAATCTGGATGCAGTACTTCTGGAGGCAAACCATGACATACATATGCTGGAAGCAGGAGGATACCCGTACTATTTAAAACAGCGGATACTCGGCGATAAAGGGCACCTGTCAAATGAATTGTCAGGGCGGCTGCTTTGTGATATACTACATGATAATCTGAAGCACATTGTCCTTGGACATCTGAGCAAAGAGAATAACTATGCAAAACTTGCATATGAGACAGTAAAACTGGAAGTCACGCTTGCGGACAATGATTACCGGGGAGAAGATCTGGATATGTTTGTTGCCAGCCGTGATACTGTTTCGGATATTATTACAGTCTGAATAAGGAGGAAAACAAAATGAAAAAATGTATTGTCACAGTGCTTGGAAAAGATACAGTTGGAATTGTCGCAAAGGTATGTACTTATCTGGCGGACAATAAGATCAATATTCTGGACATTTCCCAGACAATTGTTCAGGGATATTTTAATATGATGGTGATCGCCGATGTCACAGAGCTCGGAAAAGACTTTACGGCGCTCTGCGACGAGATGGAGAAGCTGGGACAGGAAATCGGTGTGAGCATTCACTGTCAGAGAGAAGATATTTTTGAAAAAATGCACAGACTGTAAAAGGTGCCGTGCATTGCACCCGGACTGGAGCTTACATACATCGGTAAAATATACGGCAAATATGCTGACAGTATAGAAAAGATTGCGAGGATATATACTATGATTAATATGTATGAGGTGTCAGAGACGAATGAGATGATCGAACATGAGAATCTGGATGTGAGGACGATCACTCTGGGAATCAGTCTCTTAGACTGCATTGACTCTGATTTAAATGAACTGAACCGTAAAATCTATGACAAAATTACGACTACTGCAAAAGATCTTGTCTCTGTCGGTCAGGATATCGAGAAGGAATTCGGTATTCCGATCGTAAATAAAAGAATATCGATCACGCCGATTGCTCTGGTGGGAGCGGCTGCATGCAGGACTCCGGAAGATTATGTCGAGATAGCAAAGACTCTTGACCGCGCGGCTGAGACTGTGGGCGTCAACTTTATCGGAGGATATTCTGCGCTTGTGTCCAAGGCAATGACGGCAAGCGACGAGAATCTGATCCGCTCTATTCCGCAGGCACTCGCCGTGACAGAGAGAATCTGCAGTTCCGTAAATGTAGGCTCTACAAAGACAGGTATCAATATGGATGCGGTCCGGCTGTGCGGTGAGATTGTCAAGGAAGCGGCAGAGGCAACAAAAGACAGAGATTCTCTCGGATGCGCAAAACTGGTTGTATTCTGCAATGCTCCGGATGACAACCCGTTTATGGCAGGCGCTTTCCTCGGAGTGACAGAGGCGGACGCAGTAATTAATGTCGGTGTCAGCGGCCCCGGGGTTGTTAAGAAAGCGTTAGAGAAGGTACGCGGAAAAGGTTTTGAGGAGCTCTGTGAGACAATCAAGAAGACCGCTTTTAAGGTAACACGTGTAGGACAGCTTGTAGCAGGAGAGGCATCGGAACGTCTCGGTGTTCCTTTTGGTATTGTAGATCTTTCACTGGCTCCGACCCCCGCGGTGGGAGACAGTGTAGCAGAGATCCTTGAGGAGATTGGTCTGGAGAGAGTGGGAGCTCCGGGAACGACGGCGGCACTGGCTCTTCTCAATGATCAGGTGAAAAAGGGCGGTGTGATGGCCTCTTCTTATGTAGGCGGCTTAAGCGGCGCATTTATTCCGGTCAGCGAGGATCAGGGGATGATCGATGCAGTCCATGCGGGATCTTTGACATTGGAGAAACTGGAAGCAATGACCTGTGTCTGCTCGGTAGGACTTGATATGATCGCCATACCGGGAAAAACTCCGGCAAGTACAATCGCCGGTATTATAGCGGATGAAATGGCAATCGGCATGGTAAACCAGAAGACAACAGCGGTTCGGCTTATTCCGGTTATCGGAAAAGATGTCGGAGACATGGCAGAGTTCGGAGGCCTTCTCGGATATGCGCCGATCATGCCTGTCAATGAGTTCGGCTGTGAAACGTTTATCAGCAGAAAAGGCAGGATACCTGCTCCGATCCACAGCTTTAAGAATTAGATTTTGATATTATATCCGGGAATCAGCTTTAGAAAACAGTTTTAAGAATCAGGAGAGAAAAATGAGTAAAATTGCCATTGTTACTGACAGCAACAGCGGAATTACACAGGCAAGGGGAAAAGAACTTGGAATATATGTACTCCCCATGCCGTTCTTTATCGATGGAAACATTTATTATGAAGATATCACTTTGACACAGGAGCAGTTTTACGAGAAACTGGGAGCGGACTCTGATATATCCACATCCCAGCCGTCTCCCGGAAATGTGATGGAACTGTGGGAAAAGATACTCAAAGACTATGATGAGATCGTCTGCATCCCCATGTCAAGCGGATTGAGCAGCACCTGCGCCACGGCATCGTCTATTGCAGCTGAGTATAAAGGAAGAGTGCAGGTCGTAGATAACCAGAGAATCTCTGTTACTCAGGAACAGTCTGTGTATGATGCTATGTATCTGCGCGATCAGGGAAAATCGGCAGCAGAGATCAAAGAGGTGCTGGAGAGAGAAAAACTTCAGGCCAGCATTTATATTACAGTAGATACGCTGAAGTATCTGAAAAAGGGAGGAAGAATTACTCCGGCAGCCGCAGCCATTGGAACTGTTCTGAACCTTAAGCCCGTACTTCAGATTCAGGGAGAAAAACTGGATGCATTTGCAAAAGTGCGCGGCTGGAAAGCGGCAAAGAAAACAATGCTGAATGCCATTGAGAAAGACCTGAACGAACGGTTCGCAGATGTGAAGGATAAGATGGTGCTGGGAATGGCATATACCTGCTCGAAAGAAGACGCCAAGGAATGGAAACAGGAGATCATGGACCGTTTTCCGGGATATGATATAGTGGAAGGCCCGCTTTCATTGAGCGTGGCGTGCCATATCGGACCAGGCGCAATGGCTGTGACGTGCATGAAGAAAGTGTGAAATTCGTATTTATTGAACAAATACCGCCGTAATAGAAAAGTCATACTGATCGAACAGCAGACGCAGAAAAAGAAGATACTGCAGCGCCATTCTTCAACATGTACTCATACAAATCGGAAGCAGCCGGAACTTTATCGATAAAGCCCGCCTTTTCGATTAATTTTCTGTAAATTACGTGATTACCGGAGAGGCACTTTCGATCGGATGAATGCAGAAAATCAGTTGGATACAGCTCTTTTGATAAACCTATCGGGACGGGCGGGGAGGGAATGCTGACGGTGACTGTGAAAGAATATTAGACAAAGTTAAAACCTGTGATGCAGCGTTAATCAGGGAAATGAAGTTGTCTGAGTGAAACGAGTTCTTCGTTTTCCTGATTGCATTTAGCTGTATCACAGGTTTGTTACTTTGTCTTATGTTCTGTAACCGGAGCCGGAAGCATCCACTCCCCGTATGTCCTGAATACGTGAGTCAATCTGCTGTATCTGAGTGATTTTCGGACGTTTTACCGAGAATATGTCTCTCAGATAAATACGAATTTAACCAATACCTCCAAAGAAGATCCCGAGTACATACACCACCAGTGCCACCCCGCAGAACACATACTTTGTCATGGGTTCGAACCAGCGCCCCAGTGTGCGCCTGCGCCCCAGCTGTACGGCATTGCGGGCAAATGTCTTTCCGCATACCCAGAACATGGTGATGCCTGCAAGCAGCGCGCCGAGCGGAATGACATAGATGGAGATGGAATCCATCCACGGGCTTAAAAGATTGCCCTCCACGAAGAGTCCGACAGCTGCGGTTACCGCTCCTACAAGGATCAGGGCAGAGCGTCTGGACCATCCGAATCTGGACTGCAGAGCTTCCACCGGGCTTTCCAGCAGATTGATCAGTGATGTCGTTCCGGCAAAGAGCACCGCAAGGAAGAACAGGATGGCAAATAGCTGTCCGAAAGGAATGCTCCGGATAACTGCGGGAATTGTAATGAAGAGAAGTCCCGGGCCGGAATTCGGTTCCATGCCGTAGGCGAAGACGGCGGGGATGATGACCAGACCTGCAAGGAGGGCGGCAATGGTGTCAAAAAATGCCACATACTTTGCACTGCTGACAATATCTACATCTGATTTCAGATAGCTTCCGTATACAACTGTCCCGCTGCCGGCAATGGAGAGGGAGAAGAAGGCCTGTCCCATAGCATATACCCATGTCTGCGGATCGGCCATGGCTGACCAGTCCGGTTTGAACAGATAGGCATAGCCCTCTGCCGCTCCGTCAAGGAAGGCAACCCTTATCGCAAGAAAAAGGAACAGGACAAAAAACGCAGGCATCATGATCCTGTTTACTTTCTCAATGCCCCGGGCAATGCCGAAAGACGTGCAGATCAGCGCGAGCACAAGCCCCAGCAGATGCCACGGAATACTTCCGAAGTCACGGGAAAGTATGCTGAATACCTGTGCGGGATCCTCGTCATTGACAATTGCTCCGGTGACGGAATCTGCAAGGAACTTTAAGATCCAGCCGATGATCACACTATAGCCGATGGCGATACCAAGGGAGCCTATGACGGGAATCAGACCGATAACTGTTCCGATGCGGGATTTTTTCTGAGGACTTTTCATATCGAAAGCTTTTTTAAATGCTCCAAGGGGGCCTGAATGCATGGCGCGCCCGAATGCCATTTCACCGATCACGCCGGTAAAACCGATGAGCAGTACAAAGATAATATACGGGATCAGGAATGCCGCGCCGCCGAATTCACCGATACGGTACGGGAACATCCATATATTTGCCATGCCCACGGAGCTGCCGATACAGGAGATGACAAATCCACACTTGTTATTGAATTTATCTTCTGATACAATATTTTTTGAACTCATGGATATATTACTCTCTTTCCTTATATTAGAAGTGTTACAGGAAGTATTGGTACTATAGGAGTATGCAGCTGTAACAGCAGTATTATAACATCTTTGCCTGATGAAGGGGCAGGAAAATATAGAAAATTATTCAGGATATAGTTGACAAAGCAGATTGGGTATGGTAAATTAAACACTGCGTGAAGCAAAAAACAAAGTAGAGTATCCACTCTCACCATAGCACAATCGGGTGACTATTGGTCTGATATTGATGCAGCGGTTCCGAAATCCGGGACGTTTTATTGATTGTCGGGTGGATATGATATTCACTCGTTTTTTTGTGTTTTCGCATAGGAAACCTGAAGGAATTCATGTGACGGAGGTATACGACAATTAGCGATTTAATGATTAACGAGCAGATCAGAGACAGAGAAGTACGTCTGATCAGCGAGAATGGAGAGCAGTTAGGTATCATGTCAGCCCGGGAGGCTTTTAAAATCGCACAGGAAGCAGAACTCGATCTGGTGAAGATCGCGCCCATGGCGAAACCGCCGGTCTGCAAGATCATTGACTACGGCAAGTACAAGTACGAGCAGACGAGGAAAGAAAAAGAGGCGAGAAAGAAGCAGAAGACGGTCGAGATCAAAGAGGTCCGTCTGTCACCGAATATCGACACAAATGACCTGAACACGAAGATAAACAACGCCAAGAAGTTTATCTCCAAGGGAAATAAAGTGAAGGTTACACTGCGTTTCCGCGGAAGAGAGATGGCTCACGTTCAGCAGAGCAAGCATATCCTCGATGATTTCGCAGAGACTCTTGCGGACATTGCGGTCGTTGAGAAACCGGCCAAGATGGAAGGAAGAGCGATGAGCATGGTTTTAACTGAAAAACGTTAAATTTGATATGTCCGGGATGAAGTCCGGCAGGCAGCACAATAAAGGAGGAAATTATCATGCCAAAAATCAAAACAAACAGAGCAGCAGCAAAGCGCTTCAAAAAGACAGGTACAGGAAAACTGAAAAGAAATAAAGCTTACAAGAGCCATATCTTAACGAAGAAGTCTACAAAGAGAAAAAGAAATCTCAGACAGTCTACGATTACAGATGCTACAAACGTAAAGAACATGAAGAAAGTTCTTCCGTATCTGTAAATTGCGGTTCGGCTTTGCAAATGGCAGGTCTGAACGGAAAGACACGATTACAGACACACTGTTTTAAATGAAATAGGAGGATTAAGAAATGGCAAGAATCAAAGGCGGAATGAACGCTAAGAAGAAACATAACAGAACACTGAAACTGGCAAAAGGATACAGAGGAGCACGCTCCAAACAGTACAGAGTGGCAAAACAGTCTGTCATGAGAGCTCTTACTTCTGCATATGCAGGAAGAAAACAGCGCAAACGTCAGATGAGACAGCTCTGGATCGCACGTATCAATGCTGCAGCAAGAATGAACGGTCTGTCCTACAGCAAATTCATGCACGGTCTGAAACTGGCCAACGTTGATATGAACAGAAAGATGCTGGCTGAGCTGGCTGTAAATGACAAAGAAGCATTTGCAACACTCGCAGCACTTGCAAAAGAGAAAGTAGCGTAGTAGAATAAAGGCAGAAGCCCGGTCCCGGTTGGGATTCGGGTTTTTCTTTTTCTGCAGGAAATCTCAGAGAAATTATCCTGTGCGCTGAGGGAAGAATAAACTGCGGTGAAAAAGCATTTGATATTTCACCGGAAACGGGGTGTGACAGATATGAGAAATCATGAAGTAACGAAAGAACAGCCGCTGCTTGGAGAAGACGGCAGGATTGCGGAACCGGGCTGGGCACGCCGCCAGGTCTGGAAGTATGACAGAAAGCGTATTCAGTCACCTGCTTTCCGTATCAAGGAGTGGGACTACTATCTGGTGATGAATGAGGATTATGCTGCGGCATTTACCTTGTCTGACGACGGATATATCGGACTTCAGTCGGTATCTCTTTTGAACTTTAAAGAGAGATGGGAGCATACAGAGACGATCCTTACGCCTTTTCCATTGGGAAAGATGAAGATGCCGTCTTCTTCGTCAAAGGGAGATATCGTTTACCGCGATAAAAGGATGCGTCTGGAATTCCGCGTGGATTCGGGGAGGCGCATGATTTCCTGTGACTTCAAAGATTTTTATGACGGAAAACCATTCTACTGTGAGATCGCACTGGATCAGCCGGATATGGATACCATGACGATCGCGACTCCGTGGAGCGGAAAGAGAGCCTTTTACTATAATCAGAAGATCAATTGTATGCCTGCGGAGGGCTATATGTCTTTTAACGATATCACTTACTGGTTCAGCCCGGATAAAGATTATGGCACACTTGACTGGGGGAGAGGCGTCTGGACCTACGATAATACGTGGTACTGGGGATCGGGGAATGGCACGGTAGGAGGAAAGCCTTTTGGATTCAATATCGGATACGGGTTCGGCGATACTTCTGTCGCCACGGAAAATATCCTTTTCTATGACGGGAAAGGGCATAAGCTGGACGATGTGGCATTCCATATACCTGAGGACGACTATATGAAGCCGTGGAGATTTTCCTCCAGTGACGGACGGTTTGAGATGGAATTTGAACCTGTGCTGGACCGTGCGACCGCCATGTCCGCTTTACTGGTGTCCTCAGACCAGCATCAGGTGTTCGGCAGAATGAGTGGAAAGGCTGTACTGGATGACGGGAAGTTTATAGAGCTGAAAGATTTCATGTGTTTTGCAGAAAAAGTGCATAACAGATATTAAGCTGCTGACTGAGCATGAGACATTCCATTGAGAATTGAGAATTTTCCACCAAGGATGAGAATTTGTGGTTGACATCCATGTTGTGACGTGGTAAAGTCACTTTAAACCGATGACGAAGAGCAAGTAACTTCAACGAAAGTTTCACAGAGAGCCGTAATTGGTGGAAATCGGCAGACGGACGTGAAGTGAATGGGCTTCTGAGGGCGAACTGAAAGCATATTGCAGACAAAATGATGTGATTTATAGTTCTTGCTGCAGGTGAGTAGGTGAGACGGAGAATGTAACTTCGTTAAGAAAAGCAGCATATGTCGGTATGCGATGAGTGGATGCAAAAGCATCAAGCCGGGTGGCACCGCAGGAGTTTTAAATGTATATAAGCTCTTGTCCCTGCAATAGTTTAATTGTATGGGGCGAGAGTTTTTTTATTTGCAGAATACTCACAGCATTCTCGAGTCCCGCATAGAAATGTTTGAAAGGAGAAAGGAAAATGAACGAAAAGAAGATCCCTTACAAAATCTACCTTGAAGAGAGCGAGATGCCGAAGGAATGGTACAATGTCCGCGCAGATATGAAGAACAAACCGGCGCCGCTTCTCAATCCGGCTACGTTAAAGCCGATGACAGCAGAGGAACTTGGCGTTGTATTCTGCGAAGAGCTGGTGAAACAGGAGCTTGATAACGACAATCGTTATATTGAAATCCCGGAGAAGATCCGTGATTTTTATAAAATGTATCGTCCGGCGCCGCTTGTCAGGGCTTACTGCCTTGAGGAGAAGCTTCAGACCCCGGCGAAGATCTACTATAAATTCGAAGGAAATAATACATCAGGAAGCCATAAACTTAATTCAGCTATTGCACAGGCTTACTATGCAAAAGAGCAGGGGCTGAAAGGCGTTACGACAGAGACAGGAGCAGGCCAGTGGGGAACGGCACTTTCCATGGCGTGTGCATACCTTGATCTGGACTGTAAAGTGTTCATGGTAAAATGCTCTTATGAGCAGAAACCGTTCCGCCGCGAGGTGATGCGGACATACGGAGCGAGTGTAACTCCGTCACCGTCTGATACGACAGAGGTCGGAAGAAAGATCCTTGCCGAGCATCCGGGCACTACAGGAAGTCTTGGATGCGCGATCTCCGAGGCAGTCGAGGTGGCGACACATACAGAAGGCTACAGATATGTTCTCGGCAGTGTGTTAAATCAGGTACTCCTGCATCAGTCCATTATAGGAGTGGAGACAAAGATCGCGATGGATAAATACGGAATTAAGCCGGATATTATCATCGGCTGTGCCGGCGGCGGTTCCAACCTGGGAGGGTTGATCTCTCCGTTTATGGGCGAGAAGCTCCGCGGTGAGGCTGATTATCAGTTTATCGCAGTAGAGCCTGCATCCTGCCCGAGCCTCACGAG
Organism: uncultured Lachnoclostridium sp.; assembly: GCA_930986645.1. Classification (GTDB taxonomy): domain Bacteria; phylum Bacillota; class Clostridia; order Lachnospirales; family Lachnospiraceae; genus Mediterraneibacter. Next base: position 43,375 of record CAKNJS010000005.1, read on the forward strand.
AGGTGTGTTTGCATATGATTATTGTGATACCGGAATGGTGTGCCCGCTGGCGAAGATGTATACACTCGGAAGCGGATTTATCCCGTCGGCGAACCATGCGGGAGGACTGAGATACCATGGTATGAGCTCAACACTGTCACAGCTCTATGCTGATGGATATATGGAAGCCCGTTCGGTAGAGCAGACTTCAGTATTCGAGGCTGCGGAGCAGTTCGCGAGAGTAGAAGGCATCCTGCCTGCACCGGAGAGCAGCCATGCGATCCGCGTTGCAATTGACGAAGCTGTGAAGTGCAAAGAGACGGGAGAAGAAAAGACAATCCTGTTCGGACTCACAGGAACCGGATATTTTGATATGGTTGCATACGAGAAATACAATAATGGCGAGATGACAGACTATATTCCGACAGATGAGGACCTTCAAGCCGGATTTGACGGCATCCCCAAATTTGACGGAAACATGCAATAAGCATTGAGCCATGCACAGGAAGAGAGGGAGTGCTGTTTGTGCTTGCACAAATACAGCACTCCCTCTCTTCCTGTATAGGGCGAAAGCCCGCAGTGAGATGGAGCAAAGCGGAATCGAACTGGCATGGCGGAAGAGGAGAAGTGCTTGCACAAATACAGCACTCCCTCTCTTCCTGTATAGGGCGAAAGCCCGCAGTGAGATGGAGCAAAGCGGAATCGAACTGGCAGAATATTATTGTCGAAATTTTCGGTAATTTTATAAAAATATGAACAAATTTCGAACTTTAATTTTTTAGCGAATAATAGTTGACATTTTGCACTTGTAAGAGTAATATATCACTTGTGGTCAGCACGAGAGATCAGAAAGGCCACAGTAAATATGGAATGCGGAAGTGTCGGAACTGGCAGACGAGCAAGACTAAGGATCTTGTGACATTCGTGTCGTGTGGGTTCAAGTCCCATCTTCCGCACGAGGGAAAAAGTCTTGAGTTATCAAGGCTTTTTCTTTACTATAAATACCGGAGATGATTGGCATGAGAAGAAAAATGGTGATATTTATTTTAGCAGGTGTTTTAGCCTTAGGTGCTGCCGGATGCAGTGATGAGAAGAAAGCGGGAGAGTCTATTACTGAAGAAGTGGATGGATATACCGAAGAGGCAAAGGAAGCCTTGGGTGGACAGCTCAGCGCACCAAGCGAGGCTGTTACAAATGCTGTATCAAATACATGGGTTGTTCCGGGCAGTGATGATGTGTATGAGTTGAAATCAGACGGTACAGGAAAAAAGAATGAGGAAGATCTGACCTTCGAGTGCGGTTTTGATGATGAAAAAAATATTACACTTCAGATGAAAATCGGAGATAAAGAACAGCTGTATGCAATTTCGACGGATGACACTGGATATGGAATTAATTTGACCTCTCTTGACGGCGGCAAGGATCTTTATTTCCTTCCGGCTGATCTTGAGTTCCTTGAAATGAACGATGAGAGGGCAAAGGGAATTATTGGTGAATGGGCGGATGAGAGCGGTAATATTTACCGGTTCGATAAAGATAAGAAGCTGAAGATTAAGGGGAGCAGTACAGATACGGATGGTACATACAGTGTTGTTGAAGACGAAAACGGAACTCTGCTTCTGCGGCTCGTTGTGCCGGGAGGCTCTCTGGAGTATGCATATACGCTGAACGCGGATAACACGCAGATGGATCTGATCAGTCCCGGAACAGATACTGTACATACATGGACAAAAAATCAGTGATTTTACAAAAGACAGCAAGGATAATAGAAATTGAAGGATGTTTCAAAGTTTTAGGTGTTGAAACATCCTTCTATTTTTTATTATTACGGGGAAATTACCTCACTCTCCCGGTAAGTTCATCAAGCGATACATCAAAAAAATCGGCAATCTGTATAAGCAGATAAATATCAGGAATGGTAACTCCCCGTTCGTAGGCAGAAATTGACTGCCTTCCGATATGGAGCTCCAGAGCTAAAGCGTTCTGTTTCATTTTTTTTTGTCTGCGCAGATTCCGTATGTTTTTGCCGATTATGTTATCTATATATTTTTTCATTATTTATTCTTTTGACTGAAACCTCATGCTGGTACAACTGTATTCTTTCTTATTCTAGCATTATTTATACATAAAATTCATAATATTCTGAAAATAAGTGCTTCAATACGTTGCATGCAAGAATGTGAAAGCAGAATACAAATTTTATCCAGTGGTGAAAAGGAAGAATATTGTATAGTTTTTTTCCTTCTTTTAATTAAATATATGGTATAATTACAATAATTTATAGGAACCGGTCAATAATATCAGAATAAGAGCGATGGAGGATGTATTATGTTAGAAAAAGTTGATCTGACGAAAAAGGTTTCAAAGGAAGAATATAAAAAGAAGATGGAGCAGCTGGAAGTGAAGCTGGGAAGACTCCAGAGAGAGTGCAAGGCGCTTGGGATTCCTGTTCTGATCGTGTTTGAAGGTTTTGGCGCTGCAGGAAAAGGCCTTCAGATCGGACGGCTGATCCAGAGTATGGATCCGAGAGGGTTTGAAGTGCATCCGATCAAGAATGAGACGGAAGAAGAACGGATGCATCCGTTTATGTGGAGATTCTGGACAAAGACACCGGCCAGAGGCAGAATCGCTATTTTTGACGGAAGCTGGTACAGAAGGGTTTTGATAGACCGGTTTGAAAAGAGAACGAAAAGCAAAGATCTTCCTGCTGCATTCCATTCAATCAATTCATTCGAACAACAGCTTGCCGAGGACGGAAACCTGATCATAAAATTATTCCTTGACATTGATAAAAAAGAGCAGAAAAAGAGATTTGACAAACTCGAGAAAAATGAAGAAACCGCATGGCGTGTCAGTCAGGGGGACAGGGAGAGAAATGCCCGTTATGATGAGTATGCGTCTATGATGGAGGATATGCTTTTTAAGACGGATACCGATTATGCTCCATGGACGATTATTGAGTCAATGGACCGCAGGTTTGCTGCTTTAAAGATATATACAACAGTAATCAAGGCAATGGCCGATCAGATTGAAAAAGTAAAAGAACAAAATGAAGAGAAAGCGGCAAAAAAGGCCTTTATTTCAAAAGATACATCCGCGGCAGACGATCCTGTCGGTGAGATAGCCCGTGAAGCAGATGTACAGATGAAAGAACTGCAGGTTTCAATTCTGTCCAAGGCTGATCTGAGTCTGAGTTATACCAGAGAAGAATATAAGGAGAAGCTGGATAAGCTCCAGAAGAAACTGGAAAAGCTTCACGGAGAACTGTATCGCAGGAGAATTCCGGTGATACTCGGATTTGAAGGCTGGGATGCGGGCGGTAAAGGCGGCGCAATCAAGAGACTTACGGATAGAATGGATCCCAGAGGATATGTTGTGAATCCGACTGCATCTCCCAATGATATTGAGAAGGCGCATCACTATCTCTGGAGATTCTGGCGGGCAATGCCGAAAGACGGTCATGTGGCTATTTTCGACAGAACATGGTATGGCCGTGTGATGGTGGAGAGAATCGAAGGGTTCTGTACAACTGAAGAATGGAAAAGAGCATATAAAGAAATTAATGATATGGAAAAAGACCTGTATGATGCCGGTGCAATTGTGATTAAGTTCTGGATGCATATTGATAAGGATGAGCAGGAACGCAGATTTAAAGAACGTCAGGAAAATCCGGAAAAACGGTGGAAGATTACCGATGAGGACTGGAGAAACCGGGAAAAATGGGATCAGTACGAAGATGCGGTAAATGAGATGCTGATGCGGACCTCCACAGATTATGCACCGTGGGTGGTCGTAGAGGGGAACAGTAAGTATTATGCCCGTGTAAAAGTACTTAAAACTGTAGTTGACGCTATTGAAGCACGTCTGAAAGAGGACTGATGTTATGACGATCCGGGAGCAGCTTGAAGAAAGGGAAAGAAAAAATTTAAGCGTTTATGCCACATTGAGCAGCAGCACAAAAGGGCGGCTGCGGGATGAACCGCAGTGCGATATCCGGCCGGTCTTTCAAAGAGACCGGGACCGGATACTGCACTGCAAGTCTTTCCGCCGGCTGAAACAGAAGACTCAGGTGTTTCTCCTGCCAAGCGGCGATCACTACAGGACAAGGCTTACTCATACGCTGGAAGTGTCCCAGAATGCTAGGACAATCGCCAGAGCACTGCGTCTGAATGAGGATCTTGCAGAGGCAATCGCACTGGGGCATGATCTGGGACATACGCCGTTTGGCCATGCAGGGGAGAGAGCCCTGAATACCGTGTATCATTTCTCCCATAGCAAGCAGAGTCTGAGGGTTGTCGACTGTATTGAAAAAGAAGGAAAAGGTCTTAATCTGACATGGGAGGTCAGGGATGGAATCTTAAATCATCAGACGGCAGGACATCCACATACGCTGGAAGGACAGGTCCTTAGAATATCAGATAAGCTTGCTTATATTTACCACGATATGGATGATGCGATAAGGGGAGGAATCCTGACGGAAGAGGATATTCCGGCTGATATCCGCAATACGCTGGGAGGCTCATGCAAGGAGCGGCTTAATAAGCTGATACATGATGTGATCATAAACAGTATGGACCGGCCTCAGATCTGTATGTCTCCGCCGGTGGAAAAGGCTATGACGGATCTTCGCAGATTTATGTTTGAAAATGTGTATCTCAACCCAAAAGCGAAGGGAGAGGAAGATAAAGCGGTACATATGATCGAACAGCTTTTTGAATATTATATGAAACGGCCGGAAGCGCTTCCCCAGCAGTTCAGGAATGTTTTGGAAAATACAGATATCAGCAGGGAGCAGGTTGTCTGTGATCACATTGCGGGGATGACAGATTCTTATGCTGTGAAGAAATTTCAGGATTATTTTGTTCCAGAATCATGGAAAATTTAAAAAAATAAAGGAAACCAAAAACTTTTGTCGAATATATATTATAGGGTATTCTTTATGGAGGCGGAACATGTACTATCCTGATGAGCTGATAGAAGAGATAAGGACAAGAAATGATATAGTAGATGTGATCTCCGGCTATGTCCGGCTGCAGAAAAAGGGCAGTTCATATTTTGGACTCTGCCCTTTTCATAATGAAAAATCACCGTCTTTCTCCGTGAGCAGACAGAAACAGATGTATTACTGTTTCGGATGCGGGGCGGGAGGAAACGTATTCACATTTTTGATGGAATACGAGAATTTTTCCTTCGTGGAGGCAGTAAAGTTTTTGGCAGACCGTGCAGGAATCAAGCTTCCGGAGATGGAATACTCGAAAGAGGCAAAAGAAAAGGCAGATCTTAAGGCCTCTATCCTCGAGGTGAATAAAAAGGCGGCAAAGTATTATTATGTACAGCTGAAATCGGAACGCGGGCAAAAAGCCTATAAATATTTGACAGACAGGGGACTGTCTGATGATACGATAAAGGCTTTCGGCCTTGGATATTCCAATGTATTCAGTGATGATCTGTATAAATTTCTGAGACAGGAAGGATACAGTGAGGAAGTGATCCGTCAGGCGGGACTGATTAATACAGATGAGAAGAAAGGCGTCTATGACAAATTCTGGAACCGTGTGATTTTTCCGATCATGGATGTGAACAGCCGTGTGATTGGTTTCGGAGGGCGTGTAATGGGAGATGCCAAGCCGAAATATCTGAACTCTCCTGAAACGCCGGTCTTTGACAAGAGCAGAAATCTGTACGGGCTGAATCGTGCCAGAACATCGAAAAAGCCATATTTCCTGCTTTGCGAAGGTTATATGGATGTAATATCCCTGCATCAGGCGGGATTTACAAATGCTGTGGCGTCTCTTGGAACAGCACTCACTCCGGGACATGCTTCTCTGATCAAGAGATATGTTAAGGAAGTGTATCTTACATATGACAGTGATGACGCTGGTACACGGGCGGCACTGCGGGCGGTGCCTATCTTAAGAGAAGCCGGGATTTCTGCCCGGGTTATACGCATGGATCCGTATAAAGATCCGGATGAATTTATAAAAAACCTTGGGGCTGAGGAATACGAGAAGCGGATACAGAGTGCGAGAAATGGATTTATGTTCAGTCTCGAGATGCTGGAGAGGGATTACGATATGGCTTCTCCGGAGGGAAAGACGGAATTCTTCCGCGAGACGGCAAGGCGGCTTCTGCAATTTGAGGACGAGCTGGAGCGCAATAACTATATAGAGGCAGCGGCTTCTGCATATAAAGTGAGCAGGGAGAGTCTTGAAAAGCTTGTGGCAAAGACAGCGGTGAGTTCCGGGATGGCCAGACCGGCTGCAAGGCCGAAACGTGCGGAAGGTATGGCAAATGAGAAGCGGAAAGAGGATGGTATCCTTACATCCCAGAAAGCACTGCTTACTTGGATGATCGAGGATGAGAAACTTTTCAGCAAGATCAGCAGTTATATACATCCGGATGATTTTGCGGAAGGTATTTATCGTAAAGTAGCTGAATTGCTTTATGAACAGCACGAAAACGGCAGTGTGAATCCGGCAGGCATCTTAAATCATTTCACTGAGGAAGAGGAGCACAGAGAAGCGGCCGCTCTCTTTAATACGAAGATCAGGCAGCTGAAGACAAAAGAGGAAGAGGAACAGGCCTTGAAGGAGATTATTCTCCGGGTAAAGAGTCACAGCATTGATGAACGGACGCACAGACTTGATCCCACGGATATGGCCGGGCTGCAGAGGCTTATGGAGGAGAAGAGAAAGCTTGAGGGCTTGAGAACACTGCATATTTCTATTGATTAAGGATAAAATAAAACAAGATAGCCCGCGCTTGTGCCCGGGCGAAGGAAGGATGGACACATGGAAGAAAATGCACAGAAATTTCTGGAAAGAATGAATGAACTTGTAGCGCTGGGAAAGAAAAAGAAAAGCATACTGGATGTTCAGGAGATCAATGATTTCTTTACAGATATGGAGCTGACAACCGATCAGATGGAAAAAGTCTTCGATTATCTGGAGGCAAATAATATCGATGTCCTGCGCATCAGCGGTGATACGGAAGATGATACAGATATGGATATCGATGGCATTATATCCGAAGAGGAAGATGTCGATATGGAAAACATCGATCTGTCCGTCCCGGAAGGTGTTAGTATAGAAGATCCGGTTCGTATGTATTTGAAAGAAATCGGAAAGGTTCCTCTTTTAAGTGCCGAACGTGAGATCGAGCTTGCCCAGAGAATGGAGCAGGGAGATGAAGAGGCCAAGAAGGAACTGGCTGAAGCCAATCTCCGTCTTGTAGTCAGTATTGCCAAGAGGTATGTGGGCAGAGGAATGCTTTTTCTTGATCTGATTCAGGAAGGAAATCTGGGACTGATCAAGGCGGTTGAAAAATTTGATTATCACAAAGGTTATAAATTCAGTACCTATGCGACATGGTGGATCCGTCAGGCAATTACAAGAGCAATAGCGGATCAGGCCAGAACAATCCGTATTCCGGTGCATATGGTGGAGACGATCAATAAATTGATCCGTGTGTCCAGACAGCTGCTTCAGGAACTGGGAAGAGAACCACTTCCGGAAGAGATCGCAAAAGAACTGGATATGCCTGTCGAAAGAGTGCGTGAAATCTTGAAAATCTCACAGGAACCGGTATCTCTGGAAACGCCGATTGGTGAGGAAGAAGACAGTCATCTGGGAGATTTTATACAGGATGACAACGTACCGGTGCCGGCTGAAGCTGCAGCGCAGACGCTTTTAAAGGAACAGCTGGACGAGGTGCTGGATACACTGACAGAGAGAGAGCAGAAAGTGCTCCGGCTGCGTTTTGGCATGAATGACGGCCGTGCCCGCACGCTTGAAGAAGTGGGCAAAGAGTTTGATGTCACGAGAGAGCGTATCCGCCAGATCGAGGCAAAGGCATTAAGAAAACTGAGACACCCGAGCCGCAGCAGAAAACTGAGGGACTACTTAGACTAACAGTTCAGCCATGCGCGGCTGTATCCAAAGGAATATGCTTGCATATTCAACTGGATACAGCCGCGCATGGAGTGAGCGCCTTTCTATGAGGAAATCAGCGGCGGCAGCCGCGGGAAGCACGGAGTGCGGATTTCCGAATGGCGCGTCTGAACTGTGGATGGAGAAAACATGGAATTATCAAAACGTTTAAATGCGGTTGCCTCTCTTGTAACTGACGGGTATCGTCTGGCCGATATCGGGACGGATCATGCATACATTCCGATCCGCCTGATTCAGGACGGTCGGATACCGGGAGCAGTCGCCATGGATGTAAACAGAGGTCCGCTTCTGCGGGCAGAGGAGAATATCAGGTTATACGGACTGGAAGGAAAGATAAAGACCCGCATTTCCGACGGATTCGCATCACTGGAGAGAAACGAGGCGGACTCAGCGGTGATTGCCGGAATGGGCGGTCCGCTGACAATACGTATTCTGCGGGATGGATTACAAACCGTCACCGCATTAAAGGAATGCATTCTTCAGCCTCAGTCTGAAATTGAAAAAGTAAGAGCCTTTCTTTTAGAGGAAGGTTTTTTCTTTCTTCAGGAAGATATGGTGGAAGAAGACGGGAAATATTATCCAATGATGAAACTCAGACCGCCCGGGACGGGAGGCGCTGCTGAAGAAAAGCACTGTATAAAGGTGTCGGAATCTTCAGGGATAAGGAAGAGCGGAAAACATAATACGGATGGATGGAGTGAAGTGGAACTTCGCTATGGAAAACTTCTGCTGAAGGACAAAAATCCTGTGCTCAGGGAGTATCTGGAGAGAGAAATCCGTATATACATCCGTATTCTGGACAAATTGAAGGATAATACTTCGGAAAAAGCGGCAGTACGCCGGATAGAACTGGAAAAAGAACTGAAAATAGCAGAGAAAGGGATGGACTATTATGCTGTGTAAAGAGATCATACAGGTAATTGAAGCGACTTATCCGAGAAGCGCGGCACTGGATTTTGATAATGTCGGCCTGCTTGCCGGCAGGGAGGATAAAGAAGTATCCAGAGTATACCTTGCTCTGGACGCAACAGACGGAGTGATTGACAGGGCGATCGAAGCCGGTGCAGATATGCTGATTACACATCACCCGCTCATTTTCTCCCCAATGAAAAAGGTGACGGACGAAGACTTTATCGGCAGGAGGGTTGTCAGGCTGATTCAGAATGATATTGCGTATTATGCTATGCATACGAATTATGATGTGCTGGGAATGGCCTCTCTTGCGGAAAAGATTCTGGAAATTAAAAATGCACAGGTGCTGGATGTTACAATGAGCGCGGACGGACATGAAGAGGGGATCGGCCGTGTGGGAGATCTGGAAAAGTCTATGACGCTCGAAGAATGCTGCATCTACGTGAAGCATAGACTGAAACTGGGCAGCTTGAAAGTTTTTGGAGATATGGACCGTAAAGTTTCACGACTGGCGGTTTCACCCGGATCAGGTAAATCTGCCGTTGCTCCTGCTATTGCAAAAGGAGCGGATGTTCTGGTGACGGGGGATATCGGACATCACGACGGACTGGATGCCGTGGAGCAGGGACTGGCTGTTATCGATGCGGGACATTATGGTACGGAATATATCTTTATTGATGATATGAAACAATTTCTGAACGGCAAGCTTCCTGTATTGGACGTAATCACGACGCCGATTATTCATCCGTTTCAGATTATTTAGTGATAAGGAGGAGTATATGTCTGAGCAAATGTGCAGAGTTACAGCAGCAGGGAAAACCAGAGAATACAGGGCGGGAACTTCTTATCAGAAGATAGCCGAGGATTTTCAGCCTGGATATGAACATCAGATTGTCCTTGTGTTTGTCGACGGATTTCACCTGCAGGAACTCAGAAAAACAGTAGAGAGAGACTGCGAACTGAGATTTGTGACGACGGCAGATGCCATCGGGCACGCGGCATATAAGAGAAGTATGAGCTTCCTGCTTGTCAAAGCTGTTCATGATGCTGCAGGACACGATAAGGTCGAACGGGTAAGGATTCATTTTTCCCTTGGAAAAGGGTATTATTGTACGGTGGAGGGCGATGTAAAGCTTGATGAAGCTTTCCTGCAGAAGGTGTCTGCCCGTATGAGAGAGCTGTCCGCGCAGAGGATCAGGTTTGATAAGAGATCCGTACACACGGACGATGCGGTTGAGCTCTTTCACAGACACGGAATGTATGATAAAGAAAGACTGTTCGAGTACAGACGTGTCTCAAAAGTAAACATATACAGCATTAATGAATTTGAAGATTATTATTACGGCTATATGGTTCCGGATGCAGGCTGCCTGAAATATTTTTCTCTGCATCTTTATGATGAAGGGTTTGTACTGCAGATGCCGGTAAAAGAGAAGCCGGAGGAGGTGCCTGAGTTTAAGCCGAGCCCGAAGCTTTTTCAGGTTATGAAAGAGTCAGTGGAGTGGGGAGACTGTCAGGATATAGAGACGGTAGGTGCACTCAACGATATGATTACTAAGAGCGATATGCGGGAAGTGGTGCTTGTGCAGGAAGCTCATCAGGAACGTCAGATTGGTGAGATTGCAAAGCGCATAGCGGAAACGGGAGATACGAAGTTTGTGCTGATTGCAGGACCGTCGTCTTCAGGCAAAACTACATTTTCACACAGACTGTCCATACAGCTTCGGGTTAACGGATTGCGGCCGCATCCCATTGCAGTGGATAATTATTTTGTGGACAGAGAGCATACTCCGAGAGACAAGGACGGCAATTATAATTTCGAATGTCTTGAGGCAATTGATATAGAAAAATTCAATGAAGATATGGAAGCTCTCATTCGAGGAGAAGAAGTGTACCTTCCCATATTTGATTTTAAGACCGGAAAGAGAAAATATGATACCCGCCCGAAAAAACTGGGGCCGGATGATATCCTTGTCGTAGAAGGAATCCATTGCCTGAACCCGAAACTGACAGAAGCGATGCGTGATGAATGCAAGTTCAGGATTTATATCAGCGCGCTGACCCAGCTGAATATAGATGAACATAATCGTATTCCCTCTACAGATGGGCGTCTGATCCGCCGGATCGTAAGAGATGCCCGCACACGGGGATCATCGGCTATGAAGACGATTGCCATGTGGCCTTCTGTGCGCAGAGGAGAAGAAGAAAATATTTTCCCTTATCAGGAAGAAGCGGATGTAATGTTTAATTCATCACTTCTCTATGAATTGGCAGTGCTGAAGCAGTATGTAGAACCGTTGCTTTTCGGAGTAGACAGAGATTCGGAGGAGTATCTCGAGGCAAAACGTCTGTTGAAATTTTTTGATTATTTTGTGGGAATCGGAAGCGAATATGTGCCGACGAATTCCCTTTTGAGAGAATTCATCGGCGGAGGGTGCTTCCGTGTATGAGGTGCTGAACCGAATTAGTAGATCTTTTTGAGGTAATCCATACGGGCAGTCATATTCTGGAGGAGCAGATCTGCAAGAGTAATTGCAGTCATGGATTCCACGACTACGACTGCACGGGGGACGATGACGGGATCGTGGCGTCCAAGTACCTTGATTTCGGTATTTTCACCTGAAATATTGACTGTATGCTGGGTTCTGGCTATTGAAGAAGTCGGCTTAACTGCTGCTCTTAAAATCAGTCTGGAACCGTCGCTCATACCTCCGAGCGTACCTCCGGAATGGTTTGTCTTTTTGAAAATCTGCCCGTTCTCGGAATAAAAAGCATCGTTGTTTCTGCTTCCGGAAGACAGCGGTGCTTTAAAACCGTCTCCGATTTCCACGCCTTTGACTGCCCCGATTGACATAACCGCCTGTGCAAGGAGTGCATCGAGCTTGTCGAATACCGGTTCTCCCAGACCGACAGGAAGATGATCGGCGGTACATTCGATGATGCCGCCGCAGGAGTCTCTGTCCGCCATCAGGGAAGCAATATATTCACCAGCCTGTTCCGCTGTCGTATTATTCGGCATATACAGGCTGTTTTCTTCGATTTCAGAATAATGAATATCTTCATCGTTTACTGCATACGGGCCGATTGCTTTTGTGTATGCGCGCACGGTAATGCCAAGTTCGCTCAGAAGCAGAGAAGCAATGGCACCGGCGGCAACGCGGCCGATCGTCTCTCTTCCGGAAGAACGTCCGCCGCCGCGGTAGTCGCGGAAGCCGTACTTCTCGGTAAATGGATAGTCGGCGTGCCCGGGACGGAACAGCTCGGCAATATTTCCGTAATCGCGGGAACGCTGATCCTGATTGCGGACTAGAAGAGAAATAGGAGTACCTGTTGTCTTCCCTTCGAAGACACCGGAAAGGATTTCGACGGAATCCGCTTCGTTTCTTCTGGTTGTAAATTTGCTCTGACCGGGTCTTCTGCGGTCGAGGAACTTCTGGATCTGTTCCTCGCAAAGTGCAAGTCCGGCGGGACATCCGTCTATTACAACACCGATCCCGGGGCCGTGGGATTCTCCCCATGTAGTTATGCGAAATATTTTCCCAAATGATGAACCACTCATAATAATTGATGTTCTCCTTTCTGAATCTGTACATGAATCAGTACACAAGGTCAATTATATAGGAAAGAACCTGTTGTTGACAAGTATAAGTGCACTTTACTTTTTAATCGTATCGTACTATAATGAAACAGAAATTGTATAAAGGAGATTAGACTGACTGATGAGTGAAAAAAGAAAACATGATACCGATCTGCATCAGGACAAAATAGATTCAAAAGATGATACTGTACTCAATGAAGTCTCAGAAGACATATCTGATCTCCCGGGGGGAGATAAAAACGGTACAGTTTCTGAAAAATCTAGAAAGAAAAGGCGCAGGTCAAGACGCAGAGGAAGAAGAAATAAAGAAAAAAAGAGTATGGGGAAAAAGCCATGGATTATTGCCGGAAGTATTGTGGGCGGACTTCTCGTGATTTATCTCGGGGCGGCAGTTTTTTTCATGAGCCATTTCCTTATAAATACAACAGTTAACGGAAAAGATTTTTCCGGAAAAACTGTGGCTGATGTGGAGAAATATCTCAAAAATCAGGTGGCGGACTACGAATTGACTATATCAGAGCAGAATAATGTCTCTGATGTGATCAAAGGTTCGGAGATATCGCTGACCTATCAGGAAAACTCTCAGGTCGCTGATGCGCTTAAAGCGCAGAACCAGCTGCTCTGGATCACCTCACTGTTTACAAAATCCGATACGGACCTGACAGTTCAGGTTGATTATGATGAGGCGGCATTGAACGAGAAGATCCAGAATCTTCAGGCGGTAACTGGGGAACAGACAGATCCCGTGCCGGCTCATCCGGAATTTGACGGCAGCTCATTTGTTGTTGCGGCGGAGCAGTACGGAACAAAGGTGGATATGGATACTCTGACGGCAAAGATTGAGCAGTATATTACAGAGTTCAAAACAAATCTGAATATGATGGATGAGCAATGTTATGTGATGCCGGCATATACTTCAGATTCGCCGGAGGTACAGGCTGCCTGTGATGAGATGAATTCATACCTTAAGGCAAGCATTACCTATCCGATGGATGAAAATGTGGTGGTAGACAAGACTCTGATCTCCGAGTGGGTCACATATGATGATAATATGCAGGTTACATTCAATGAAGATGCCGTGAAAGCTTGGATGAGAGAGTTTGGCAGCAAATATGATACAGTCGGTACAACGAGGTCCATCACCACGCCGACAGGCAAGACCGCACAGGTATCCGGCGGCACATACGGCTGGATTGTCGATGAAGCAGCAGAGACGACAAATCTGATCAACAGCATTAAAAACGGCGAAGTGACGGAGCGCCAGCCGGCATATAAGCAGACTGCAGCATCTCATGCAGCTCAGGACTGGGGAAACACTTACATTGAAGTTGATATTGCTGCACAGCATATGTGGTATATAGTAGACGGTTCGATCGCTATGGAATCCGATGTCGTAACAGGACTTCCGGACGGTGACAGGGATACACCGACAGGCGTTTATTCCATATTATATACGGAACGGGATTCCACATTAAAAGGTGCAATTAATCCGGCAACAGGCAAGCCCAGTTACGAGACACCGGTCGCATTCTGGATGCCGTTTACATGGCAGGGGCACGGATTTCACGATGCAACATGGCAGGCTCAGTTTGGCGGTTCATGGTATCAGTCACATGGCTCTCACGGCTGTGTGAATATGCCATACAGTAAAGCGGAACAGCTCTTCGGTATGATCAGTGCTGGAACTCCGGTTATCGTGCATAATTAGAACGGTGCGGCCGGACATAAAAGCATAGAATAAAACAGACAGAGACAGGATATATAAAATATGTATGAATTACTGAAAAAAGACGGAATGGCAAAGCGGGGCCGGTTTCATACCGTGCACGGTACAATTGAAACGCCCGTATTTATGAATGTGGGAACGGCTGCGGCAATTAAGGGAGCAGTGTCCACAGATGATCTCAGGACGATTAAAACGCAGGTGGAACTGTCAAATACATACCATCTGCATGTTCGTCCGGGAGATGAGATCGTGAAGAAACTTGGCGGTCTGCACCGTTTTATGAACTGGGACAAGCCGATTCTGACTGATTCGGGCGGATTTCAGGTGTTTTCCCTTGCTTCGCTTAGGAAAATCAAGGAAGAGGGCGTTCACTTCCATTCCCATGTTGACGGACGGAAAATCTTCATGGGACCGGAGGAGAGCATGCAGATCCAGTCCAATCTGGCATCAACCATTGCAATGGCGTTTGACGAGTGTCCTTCCAGCGTAGCGGATAAGAAATATATGCAGAATTCCGTGGAGCGCACTGCCCGGTGGCTGAAGCGCTGCAAGGATGAGATGCAGAGGCTGAATTCACTTCCGGATACGATCAACCCCCATCAGATGCTTTTCGGCATTAATCAGGGCGGTGTATATGAAGATATCCGTATTGCCCACGCACAGATGATCACAGAACTGGATCTTGACGGATATGCCGTGGGAGGTCTGGCTGTCGGAGAAAGTCATGAGGAAATGTACCGGATACTGGATGCGGTCGTACCTTACCTGCCCGATAATAAACCTACTTACCTTATGGGGGTGGGCACTCCGGCTAATATTCTGGAGGCGGTTGACCGAGGCGTTGATTTCTTCGACTGTGTATATCCGTCCAGAAACGGCAGACACGGACACGTGTATACAAACCATGGCAAAATGAATCTCTTCAATGCAAAATATGAACTGGATGACCGGCCGATCGAAGAGGGATGCGGCTGTCCTGCATGCAGAAGCTACAGCAGGGCATATATACGTCATCTGCTTAAGGCGAAGGAAATGCTGGGAATGCGGCTCTGTGTGCTTCATAACCTGTATTTTTATAATACGATGATGGAAGAAATCAGGGATGCAATTGATGCAGGAGAATACAAAGCGTATAAAAAACGGAAGCTGGATGCAGCAGCGGGGCGTCTTTAACGATGTTTTTCGGCGGCTTATTGCCATGATTTTCAAAAAGACTCTTGAAGTAAATGGGGTTTTTGTGTATAGTAGACTTATTGCCGGATAGAAAGTTAGGAGGAAATATATTATGGGTGAAATGGCTAGTATGCTGATATTATGGGTCGTTGTGATCGGACTGATGTGGTTCCTGCTCATGCGTCCTCAGAAAAAAGAGCAGAAAAGAGTACAGGCAATGCTTGCTTCCATGGAGGTTGGCGATACAGCACTGACAACAAGCGGGTTCTATGGCGTGATCATTGATATCACAGATGATGACGTTATCGTTGAGTTCGGAAATAATAAAAACTGCCGTATTCCGATGCAGAAAGCGGCGATTGCTCAGATTGAGAAACCGAGCGCAGAGTAAAATAGAAATGTTTTATTGAGTGAAAATCTGTCAGAATGGCGGATTTTCACTTTTTTTATGATATTATATTTTAGAGCGCCCTCTATTTTTTACACTGTACCACTTGAAAGACGTACAGAAATGAGGTATGATAGACAGTGACATTTTAGATTTGGAAGGGTGAGCGGTTATGAATATGAAGATCGGAGTAATAAAAGGGGATGGAATCGGACCGGAGATTGTGGACGAGGCACTGAAAGTTCTCGACCGGATCGCAGAGGTATACGGCCATTCCTTTTCTTATACGCAGCTTTTAATGGGAGGGGCGTCCATTGATGTGAACGGCGTGCCGCTTACGGAGGACACACTTGAGGCAGCGAAGGCAAGCGATGCAGTGCTGATGGGATCGATCGGAGGAGATGCGAAGACATCCCCGTGGTACCAACTGGAGCCGTCCAAGCGCCCCGAGGCAGGGCTTCTGGCGCTCAGAAAAGGTCTGAATCTGTTCGCAAATTTAAGACCGGCTGTACTCTATCAGGAATTAAAAGGTGCATGTCCCCTGAAAGAGGAGATTGCTGACCGCGGATTTGATATGATGATAATGAGGGAACTGACCGGGGGTCTCTATTTTGGAAAACGAAGCACGAAGGAGGAAAACGGCATCCTTGTGGCGAGAGACGAACTTACATACAGCGAGGAAGAAATCCGGCGTATCGCAAAGCGCGGATTTGACATTGCCATGAAGCGCAGAAAGAAAGTGACAAGTGTGGATAAGGCAAATGTTCTGGATTCTTCCCGGCTCTGGAGGAAAGTTGTGGAAGAAGTATCCGCAGATTATCCGGATGTGCAGCTGGAGCATATGCTTGTAGACAATTGTGCAATGCAGCTTGTCAAGGATCCTGCACAGTTTGATGTGATCCTGACGGAAAATATGTTCGGAGATATTCTTTCAGATGAGGCGAGCATGGTGACCGGTTCTATCGGAATGCTTGCAAGTGCAAGCCTGAATGAGACAAAATTCGGCCTTTATGAACCAAGCGGCGGTTCTGCGCCGGATATTGCGGGCAGAGGAATTGCAAATCCGATTGCCACGATTCTTTCTGCAGCTATGATGCTGAGATATTCTTTTGACCTTGACGCAGAGGCAGAAGCTGTCGAGAACGCAGTCTCGGCAGTGTTAAGAGACGGATACCGTACGGTTGACATTATGTCCGAAGGAATGAAACAGATCGGGACGAAGGAGATGGGAGACCGGATCTGTTCCTATATCAAATGAAAGATAACCGCATAAAAAGAATTGGATAAACATATAAAGACATTACAGGAAAGCGAGGAAATGACATATGAGAAGTGATACAGTGACAAAAGGCGTTCAGCAGGCGCCCCACAGATCTTTATTTAACGCGCTCGGAATGACAAAAGAAGAGCTTGAAAGACCGCTGATCGGAGTGGTAAGTTCTTACAATGAGATTGTTCCGGGACATATGAACCTTGATAAAATCACCGAAGCGGTAAAAATGGGCGTTGCAATGGCGGGCGGAACTCCGATCGTTGTTCCTGCGATTGCCGTATGTGACGGAATTGCCATGGGACACATCGGGATGAAATATTCCCTTGTGACAAGAGATCTGATCGCTGATTCCACAGAGGCTCTTGCCATGGCGCATCAGTTTGACGGTCTTGTAATGATCCCTAACTGTGACAAGAACGTGCCCGGGCTTTTGATGGCAGCGGCGCGTGTGAATATTCCGACGATTTTTGTCAGCGGCGGCCCGATGCTGGCCGGCCATGTAAAAGGAGGACGCACCAGTCTTTCCAGTATGTTTGAGGCTGTAGGAGCTCATGCGGCAGGAAAGATTACGGATGAGGAACTGTGCGAATACGAGAACAAGGCCTGCCCGACCTGCGGCTCCTGTTCCGGTATGTATACGGCTAACAGTATGAACTGTCTGACAGAAGCACTGGGTATGGGGCTTCGAGGAAACGGTACCATTCCAGCCGTATATTCTGCAAGACTCCAGCTTGCAAAACATGCGGGCATGCAGGTGATGGAACTTGTGCGGAAAAATATCAGGCCTCGAGATATTATGACTGAGGATGCAATTCTCAACGCTCTGACAGTTGATATGGCGCTTGGATGTTCTACGAACAGTATGCTGCATCTTCCGGCAATTGCCCATGAGATCGGCATGGATTTTGAAATCGATTTCGCAAACAGTATCAGTGAGAAGACGCCGAATCTGTGCCATCTTGCACCGGCAGGCCACACTTACATTGAAGACCTTAATGAGGCGGGCGGTGTATATGCTGTCATGAATGAACTGAGTAAAAAGAACCTTCTGAATCTGGACTGCATGACAGTTACAGGAAAGACAGTAGGAGAAAATATTGCGGGCTGTGAGAATCTGAACCCCGAAGTCATCCGTCCGATTGATAATCCATACAGTGAGACGGGCGGTCTTGCAGTGCTCAAAGGAAATCTGGCTCCGGACGGCAGCGTAGTAAAGCGTTCTGCGGTCTGCGATGAGATGCTGGTGCATGAGGGACCGGCAAGAATCTTCGAGAGCGATGAAGAGGCAACAGAGGCAATCAAGAGCGGAAAGATCAATCCGGGCGATGTTATTGTTATCCGTTACGAAGGACCGAAAGGCGGCCCGGGCATGAGAGAGATGCTTAACCCGACTTCAGCTATTGCAGGATACGGCCTTGGCTCTACCGTAGCGCTGATCACGGACGGAAGATTCAGCGGCGCATCCCGCGGCGCATCCATCGGACATGTATCACCTGAAGCAGCTGTGGGCGGTCCGATCGCTCTCGTGGAAGAGGGAGATATTATTAAGATAAATATTCCGGAACTGAAGCTGGAGCTTGATATCTCAGATGAAGAGATGGCTGCAAGAAAGGCAAAATGGCAGCCGAGAGAGCCGAAAGTCAAGACCGGATATCTTGCCAGATATGCAGCGATGGTTACATCCGGAAACCGGGGGGCTATTCTGGAAGTACCGGGAAAGAATGAGTGATTGGAAGGAGCGAAAGAAAAAAGAATGCAGTTAAACGGAGCTGAGATAGTAATAGAATGCCTGAAAGAGCAGGGGGTGGATACCATCTTCGGATATCCGGGCGGAGCGATACTCAACGTGTATGATGAACTGTACAAACACCGCGATGAGATCCGGCATATCCTGACCTCCCATGAGCAGGGGGCGTCCCATGCGGCAGACGGTTATGCAAGAGCTACAGGAAAGGTGGGCGTGTGTCTGGCAACCAGCGGTCCGGGCGCCACAAACCTTGTGACCGGAATCGCAACAGCGTATATGGATTCCATTCCGATTGTTGCGATTACATGTAATGTAGGTGTATCGCTTCTTGGAAAGGACAGCTTTCAGGAGATAGATATTACAGGCATTACAATGCCTATCACAAAATACAGTTTTATTGTAAAAGACGTGACAAAGCTGGCGGATACGATCCGTAAGGCATTCCGGATCGCCAAGACCGGACGGCCGGGACCGGTGCTGATCGATATTCCGAAAGATGTGACGGCTGCGGTGACAGAGTATGAGCGTCAGGAACTGGGGAAATATGTCCCCGAGCATCCCCACATCAATGAAGAGAAGATAAGAAATGTGCTCTCCATGCTGGAAGAGTCTGAGAAACCTTATGTTTTCGTAGGAGGAGGAGCGGTTCTTTCCGGCGCAAGTGAAGAACTGAAAGAATTTGTGGATAAGCTGGATGCACCGGTTGCAGACACCCTTATGGGAAAAGGCGCTTTTCCGGGTACGGATCCCCGCTATACAGGTATGCTCGGCATGCACGGAACAAAGACGTCCAATTACGGTGTCAGCGAATGTGATCTCCTTGTCGTACTGGGAGCAAGATTCAGTGACCGTGTTACGGGAAATACAGCAACTTTTGCGAAGAATGCTAAGATTCTGCAGATTGACATAGATGCAGCGGAGATTAATAAAAATATCATTGTATCAGAAGAAATTATCGGAGATGTAAAAGAAGTACTGAGTATTCTGAACCGGCATCTCGGCCAGCAGGATCACACAAAATGGCTGGAGCATATACAGTCCTATAAGGAGAAGTATCCGCTGAGGTATCATCCGGATGTGCTTACAGGACCGTTTATCGTTGAGGAAATCTACCGTCAGACAAATGGTGAGGCTCTGATCGTCACGGAGGTAGGACAGCATCAGATGTGGGCTGCCCAGTATTATAAATATACGAAACCAAGAACACTGCTTACATCGGGCGGTCTTGGGACAATGGGATACGGACTTGGCGCATCCATGGGAGCAAAGGTCGGCTGTCCGGATAAGACTGTTGTAAATATTGCCGGTGACGGATGTTTCCGCATGAATATGAATGAGATAGCTACGGCAGTCAGACACAATATCCCGATTATAGAAGTTGTGGTCAACAACCATGTGCTCGGTATGGTCCGTCAGTGGCAGGATCTTTTCTACGATGAGAGGTATTCGGCTACAGTGCTGCGCGATGCCGTTGATTTTGCAAAACTGGCTGAAGCCATGGGGGCTGTGGGTCTTCATGTGGAGACACAGGATGAATTCAGGGAGGCATTCAAAAAGGCGTCCGCCCTTAATCGTCCGGTCGTGATCGACTGTCAGATCGGCAGCGATGATAAAGTGTGGCCGATGGTTGCTCCGGGAACAGATATTAAAGAAGCGTTTGATGAGGAGGATATGAAAAATGAGCAGAGTGTATAATTTTTCAGCAGGTCCGGCAGTGCTGCCGGAGGAGGTGCTTAAAGAAGCCGCCGATGAAATGCTGGACTACAGAGGAACAGGGATGTCCGTGATGGAGATGAGCCACCGCTCAAAAGCATTTGAAGAGATCATTACAACAGCAGAGCAGGATATTCGTGATCTGATGGGGATTCCAGATAATTATAAAGTACTTTTCCTTCAGGGCGGTGCATCCCAGCAGTTTGCTATGATACCGATGAACCTGATGAAGAACCGTGTTGCGGACTATATTATAACGGGACAGTGGGCAAAAAAAGCAGCGAAAGAAGCTGAAAAATATGGAAAGGTTAACAGAATCGCATCGTCCGAAGACAAGACTTTTTCTTATATTCCGGACTGCTCTGATCTTCCGGTATCTGAAGATGCAGACTATGTTTATATCTGTGAGAACAATACGATTTACGGAACCAAGTTCAAAGAGCTGCCGAATACAAAGGGAAAAACTCTTGTGGCTGACGTATCCTCATGCTTTTTGTCGGAGCCTGTGGATGTGACAAAATACGGAGTAATCTACGGCGGCGTTCAGAAGAATATCGGTCCTGCCGGTGTAGTTATCGTGATCATCAGAGAGGATCTGATCACAGAGGATGTGCTTCCGGGAACGCCGACTATGCTTACATACAAGACACACGCTGATGCAAAATCTCTTTATAATACACCGCCTGCATATGGAATCTATATCTGCGGCAAAGTATTTAAGTGGATCAAAGCGCAGGGCGGTCTTGAGGCGATGAAAGAGCGAAACGAGAAGAAGGCAAAGGTGCTTTATGATTTCCTTGACCAGAGCAGACTTTTCAAAGGAACCGTAGTTCCAAAGGACCGCTCACTTATGAATGTGCCGTTTGTGACAGGCGATGCGGATCTGGATGCTAAATTCGTTAAGGAAGCCAAAGAGGCCGGACTTGAGAATCTGAAAGGACACAGAACGGTCGGAGGCATGCGTGCAAGCATTTATAATGCAATGCCGTATGAAGGCGTAACTGCACTCGTAGACTTTATGAAGAAATTTGAAAAGGAGAATCTGTAAGATGTATAAATATCATTGCCTTAATCCAATCTCGGAAGCGGGACTGAGCCAGCTGGATGAAAATTATATAGTAACAGGGAATGCAGATGAGGCTGATGCGATTCTTGTACGAAGCGCAAAGATGCATGATATGGAATTCGGAAAAAATCTGAAGGCCATTGCGCGGGCCGGAGCCGGTGTGAATAATATACCGCTGGACCGCTGCGCTGAGGAAGGAATTGTTGTGTTCAACACTCCGGGAGCAAATGCAAACGGAGTAAAGGAACTGGTAATTGCGGGAATGCTTCTGGCGGCCCGCGATATTATCGGAGGCATAAACTGGGTACAGGAGTATGAGGAAGACGGCGACATTGCTAAGATTACGGAGAAGAAAAAGAAAGCTTTTGCAGGAACAGAGCTTCAGGGAAAGAAACTGGGTGTCATCGGTCTTGGAGCAATCGGTGTCCGTGTTGCCAATACAGCGGTCCATCTCGGCATGGATGTATACGGATATGATCCGTATGTGTCAGTGGACTCAGCGTGGATGCTCTCGCGAAGCATCCACCATGCAAAGACGGTAGATGAACTTTACAAGGAATGTGATTACATTACAATCCATGTACCGGCGCTTGAGGATACCAAGGGTATGATCGATAAGAATGCTATCGGCCTGATGAAAGACGGCGTGGTAATCCTTAATCTTGCCCGTGATGTTCTTGTAAATCAGGAAGACATTGTTGATGCACTTGTTTCCGGAAAAGTTCGCTCTTATGTGACAGATTTCCCGACAAAGGAGATTGTCGGCGTGAAAAATGCAATTGTAATTCCTCATCTTGGCGCATCTACCGAGGAGTCAGAGGATAACTGCGCGAAGATGGCTGCCGCAGAATTAAAAGATTTCCTTGAAAACGGTAATATTACTCATTCCGTAAATTATCCTGACTGCAACATGGGTGTGAAAGGAGAAGGCCGGAGAATCACAATTCTGCATAAGAATATACCGAATATGCTGGGACAGTTTACAACACTGCTTGCAGAGAAAAATATGAATATTGCCCTTATGACAAATAAGAGCAGAAAAGAGTATGCTTATACAATGATAGATGTTGACACAGAGGTGGCGCCTGAACTGGAAGAACAGCTTGCCGCTGTGGACGGTGTACTTAAAGTGCGCGTAATACGATAAAAAAGGAATAAGAGCGGTTCTGCCGTGATCTGCAATACAGAAGTGCAGACCTTACGCTCTATCGCAATCGAATATGTTGACGGCAGAGAGGCCGGATAAGATACAGTGAATCAGCTGTGTCTTTCCGGTCTCTTTTTATAATGTATTTTCAATAAAGTATTTGACATTAATTGCATTCCTGTATACAATTATACAAGGATACGAAGCGAATTAACTGCATTTATGAAAGACGGAGGAAGAAAAGATGGAAGACAGAAAAGTTTTTTTAAACGATCATACAAATCTTCTGGAACTTGAGGAGCATATGTACCCGCTTGTGGATGTGGAGACTCCGAACGTGTTCCGGAACCTGTTCCGTTATGACGAGATACCGAAAATCGCGTTTAATAACAGGATAGTGCCGCATCATATGCCGGACGAGATCTGGATCACTGATACAACTTTTCGTGACGGACAGCAGTCAAGGGCACCCTATACGTCCGAACAGATCGTAACAATTTATGATTATCTGCACCGTCTGGGAGGCCCAAAAGGAAAGATCCGTCAGAGCGAGTTCTTCCTCTACAGTAAAAAGGACAGAGATGCAGTATACCGGTGTCTGGAAAAGGGATACGAATTTCCTGAGGTTACAAGCTGGATCAGGGCGAGCAAAAAAGATTTTGAACTTGTAAAAGAAATTGGGCTGAAAGAAACAGGGATACTTGTAAGCTGTTCGGATTATCATATTTTCTATAAATTGAAAATGACGCGAAGGCAGGCTATGGAGCATTATCTTTCTGTTGTGCGGGAGTGCATGGAGACTGGCGTGAGACCGAGATGTCATCTGGAGGATATTACAAGGTCTGATATCTACGGTTTTGTGATACCGTTCTGTGTGGAACTGATGAAACTGATGGAGGAGTACCGCATTCCGGTTAAGATCCGTGTCTGCGATACGATGGGTTACGGCGTGAATTATCCTGGTGCGGTGATCCCGCGGTCCATACCGGGAATCATCTACGGCCTGATGGTCCATGCGGGCGTCCCCAGCGAGCTGATAGAGTTCCATGGCCATAATGATTTTTACAAGGCGGTAAATAATTCAAGCACGGCATGGCTCTACGGGGCGTGCGGAGTTAACTGCTCTCTGTTCGGTATCGGAGAAAGAACGGGAAATACGCCTCTGGAGGCTATGGTCTTTGAATATGCACAGCTGCGCGGTACGCTGGACGGCATGGATACTACGGTGATTACAGAGCTTGCAGAGTACTATGAAAAAGAAATAGGATATAAGATTCCGCCGAGAACTCCGTTTGTTGGCAGAAATTTTAATGTGACCAGAGCAGGAATCCATGCTGACGGTATGCTGAAAAATGAGGAGATTTATAACATATTTGATACGGATAAATTTCTGAACCGTCCGGCCCTTGTCTCGATTTCCAATACATCAGGGACAGCGGGCATTGCCTATTGGATCAATGCATATTACAAGCTTGCCGGAGACAGGATGGTAGACAAGAATTCAGAACTGGTCCGCAGAGTAAAGGCGAGTGTAGATAAAGAATATGAGGACGGAAGGGTTACGGTCTTGACAGATGAAGAATTACTTGACAAAATAGACAGTGTATGTAAAGAACTGCATATGTCATTGTGACCAGGAGGACTTCAGGATGGAGGAATATCAGGACCATTCTCTGAGCGGGCGTGTTTTCCAGAAAATCCGTGAGGATATTCTGAATGGAAAATATAAGGAAAATGATGAGCTCAGGGAGAATACCATCGGAAGAGAGTTAGGAGTGAGCCGCACACCTGTAAGAGAGGCCCTCAGACAGCTTGAACTGGAGGGGCTTGTGACGATCATTCCGAACAGAGGGGCTTATGTGACAGGCATCAGCCGGAAAGATATCTGGGATATCTACATGATCCGTTCACATCTGGAAGGATTGTGTGCCAGATGGGCGGTGCAGCATATTACGGAGGAGCAGCTCGATGCGCTGGAGGAAACCCTTATGCTCTCTGAATTTCAGATGAACAAAGAAAGCGGGTTCAGTGTTCAGCAGGTAGCTGCTCTGGACGGCAGGTTCCATGCGATACTCTATGAGGCTTCGGGAAGCCGGATACTGAGCCATGTTCTCACAGATTTTCATAACTATGTACAGATGGCGCGCAAGTCATCTATCGTCTCGGAAGAAAGAGCAAGAAAATCCATACGGGAACATCGTCAGATTCTGCGTGCTATCAAAGAACGGGACGCGGAAATGGCGGAACAGCTGGCAAACGAACATATTCTGCATGTAATGCAGAACCTGAAAAAACAGGGATACCGCGCGGAAACGGCGGAAAAGTAAAAATAAGCGGCACAGCCAGACTGTGCTGACGGCAAAAAGATCAGGAGGATACAGACAATGGAAAAAATTAAAATGACGACACCGCTTGTGGAGATGGATGGAGATGAAATGACGAGAATTCTCTGGAAGATGATCAAGGACGAGCTCCTTATTCCGTATATTGATCTTAAGACAGAGTACTATGATCTCGGACTTGAGCACAGAAATGAGACAAATGATCAGGTTACCATAGATTCCGCAATGGCGACAAAGAAATATAAAGTTGCTGTAAAATGTGCGACAATCACACCGAATGCAGCACGTATGGACGAGTATAATCTGAAAGAAATGTGGAAAAGCCCTAACGGAACGATCCGTGCCATCCTTGACGGAACTGTATTCCGTGCCCCGATCGTTGTGAAAGGAATCGAGCCGTGTGTAAAAAACTGGGAGAAACCGATCACAATTGCAAGACATGCATATGGAGATGTATATAAGGGTTCCGAGATGAAGATACCGGGACCGGGAAAAGTGGAACTTGTATACACAGCCGAGGACGGAAGCCAGACAAAAGAGCTGGTACATAACTTCGACGGACCGGGAATTGTACAGGGAATGCATAATCTGAATAAATCCATAGAGAGTTTTGCAAGGAGCTGTTTCTCCTATGCTCTCGACACAAAACAGGATCTTTGGTTTGCAACAAAAGACACGATTTCCAAAAAATATGATCATACATTCAAAGACATTTTTCAGGAAATCTATGACGCTGAGTTCGATGAAAAGTTCAAAGCAGCGGGAATTGAATATTTCTATACTCTGATTGATGATGCGGTAGCACGTGTAATGAAATCCCATGGCGGTTATATCTGGGCATGCAAGAATTATGATGGCGATGTGATGAGTGATATGATCTCATCTGCTTTCGGTTCACTGGCTATGATGACCTCTGTACTCGTATCTCCGGAAGGATACTATGAGTATGAGGCGGCCCACGGAACAGTTCAGCGCCACTATTATAAGCATCTGAAAGGCGAAGAGACATCTACCAATTCCGTAGCTACAATTTTCGCATGGACCGGTGCACTGAGAAAACGCGGCGAGCTGGACGGCAATAAAGAGCTGATGGAATTTGCCGGCCGTCTTGAAAAAGCTACTATCGATACTATTGAAGCCGGAGAAATGACAAAAGATCTTGCGCTGATCACGACGATCGAGAATCCGACAGTGTTAAACAGCGAGCAGTTCATTAAAGCAATCGCTAAAAGACTGTAAAATTCGATTTTCCGTACCGGTTGATATTATGTACAATGTCTGAAATACAATCAGCTGCAACAAAGAAGGGAAATGGCTTAATACAGGTGAAAAATGCGGAACTTACAAGTTCGGATAACCGCCTTTTTTCACCTGACGCCATTTCCCTTCTTTTAACTTTTCGTAATTTCCTTTTAATAGACCAATACAGAAAATCGAAATTTATATTTTAATAATTCTCTGCCGGTATTCGTTCTGGTATGCGGTCTTATATTTGTCTGTCACCACGGAGGTATACAGATTGGAGGCAAGAATATCATTACGAAGCATCTTCTGTCCGGCGGCAGGCAGGCCGCTGTCTTCGCAGAGGCGGGCAAGCAGAGGAAGAGTACTTTTTCTGGAAATATATGAAAGAAGTTTCTCTTTGTCTTTTCTGCATCCGAGCAGCCGGGCATAATAGTGGAAACCGCCGTTTATATATTCCGCCGCATCACTTTTTTTTATGCCGAGCATAATATGAAGAAGTGCCCGATTGATCCGCGTCAAGGTGATTTCCCGTGTTTTAAGCAGATCGCAGAACTGTTTATAATTGAAGTAATTGTCCAGCCGGCTGCAGATCCGGTTGGCAAGTTCTTCTGATACATCCATATACCTCAGCAGATGCTCCGGCCGCTTGTTGAGCAGTTTATATTTTAGGAGGAGAGAGAAGTCGTTCTGATAGACTGGATATGATACCCGGCGGCAGTCTTTTAAAAGTTCCAGACAGCAGGGGGGGACCTGATCTTCCAGCTCATTCAATATACCGGAAAAAGACGAGTCTTCAAAAGTTCCTCCCGTATGGTCTGTCTGCAGAGCGGAACCGGAGTAGGCAAGGAGGGAACGAATGGCGGAAGCAGAGCTTAAATGATCTTTCGAAAGCTCTCTGTCATGGTAACCTGCTCCGGCCCTTTGTATAGTAAACGGATGAATCGGACTGTTCAGCCGTTTAAGAGCTTTTAGGTACTCAATCCCCAGTATGTTATTCGGATCGCTGAGAATAGAGGAAATACCGGGATCACATAAATATTCTGATATGGCGCGCATTCTTGCGGCAGGGTATGAAAGACCGTCCCGCAGATGCTTTTTCAGAAGTGTGCGGTATTCTCCGGGTTCTATCAGGAGCAGATCTGCAATGCGGGACAGGGCTTCAAGATTACTGCATTCGCTGCCGAAACATATTGAATCTACTACGCCAAGCTTGTCCAGAAGCGAGACGGCTCCCATTGCAAAGTATTCAGCACTGCCGGAAGCGTAACAGACGGGAAGTTCAAAGACGGCAGCAACACCGCATTTCAAAGCCATTTCGGCGCGCAGCCTCTTTGGCATAATGGCTGGAACACCCCGCTGTACATAGTCGCCGCTCATGACAGCAATGGCTGTGTCTGCACCTGTGACCCGCAATGCTTCCTGTATATGGTGCAGATGTCCGTTATGGAAAGGGTTGTATTCTGTGATAAGTCCGACAATTTTCATAAGAATCTCCTTGTATATCAATTTCTACCATATTATACTATAAAAAGATGGCCTGATATAGGAGAAATATTTAACATACGGCCGAAAAATTACGAAAAGGGTGATCGCATGGAAAAAGACAGCAGATTAGATGCAGAACAGATGAGTGTTCTGCTTGAAAAACATGATTTTAAACAATTGAAAGAAGAACTGGAATCCATGCATCCCGTTGATATTGTAGATGCTTTCGAGGAGCTGGACAAAAAACAGAGGACACTTGTATTCCGCCTGCTGGCGAAGGAAGAGGCTGCGGAAGTGTTTACAGATATGAACAGCGATATGCGCGAGGATCTGATTAATGCACTGACGGATTCTGAGCTGGAAGAAGTCATGGACGAAATGTATGTCGACGATACAGTGGATGTTCTTGAAGAGATGCCCGCCAATGTAGTGGACCGCCTCCTGATGGTCACGGATGAAGATACGAGACAGAAGATCAATGCTCTTCTGCAGTATCCCGAGGACAGCGCGGGCAGTATTATGAATATCGAGTATATCAGCCTGCGCAAAGAGATGACCGTGGCGGATGCGATCCTGAAGATCCGTCAGGTAGGCATTAACAAAGAGACAATCTATACCTGCTATGTCACTGAGAAGAAGAAGCTGATCGGCATGGTGGATGTGAAAGATCTTTTGACCGCAGGTGAGTCCCGCAGGATTGAAGAGATTATGGATGAGAATGTACTCTATGCGAGAACGCTGGATGATCAGGAACATGTGGCAAATATGATCAACAAATATGGTCTTGTAGCGATTCCGATCATAGATCATGAAGACTGTCTTGTTGGAATCGTTACGGTTGATGACGCTATGCTTGTCCTGCAGGATGAGACGACAGAAGATATCAGCATCATGGCTGGTGTCAGTCCGAATGAGGACTCTTATTTCGAGACTTCTGTATTCAGACAGGCGAAAAACCGTACTCCATGGCTGATGCTGATGATGCTTTCCGCGACAGTTACGGGGGAAATTCTGGGATATTATGAAAATGCCATGGCGGTGATGCCGGTTCTTATCACGTTTATTCCGATGCTTATGGGGACGGGAGGAAACTGCGGCTCCCAGAGCTCCACGCTTATGATCCGCGGTCTCGCAGTGGGAGAAATAGAGTTCAGGGATATTTTTAGAGTTATTTTCAAAGAGATAAGGGTGGCGCTGATCGTCGGGACGCTTCTGGCTGCAGTGAACGGGATCCGCATCTGTCTGATGTATGACTGGAATGTAAAGCTTGCATCTGCTCTGGGCATTACTATGATCGCGGTTGTGATTATGGCAAAATGTATTGGATGTGTTCTTCCGCTTGCCGCAAAAAAGATCGGACTGGATCCTGCAATTATGGCAGCACCGCTGATCACAACCATACTGGATACGTGTACGATCCTTGTATATTTCAATATTGTGACCGCATTCTTCCGATTATAAAAGGAACTTCCGGGACAGAAGCAGAACAGGGAAAAGTATAAATACGTGTAAAACAGCAAGATCGTTATTTTTGTAACAATACAATAAAAGAAAGAGATGCACAAGGAATATTGTACTCAAAAATGCACATAAAATGCCGATAAAATACGAAGGAATCCCTTGTATACAAAATTAATTTGCTTTATAATAAATCTATGTGATTAAAAATGAAAGGTGGCACATTAAATATGGGATTTATTGATGAAATCAAGGCAAGGGCAAAAGCAGATATAAAGACGATCGTCCTGCCTGAGACAGAGGACGAAAGAACTTATAAAGCTGCTGAGACAGTTTTAAAAGAGGGGATCGCAAACCTGATCCTTGTCGGCAGCAAAGAAGAGATTGAGAAAAACAAAGGTACATATGATATTTCAGGTGCAGCGATCGTAGATCCGGCAACGAATGATAAGACAGAGGCTTATATTGCGAAGCTGGTAGAGCTCAGACAGAAAAAGGGCATGACAGAAGAGCAGGCAAGAGAGCTTCTTCTGAACAACTATCTGTACTATGGTGTTATGATGGTGAAAATGGGAGATGCAGACGGTATGGTATCCGGAGCATGCCATTCTACAGCAGATACACTGCGCCCGTGCCTTCAGATTCTGAAGACAAAGCCGGGAACAAAGCTTGTATCCGCTTTCTTCCTTATGGTAGTACCTGACTGTGATATGGGTGACAACGGAACATTCATTTTCGGTGATGCGGGGCTTGAGCAGAATCCGGATCCGGAGAAGCTTGCAAATATTGCAATTTCTTCCGCTGAATCATTCCGCACGCTGACCGGACATGAGCCGATCGTTGCTATGCTTTCCCATTCGACTAAGGGAAGTGCAAAGCATCCTGATGTGGACAAAGTCGTAGAAGCTACAAAGATTGCCAAGGAACTTGCTCCGGAGCTGAAACTGGACGGAGAACTTCAGCTTGATGCGGCTATCGTGCCGGAAGTCGGAGCTTCCAAAGCACCGGGCAGTCCGGTTGCAGGACATGCCAACGTACTGATCTTCCCGGATCTGGATGCGGGAAATATCGGTTACAAGCTGGTACAGAGACTCGGAAAGGCAGAAGCTTACGGACCGCTTACACAGGGAATTGCAGCTCCGGTCAACGATCTGTCAAGAGGATGCAGTGCAGAAGATATCGTAGGTGTCGTTGCGATCACATCTGTTCAGGCGCAGGCGCAGTAAAACAGGATAAGCCGCCGGCGGGCGGATGAGGTGAATTCAGTATTGCCCCGGATGTATCCGGTGGAAATATAAGTTGTTTGGAGGAAAGAATATGAATGTATTAGTAATCAACTGTGGAAGCTCTTCTTTGAAATTCCAGCTCATTAACGCGGAGTCAGAAGAAGTACTGGCAAAGGGAATCTGTGAGAGAATCGGAATTGACGGAAAACTGACTTACCAGCCGGAAGGCGGCGAGAAAGAAAAGTCTGATAAACCGATGCCGACACATACAGAGGCAATCCAGTTCGTCATCGAGGCGCTGACAAATCCGGAGACAGGTGTTGTCAAGAGTCTTGACGAGATTGGTGCAGTAGGACACCGTATGGTGCACGGCGGCGAGAAGTTCTCTTCATCTGTTGTGATCACGGATGAGGTGAAAAAAGCTGTTGCAGAGTGCAATGATCTGGCACCGCTTCACAATCCGGCAAACCTGATCGGAGTTGAGGCATGTGAAAAACTGATGCCGAATACACCGATGGTCGGAGTATTTGATACAGCTTTCCACCAGACAATGCCGGAAAAGGCTTATATGTACGGACTTCCGTATGAGTACTATGAGAAATATAAAGTAAGACGCTACGGCTTCCACGGGACAAGCCACAGCTTTGTTTCCAAGAGAGCGGCTGAAGTGATGGGAAGACCGTACGAAGACCTTAAGACGATCGTGTGCCACCTTGGAAACGGATCCAGCGTAACAGCTGTTATGAACGGCAAGTCTGTCGACACATCCATGGGACTGACACCGCTTGAAGGTGTTGTAATGGGAACACGTTCCGGAAGCATTGATCCTGCGATCATGGAGTTCATTGCTCAGAAAGAAAATCTTGATATCGAGGGCGTAATGGAAGTCCTGAATAAAAAATCAGGTGTGTTCGGACTTTCCGGCGGACTTTCCAGTGATTTCCGTGATCTTACAGACGCGATGAATGCAGGTGACAAGAAAGCAAAGATCGCTATGGATGTATTCTCCTACAGCGTGGCAAAATATATCGGTGCATACGCAGCTGCCATGAACGGTGTGGACTGCATCGCATTCACAGCCGGAATCGGTGAGAATGATGATTATGTGCGCGAGCAGGTGTGCAGCTATCTCGGTTACCTCGGCGTTGATTTTGATAAGGAAATCAACACAGGTTTAAGAGGAACTGAGAAAGAGCTTACAAAACCGGGCTCAAAGGTAAGAGTCTTTGTAATCCCGACAAATGAGGAGCTGGCGATCGCAAGAGAGACACTGGCACTTGTAAAATAAACCGTATTTTGACCGGTATATAAAGAGAGGGGAGTTCCCCTCTCTTATTCTGTGGAGAAATGTGTTATTTTCTGGTTGACAAACACATTTTCCGTGATATAATGATTTAGGTGTGAATAGGAGATATAACTATGTTAATTAACCTATCAGACGTTTTGTCAGACCAGCATAAGACAGTGGATGAGACTGTGCCGCTCACGATGGATAAGATCTGTCTGCAGTCCGGAGAGTATCCGGTCGTAAGCAGTGAGCCGGTTCACGTCCGGGCAGAGCACATCAAAGGAAAGGAACTTCTTATCAATGCCGATACGGCACTGACGGTTCTGATTCCCTGTGACCGATGTCTGGAAGAGGTCAGATATGATTTTGTACTGAATTGTACGAGACATGTTGACTTAGGTCTCTCCGACGCAGAACTGACAGAGGAGCTGGATGAATCAAATTTCATTGACGGATATCATCTTGACGTGGACAAATTACTCTTTCATGAGATTTTGTCAGACTGGCCTGAAAAAGTGCTCTGCAGGGAAGACTGTAAAGGCCTGTGCAGAGTTTGCGGCCGGAATCTGAATACGGGGTCCTGCGGCTGTGAAGATCCGGGACTTGATCCTAGAATGTCAGTTGTCCGTGACTTATTTAAGAATTTTAAGGAGGTGTAACCTATGTCAATCTGTCCAAAGAATAAATCTTCAAAGGCAAGAAGAGACAAGAGAAGAGCAAACTGGAAGATGAGTGCTCCGAATCTTGTAAAATGCAGCAAATGCGGTGAACTGATGATGCCGCATCGTGTATGCAAGGCGTGCGGCGCATATAATAAGCGTGAGATTATCTCTGTTGATTAATCGAAAGCACATATAAAAGACGTAAAAACTTTTTGTTTTGCGTCTTTTTTTTGTTGATTTTTATAATGTTTTCCAGTAGAATGATTTCAGTAGTGTTAGGAGGAGAGAAAATGTCTGAGATTACAAGAGTTGCACTCGATGCAATGGGCGGAGATAATGCGCCTGTCGAGATTGTAAAGGGTGCGGTTGAGGCAGTGCAGAAGAGAAAAGACATTCAGATTCTGCTGACAGGACAGGAAGGCGTCATTAGAAATGAGCTGGCAAAATATACCTATCCTGAAGATCAGATCAGGATCGTCAATGCCACAGAGATAATTGAGACCGCAGAGCCGCCGGTGAAAGCAATACGGGGCAAGAAAGATTCTTCTATAGTGGTTGCGATGAAGCTGGTTAAGAACGGAGAGGCAGATGCGTTTGTCTCAGCCGGAAGCACAGGAGCTGTACTCGTAGGAGGGCAGGTGCTTGTCGGCAGGATCAAGGGAGTGGAGAGACCTCCCCTCGCACCTCTTTTTCCGACACTGACAGGAGTGTCGCTCCTGATTGACTGCGGCGCGAATGTGGATGCCCGTCCGTCTCATCTTGTACAGTTTGCCAAGATGGGATCCATCTATATGGAAAGCGTGATGGGGAAGAAGAATCCTACCGTCGGCATCGTTAACATCGGTGCAGAGGAAGAGAAGGGAAATGCTTTGGTAAAAGAGACATTCCCGCTCTTGAAAGCCTGCAAAGATATCAATTTTGTCGGCAGTGTTGAGGCGAGGGAGATTCCGTACGGCAAGGTAGACGTAATTGTATGCGAAGCATTTGTCGGAAATGTGATCCTGAAGCTTTACGAGGGGGTAGGCGGTGCCCTGATCAAGAAGGTGAAGGAAGGCATGATGTCCAGCCTTCGCAGCAAGATTGGCGCGCTTCTTGTAAAACCGGCGCTGAAAGCCACACTGAAAGACTTTGATGCCAGCGAGTACGGCGGAGCTCCGCTGCTGGGATTAAAAGGACTCGTAGTCAAGACACATGGAAGTTCTACTTCCACAGAAGTATGTAATTCCATTATCCAGTGCGTCACATTTAAAGAGCAGAAGATCAATGAGAAGATAAAAGCAGCTATTCAGGAGACGCAGGAAGAAAACAAAGAGAGCGAATAGGGTAAGGAGGATTTGATTATGGAATTTGAAAAACTTCAGGACATTATTGCGGATGTTCTCAATGTTCAGAAAGAGGAGATTAAGCCGGAGACAACGTTTGTGGATGACCTCGGCGCAGATTCCCTCGACATTTTCCAGATTATTATGGGGATTGAAGAGGAGTTTGATATTGAGATCGACAACGACGAGGCTGAGAAGATCGTAACCGTACAGGATGCGGTAGATCAGATCAAAAAAGCAGTAGAGTAAAGAAATAAATCTGCATTCTGTAACGAAAAAGCCCCTGAGGGCTTTTTCGTTTTCATAATGGGAAAAAGTGAGAGATATGGATACAAAGTTAAAGGAATTAGAAAAGAAGATTAATTATACATTTAAAGATTTTACACTGCTTAAACAGGCGATGATGCACAGCTCTTATACAAATGAAAAGCATCTGCCGAAATACCGGTGCAACGAGAGACTGGAATTTCTCGGAGATGCGGTACTCGAACTGGTTTCCAGCGAATTTCTCTTTAAAGAGTCACCCCATACACCGGAGGGCGAACTGACCAAGACGAGAGCCAGCATGGTGTGCGAGCCCTCACTGGCATTATGTGCGAGAGATATCGGTCTGGGCGGATATCTGCTCCTCGGGAAAGGCGAGGAGGCAACAGGCGGCAGGATGCGGGATTCTGTAACTTCTGATGCGATGGAAGCGCTGATCGGCGCTGTCTATCTGGACGGTGGTTTTACTAGTGCAAAAGAGTTTATCCACAGATTTGTCCTGACAGATCTGGAAGACAAAAAACTCTTTTATGATAGTAAAACTATCCTTCAGGAGATGGTACAGGCACAAAAAGGCGGAGAGATCCGGTATCATCTGACCGGCGAGGAGGGACCAGATCACAACAAGTCTTTCTGTGTGGAGGTTATGATCGGAGAAGCAGTATACGGAGAAGGCCGCGGACGGACTAAAAAAGCCGCCGAGCAGCAGGCCGCATACAGAGCGATCCTGAAGCTGAGAAAACAGGAATAAAGCAGGTGTTATATGTATTTAAAGAACATAGAGGTACAGGGATTTAAATCCTTTGCAAACAAGATAAAATTTGATTTCCACAATGGCATCACAGGCATAGTGGGACCAAACGGAAGCGGCAAGAGCAATGTAGCGGATGCCGTCCGGTGGGTATTGGGAGAACAGAGGGTCAAGCAGCTAAGAGGCGGCACCATGCAGGACGTTATTTTCTCGGGAACGGAGAACAGGAAGCCGCTCAGCTACGCTTCGGTTGCGATCACATTGGATAATTCGGACCACAAACTGCCTGTAGATTATGAGGAAGTCACTGTGACCCGTAAGCTGTACCGTTCCGGTGAAAGCGAGTATATGATCAATGGAACTTCATGCAGGCTGAAAGATATCAATGAAATGTTCTATGATACCGGAATCGGCAAAGAGGGATATTCTATTATCGGACAGGGACAGATCGATAAAATCTTAAGCGGAAAACCGGAAGAACGCAGAGAACTTTTCGATGAAGCGGCAGGAATTGTCAAGTTTAAGCGCCGGAAAAATCTGTCCCTTAAAAAACTGGAAGAGGAACGGCTGAATCTGACCCGCGTCAATGATATTCTATCAGAGTTGGAAAAGCAGCTCGGGCCGCTGGAAAAGCAGTCGGAGACGGCAAGGCAGTATTTAAAGAAAAAAGAAGAGCTTAAGACCTACGATATCAATATGTTCCTGCTGGAAGAAGAGCGCTTGAGGGAGCGCATCAAAGAGCTTGAGGAAAAGTACGGGACCGCGTCCTCGGAGATGGAAGAATCAAACGAACGCTATGATAAAATGAAAGCAGAGTATGAAGCCATCGAGGAGGAAGTCGAAGGGATTGATCTGGCTGTTGAGACAGCAAAAAATCAGCTCAATGAGACAAATCTTCTCAGGCAGCAGCTAGAGGGGCAGATCAATGTACTGAAAGAGCAGATCAATACAGCGCGGATGAACGACGAGCATTATGACAACAGAGCGAACACGATCCGCGTGGAGATTGAGACAAGACAGGAACAGCAGGATTCTCTGGACAAAGAGAAAGCAGAAATAAAAGAAAAGCTGGAAGAGGCGCTTGCTCAGGATAACGGGGCGCGTCAGGGGCTTATTGAAGTGCAGACCCGGATTGCGGAGCACACTGCCCTGATCGAGGAGAAGAAGCAGGAGATCATGGATCTTCTCGGAAACCGGGCATCTACTCAGGCAAAGATTCAGCACTATGATACGACAAAAGATCAGATATCTGTGCGTAAGTCAGAACTTGCCCGCGGTATGCTGGAAATATCGCAAGAAGGTGAGCGCCTCGGCCAGCGGCTCAAAGAGTATGAAGAAGAGCTGGAAAAGGTACAGGAGACAATCCACGGATATAACAGCCGGATATCGGAGAATGAAAAGAAGATCGAACAGCTTCAGGGAGAGTTGAATGACCAGCAGGAAAAACTGCGGGTCGGACAGACGGCATATCACAGAGAATCGTCACGTCTGGAATCTCTCAAAAATATTACCGAGAGATACGACGGATACGGCACCAGCATACGGAAAGTTATGGCGAACAAAGACCGCGAGAAAGGTCTTATCGGTGTTGTGGCAGATATTATCAAAGTGGACAAAGAGTATGAGATCGCCATTGAGACAGCTCTGGGAGGAAGCATCCAGAATATCGTTACAGATAATGAAGATACGGCAAAACGGATGATCGGCTTTCTGAAAAAGAATAAATTCGGACGTGCGACTTTTCTGCCGCTTACAAGTATGCACGGCAGCGGCGGGATCCGGAATCCGGAAGCGTTAAAAGAACCGGGGGTGATCGGGCTTGCCAATACGCTTGTCCATGTAGAAAACCGGTTTACAGGGCTTGCTGACCAGCTTCTGGGCAGGACGATCGTGGTCAGAACCATCGATGACGGAATTGCCATTGCGAGAAAGTACCGTCAGTCGCTCCGGCTTGTTACGCTGGAAGGAGAGCTGATCAATCCGGGAGGCTCCATGACAGGCGGTGCGTTCAAGAACACAAGTAATCTGCTGAGCCGGCGGCGTGAAATTGAAGAATTTGAAAAGACTGTTGCAATGCTTAAAGCAGACATGGATGCCATGGAGAAGAAGGTAAGCGGGACAAAAGCAGCACGTGCAGCCTGCTATAATACAATCGATGAGATCCAGAAGGAACTGCGCCGCGCATCAGTCCTTGAAAATACAGAAAAAATGAATGTAGAACAGACCAGAGTGCGGCAGAGAGAGGCAAAGGAGCGCTATGACCGGTTCCGCAGCGAGCAGATAAATCTGGAAAGACAGCTGCAGACCATTGCAGAGAATGAAGAGTCGATCCAGATGGAGCTGGAAACATCCCGCAGTATGGAACAGGAACTTTCTGAAACTGTTGAAACGCTTCAGAAAGAGCTGGAACAGCAAAGAGAAGATGAAAGCGCCAGACTGAAACTCTCAGAGAAGGTACATCTTTCCCTCGCTGCTCTGGAACAGCAGAACGCATTTATTGAAGAAAATATTACACGTATCGGTGAAGAGACAGAGAAGTTCGAGGCAGAGTTAAAGGAACTTGACCGGAACAAGGACAATGCTTCTGAAGAGATTCGTGAAAAAGAAGAAGAAATCAGCGGTCTGCGCAGTACAATCGAGGATTCTAAAGAACTCTGCAGCGAGATTGAAAAAGAAATTAAAGAGCAGAGCGAAAAGAGAGAGGATCTGAACAGAAAGCATAAGGACTTCTTGAAAAAGAGGGAAGATCTTGCCAAGCATATATCCTCCCTTGATAAAGAATGCTTCCGTCTGAACAGCCAGAAAGAATCCTATGAGGCTTCCTCGGAAAAACAGATGAATTATATGTGGGAAGAATACGAGATCACATATAACCATGCCATGGAGCTTCGCAATCCGAATCTCACGGATCTTGCCTATATGAAGCGGCAGATCCAGACGCTGAAAAATGAGATCCGGCAGCTGGGTACAGTCAATGTCAACGCAATAGAGGATTATAAAAACGTATCTGAAAGATACGAATTTCTGAAAGGACAGCATGATGATCTGGTCGAGGCAGAGGCAACGCTGGTACAGATCATTGATGAGCTGGATACAGCCATGAGAAAGCAGTTCAGCGAACAGTTCAAGCGGATCGCAGATGAGTTTAACATTGTATTCCGCGAGCTGTTCGGAGGGGGAAAGGGAACGCTGGAGCTGATGGAAGACGAGGATATTCTGGAAGCGGGAATCCGGATCATCGCACAGCCGCCCGGCAAGAAGCTCCAGAATATGATGCAGCTTTCAGGCGGGGAAAAAGCCCTGACGGCGATTTCTCTCCTGTTTGCCATCCAGAATCTGAAGCCGTCTCCCTTCTGTCTTCTTGATGAGATTGAGGCGGCGCTGGATGACAGCAATGTGACCAGATTTGCCCAATATCTGCATAAGCTGACAAAGTATACTCAGTTTATCGTAATCACACACCGCCGCGGTACAATGTCGGCGGCGGACCGTCTCTATGGAATTACAATGCAGGAAAAAGGAGTCTCTACCCTTGTTTCTGTGGATTTGCTGGAAAATGAGCTGGACAAGTAGATGCGGCAGAAGTCCGGCATCCTGATAACCCGATAAATGGAGGAGATAAAAATGGAAGAGAAGAAAGGTTTCTTTAAACGCCTTGTATCAGGCCTTACAAAGACAAGGGACAATATTGTGTCCGGCATGGACAGTATCTTTCACGGTTTTTCAAAGATTGATGACGAGTTCTACGAGGAACTGGAAGAAACTCTCATTATGGGAGATATAGGCGTACGGGCTGCGATGAATATTCTGGACGATCTGAAGGAAAAAGTACGTGCGCAGCACATAAAAGAGCCCGCAGACTGCCGCCAGCTTCTGATTGACAGCATCCGGGAGCAGATGGATGTGGGCGAGACAGCCTACGAATTTGAAAACCGGACTTCCGTAGTGTTTGTCATCGGCGTCAACGGCGTCGGAAAGACAACTACCATCGGCAAGCTGGCAGGCAAGCTTAGAAATCAGGGAAAACGGGTGGTAATTGCAGCCGCGGATACTTTCCGTGCAGCTGCCGGAGAACAGCTCAAAGAGTGGGCGGACAGAGCTTCGGCAGACATGATCGGCGGACAGGAAGGCGCAGATCCGGCTTCGGTTATTTACGACGCAGTGGCAGCAGCGAAAGCGAGGAAAGCAGATGTACTTCTGTGCGATACGGCGGGGCGTCTGCATAATAAAAAGAACCTGATGGAAGAGTTAAAGAAAATCAACCGTGTGATCGACAGGGAGTATCCCGAAGCCTTCCGGGAGACTCTGGTTGTTCTGGATGCATCGACAGGACAGAATGCACTGACGCAGGCAAAAGAATTTAATGAAGTCACAGATATTACAGGAGTTGTTTTAACTAAGATGGACGGGACTGCAAAAGGAGGTATTGCAGTGGCCATCCAGGCAGAACTGGGAATCCCGGTTAAATATATCGGGGTAGGAGAGTCGATCGACGATCTGCAGAAGTTTGACTCAGAGGAATTCGTAAAAGCTTTATTCTACAGGAAAGAGGATGATAACAATGATGACACTGGAGAAATTTGAAGAGGCAAGTGAACTGGTAAAGCGGGTTACAAATCCGACAAAACTGATCCGCAGCGAGTATTTAAGTGAACAGACAGGGGGAAAGGTCTATTTAAAGCCGGAAAATATGCAGCATACCGGTGCATATAAGATCCGCGGCGCCTACTACAAGATCAGTACAATGACGGAGGAAGAGAGAAGCCGCGGACTGATTACAGCATCTGCAGGAAACCATGCGCAGGGCGTGGCGTTTGCTGCAAAAAAATTCGGCTGCAAGGCAGTGATTGTTATGCCTACAGTTACACCGCTTATTAAGGTGAACCGCACTAAAAGTTACGGCGCCGAAGTTGTCCTCTATGGAGATGTGTATGATGATTCTTATGCATATGCCTGTGAACTTGCAGAAAAAGAAGGGTATACATTTGTCCATCCGTTTAATGATCTGGACGTAGCGACAGGACAGGGAACGATTGCGATGGAAATCGTACAGGAACTTCCGACAGTCGACTATATTATTGTACCCGTGGGAGGAGGCGGCCTGATCTCCGGAGTGGCTTCACTGGCGAAAATGCTTAATCCGAAGATCAAAGTGATCGGGGCAGAGCCTTCCGAGGCCGCAAGCATGACTGCAGCTCTTAAAGCCGGAGAAGTGGTGGAACTTGACAGCGCTAATACGATTGCCGACGGTACTGCGGTGAAAGCAGTAGGAGATAAGATCCTTCCATATGTTCAGGAAAATGTAGACGATATGCTGCTCGTGGAAGATGACGAACTGATCGGCGCATTCCTCGATATGGTGGAAAATCACAAAATGATCGTCGAAAATTCAGGTCTTTTGCCGGTAGCTGCACTCAAACAGCTGGATCTGAGAGGCAAGAAAGTTGTCTGTGTATTAAGCGGCGGGAATATGGATGTCATTACGATGTCTTCCATCGTACAGCACGGCCTGATCCAGAGGGACAGAATCTTCTCTGTATCGGTGCTTCTTCCGGACAAACCGGGCGAACTGGTTCAGGTAGCAAAAACAATAGCGGACGAACAGGGAAATGTAATCAAACTGGAGCACAACCAGTTTGTCAGCACAAACAGAAATGCAGCCGTGGAACTTCGAATCACAATGGAAGCATTCGGTACGGAGCATAAGAACAGGATTCTGGATGCGCTGGAGAAAAAAGGATTCCGCCCAAAACTGATCAGTGCGAAATTATATTAGAAAGTGTCGTGCAAAGGAGCTGTTGTTATGGATAGGAGAATCCCGAAAAAAGGAGATATATACAGACATTTTAAAGGACGTAAGTACAGGGTGCTTGACATTGCGGTCTGCACTGAAACAGGAGAAGATATGGTGATTTTCGAAACGGCCGAGGGAACGCGCAGAGTGTTCGCAAGTTTCCTCGAGACATTCTTAAGTCCGCTGGATACATCAAAGTATCCCCACGCGGAACAGAAGTACCGTTTTGAACTGTGCAGAGATACTAAGGACAGTGAGCTGCTCAGACTGAAACGCCACGGGAATACGACGTCGCTGATTCTGGAGTTCCTTGATTTAAATGACAATGAGGAACGCATACAGTTCCTGCAGAAGCATCAGGCTGAAATTGACTCCAGATTCTTGACCGCTGCTTCGGAGAGTCTGGAATTTGTGGAAAACTCGGATACAGTTGAGGAGCGGTATGCCGCTCTGATGCGTTTTCTGAAGACAAAGAGCAGGTATGAGAGCAGGAGACTGCGGTAAAACAGCTCAGTAAGAAAGAGGCAGGTATGTTTCCTGATGAAAGCATACCTGCCTCTCTATGATGTTTATACGCTCAAGAGTCTGATCCCCGCTGGCTGCGCAGCGAAAACATATGTAATAGCTTTTTGTCTATATCTTTTCGCCGCGTGCACGTTTCTCGAGAAGAGTGTGGATCTTATCTGTCGGATTCATGACCGAGCCGATGGTAATATCATGATTCAGTGAATCAATGATCAGTGCAAGAAACTTGCTCATATCTGCGGGAACAAAGTAAGGCTTCTCATACAGCTCCGGCGGCAGATAGGTCAGGTTGGTAGTGATGACCTTGTTGATATAGCCTTTCTCATAATATTCATCGAACTTGTCAAAGCCGTCCGTGAACAGCCCGAATGTCGTGCATACGAAGACGCGCCCCGCGTTACGTTCTTTGACCTGTCTGGCTACATCCAGCATACTTCCGCCGGATGAGATCATATCGTCAATGATGATAACGTCCTTGCCGTTGACATCATCGCCGAGAAATTCGTGCGCAACGATCGGGTTCTTGCCGTTTACAATTACAGAATAGTCCCGGCGCTTGTAGAACATACCCATGTCCACTCCGAGAATATTGGAGAGATAGACCGCTCTGTGCATGGCTCCCTCGTCCGGACTGATGATCATTAGATGGTCTTTATCCGGTATCAGGTCAGGTACTGCGCGGAAGATAGCTTTCATAAACTGATAGGACGGGCTGAAACTGTCAAATCCGCTTAAGGGGATCGCGTTCTGCACCCGCGGGTCATGTGCATCGAATGTAATGATATTGGATACCCCCATATCTGTCAGTTCCTCCAGAGCAAGAGCACAGTCGAGAGATTCCCTCTTTGTGCGTTTGTGCTGACGGCTCTCGTAGAGGAACGGCATGATCACGTTGATACGATGGGCTTTGCCCGTAGCCGCAGAAATGATTCTCTTTAAATCCTGATAGTGGTCGTCCGGGGACATATGATTTAAGTGACCGCTCACTGTATAGGTGAGGCTGTAATTGCATACATCTGTCATGATAAACAGATCTGTGCCGCGGATCGTTTCCCTTAACACACCTTTGGCTTCGCCGGTGCCGAAGCGGGGACATTCGCAGTCTACCAGATAATTGTTGGATCTGTAATTGATATACAGGGAAGATTCTGATACTTCATTGATCGTGTTCTGACGGAAAGATACGATGTAATCGTTGACTTTCTGACCGAGTTCCCGACAGCTCTCCATTGCAACGATTTTTAACGGTGCGACAGGGAGTGTTTTCTCTAAAAGTTCGATATTTGTAGACATTTTTTTCTCCTGTTTTTGAATTGAATTATGAATTTACATATCATTTATATCATTTTTACACGGTGAATTCAAGTAGAACACTCAGAATAACCTTTGCCGGGGCGGGGAATTGTGTTATACTTGACAGGAATCCAGAGAGGAGTATGTTATTCTGACATGAAAATACATGAACACATTGTGAAGAACATTGTTCCCGGCAGTATTGCGGACGAGCTGGGAATTGAGGCCGGAGACAGACTTTTGTCCATTAACGGACATGAGATCGAAGATATTTTTGACTACCAGTTCTATTCAGAAGACGAGGAACTCCTGTTTCTGATCGAGAAACCGGACGGAGAGCAGTGGGAGCTCGAGATCGAAAAAGATGCAGATGAAGAGCTGGGAATGGAGTTCGGAGAAGGACTCATGGATGAGTACCGGTCCTGCAGGAATAAATGTA
The DNA here is from genome assembly GCA_930986645.1 of uncultured Lachnoclostridium sp. Taxonomy (GTDB): domain Bacteria; phylum Bacillota; class Clostridia; order Lachnospirales; family Lachnospiraceae; genus Mediterraneibacter. The sequence continues at coordinate 86,140 of CAKNJS010000005.1, forward strand.
TGTTCTGTTTTATCGACCAGATGCCGGAGGGGATGCGTGATACGCTCTATTTTAAGGACGATGATTCCCGGCTGTCCTTTCTTCAGGGAAATTACGTGACGCTTACCAATATGGATGACCATGATATTGAGAGGATTATCAGATACCGGCTGGAGCCGATCAATATTTCTTTCCAGACGACTAATCCGGAGCTCAGATGCAGAATGCTCCATAACCGCTTTGCCGGTGATGCGCTTAAGAAGGTGGATATGCTTTATCAGGGCGGGATTGAGATGAACGGACAGATCGTGCTCTGTAAAGGAGTAAATGACAAGGAAGAACTGGAGCGTTCCATCCGCGATCTGACCGCTTATCTGCCTCTTTTAAGAAGCGTATCCGTGGTGCCGGTGGGACTGACCAAGTTCCGGGACGGACTGTATCCGCTGGAGCCTTTTACAAAGGAGGAGGCCGAAAGTGTTCTTGAGGTGATCCACCGCTGGCAGAAGAAGATATATGCACAGTACGGTATTCATTTTATTCATGCCGGTGACGAATGGTATCTGCTTGCAGAAGAAGAAGTTCCGGAGGAAGAACGTTATGACGGATATCTTCAGCTTGAAAACGGAGTAGGAATGCTCCGCCTTCTGTTTAATGAATTTAAAGAGTCGTATGATAAAGTCGAAGGAGACAATAAAAAGAGGGCTCTCTCCATTGCTACAGGCAGACTGGCATATCCATACCTGAAGCGGATGGCTGAGAAAATGGAAGAAAAGTTTCCGGGCACCCGCATCCATGTATACGCAGTGCGCAATGACTTCTTCGGGGAGCGGATTACGGTATCCGGACTTGTCACAGCGCAGGATATTATGGCTCAGCTCAAAGGCCGGGATCTGGGAGAACGGCTTCTTCTCCCTTGCAATATGCTGAAGGCGGATGAAGATATTTTCCTTGACGATTATACGGTAAGTCAGGTTTCAGATGCTTTACAAGTCCCTCTGGTTATTGTAAAATCAAGCGGACAGGATCTCGTAGATGCGATTCTGGAAGAAAGGAAAGGATAGAAAAATGAGCAAACCAGTAGTTGCCATAGTAGGACGTCCGAATGTAGGTAAATCCACTTTATTTAACGCGCTGGCCGGCGAGATGATATCTATAGTAAAGGATACGCCGGGAGTGACAAGAGACCGGATTTATGCGGATGTGACATGGCTGGACAAGGAATTTACCATGATCGATACCGGCGGAATCGAGCCGGACAGCAAGGATGTGATCCTCTCCCAGATGCGGGAGCAGGCACAGATTGCCATTGATACCGCGGATGTGATCATATTTATAACAGATGTAAGACAGGGACTCGTGGATGCAGACTCCAAAGTGGCTGATATGCTCCGCCGTTCGGGAAAACCTGTGGTTCTTGTGGTCAACAAGGTTGATAATTTTGATAAATTTATGCCTGATGTCTATGAATTTTATAATCTGGGGATCGGGGATCCGGTGCCGATTTCGGCGTCCTCGAGACTTGGACTTGGGGATATGCTTGAAGCGGTAGTTTCTCATTTCCCTGACGGAAGCGCAGCAGAAGAAGAGGACGACCGGCCCCGCATTGCTATTGTGGGAAAGCCGAATGTGGGAAAGTCTTCTATTATCAACAGGCTGTTAGGCGAGAACCGGGTGATCGTATCCGATATCGCAGGTACGACCAGAGACGCCATTGATACGGCAATCGTACACAATGGGAAGGAATATGTTTTTATTGACACAGCGGGTCTCAGGAGAAAGAGCCGTATCAAAGAGGAGCTGGAACGCTACAGCATTATCCGTACAGTGACGGCAGTGGAGCGCGCGGACGTAGTGCTTATGGTGATCGATGCAACCGAGGGTGTCACCGAGCAGGATGCCAAAATTGCGGGAATTGCCCATGAAAGAGGCAAAGGTGTTATCATCGTAGTAAATAAATGGGATGCAATTGAGAAAAATGACCGTACAATGCGGGAATATGAAAAAGATATCCGGCATGTACTTTCCTATATGCCCTATGCGGAAATTATGTATGTCTCTGCATTGACGGGACAGAGACTGAACAAGCTTTACGACATGATCGATATGGTGATTGAGAACCAGACACTCCGCGTTGCTACCGGCGTGCTTAATGAGATTATGACAGAAGCAGTGGCTATGCAGCAGCCGCCGTCGGACAAAGGAAAACGGCTGAAACTGTATTATATTACGCAGGTGTCGGTGAAGCCTCCGACTTTTGTTATTTTTGTTAATGATAAAGAGCTGATGCATTTCTCTTATACAAGATACCTTGAAAATAAGATCAGGGAAGCATTCGGATTCCGGGGAACGTCGCTGAAGTTCTTTATCCGGGAACGGAAGGAAAAGGATAAGTAGGAAAAGGGAAACAGAGTAAAGGAGCATAGATAAATTATGGAACGTTTAATCTGTCTTGCAATCGGATACGTGTGCGGCCTGTTTCAGACCGGCTATATCGTAGGCGAGATGAGCCATGTGGATATCAGAAAGAAAGGCAGCGGAAACGCAGGTACGACCAATGCCCTCAGAGTGCTTGGATGGAAAGCCGGTATTCTGACTTTTGCAGGAGATGTTCTGAAGTGCGTTGCCGCATTTCTGATTGTATATTTTATGTATCGTGGAAGTGACTGCCGCCCTCTTCTGACCATGTATGCGGGAGCAGGAGTTACACTGGGACACAATTTTCCGTTCTATATGAATTTTAAAGGCGGAAAGGGAATCGCCGTTATGGCAGGTCTTGTTGCGGTAAACAGTTTCTGGCATCTTCCGGCCAGCCTGTTCATGATACCGGTGACTCTCGCGTGTTTCCTTGTACCGGTGATCGTGACCCGCTACATATCTGTGGGATCTCTTGCGGCATATACGGTCTTTCTGATCGAAATGATTATTATCGGTCAGGCAGGCTGGTTTGATATGGAGGCGCCGCGCTGTTATGAACTGTATATTATCCTTGCTTTGATGACGCTGCTGGCATGGTACAGGCACAAAGAGAATCTGAAGCGTCTGGCAGCAGGAACAGAGAACAAATTCGGGTCAAAGAAAAAGGAGGAATAGTATTATGGCTAAGGCAGGTGTACTTGGAGCAGGGAGCTGGGGGACTGCATTGTCCGTCCTTCTCTCGGATAACGGACATCAGGTTACAGTCTGGTCGATCGATGAAAATGAAGTGAGGATGTTAAATGAAAAGAGGGAACATGAGCTGAAGCTTCCCGGTGTAAAACTTCCGGATGATATGATCATCACGGGTGATCTTGAGACGGCAGTTAAGGGAAAGGATTTCCTAGTTCTCGCAGTTCCGTCTCCGTTTACAAGAAGTACTGCAAAGAAAATGGCTCCATATGTGGCGGAGGGACAGATTATCGTGGACGTTGCAAAGGGAATCGAAGAATCCACGCTGCTGACACTTTCCCGTCAGATCGAGCAGGAGATCCCTCAGGCTGATGTAGCCGTCCTCTCCGGTCCGAGCCATGCCGAGGAAGTAGGACGCAGACTTCCTACGACATGTGTGGTGGGAGCGAAGACGAAAAAGACGGCGGAGTATCTGCAGTCTATGTTTATCAGTCCGGTGTTCCGCGTCTATACAAGTCCGGATATTCTCGGAATCGAGCTTGGAGGATCGCTTAAGAATGTAATTGCCCTTGCAGCGGGAATTGCGGACGGACTCGGCTACGGCGACAATACGAAAGCGGCTCTGATCACAAGAGGAATTGCCGAAATCGCGCGCCTCGGGGTGAAGATGGGCGGCAAAATCGAGACATTTACCGGCCTGACGGGAATCGGCGATCTGATCGTTACATGTGCCAGTGTGCACAGCCGCAACAGAAAAGCAGGTTACCTGATCGGGAAAGGCATGTCCATGCAGGAGGCAATGGATGAAGTCAAGATGGTGGTAGAAGGTGTTTATTCCGCCAAAGCAGCTGAAAAGCTCGCAAAGAAATATGACGTGCCGATGCCGATTGTAGATGAGGTAAACGCAGTTCTTTTTGAAGGAAAATCTCCTGCGGAAGCGGTGAATGACCTGATGCTGAGAGAGTCCCGCAGCGAGAACCGCTCCCTTACATGGGATGAATAAATATGTGTCATACCCCCTGAATTCTGAGCATACATTGTATCAGCAGAATAAGGGGGTATTATTATGGATTCATTTCAGGTATACAGGGACATGAAAGCACGTACGAACGGAGAAATATACATCGGAGTTGTCGGCCCGGTTCGGACAGGCAAATCCACATTTATCAAAAGGTTTATGGATCTTCTCGTGCTTCCGAATATGACGGATGAGAATGCAAAAGAGCGGACAAAGGACGAACTTCCCCAGTCTGCATCAGGAACTACGATCATGACGACGGAACCTAAATTCGTTCCAAAGGAAGCTGCCTCAGTAAAAATATCCGATGATGTTGAAGTGAAGATCCGCCTGATAGACTGTGTAGGTTTCATGGTGGAAGGAGCTTCCGGACATATTGAAAATGATACGGAACGTCAGGTGAAGACTCCGTGGTTTGAATATGAGATTCCGTTTACAAAAGCTGCTGCCATTGGTACACAGAAAGTGATTCATGATCATGCAACCATCGGATTCGTCGTGACTACGGATGGGAGTGTAACAGACCTTCCAAGGGAGAATTACATAGAGGCAGAAGAGAAGACAGTCAGGGAGCTGAAAAATATCGGAAAGCCATTTGTGATACTGCTGAACTGTAAAAAGCCGTATTCAGAAGAGGTAAAAGAACTTGGCGGAGAACTGGAGAAGAAATACGGGGCAGCAGTTGTTCCTGTAAACTGTGAACAGATGAAGCCGGAAGACATCAATGAGATCATGCGCCAGGTCCTCTATGAATTTCCTATCACGGAAGTAGAATTTTATATTCCAAAGTGGGTGGAAATGCTTTCCCGGGAACACCGGATCAAGAAAGACCTTCTGGAACAGGTCCGTTCGGTCATGAACGAACTTGAAGATGTCAGAAGCATCGCGGCAAAGGAACTGCAGACGGAGAGCGAATTTATCCGCAGCATGAAAGTGGAGCAGATTGAGATGGATACCGGAAAGGTCAGGATACAGGTCGGATATGAGCAGTCCTATTACTATGAAGTGCTGAGTGAGCTCACCGGTACGGAAATACATGGCGAATACGAACTGATTTCAACAGTGAAAGAACTTTCATCCATGAGAGAAGAACTGAGCAGTCTGAAAGAGGCCTTTACCAATGTAAAACTGAAAGGATACGGTGTGGTTACTCCCGCCAAAGAAGACATTAAACTGGAGGAACCCGTCATAATTAAACAGGGAAGCAAATTCGGGGTAAAGATACGTTCCGAAGCGCCTTCTATCCATATGATACGTGCAAATATTGAAACAGAGATCGCACCCATTGTGGGAAGCGAGAAACAGGCGGAAGATCTGGCAGAGTATATTAAAAAAGAGAGCGGGACACCCGGGGGCGTCTGGAATACAAATATCTTTGGAAAGACAGTGGAAGAACTTGTCATGGACGGCATGAAAAACAAGATTGCCATGATAGGAGACGAAAGTCAGATGAAACTTCAGGACTCTATGCAGAAAATCGTAAACGATACGAACGGCGGTCTGGTGTGTATCATTATATGATGCAGAATCAGAGATCCTATCAGTCTCGACAATATATCTTCCAGAAGGTATAATGGACTTACTGTGATATTTCTATATCAGAGAAGAATCTGAGGAAGTGACCGGCTAAATATGAAGAATCTATATGATGGACTGCTTTCTTTCAAGGGGCAGTGGAGGAGTTATCAGGAAAGAGTATTAAGAGAATCAGAGCGTTATATGGATGACGGGAAAATCCATATTGCGGCGGCTCCGGGAGCAGGCAAGACAACGCTTGGAATCGAGCTGATCCGGCGTGCGGGAAAGCCGTGTCTGATCCTTTCACCCCGGATCATAATACGCCAGCAGTGGCTGGAGCGCATCCGGAGTTCATTCTTTACCCAAGAAGCAGAAAAAAGTGAAAACAGTGTTCAAGGATATATCCTTTCGTCAGATATCAGACATCCGGGGTTGATTACTTCAATCACATACCAGACTCTATACAGTGCAATGGCCGGAGAAAAAAATATTGAAGAGTCCGGGGCCGGAGAAACAAAGGAAGAAGTTGATTTCGCTGGTTTTCAGCTTTTGAAGCTGGTAAAACAGTCAGGAATCGGCACGGTCTGTCTGGATGAATGCCACCACCTGAAAAATGAGTGGTGGAAAGCATTGGAAAAGTTTATGGAAATGACCGGAAATATGACAGTAATTGCTCTTACGGCTACTCCGCCCTATGATTCGGCTGCATCGCAGTGGGAGCGGTATATAAAGATGTGCGGTCCGGTCGATGCCGAGATTACTGTGCCGGAACTGGTAAAAGAAAGAAGCCTTTGTCCCCATCAGGATTATGTGTGGTTTAACTGTCCGTCCGGAGAGGAGGAAAGACAGATCGCGGATTTCAGGCAGAATGCATCTGATATGTTCGAGTTCCTGATGGCGGATGAAAGTCTGAAAGCGGCTGCAAAAACCCATCCTGCACTCAAAGATTACAGCGGATATTTTGACAGGATGCTGGAAAACCCGGGATATCTATCAGGACTTCTCACATATTGTCAGGCAAAGGGGATTCCTTTTTCCAGACAATGGACAGAAGTACTGGGAGTCAGTGAAATGCCGCCTATATCGGAAAAATGGATGGAATATTTTCTTCAGGGGTTTCTCTATGATGATGCGGAGAGTTTCCAAACGGAGAAAGGATACAGGGATGCACTGCAAAAGCAGCTGAAAGAGGCAGGACTGACGGAAAGAAACAAGGTCTGCTTTCTTATGAATGACAGAATCGAGAAGATGCTCGTCAACAGCAGCGGAAAGCTGGACAGTGTTTTGAAGATAGCGTCATGTGAGCATACAGCCATGGGCGGGAAACTCAGAATGCTGATCCTGACCGATTATATCCGGAGTGAATATAAAAGCGCTGTCGGGCATCCGGAGAAGGACCCCGGCCCGATGGGCGTGATCCCCGTGTTTGAGATACTGAGAAGACGCGGAGCAGGATGGAAACTGGGCGTGCTGTGCGGGAGCGCGATTATTCTGCCTGATACGGCAGCAGAGGCTTTTGCAGAGGAGATAAGGAGAATAGATCCGGAAACGTTTCTTCCGCGATTCCGGGAATTTACGGACAGTGAAGGCAGGAAAATCGGATATACGGAAGTACAGGTCAAAGGCAGACTCGCCCTTTATACCGGAGCGGTTACACGAATCTTTGAAAGGGGATATATTCAGATTCTGGTTGGAACCAGATCTCTCCTCGGAGAGGGATGGGATTCTCCGGGGATCAATTCTCTAGTTCTGGCAAGCACAGTCGGATCGTATGTACTGGGCAATCAGATGAGGGGCAGAGCGATAAGGATCTGCCCTTGGGAACCGGAAAAAGTAAGCAATATCTGGCATCTTGTGTGCTTGTCAGTCCCTCAGGAAGATAGGGAAAAGAGGCGTATGGGCGTCAAAGAGCCGGAACTGTCAGAGGACTTCCGTACACTGGAGAGAAGAATGAACGGAGTTCTGGGAGTGAGTTATGACGGGACAGTGATTGAAAACGGCCTGCAGCGTCTGCAGACTGTAAAAGGACCCTTTGACCGGAGACATATCATGGAGATGAATGAGGATACGGCCCGGAGAAGCGCTGACCGCGGTCTTGTGGCAGAACAGTGGAAAAACGCATTGTATGGGGACAGGAGTATAGAGGTAACGGATGAAGTCCGGACCGACCGGAGAAAATTCCGGCCGGGGACAGTGTTTGTACATGCTCTGGGAGTGCAGATTACTGCTGCTCTGGCCGAAGTCCTGAATATCATATATTTTCTGATTACCCGTGCAGATGGGACGGCATATTTGCCGTTTCTCTGTATTACGGCGGTTTTTGTTCTTGTCAGCATTGTGTTCGGAGGGAAGGTTATCCGGCAGCTTACACCAATGCGGCGTTTCCGCGGAATCAGCAGAGGAATACTTGCCGCGCTGAAGAAAACCGGAGAGATTGCTTCCGAGTGCAGAGCGGTATCGGAGGAAGAGGACGGGATATGGTTCTGCGCATGGCTCAGCGGAGGGACAGACCGGGAGAAAAATGTATATTCAGATGCCTTGGCACAGATGCTTGCGCCGGTTGATAATCAGCGTTATCTGCTCTGCTATGGAGGAAATGCGCAGCAGGCGAAAGAGTATTTCTGTGTCCCGGATCTTTTCGCGGGAAGCAGAGAGAAGGCGGAGATATTCCGCGGGGAGCTGATTCCTTATATCGGAAGATTCCGGCTTGTATATACCCGGAACGCGGATGGAAGAAAGATACTGCTGCATGCAAGGGCAAAAGCATTTGCAAACAGCAACTTGTACAGATCGGATCGGAAAAAGAGTGTCAAGGGAATGCTTGAGTAGGTGGCCCGCGGAAATCAGGGGTTGAACCGTCTGGTTCATGATATTATAATACCAGTTGGAGCATAAACTGACAGGTGTGACAGGAGGAATGACATGAGCAGACAATTTGAAAAGCTGGAAGTATGTTATAGATATTATCAGTCGCTGACTGATTTTGTTCCCAGAGTCGGGCTGATTCTCGGATCCGGACTGGGAGGATATGCAAAAAATATGCAGGTGGAAAAAGAAATTCCCTACGGAGATATTCCGGGATTCCCGGTATCTACTGTACAGGGTCACGACGGAAAGTTCCTTCTCGGATATATCGGGAATGTCCCGGCAGTCGTTATGAAAGGCCGTGTACATTACTATGAAGGGTATTCGATGGAGGACGTAGTGCTTCCGACAAGGCTGATGAAACGGATGGGGATAGAGATTCTTTTTCTGACAAATGCAGCGGGCGGTATTAACCGCAGTTTCCATGTGGGAGATTTTATGATGATTACAGATCAGATCTCAAGTTTTGCGCCGTCTCCCCTGATCGGAGAAAATGTTTCCGAACTGGGCGAACGGTTCCCGGATATGACACATATTTATGATGAGAAACTTATGGACCTTATCCAAAGGACTGCCCGGGAAGAGAATATATCCCTTCAGAAAGGCGTCTATCTGCAGACAACAGGACCGAACTTTGAGAGCCCGGCGGAGATACGTATGTATTCTGTGCTCGGAGCTGACGCAGTGGGGATGAGTACGGCCTGTGAGGCAATTGCAGCACGTCATGCAGGTATCCGAGTGTGCGGCATCTCCTGTATTTCAAATATGGCAAGCGGAATTTCGGAAGAGGAGCTCAGCCATCTGGACGTGCAGTCTGTGGCAGACCAGCGGGCAGGAGAATTCGAACGTCTGGTAACAAAGAGTATTGAGAAGATGTAAGCAGATAAGGAGCAGATGATGAGAACAAGAATTTATAATGCGAGAATCCTGACGATGGAAAAGGGAAGAGAAATATTTAAAGGCGAGGTGCAGATTGAGGACGGACAGATTTCCTGCGTAAAGCCATATGGAGAAGAGGAAAACAGAGACGATATCAATAAAGGAATCTGGGATCATGAGATCAATGCAGAGGGCAATCTGATCATGCCGGGATTTAAAGACGCCCATACCCATTCTCCGATGACATTTCTTAGGTCCTATGCAGATGATATGAAGCTGCAGGAATGGCTGTTTGACAAAGTATTTCCGGCGGAAGCCAAACTGACAGAAGATGATATTTACTGGCTTACAAAGCTGGCTGTTATGGAGTATCTGACAAGCGGAATCACTTCTTCGTTTGACATGTACAAGCTGAAGCACGAAACCGCGAGAGCTTCACAGGAAATGGGATTCCGTATGGTCCTGTGCGGGGATATTAACGATTTCGGCGGAACGGTACAGGATGTGGAGAATGATTATCTGAAATATAACAAAGACAGGGACAGTCTGATATCTTACAGGATGGGATTCCATGCAGAATATACGACAAGCCGTGAACTGATGGAGCAGCTTGCTGAAATTGCGGACAAGTATCAGACACCGGTGTGTGTGCATTGCTCTGAGACAAAGAAAGAAGTGGAAGAGTGCAGAGAGCGTTCCGGCATGACACCTGTGGCATATATGGATTCGCTGGGGCTTTTCCGGCATGGCGGTGTTTTATTCCACGGAGTGCACATGGACGAGGCTGATTTTGATATTATGAAGAAACGCGGAATGTATGTGGTTACCAATCCTGCATCCAATCTGAAGCTTGCTAGCGGTATTGCACCGGTAAAACGTTACCTTGATATGGGTATTCCGGCAGCGATCGGAACGGATGGACCGGCCAGCAACAACTGTCTGGATATGTTCAGGGAGATGTTCCTTGTTACCGGTCTCCAGAAAGTATACTGCGACGATCCGGAAGCTGTTCCGGCAGCGGATGTACTGCAGATGGCTGTGACAAACGGTGCACACGCTATGGGACTGACAGATTGTGACTGTATTGCACCCGGTAAAAAAGCGGATCTGATTCTGATCGATCTGACTCAGCCGAATATGCAGCCGCTTCACAATATTGAAAAGAATATCGTATACAGTGCCAGCAAGCAGAATGTGAAAATGACGATGGTCAATGGCAGGGTACTGTATCAGGACGGCACTTTCCATATCGGGGATACAAAAGAAAACATCTACGAGAATGCAAACCGGATTGCGGAGAGAATTCTCGGAGAATAATAGGGGAGATTGTATATACGGGAGACAGATAACAGCCTGATTGTTAAGAAAGGGGTACATATGATGAGAGCAGCAATTTTTGCAATAGATACAGGCGCATATAAGGCAAAGGCAGAGAGCGCGTCAGCGGCTGCGCTGAAACGGCTGCTGGAACAGGCGGGATTTGAAGTAAAGGCAGCAGGAATCCTTCCTCAGGAGAAGGAAGTAGTTGCTTCAGTGCTTTCACAGCTGGCAGATTCCGGATCGGTGGAGCTGATCCTTACAACGGGGGCTGTCGGATATCAGGAGGACGACTGTGCGGCAGCAGCGCTGGCTGATGCGGCAGAACGTCTTATACCGGGAATTCCGGAAGCACTCAGGACGTACAATCTGAGATATTCCAAGAAAGCGATGCTGGAATCTATGGCTGCGGGAATACGCAGAAAAACACTTATGATCAATCTGCCTGAGAGCGCAAAGACAGCGAAGGAAGATATGGAATACATTCTTCCTGAGGTTGTGCAGGTAGTAGATAATATCAATTTATAGGGAGTATGGAACAGAGCGAATGATAAAAATAACTTATCTTGAACACAGCGGCTTTCTAGTGGAGACAGAGACAATATATTGTCTGTTTGATTATTATAAGGGGACCCTGCCGCAGTGGAACAGGGAAAAGAAAATGGCGGTGTTTGTGAGCCATGCTCATTATGATCATTTTTCCGGAGAGATATTCAGACTGAGAGAGATATTCCCGGAAATCCGTTTCATTCTTTCATCAGATATCGAACCGGAGCCATATCTCCCCCGTACGGGAGAGGCAAAAGAGAATGGAGCGTGCAGCGAAGCGGAAAATGTGTCTTGCGGCAGTAAATTGCCGGATATTGTATCCGCTGCTCCGAACGAGGAGTTAGAAGTATTCGGCATGAAGATAAAAACACTGCGTTCGACTGATGAGGGAGTGGCCTATTTAGTCCGATGCGGAAACAGAACAATTTATCATGCGGGAGATCTGAACTGGTGGCACTGGGAAGATGAGCCAGAGGTTTACAATAAAATGATGAGAAGGACATACCAGTCAGAGATCAACAAGCTTCAGAATGAGAAGATCGATGCGGCGTTTGTACCGGTTGATCCGAGGCTGGGAGAGCAGTACTGCTGGGGAATTGACTGTTTTATGAAACGTACAAATACAAAATATGTATTTCCTATGCATTTCTGGGGGAATTATAAGATATTTGACCGCCTTATGCTGGAAAAATGTACAGAGGAATATAAGGACAGAATTATGAAAATAGAGCGCACGGGACAGACTTTTGTGCTCGACCTATAAAGATAATTAATGATAAAAGAGGAGAGAAGAATGCTTGTAAAAATATATACAGACGGAGCAGCAAGAGGAAATCCGGACGGCCCGGGAGGCTATGGCTGTGTACTGGAATATGTAGATACAAAAGGTGAACTTCACCTTAAAGAACTGTCACAGGGGTATGTGCGTACAACGAATAACCGCATGGAGCTGATGGCGGTGATAGCGGGTCTGGAAGCTCTGAATCGTCCCTGTACAGTGGAGATTTATTCGGATTCCCAGTACGTAGTGAACGCATTTAATCAGTGCTGGGTTGATGGATGGCTCAAAAAGGGCTGGAAGAGAGGAAAAAATGAACCAGTCAAAAATGTGGATCTGTGGAAGCGTCTGCTTACCGCAAAGGAACCGCACAGTGTTACATTCCACTGGGTCAAAGGACATGACGGGCACCCTCAGAATGAGCGATGTGACGAGCTTGCCACGACAGCAGCAGATGGAGAGGATCTCATTGTTGACGAAGGCGTCTGAAAATAGTATAATCAGTAACTGTGTCAAGTAAGACAGGCGATCGCGGCTGCGGATGCCGAAAGGCAGCAGACGAGGAAAGTCCGGGCTTCACAGGGCAGGATGCCGGATAACGTCCGGTGGAGGCGACTCCAAGGCCAGTGCAACAGAAATAAACCGCCGGGAATTTTTCCCGGTAAGGGTGGAAAGGCAGTGTAAGAGACTACCGCCCTGCTGGTAACAGCAGGGGCACATGTAAACCCCATCCGAAGCAAGACCGGATAGAAACTATGTGGCGGCCCGTCACGTTTCAGGTAGGTCGCTTGAGCACAGCGGCAACGCTGTGCCTAGACAGATGATCGTCCGACGACATAACCCGGCTTATCGTCTTGCTTGGCATTTTGCGAAAATATGCAGCGCGAAGCTGTTAGAAACAATTTTATGACAAAGAGCCGCAGGAACAACTGCAGGAGGATACAACCGGCAGACTGTCCTGCGGCGAATTTATTATAGACAGGAGAAAATACGGATATGGGAATGAAAATAAATGCACAGCTGCCGCTGCCGGCGGATCTGAAAGCAGAGTATCCGCTTTCGGAAACTATCGTAAAAATCAAAGAAAAAAGAGACAGGGAGATTAGAGATATATTCACAGGAAGATCGGATAAATTCGTTGTAATCGTGGGACCGTGCTCAGCGGACAATGAAGATTCTGTATGTGAATATGTTAACCGTCTGGCCCGTATAAATGAGAAAGTCTGCAGCAGACTGATGATCATCCCGAGAATCTATACAAATAAACCGCGGACAACGGGAGAGGGGTACAAGGGAATGCTCCATCAGCCGGAACCTGATCAGGCGCCGGATCTGCTCGCCGGAATTATTGCTATCCGTAAGATGCATACACGCGCTATAGAGGAAAGCGGACTGACAGCGGCGGATGAAATGCTCTATCCGGAGAACAGAAGTTATCTGGATGATATCTTATCCTATGAGGCAGTGGGCGCGAGATCTGTGGAGAATCAGCAGCATCGTTTGACTGCAAGCGGCATGGATATACCGGTGGGGATGAAAAATCCAACCAGCGGTGATTTTTCTGTGATGCTCAACTCCGTTGTGGCTGCCCAGAGTTCTCATACGTTCATCTACCGCGGCATGGATGTGACAACAAACGGAAATGATCTGGCCCATGTGATCCTGAGAGGCGGAGTAGATAAATACGGTACCTGTATCCCGAATTATCATTACGAAGATCTGGTGCGTCTCCTTGATGCATACCGGCAGAGAGATCTAAAAAATCCGGCGGCTATAGTGGATGCAAATCACTCAAACTCCAACAAGCAGTTCCGCGAACAGATCCGCATTGTAAGTGAAGTCCTTCACAGCAGAAACTACAATCCGGACCTCAAAAAACTGGTCAAAGGAGTTATGATCGAAAGCTATCTCGAGGAAGGATGTCAGAAGATCGATGAGAACAGGGTATACGGAAAGTCGATCACAGATCCGTGTTTGGGATGGGAAGATACAGAGAGGCTTATCTATAAGATTGCAGAGGAATGTTAAAATAATTCCGATTTTTCGAACTGATAAAGTACAAGCCGGGAGGCAGGTACTGCCCGCACCCGCGTTCGGGCCGCAACGCAATACCTGTCTCCCGGCTTCTTTCTTTCCCAGTGCGGAAAGTCTCATCTCCATAACCGGAGCCGGAATCAATCTTTCCTCAAAAAACGAAATTTATCTTCTCCTGCGGTATTTCTCTTCGCAGTATTTACAGCGGTAGATCTGATTTTCCTCATCCGTAAGAACAAATACGTGATCCAGTCCCTGCTCGATGGATGTGATGCATCTCGGATTCTTACAGCGGATCACATTGCGGATCTCCTTGGGGAGTTTGAGCTGTTTCTTCTCTACGATCTTTTCGTTTTCTATAATATTGATCGTAATGTTGTGATCGATGAATCCGAGAATATCAAGATCCATGAAATCGATCGGGCATTCGATCTTGATGATATCTTTTTTGCCCATTTTATTGCTCTTCGCATTCTTGATGATTGCGACACAGCAGTCCAGTTCATCGAGGTGAAGGTATTTGTAGATATCCATACTTCTGCCAGCTTCGATGTGGTCGAGAACAAAGCCTTCAGAGATACTTCCTACATTCAGTGTATTTTTTACCATGTTTGTTTCCTTTCTGTTATTCTGGAATTTCTTCCGTATAATCAATACATTATGTTCTAATTCACAGTTTTATATTTGTTCTAAGTCCATGTGATGCCTTTAATCAACGTGGATATCAAGCAGTGTCAGAATCAGCGCCATACGGACATATACTCCGTATTGTACCTGACGGAAATATGCCGCACGCGGATCATCATCCACATCGACGGAGATTTCGTTTACTCTCGGAAGAGGATGAAGCACATACATATCTTTTGGAGCAAGTTTCATTTTCTCTTTGTCGAGAATGTAGAAGTCTTTCATGCGGACATAGTCTTCTTCATTGAAGAAACGTTCTTTCTGAACACGTGTCATATAGAGAATGTCAAGCTCAGGCATTGCATCCTCCAGACGGACCTCTTCTTTGTACTCAATATTGTTGCGGTCAAGTACATCGTGACGGATGTATTCCGGAAGTCTTAACTCTTCCGGAGAGATCAGGACGAAACGGATGTTTTCATATCTTACCAAGGCATTGATCAGTGAGTGGACCGTACGTCCGAATTTCAGGTCGCCGCACAGACCGATGGTCAGGTTGTTCAGTCTGCCTTTGACATTGCGGATTGTAAGAAGATCCGTCAGTGTCTGGGTCGGATGCTGATGTCCGCCGTCACCGGCGTTGATAACCGGGATGGAAGAGTGCTGGCAGGCTACCATCGGTGCACCTTCTTTCGGATGTCTCATGGCACAGATATCTGCATAACAGGAAACTGTGCGGATTGTATCGGAAACACTCTCGCCTTTTGAAGCAGAGCTGGAGTCAGCGGATGAGAATCCAAGTACGCTTCCGCCAAGGTTCAGCATTGCTGCTTCATGGCTTAAACGGGTTCTTGTACTCGGCTCATAGAATAATGTGGCAAGTTTTTTGCCCTCGCATGCGTGTGCGTATTTTTTCGGGTTCGCTTCGATATCCTGTGCAAGGTCAAGAAGCTGGTCAAGTTCTTCCACTGTAAGATCCAGCGGACTCATCAAATGTCTCATAAGTGTCCTCCTTAAATATTATGTAAAAGTGTCTTTAACAAATGTATGGGACTGCCTGCAGTCTATCTGTACTGAAGCAGTTCTTCAACAGTTTTCCTCTTCGGTGCATCTGGACTGATATCCGGATGGCCGACAGCGATCAGAGCAGCAAGTTCCTGATCGTCGGGAAGAGCGAGCAGGCTGCTGATACCGTCCTCATCGAACACGCCCATGATCACGGTGCCAAGACCATGATCCCATGCCGCAAGACAGAAACTCTGGCAGGCAGCACCAACATCAAACATCTGCCAGCGGTCTCCTTTTTTGGTCGTAAAGGATCCGTCGCGCTCATAGCCGCAGCGTCCTTTTTTGAAAGTGACAGCCATCAGCATAGGTGCCTGACGTATAATGTTTGAATTGTATTCCGGGGTATACTTGTCCGCGATCTCAGCAAGAAGAGAAGAGTCTTCAATTGCGATATAGCGGGTGATCTGAGTATTCTTCCATGAAGGGGAATAAGATGCCAGAGAAACAATAGAATCAATAACAGAATGGTCAACGGGCTCCGCTTTGTATCTTCTGATACTTCTTCGGGTTTTTAAACATTCAGTAACGTTCATTTGTGTACCTCCCTAAATTCTCCACATAATCATATACTAAATTGGAGTGTTTTTCAACTCCAAAGTAGATTTTATCAGAGAAATGTACTATACTGGTTTAGTGCATTAAATCGAAAGGAGCAGCAAAATGGAGTCACTGGAAGTACTGAGGAAGAAACTGGATTCAATTGACGATCAGATCGCAGCACTTTATGAGCAGAGAATGAAAGTCTGCGGTGAGGTCGGTGAATATAAAGTAAAAGCGGGCCGCAAAGTGTTTGACAGACAGAGAGAAAAAGAAAAACTTGCAGATGTAGCGTCAAAGGTATCCGGCGATTTTAATAAGAAAGGAATACAGGAACTGTACCAGCAGCTTATGTCTATGAGCCGTAAACTGCAGTATCAGCAGCTTGTAGAAGCGGGAGCGCTGGGACGGCTTCCCTTTATCCGCATTGATGATCTGGATAAAAAGAATGCCCGTGTTGTATTTCAGGGAACGGAAGGGGCATACAGTCAGGCGGCGATGTATCAGTTTTTCGGAGAAGATGTGAACAGCTTCCACGTAAGAACGTTCAGGGAAGCGATGGAGGCAATTGAAGAAGGAGCGGCGGACTATGCGGTTCTTCCGATTGAAAATTCCACTGCCGGTCCTGTGATTGAAATGTATGATCTTCTCGATGAGTTTGAAAACTATATCGTGGCAGAGACGATACTTCCCGTTGTTCATACTCTTGCGGGGCTTCCGGGAACGAAGCTGAGCGATATAAAAAGAGTGTATTCGAAGACCGAGGCGCTGATGCAGACAAGCCGTTTCCTTGACGAGCACGCCGACTGGCAGAAGATCAGTGTGGTGAATACGGCAATTGCCGCAAAAAAAGTGCTCGAAGAAAATGATATTTCTCAGGCGGCGGTCTGCAGTTCTTATGCGGCAAAGGTACACGGATTGTCCGTTCTGGTGGATGAAATAAATGACGATGCGGATAATTCTACCCGTTTTATAGTTGTGACAAATCAGAAAGTATTTTTAAAGAATGCGTCCAAGATCAGCATCCGGTTTGAACTGCCTCATCAGAGCGGATCGCTTTACGGCATATTGTCTCATTTTATTTATAATGATCTGAATATGACAAAGATTGAATCACGTCCGATCAAGGGAAGGCCGTGGGAGTATTGTTTCTTTGTAGATTTTGAAGGGAATCTGGAAGAACCTGCGGTAAAAAATGCAGTCAGAGGACTCAGAGAAGAATCTCAGAATCTCAGAATTCTCGGCAATTATTAGAGACCACATACAGGAGGAAAAAATGCGTACAAACGAACTGATGCTTTATAAAAATATGGACTACGGTGATATCTTGCAGGATATGACATTTCTTATGGAAAATCACGGCAGCGAATACTATAATACGGAAGATCTGAGAAGTCTTCTTTTTGAATGTGTCAATGCACTTCTGGAACTTTCGGTGAGCCATGGATTCGAGGGAAATCTCTGGCATACTTACCTGACGTTTCTTCTTGTAAATGATGAGAACGCCTACAGCACTTCCTGTGAGATCGTCGGGGAGATCGAGGGCAGCATCAATGAAATAGCACTCCATGATTTCAGCATTTTCAAGGAACTGTTCGATTATGACTTCAGCGGACTTGAACAGGATCTCGGGGCAGGATGCATTCAGGTGCTCATGGATTATAAGAACGGAAGCAGGACAGGAAAGATTTTCAACCGAAGAGTGAGAGATAGAATATGTACTCTGGCAAAAGCGCTCGGAGAGGCTGCAGATGTGGAAGATTTCAAACAGAAGATGACTCAGTTTTATAAGGAATTCGGAGTCGGAAAGCTGGGACTCCACAAGGCGTTCCGCATTGAACATCCGGAAGGGGGCGACATGGAGATCGCGCCGATCACAAACATTGCCCATGTCCATCTGGATGATCTGGTGGGATATGAGATCGCAAAGAAGAAACTGATCGACAACACCGAGGCTTTTGTAATGGGACGCAGGGCAAACAACTGCCTGCTCTTTGGTGATGCGGGAACAGGAAAGTCTTCTTCCATCAAGGCGGTTTTGAACCAGTATTATGATCAGGGACTTCGTATGATCGAAGTGTATAAACATCAGTTTAAAGATTTAAATGATGTGATCGCTCAGGTAAAGAACCGCAATTATAAATTTATTATCTATATGGATGATCTCTCTTTTGAAGAATTTGAGATCGAGTATAAATATCTGAAAGCAGTAATCGAGGGCGGGCTTGAAAGAAAGCCGGACAATGTGCTGATCTATGCGACTTCGAACCGCAGACATCTGATCAGAGAGACGTTCAAAGACAAAGCCGACCGCGATGAAGAGCTCCATACAAATGATACGGTACAGGAAAAACTGTCACTTGTGGCGCGCTTCGGCGTGACGATCTATTTCGGCTCGCCGAATAAGAAAGAATTTCGGGAGATCGTCCGCACGCTGGCACAGCGCGGAGGTATTGATATGCCTGAGGAACAGCTGCTGCTGGAGGCAAATAAATGGGAACTCTCCCATGGAGGCCTGTCGGGCAGGACGGCACAGCAGTTTGTGGATTACCTGATGGGACAGAAATAAATATTAGATATAAAGATGACAGAATACGGGGAGTTACATATCCGGTAACTCCCCGTATTCTGTTTTAATGCGGGATGCTGACACAAGACAAAATCGGATATATGCTAGAAATAATACAGTTAAAAAATGACAAAAACAACAAAAATATATACATGTTATATGTGAAAAAACACTGATAATATTAAGACATCAAATAAACGGGAGGTAAAAAGAATGAAAAAATGAATAGTTTCAGTGCTGTTGTGTTGCGCAATTACCATGACGGGATTTGTCGGATGCGGCGGATCAGGCAATAGTGACAAGGGTGACAGCGGAGACAGCAGTGGGACGACTATTACTCTGATGGCAAGTCAGGACTGGGTCTACGATGCCGAGATGGAACTTGGAAAACAGTTCGAGGAAGAGACAGGCATCAAAGTAGATTATCAGATCGTACCGGCAGATCAGTATTACAATATGCTGATGACAAAGCTGAACAGCGGTGAAGGACCGGACATCTTCGGCGGACAGGCAGGAAGCTTTGATATTGTATCGCAGTATAATGTAGTGGAAAATGCAGTGGATCTGTCAGATCAGCCATGGGTTGAAACTTATGATGAGGCGGCGAAGGAGCAGACATCAGTAGACGGTAAAGTATATGGTGCTACATATTTCGATACAACGACACACTATTATATGATTTACAATAAAAAAATCTTTGAAGAGAACGAAATTGAAGTGCCGACATCCTTTGACGAATTCACGGCAGCATGTCAAAAGCTTATGGATAACGGAGTAACTCCGATTTATGAACCGTGCGGTGACGGCTGGCACCAGACAATGTGGTTCACATCAATTGGCGGAAAATATGAAGAATTGGTTCCGGGAATCGTGGATCAGCTGAATAATAATGAAATTAAATTTGCTGATGTACCTGAACTCAAGGAAGCTCTTGATCAGTTGAATGAACTGGCACAGTCTGGATATTTCGGAGACAATTATCTGTCAGATGCATATTCTGATACAGCAATGTATATGGGAACCGGAGAGTTCGCGATGACAATGGACAAACCGGGTCAGATTTCTACATATGTGGACGCTTCAGGCGGAACATATACAGAGGATGATTTTGGAATGTTCCTCGTTCCTCTGCTGGATAATGATATACTCAATGTACATCCGGTAGGACCTACAAGGTTTGTTTATTCGGGATCAGAGCATATCGAAGAAGCAGAGCAGTATCTTGACTATATTACTTCAGCTGACAGCGTACAGTATATGATAGACAATGAGTCCAAGATTGAGAATCTTCCGTATGACGTGGGGCAGACACCTTCTTACAGTGCTTCTACAGAGGAATTTTTAGATTCCTTTGACAAGCAGGGAACAGTATTTCAGGATACGATCAAGTATCTGAATCCGCAGTGGACAGAGCTGACACAGGATATCGTGTCTATGTTCATTGGTGATATGACATCAGATGATGTGCTCAATGCAATTGATTCAAGAAGAGCGACTCAGGCTGAGGCTGCAGGCGATGAGCTGTGGCAGTAAATACAAGAATCTAAAAAATAAAGTGCTAAATTAACATTTTGACTTGAATCTTTGAATATTATAAAAAACTGCTGTATATGTGAATTCATATATGGCAGTTTTTTTTGTGCCCGGCGGGGGCACTCTAATCTAATAACTAATCTGTGGTGCGACGAAGGAAAGTATTATTATAATAGGTTTTGTTATGCAAATATACCAATAGTAAAATAATGAAATCTGATAGAATGATAATAATTATACTAATATGAAAGAAAAAATATAAATATAATGGTTAAAAAAGATAAAAATTGATCGCAAAAATCTATGTGCACTGTGACAATGTATTTGTAAGCTGAATATAATAATTTCTCGGAACACTGAATGGTTATAAAGCGTTACTCAGGTGCTGTTATTGCTTTAGATTAGATAGGAGACGGATTCTACTATATGGATGAGACGCTTGTGTTTGAACCAGAAGATTCCGGAAATGTAAATTGTACGATTTATTATGAGGCGGCAGAAGGTGCAAATCCGATTATCAGCGGCGACAAAGTGGTTGAGGGTGAATGGACTGATGAAGGAAACGGCATTTACAGCGTGGAATACAAAAGAGACAGAAAGCTGCGCTCTTTTTATGTAAACGGCGAGCGTGCTTATATGACAAGCCGGAAATTTACAGGGCTGGGAGGCAATGGCACCTATGAAATTACTGCAGGAGAAAGTGACTGGGCATGGATAAGCGGCAGCCAGTCGGCGGGAACCTTATTTGAAAACGGAAGTATTCCGGTTGACACAATAAATCCGGATGAAATATTCAAAATCCTTCAGTAAAAGAGAAAAACGATACTCCTCAAACAGGAGATGCTTTAGGTATTGCTAATGTTATCTGCTTAAGTGCTCTTTGTGTATTGAGTATAGGCGCATCAGTTTTTGTAATTGTTAAAAGAAGGAAAAGATAATAGTAGTGTTTGCCATATGATGAAAGCACCCTGAAATTTACTCAGGGTGCTTTTACGGTATGACGGGCATGCCGTCAGTCTGTGGTGAAAGTCCGCAAGAGGCGCAGCTAGTGATAGTATAAAAATAGTACAAAGTAAAGATGCCATGTATACCTAAATCATG